>NZ_JAFGZB010000002.1:0-677115 GCF_017947305.1 Pseudomonas sp. MWU347
AAGCCGCTGCCGAAAACTGCGTAACTCGTTGAATCTCAAGGAGTTTTCCGTTTCGACTGCGCCGGAAGTGGGGCGAATTATAGACCTCCAGAATCTGCCGTCAACCGCTTTTTTCACATTTCTGTCATATCGGTCAAAAAAACCCGAAAACACGAAGGCCGACCTCTAGAGGTCGGCCTTCGTCATGCCCTGCTACTTACAAGCTAGGGAAAGCGAACTGCGAAGCCTCATGGCTCGCACGCTGCGGCCAGCGCTGGGTGATGGCCTTGCGACGGGTATAGAAGCGCACACCATCCGGGCCATAGGCATGCAGGTCGCCGAACAGCGAGCGCTTCCAGCCGCCGAAGCTGTGGTAAGCCACCGGAACCGGCAGCGGTACGTTGACGCCGACCATGCCGACTTCGATCTCGTCGCAGAACAGACGCGCCGCTTCACCGTCACGGGTAAAGATGCAGGTGCCGTTACCGTATTCGTGATCGTTGATCAGCTTCATCGCCTCTTCCAGGCTGTTGACGCGAACCACGCACAACACCGGCCCGAAGATCTCTTCCTTATAGATGCGCATTTCAGGGGTAACGTTGTCGAACAGGCAGCCGCCGAGGAAGAAGCCCTCTTCGTTACCTGGAATGCTCAAGCCGCGACCATCGACCACCAAGGTCGCGCCCGCTGCCACACCGTCATCAACATAACCACTGACCTTGTCCCGCGCCTGACCGGTCACCAGTGGCCCCATGTCCAGACCACACGAAGTGCCGGCACCGATTTTCAGCGCCTTGATCTGTGGAACCAGTTTCGCCACCAGCGCATCCGCTACCTGATCGCCGACACACACTGCGACCGAAATCGCCATGCAGCGCTCACCGCAAGAACCATAGGCCGCGCCCATCAGCGCGCTGACCGCGTTGTCCAGATCCGCATCCGGCATCAGCACCGCATGGTTCTTCGCGCCGCCCAGTGCCTGAACGCGTTTGCCGCGCTTGGTACCTTCGGCATAGATGTATTCGGCAATCGGCGTCGAACCAACAAAGCTCAGCGCTTTGACTTCCGGCGCTTCAATCAGCGCGTCCACTGCAGTCTTGTCGCCATGCACCACGCTCAACACACCTTTCGGCAGACCGGCTTCGATCAGCAGTTGGGCGATCAGCAGCGTCGAGCTTGGGTCACGCTCGGACGGTTTGAGGATAAAGCAGTTGCCGCAGACGATCGCCAGTGGGTACATCCACAGCGGGACCATCGCCGGGAAGTTGAACGGTGTGATGCCTGCAACCACACCCAGTGGCTGGAAGTCCGACCAAGCGTCGATGTTCGGGCCGACGTTGCGGCTGTATTCGCCCTTGAGGATTTCCGGGGCGGCGCAGGCGAACTCGACGTTCTCGATACCGCGCTTCAGTTCACCGGCGGCGTCTTCGAGGGTCTTGCCGTGTTCTTCGCTGATCAATTGCGAGATACGCGCTTCGTTCTGCTCCAGCAGTTGCTTGAAGCGGAACATCACCTGGGCACGTTTGGCCGGAGGGGTGTTGCGCCATGCCGGGAACGCAGCCTTGGCGGCGTCGATCGCGTGTTGAATGGTTTCGCGGGTGGCCAGCGGCAGCTTGTGGATCGCCTGACCGGTGGACGGGTTGAACACATCAACCGCGCGACCGTTCTCGGTCACCAGTTCGCCATTGATCAAATGCGGGATAACGCTCATCGAAAACTCCTGAATTCTTGTGTACAGACGCCCGCATGGGGCGCCTGTTATTCGCAGGTATATATAGAGGGAAAAATCAGTCGAGCTTGTTCAGCACTTCGCCAACCGCGTCGAACAGACGATCGAGGTCTTGCGGCTTGCTGTTGAAAGTTGGGCCGAACTGCAGGGTGTCGCCGCCGAAGCGTACGTAGAACCCGGCTTTCCATAGGGCCATGCCGGCTTCGAATGGACGCACGATGGCGTCGCCGTCACGGGCCGCAATCTGGATCGCACCGGCCAGGCCGTAGTTACGGATGTCGATGACGTTCTTCGAACCTTTCAGACCGTGCAGGGCATTTTCGAAATGCGGTGCAACCTCGGCCACGCTCTGCACCAGGTTTTCCTTTTGCAGCAGGTCGAGTGCCGCCAGGCCAGCGGCGCACGCCACCGGGTGGGCCGAGTAGGTGTAGCCGTGGGGGAATTCCACCGCGTATTCCGGAGTCGGCTGATTCATGAAGGTCTGGTAGATCTCGGAGCTGGCAATCACTGCGCCCATCGGAATCGCGCCGTTGGTGACTTGCTTGGCGATGCACATCAGGTCCGGGGTCACGCCAAAGCTCTCGGCGCCGAACATCGAGCCGGTGCGGCCGAAACCGGTAATCACTTCGTCGAAGACCAGCAGGATGTTGTGCTGATCGCAGATCTCGCGCAGACGCTTCAGGTAACCCTGAGGCGGAACCAGTACGCCAGCGGAACCGGCCATCGGTTCAACGAAGACCGCCGCGATGTTCGACGCGTCGTGCAGTTCGATCAACTTCAGCAGCTCATCGGCCAGGGCGATACCGCCCTGCTCCGGCATGCCACGGGAGAATGCGTTGCTGGCCAGCAGCGTGTGCGGCAGGTGATCGACATCCATCATCGCCTGACCGAACAGCTTACGGTTGCCGTTGACGCCGCCAAGGCTGGTGCCGGCGATGTTCACACCGTGGTAGCCACGGGCACGGCCGATCATTTTGGTCTTGGTTGACTGACCTTTCAGACGCCAGTAGGCACGAACCATCTTCACCGCAGTGTCGGCGCACTCGGAACCGGAGTCGGTGAAGAACACGTGGTTCAGGTTGCCCGGGGTCAGGTCAGTGATCTTTTCCGCCAACTGGAACGACAGCGGATGGCCGTACTGGAAGCCTGGCGAGTAATCGAGGGTGCCCAGTTGTTTGGATACCGCTTCCTGGATTTCCTTGCGGGTGTGCCCGGCGCCGCAGGTCCACAGACCGGACAGCGAATCGTAGATCTTGCGGCCCTTGTCATCGAACAGCCAGCTGCCTTCGGCACCCACGATCAGACGCGGGTCGCGCTGGAAGTTGCGGTTGGCGGTGTACGGCATCCAATGCGCGTCCAGCTTCAGTTGGCTGGCCAGTGGCGACGGCGCGTTTTCAGGCATGTTCATCGGGCAAAACCTCGCAGGGCATAAGCATCAGGGAGATAAAAAGCGTTGTTGCAGCTAAATTGCCACGCGGATAAAGTCGGTGAAATCCAACTTTTCTAACCTTCAGTTAGAAGCCTGCTAAACAATGAGAACAACAGCATGAGCAGTCGCCGCCCCGATCCGCTGGCCCAGGTCAGTGACTTTGATATTCGCCTGCTGCGGATTTTCCGCAGCGTGGTGGAGTGCGGCGGCTTCTCGGCGGCGGAAACCGTGCTCGGCATCGGGCGCTCGGCGATCAGCCAGCAGATGAGCGATCTCGAACAGCGCCTCGGCCTGCGTTTGTGCCAACGCGGCCGCGCCGGGTTCTCGCTGACCGAAGAGGGCCGCGAGGTTTATCAGTCAGCGCTGCAACTGTTAAGTGCGCTGGAAAGTTTCCGTACCGAGGTCAATGGCCTGCATCAGCACCTGCGTGGCGAGTTGATCATCGGCCTGACCGACAACCTCGTCACCCTGCCCCACATGCGCATCACCCATGCCCTCGCCCAGCTGAAGGAGCGCGGGCCGGACGTGCAGATCCAGATTCGCATGATCGCTCCCAACGAAGTCGAACAAGGCGTGCTCGACGGTCGCCTGCATGTCGGCGTGGTGCCGCAGGCCAGCGCACTGTCGGGGCTGGAATATCAGCCGTTGTACAGCGAACGCTCACTGCTTTATTGCGCGGTGGGTCATCCACTGTTTTATGTGGATGACAAGCAGCTGGATGACGAGCGCCTTAATAGCCAGGATGCGATTGCCCCGACCTTTCGTTTGCCGGCGGAGATTCAGGCGCATTACCAGGCGCTCAATTGCACCGCCAGTGCGTCCGACCGTGAGGGCATGGCGTTTCTGATTCTGACCGGGCGTTATATCGGTTATCTGCCGGATCATTACGCCAGCCTGTGGGTGCAGCAAGGTCGCTTGCGTGCGCTGAAATCGACGACACGTTTTTATGATTTGAGTCTGGCATCGGTCACGCGCAAGGGGCGGCGCCCTCATTTGGTGCTGGAGAGCTTTCTGGAGAGTCTGGCGGCGACGCGTTGAAAAATCCTGCAAGGCCCGACAGATCGGGTTTTCAACCACAAAATCACTGAAGAACCTGAGTAAGTGGACAGCTTTTTGCAAAGCAGGATCAACCCCGATCCTTCAACAAGAAGCCTTAAGCCATGCAGCCAGATTCTGAACCGTCCAGCGACCTGATCTACGGCCTCGACGACCGCCCAAAACCACCCGCCGCAATCCTCGCCGCCCTGCAACACGTGCTCGCCAGTTTCGTCGGCATCATCACCCCACCGCTGGTGATCGGCTCGGCCCTCGGCCTGACCGCACACTTGCCGTACCTGATCAGCATGGCGCTGATGGTTTCCGGGGTCGGCACCTTTATTCAAGCGCGGCGGCCGTTCGGCATCGGCGCCGGGATGATCTGTTTGCAGGGCACCAGTTTCGCCTTCCTCGGCGCGGTGCTGTCGGCCGGGTTTCTGGTCAAGCAGCGTGGCGGCAGCCCGGAAGACATTCTGGCGATGATCTTCGGCGTATGCTTTTTCGGCGCCGTGGTGCAGATCGTCCTCAGCCGTTTCATCGGTCAATTACGCCGGGTTGTTACGCCGCTGGTGACCGGGATTGTTATTACTCTGATCGGCGTCAGTCTGATCAAGGTCGGCATCACCGATCTGGGCGGTGGATTCAATGCGCCGGACTTCGGCGCGCCGGGCAATCTGGCGCTGGGGGTGTTCGTGTTGCTGACGATCATCCTGCTCAACCGCTCGAACACGCCGTGGGTGCGGCTGTCGGCCATCATTATCGGACTGCTGCTCGGCAGTCTGGCCGCGTGGTTCAGCGGGAAACTGGTTCCGCAGGCATTGCCTGACTTGCCCTTGGTCAGTCTTCCCACACCGTTCAAGTTCGGTTTCAGCTTCGACTGGACCGCTTTCCTGCCCGTCGCGCTGATTTATCTGATCAGCACCATCGAAACCGTCGGCGACCTCACGGCCAATTGCATGCTCGCCCGCCAGCCAATCAGCGGCCCTTCCTATATAAGTCGTTTGCGTGGCGGCGTACTCGGTGACGGCGTGAGCTGCATGATCGCCGCCACCTTCAGCGCCTTCCCCAACACCACGTTTGCGCAGAACAACGGCGTGATCCAGTTGACCGGCGTCGCCAGCCGCTATGTCGGGCTGTACATCGGCGCGATCCTGTTTTGTCTCGGCCTGTTCCCCATGATCGGCGCAGTGCTGCAGCAGATCCCGAAACCGGTGCTTGGCGGCGCCACGTTGGTGATGTTCGGCAGCGTGGCAGCGGCCGGGGTGCGGATCCTCGCGCAGTCGCCGCTGGACCGACGCAGCATGCTGATCATCGCCACCTCGCTCGGCGTCGGCCTGGGCATTGCCGCGCAACCGAACCTGTTGCACCTGTTACCGAAACTGGTGCAAAACCTGTTCGATTCGGCGATCACCAGCGGTGGCCTGACCGCGATCATCCTGTGCCTGTTGCTGCCGGAGGCGAAAACCACCCGCGTCGAATCCGCCGCAGCGCTGAACAAGATCGAACAGGCGTAACGGTTTTATTGCATCAGGACTTGTCGGATGCCTGTGGGTGCGTTATCAACGCAACTGGTTGCACCCACAGACAAACCGGAAGTGCCTATGACCTTTGAAGTCCCTGCTCACGGCGGCAAACCCGCCAGCCGCATTCGTCAGAAGAACGAAGAGACCATCCTCAAAGCCGCCGAAGACGAGTTCGCCCGTCACGGTTACAAAGGCACCAGCATGAACACCATCGCGCAGAATGCCGGGTTGCCCAAGGCGAATCTGCATTACTACTTCACCAACAAGCTTGGGTTGTACGTGGCGGTGCTGAGCAACATCATCGAGCTGTGGGACAGCACCTTCAACACCCTGACCGCCGAGGATGATCCGGCCGAAGCGCTGACCCGCTACATTCGCGCCAAGATGGAATTCTCCCGCCGTCAGCCGCAGGCCTCGCGGATCTTTGCGATGGAAGTGATCAGTGGCGGCGAATGCCTGACCGAGTATTTCAACCAGGATTACCGCGCCTGGTTCCAGGACCGCGCAGCCGTGTTCCAGGCCTGGATCGATGCCGGCAAGATGGACCCGGTGGATCCGGTGCACCTGATTTTCCTGCTGTGGGGCAGCACCCAGCATTACGCCGACTTCGCCACGCAGATCTGCCGCGTCAGCGGTCGCAGCAAGCTGACCAAGCAGGACATGGAAGACGCCGGCAACAACCTGATCCGCATCATTCTCAAAGGCTGCGGCCTCACCCCGACTATTTAAGACGTTTATGCCTTTCACCCTCAGCGGTTTTTGCGAGTACCGCGAAGAGATTCGCAAAAGCCGCTTCATCACCGTCGCCGCGCCGATCGGCAGCCCCGCCGACGCGCAGGCGTTCTTCGAACAACACAGCGACTTGAATGCCTCGCACAACTGCTGGGCGTGGAAACTCGGTGCGCAATACCGCAGCAACGACGACGGCGAACCCGGCGGCACCGCCGGACGGCCGATTCTGGCGGCCATCGAAGCGCAGGATTGCGATCAGGTCGCGGTGCTGGTGATCCGCTGGTATGGCGGCATTCAACTGGGTACTGGCGGTTTGGCCCGAGCCTATGGCGGCGGCGCGAACAAGTGCCTGCAAGCGGCGGCAAAAGTCGAGTTGATCAGCCGTGTGCCGCTCAGTTGTGCCTGCGGCTTTGCCGAGTTGGCGTTGGTGAAGCTGCGGGTGGCGGACCTGGGTGGGTTGGTCGTCGAAGAAAACTTCACTGCCAATGGTGTTGAGTTGCAGTTGGCAGTGGGTGAGGCGCAGATCGAGTTGTTGCAAACGCAACTGGCGGATTTGAGCCGTGGGCGGATTGTGCTGCAGCGTTAGAAGAGTAAAAGATCACAGCCTTCGGCAGCTCCTGCACAGGACTTAGTGTTTCCCAGTAAGAGCCGCCGAAGGCTGCGATCTTTTAGGGCATCGACGGATTTCTTTATTCCAGCAACTTGCCCACATCTGCTGTGCACCCGACTGTGGATAACCTGAGCACATATGGCTGTAACCCTTCTGTCACGTGGCTTTGCGCGATTTGCTCACTTTTCGTCCACTGCGCATGAAAAAAGATAAATCCCACGTAAAAACAGATAGTTAGCGCTTTTTATCACCATTGGGAGATAGCATCCCAGCGCTTATGCCAAGGATTTCCAATTGCGCACAAATACTGTGGAACAACCTGTGGATAAGCCGTTCATGGCTGGCGCAGTCGCAGGTTCTGTATAGCTTCGACCCGGCTGCTCGTTTTTTAACCAGTTCGTCACGGTGCAAAAGTGGAGCCGGATCAACAGCTTTGCGCTGAATTGGTGCCGGCTCCTCCTGCGTTTTTCAGCGCGACGCTCTGCCGCCGGCACGCGGCAACAGTTACGGCGGGCGTTCCTGACTCAATGGCCAGGAAATTGCTTTATCCACAGGCACAACTCCAAGTCAGTCGAGCCTGTCATGCCAAGCCCAGATTCAACGCCGCGCCTGCAACTGCGCCAGATCAGCAAACGCTACCCCGGTTGTCTGGCCAATGACGCCATCGACCTGAGCATCGCGCCGGGAGAAATCCACGCACTGCTCGGTGAGAACGGCGCGGGTAAAAGCACGCTGATGAAGATCATCTATGGCGTCACCCAGGCCGATATCGGCGAAATGCTCTGGCAGGGCCAGCGGGTGAATATCCGCAACCCGGCGCAGGCCCGGCAGTTGGGGATCGGCATGGTGTTTCAGCATTTCTCGCTGTTCGAAACCCTCAGCGTCGCGCAGAACATCGCTCTGGCCATGGGCGCCAAAGCCGGCACGCCGAAACAACTGGAGCCAAAGATTCGCCAAGTGTCGCGCCGCTACGGCATGGCGCTGGAGCCGGAGCGACTTGTCCACAGCCTGTCGATCGGCGAGCGGCAACGGGTGGAGATCATTCGCTGCCTGATGCAGGACATTCGCCTGCTGATCCTCGACGAGCCGACGTCGGTGCTGACGCCACAAGAGGCCGACGAACTGTTCATCACCCTGCGCCGCCTCGCCGCCGAGGGCTGCAGCATTCTGTTTATCAGCCACAAGCTCGCGGAAGTGCGCGCCCTGTGCCATAGCGCCACGGTCTTGCGCGGCGGGCGGGTCGCCGGGCATTGCCAGCCGGCCGAATGCTCGGATCAGCAATTGGCGCAGATGATGGTCGGCGAAGCGGCGGCGTTGATCGGCGAATATCCGAAGGTCAGTGGCGGCGCGGACTTTCTACAGGTCAACGGCTTGAGCTGGCACAACCCCGATCCCTTCGGCTGCTCGTTGAGCGACATCAACCTGCAAGTGCGCGGCGGCGAAATCGTCGGTATCGCCGGGGTCGCGGGCAATGGCCAGGATGAGTTGCTGGCGCTGCTCAGCGGTGAACAAACCCTGCCCCGCGACGGCGCGACAACCATTTGTTTCGCCGGGCAAGCGGTCGCCGATTTGCGTCCGGATGCGCGGCGCCAACTCGGTCTGGCGTTCGTCCCGGCAGAACGCCTGGGCCACGGTGCGGTGCCGGAACTGAGCCTTGCCGACAACGCCTTGCTCACGGCCTTTCAACAGGGGCTGGTGAGCAACGGTTTGATCGAGCGCAGTAAAGTCGAAGCCCTCGCCCAACAGATCATTCAGCGCTTCGGGGTGAAAACCGCGGGCACTCACGCGGCCGCGCGCAGCCTGTCCGGCGGCAATCTGCAGAAATTCATTCTCGGCCGGGAAATCCTCCAGCAACCGAAACTGCTGATCGCGGCGCACCCGACCTGGGGCGTGGACGTTGGCGCAGCGGCGACCATTCACCGCGCGCTGATTGCCCTGCGCTATGCCGGCGCGGCGATCCTGGTGATCTCCGAAGACCTCGACGAACTGTTCCAGATCAGCGACCGCCTCGGCGCCCTGTGCGCCGGGCGTCTGTCGCCGCTGCAGAACACCACCGACACCCTGCTGAGCGATGTCGGCAGCTGGATGGCCGGGCACATCAACCCCACGCATTCATCGGCCACGGCCTGACGGAGTTTTCCCAACATGCTGCTTTCCCTCGAACCCCGTGGCCAACAATCGCGCCTGATGTTGTGGTGCTCGCCGTTGCTGGCAGCACTGCTGACCCTCGGTTGCGGCTCGCTGTTGTTCATCGCTCTGGGACATGACCCGCTGCAAACCTTGCACACGTTGTTGATCGCACCGGTCAGCGATCTGTATGGCGTCTCCGAACTGCTGGTCAAGGCGCTGCCGATTCTGCTTTGTGCACTCGGTCTGGCGGTGGCTTATCAAGCGCGAATCTGGAACATCGGCGCCGAAGGCCAATTGCTCCTCGGCGCACTCGCCGGCAGTGCCTTGGCGGTGAACATCATCGACCTGCAAAGCCGTTGGGCGCTGGTGCTGATTCTGCTCACCGGCACTTTCGCCGGGGCCGCTTGGGCCGGGCTGACGGCATGGCTGCGCACGCGCTTCAACGCCAACGAAATCCTCACCAGCATCATGCTCAATTACATCGCGCTGAACCTGTTGCTGTTCTGCGTGCACGGGCCGCTGAAGGATCCGGCCGGCTACAACTTTCCCGAGTCGGCGATGTTCGGCGACGCCAGTCGCCTGCCGCTGCTGATGGAGGATGGCCGGGTGCACGCCGGGGTGTATTTCGCTTTGCTCGCACTGGTTGCGGTGTGGGTGTTGTTGCAGAAAAGCTTTGTCGGTTTCCAGATCAAAGTGCTAGGTCTGGATAAACGTGCCGCAGGTTTTGTCGGCTTTCGCGAGAAGCATCTGATCTGGCTCGCGCTGTTGATCAGCGGTGGTTTGGCCGGGCTGGCCGGGGTTTGCGAAGTGACCGGGCCGATCGGGCAATTGGTGCCGCAAGTCTCGCCGGGCTATGGCTATGCAGCAATCACCGTGGCGTTTCTCGGACGGTTGAACCCGATCGGGATTCTGTTCTCAAGCCTGTTGATGGCGCTGCTGTACATCGGCGGCGAGAGCGCGCAGATGACCCTGAATCTGCCGCAAGCGATCACCCAACTATTCCAGGGAATGATGCTGTTTTTCCTGCTGGCCTGCGACGTGCTGATTCTCTATCGGCCACGCCTGAAACTGCGCTGGGCACGGCGCACGTCGACCACCGCCGTAACCGCCGGAGCGCTGTGATGGATATCGATCTGCTGAGCAATATTTTCTACGCCATGGTGCGCTGCGGCACGCCGCTGTTGTTGGTGGCGCTGGGTGAGTTGATCTGCGAGAAGAGCGGCGTGCTCAATCTCGGCCAGGAAGGAATGATGCTGTTTGGCGCGGTGATCGGTTTTATCGTCGCCCTCAACAGCGGCAACCTGTGGCTCGGCGTGTTGCTGGCGATGCTCGCGGGGATGCTCTTGTCTTCGCTGTTTGCCCTGGTGGCGCTGGTGTTCAACGCCAATCAGGTGGCGACCGGGCTGGCGCTGACGATCTTCGGTGTGGGCCTGTCGACCTTTGTCGGCGCGGCGTGGGTCGGCAAGCCGTTGGCCGGATTCGAGCCGTTGGCGATTCCGTACTTGAGTGAGATTCCGCTGATCGGGCGCATGCTGTTTGCTCAGGACTTGCTGGTGTACCTGTCGTTCGCGCTGTTTGCGCTGGTGGCTTGGGTGATCATCAAAAGCCGTGTCGGGCTGATCATTCAGGCCGTTGGTGAGAACCCGGACGCGGCCAGTGCGATGGGCCTGCCGGTGCTGACCGTGCGCACGCTGGCGGTGCTGTTCGGCGGGGCGATGGCCGGTTTGGCCGGGGCGTATCTGTCGCTGGCGTACACGCCGATGTGGGCCGAGAACATGACCGCCGGACGCGGCTGGATTGCCCTGGCGCTGGTGGTGTTTGCCAGTTGGCGGGTGTGGCGCTTGTTGCTCGGGGCTTATCTGTTTGGCCTCGCCAGCATCCTGCATCTGGTGGCGCAGGGCTTGGGGCTGGCGATTCCGTCGAGTCTGCTGGCGATGCTGCCGTATGTGGCGACGATTGTGGTGTTGGTGCTGTTGTCACGGGATGCCGTTCGTACCCGGTTGTATGCGCCGGTGTCGTTGGGGCAGCCGTGGCAGGCCGGGCATTAGGGTGGTGATGCCACGGGCCTCATCGCTGGCAAGCCAGCTCCCACAGTGTCCATGTTGTGTACATGATTTGCGAACACCGCTGAGCGGCCTGCGAATTCGAGAAGCAACCACGCTAGAGCCTGGAGTATGCTTCGGGATCAACAGCTCTTTTGAGACCCGGCTCGATGTGTTGCGACGAGTACTGCAACTACGGCTGGGTCAGGCGTGTCCATTGAATCCGTGAACCGTAATCTTCAAGGAACCGAGTCATGTCCCAGGCAAAAAACGCACTGATCATCGGCGCCTCCCGTGGCTTGGGCCTCGGGTTGGTGAAAACCCTGCTGGCCGATGGCTGGCAAGTGACCGCCACCGTGCGCAATCCGCAAAAGGCCGAGGCGCTGCAAGCGCTGGGCAAGGTGCGGATCGAGAAACTCGACATGGACGACCAGCAAGCGGTGATTGCCCTGAGCCAGCAGCTCAAGGGCGAGACCTTCGACCTGCTGTTCGTCAACGCCGGGGTCAAAGGCCCTGAAGTGCAAACCCCGGGTGGCGCGACACTGGCCGAAGTCGGGCAACTGTTTTTCACCAACGCCGTGGCGCCGATCAACCTGGCGCAACGCTTCGTCGGGCAGATCCGCGACGGCAGCGGCGTGCTGGCGTTCATGAGTTCCGGCCTGGGCAGCGTCACCGTACCCGACGCCCCGGAGCTGGCGCTGTACAAGGCCAGCAAGGCCGCGCTGAACTCGATGACCAACAGTTTTGTCACCCAGTTGGGCGAGCAGAAACTTACCGTGCTGTCGCTGCACCCGGGCTGGGTGAAGACGGATATGGGTGGTGAAGGTGCTGACCTGGATGTAGAGACCAGCACCCGTGGGCTGATTGATCAGGTGAATGCGTATACCGGCAAGGGCGGGCATCACTTCATCAACTACAAGGGTGAAACCATTCCCTGGTAAGCACCACAGATCTTCCCTGTAGGAGTGAGCCTGCTCGCGATCGCAGTGTGTCCGTCACCGATGATATTGAATGAAAGACCGCTATCGCGAGCAGGCTCACTCCTACAAGGGGATGGCGGTGTCCTGTCGGGTTGGGCTTGCCCGATCCGGCGATTTGTTTGAAACTCCGCACCTCGTCCATCGCGGCGACCCTGGATCAGCAGACAGGGCAACACTGAGCTGGCAACCCTGAACCCAACTTTCAGAGGAGCCGGCCACAATGCCTGCGACCCGTACCTGGTTAAAAAATCCCCTCGCCATTTTCACGGCCAACGCGCTCGATGCCCGTGGCGGTCTGGTGCTGCAAGACGGCGTGATCGTCGAAGTGCTGGCAGCCGGTCAGCAACCGTCCGCGCCGTGCAACGAAGTGTTCGATGCCCGCGAGCATGTGATCCTGCCGGGCCTGATCAACACCCACCATCACTTCTATCAAACCCTGACTCGCGCCTGGGCGCCGGTGGTCAATCAGCCGCTGTTCCCGTGGCTGAAAACCCTGTACCCGGTGTGGGCACGGCTGACCCCGGAAAAACTCGCCCTCGCGACGAAAGTGGCTTTGGCTGAACTGCTGCTGTCAGGTTGCACCACCGCCGCCGACCACCATTACCTGTTCCCGGACGGTCTGGAAAACGCCATCGACGTGCAAGTCGACACCGTGCGTGAACTGGGCATGCGCGCCATGCTCACTCGCGGCTCGATGAGCCTCGGCGAGAAGGACGGCGGCCTGCCGCCGCAACAGACCGTGCAGGAAGGTCAGGTGATTCTCGACGACAGCCAGCGCCTGATTCACGAGTACCACGAGCGCGGCGATGGTGCGCAGATCCAGATCGCTCTGGCGCCTTGCTCGCCCTTTTCGGTGACCCCGGAAATCATGTCGGCCAGCGCCGAACTGGCGAATAAACTCGACGTGCGCCTGCACACGCACTTGGCGGAAACCCTCGACGAAGAGGATTTCTGCCTGCAACGTTTCGGCCTGCGCACCGTGGATTATCTGGACAGCGTCGGCTGGCTCGGCCCGCGCACCTGGCTGGCCCATGGCATCCACTTCAACCCGGATGAAATCGCTCGCCTCGGCCAGGCCGGCACCGGTATCTGCCATTGCCCGAGTTCGAACATGCGTCTGGCCTCCGGCATCTGCCCGAGCATCGATCTGACCGATGCCGGTGCGCTGTTCGGTCTCGGCGTGGATGGTTCGGCCTCGAACGACGCGTCGAACATGATTCTAGAAGCGCGTCAGGCGTTGTACATCCAGCGCCTGCGTTACGGCGCGGAGAAGATCACCCCGGAACGCGTGCTCGGCTGGGCAACCAAAGGCTCGGCGAGCCTGTTGGGGCGTACCGACATTGGCGAGCTGGCGGTGGGCAAGCAGGCGGATCTGGCGTTGTTCAAGCTCGATGAGCTGCGTTTCTCGGGCAGCCATGATCCGATTTCGGCGCTGCTGTTGTGCGGTGCCGATCGTGCGGATCGGGTGATGATTGGCGGCAAGTGGCGCGTGGTGGACGGCCAGGTTGAAGGGCTGGATCTGAAGGGTCTGATCGCCGATCACAGCCAGGCGGCTCGCCAGTTGATCGCCGGCACCTGATCCGATCACCAATCCCTGTGGGAGCGAGCTTGCTCGCGAAGGCGTCGTGTCAGTCAGTACTTGAGTTGACTGATACTCCGCTTTCGCGAGCAAGCTCGCTCCCACAGTTGTTTTGCGTCGGGTTCAGAGACCGAGCAGCGACAGCATTATAAACGTCGCAAACAGCACAAAGTGAGTCATGCCTTCGATGGCATTGGTCTCGCCGTCATTCAGGTTGATCGCACTGACAATCAGCGTGATGAAGATCATCACCGTCTGCACCGGGGTCATCGCCATTTGAAACGGCTGACCGGTGTACAGCGCCATCGCTTCCATCACCGGCACGGTGAGGATCACCGTCGACAGTGACGCGCCCATCGCAATGTTCACCACCGATTGCATGCGGTTGGCCAACGCGGCACGCAACGCCGTCAGAATCTCCGGCGCCGCGGAAATCGCCGCCACCAGAATCGCCGTGATCACCGGCGGTGCACCGGTACCTTCCAGGCCCAGATCGAGGGTCTTGGACATCACTTCGGCCAGTGCGCCGATCACCACCACGCCGAACACCAGAATGCCGATCGACCAGGTCAGGCTCAGCGGTTTCGGTTCATCTTCCACCGGCTCTTTCTTGCGGCGTTTATCCGGGTAGCTGTAGCTGAAAAAGTAACTGTGCGGCCCGACCTGCATGCGTAGGAACAGCGCGTAAAGCACCACCATCGCACCGATGGTGAACGCTGAATAAATCTTCCAGTTGGCCGCCGGAATAAACTCCGGCACCACCATCGATACGCCCATGGCGGTGAGGATCATCACGCTGTAGCTGCGTGCCGAATCATCGTTGTACGACTGCTCGCCGTGCTTGAGCCCGCCCATCAACGCGGCCAGGCCGAGGATGCCGTTGATGTCGAGCATCACCGCCGAATAGATCGTGTCCCGCACCAGCGTGGCGGACGCCTCGTTGCTCATCATGATCGCCAGGATCACCACTTCCACCAGCACCGCAGCGAGGGTCAGGATCATCGTGCCGTAGGGGTCGCCGACTTTTTCTGCGAGCAGTTCGGCATGATGGGCGACGCGCATCGAGGCGGCGACGATGAAGGCGATCAGCACCAGACCGCAGATCAGCGCGACGATCTGGCCGCTGTGGAGCATCCAGTGTTCCAGCGGATAGGCGATGCACGCGGCAATCACCGCCAGCAGCAGAAAGCTTTCTTGCTTGAGGATCGTGAGCATGGCGGGCCTTTTTGCCGAGAGATTCGAATGAGCTAATGACTGCGGCGCGACGCTAACGTTTCGTTACACCTTAGCGCACCAACCGATTGCAGCGGGTTTCAGGCATGCACTTTTATCGTTCCTGCCGGCCTCTTCGCGAGCAAGCCCGCTCCCACAGGGAATCGCATTCCAATGTGGGAGCGGGCTTGCTCGCGAAGGCCGCGCCTCGGTTTCGGATTGTTTGTTGTCCTGTTGGTCAGCAATTTGCATTGCCCCTGACCACACACAACAAAATGGAGCTCCAATTCATGCAAATACGTCCGCTGCACAAACTGCTGTGCGCCGCCATCGGTCTGGGGATCAGCCTGAGCGCCAGCGCTGCCGATCCGCTGAAGGTCGGTTTCGTCTACATCGGCCCGATCGGCGACCACGGCTGGACGTATCAGCATGAACAGGGGCGCAAGGCACTGGCGGAGAAATTCGGCGCGCAGATCAGCACCAATTACGTCGAGAACGTGGCCGAGGGCGCCGACGCCGAGCGGGTAATCCGCAACATGGCCAAGGACAACTACGACCTGATCTTCACCACCTCCTTCGGCTACATGAACCCGACGCTGAAAGTCGCCAAACAGTTTCCCAAGGTCACCTTCGAACACGCCACCGGCTACAAGCAGGACAAGAACCTCGGCACCTATCTGGCGCGCACCTACGAGGGTCGTTACGTCGGCGGCTTCCTCGCGGCGAAGATGACCAAGAGCAAGAAAGTCGGTTACGTCGCCTCGTTCCCGATTCCGGAAGTGATCCGCGATATCAACGCCATCCAGCTGGCGCTGAACAAGTACAACCCCGGCACCGAGATCAAAGTGGTGTGGGTCAACTCGTGGTTTGACCCGGGCAAGGAAGCCGACGCCGCCAACGCCCTGATCGATCAGGGTGTGGACGTAGTGTTCCAGCACACCGACAGCCCGGCGCCGATTCAGGCCGCCGAACGGCGTGGCGTGTACGCCGTGGGTTACGCCTCGGACATGGCGCACTTCGGCCCGAAAGCGGTGCTGACTTCGATCGTCAACGACTGGGCACCGCACTACATTCAGGCCACGCAAAGCGTGATCGACCACAGCTGGAAATCCCAGGACTACTGGGGCGGGCTGAAGGAAGGCACGGTTGAACTGCCGATCAGCGATCTGGTACCGGCACCAGTGAAAGCCGAGGCCGAGCAGATCATTGCCGACATCAAGAGCGGTAAGTTGCAACCGTTCACCGGGCCGATCAAGGATCAGGCCGGCGTGGAGAAAATCCCTGCTGGGGTGAGCGCAACCAATGCCGAATTGGCGTCGATGAACTATTACGTGGAAGGGATGAAGGCCGAGATGCCGAAGTAATTCCGGCCCCACCACCATTCCCCTGTGGGAGCGGGCTTGCTCGCGAAAGCGGTGTATCAGCCAACGCATGTATCGACTGACACGGCCCCTTCGCGAGCAAGCCCGCTCCCACATTTGGATCTTCAGTGTTCTCAAGGATTGTGTATGGATCAGCTCCCGATCATCGACATCAGCCCGCTCTATAACGACGACCAAAACGCCTGGCCCGCCGTCGCCGCACAGATCGACCAGGCCTGCCGCGAATGGGGCTTTTTCTACATCAAGGGCCACCCGATTTCCGCACAGCGCATCGACTCGCTGCTCGACCACGCCCAGCGTTTTTTTGCGCAACCGACCGAAGAAAAACTCAGGATCGACATCACCCAGACCCGCCATCATCGCGGCTACGGCGCCATCGCCACCGAACAGCTCGACCCGGACAAACCCAGCGACCTCAAGGAAACCTTCGACATGGGCCTGCACTTGCCGGCGGATCATCCCGAGGTGCTCGCGGAAAAACCGCTGCGCGGGCCGAATCGTCATCCGGCACAAGCAGGCTGGGAAGCGCTGATGGAGCAGCACTACCTCGACATGCAGGCCCTCGCGCAAACCCTGCTGGGGGCGATGACGATTGCGCTGGGGATCGAACGCGACTTCTTCGATTCGCGCTTCGTTGAGCCGGTCAGCGTACTGCGGATGATCCACTACCCACCACGCCACACCGCCAGCAGCGCCGAACAGCAAGGCGCCGGAGCGCACACCGATTACGGCTGCATCACCCTGCTCTACCAGGACAGCGCCGGCGGCCTGCAAGTGAAGAACATCAACGGTGAATGGATCGACGCGCCACCGATTGACGGCACCTTCGTGGTCAACCTCGGCGACATGATGGCGCGCTGGAGCAACGACCGTTATCGCTCGACGCCGCACCGGGTCATCAGTCCGCTGGGAGTGGATCGCTATTCGATGCCGTTCTTCGCCGAGCCGCACCCGGACACCCGTATCGAATGCCTGCCCGGTTGCCAGGACGCACAGCATCCGGCGAAATATCCGACCACCACCTGCGCCGAATTCCTGCTGTCGCGCTTCGCCGATACCTACGCCTATCGGCGCGAGCCGCAAGCGGTGTGATGGATCGCTTGGTCAGGTTTTGCCAATTGTTTCGGCGCGCATCTGTAGAATGGCCGCCATCTGCACCTGATGAGAAAAGAATATGTACGATTGGCTCAACGCCCTGCCCAAGGCCGAACTGCACCTGCATCTGGAAGGCTCGCTGGAGCCTGAGTTGCTGTTCGCCCTGGCCGAACGCAACAAGATCGCCCTGCCGTGGAGCGATGTCGAAACCCTGCGCAAGGCCTACGCCTTCAACAACCTGCAGGAATTCCTCGACCTGTATTACCAGGGCGCCGACGTGCTGCGCACCTCGCAGGACTTCTACGACCTGACCTGGGCCTACCTGCTGCGCTGCAAAGCGCAGAACGTGATTCACACCGAACCGTTCTTCGACCCGCAGACCCACACCGACCGGGGCATCCCGTTCGAAGTGGTGCTCAACGGCATCGCCGCGGCACTCAAGGATGGCGAGCAGCAACTGGGCATCACCAGCGGTTTGATCCTGAGCTTCCTGCGCCACCTGAGCGAAGACGAAGCACAGAAAACCCTCGATCAGGCGCTGCCGTTCCGTGATGCGTTTGTCGCCGTCGGTCTCGACAGCTCCGAGATGGGTCACCCGCCAAGCAAGTTCCAGCGTGTGTTCGACCGCGCCCGCCACGAGGGTTTCCTGACCGTCGCCCACGCCGGTGAAGAAGGCCCGCCGGAGTACATCTGGGAAGCCATCGACCTGCTGAAGATCCAGCGTATCGACCATGGCGTACGCGCCATCGAAGACGAGCGCCTGATGCAGCGGATCATCGACGAGCAGATCCCGTTGACTGTGTGCCCGCTGTCGAACACCAAGCTCTGCGTGTTCGATCACATGTCGCAGCACAACATCCTCGACATGCTAGAGCGTGGGGTGAAGGTCACCGTCAACTCCGATGACCCGGCGTACTTCGGCGGCTACGTCACCGAGAACTTCCATGCGCTGCATGAACACCTGGGCATGACCCAGGATCAGGCCAAGCGCCTGGCGCAGAACAGCCTGGATGCGCGTCTGGTAAAACCGTAAGTACAAAGCAAATCCCCTGTGGGAGCGGGCTTGCTCGCGAAAGCGGTGTGTCAGTCGACATATTGGTTGAATGACACACCGCCTTCGCGAGCAAGCCCGCTCCCACAGGGTGCTGTGTTCAACCAGCGATCTCTGCTTCAGTCAGCTCTTCCAGCGTCTTGCCCCGCGTCTCCATCCCGAACAGCCACACCACCCCCGCCGCAATCGCAAAGCACAGCGCGCCCAGCGCAAACACCCCGCCCTGCCCGGTAATCGGGAACACCAGCCCGGTCACCAGCGGCCCGAGCAACGAGCCGACACGGCCAATCGCCGAGGCAAAGCCCGAGCCTGTGGCCCGCGCCGAAGTCGGGTACAACTCCGGCGTATAGGTGTAGAGCACCGCCCACATGCCGAACAGGAAAAACTGCATCAGCAGCCCCGAGCTGATCAGCAACGCGACGTTGCCGCCGAACACCGCACTCTGCCCGTAGAGAAACGCCATCACTCCGCCGCCGAGCAACGTCACGATGCACACCGGTTTGCGCCCCCAGCGTTCCACCAGCCACGCCGCCATCAGAAACCCGGGAATCCCGCCCAGCGATATCAGCACGGTGTAATACACCGACTGGGTCACGGCGAAACCCGACTGTTGCAACAACGCACTGATCCACGATGTCAGCCCGTAGAAACCGAGCAAAGCGAAAAACCACAGGCTCCAGATCATCGTGGTGCGCTGGCGATATTGCGGCGACCAGATCTGCTTGAGCGCCGAGAAGAAGTTGCCCGGCGGCGTCACTGTTCTTGGCAGGCGCACCGGCTCCGGCAGCGTCGCCCCCCCGAGCGACGTGCGCACGCGCGCCTCTATTGCGCTCAGGACCTTGTCCGCCGCCTCATGGCGTCCGGCTTGCTCCAGCCAGCGCGGTGATTCGGGGATAAAGAAACGGATCGCCAGCACAAACACCGCCGGCACCGCCAACACCAGGAAGATATCGCGCCAGCCAATCAACGGCAGCAGAAAGTACGACAGCACCCCGGCGGCAACGAAACCCAGCGGCCAGAAACCGTCCATCAATGCAATGTAGCGCCCGCGCCGCTGCGCCGGGATCAACTCCGAAAGCATCGACTGTGCAATCGGAAACTCCATGCCCATGCCGATCCCCAGCAGGATCCGGAACAGCGTCAGGCTCTCGACCGTTTGCGCGGTCGAACACAGATAACTGGCCACGCCCCACAACACGATGCTCCACTGAAACACCGGTTTGCGCCCGAAGCGGTCGGCGAGCATGCCCGACAGGGACGCCCCCAGCACCATGCCGAAAAAGCTCGAACTGGCGAGCAGGCCAGCCTGTGCACTGCTCAAGCCGAACTCGGTTTTGATCGAGCCGAGCAGGAACGTCATCATGGCCAGGTCCATGGAGTCGAAAAAGAACGCCAGGGCAATGATGATGAAAATGACCCGGTGATAACCGCTGAGCGGCAGCCGTTCCAGGCGTTCTGCCGCGCTGAAGTTTCGCGTATCCATGCCCATCCCCTCCGCAATGTGTGCGGATCGAGTGTGCGCGATAACGCCTCAGCGCTTTTTCTGGATACGACCTGTTCGCAGTCACAGGCGACGCCAGCGTCGAAGAGTCGGCCGGCGAACGCTCTATTACGCCAATTCCAGCTCGGTTTCCTTGGCGAACCGCTGGATTTCCCGCTGCCCGGCCGGGGTCACTTGCAAGGCTCGGGAGTCCTTGGGCAGCACCAGCCAGCCGGACTGCATGAACAGTTGCAGCACCGCCGCGCCGAGTGAACCGCCCAGGTGCGGGCGACGCTCGCTCCAGTCCGGACAGGCGCACGCCACCTGAGCCTTGCGATGAGCGAGGGCCTGGATGAACACACCGCGGTTGGCCAGTTGCGTCGAGCCTTTGAGGGTCACCACGACCCGCTGCTCGATCTGTTCGAGCCAGCCGGCATCGAGCAGACGCTGATACAGATCGGCGGCCAGCGTGCCACCCAAATGATCATCGCAAAAGCGCGCACGCAGCAGTGAAGACGGCGCAGTCCGGGGATTGGCGCTCGGTGCCGAGCGTTTGAATACGTGAGGAATTTCCCGCGGTGCGCTGGCGATCGTGGCACTGGCCAGCGCTTCGATGGCCGCCGCGATCTCCGGGGCTGCCAGACGGAAAAAGCGCTTGCGCCCACGGACCTCGACTTTCAACAGGCCCCCGGCGGACAAACGCCCCAGATGCGCACTGGCCGAAGATGGCGACAACCCTGCCAGCAGCGCCAGCTCTTCGGTCTGGCGTGCCGAGCCATCCATCAACGCCCACATCATCGCACTGCGCTTGGGGTCGGCCAGCAGCGTGGCGATCTGGCTGATGCAAGGTGCATGTTCCATGTATTCACTCCCTGTTGAATCGTATCGTCTACTGCTCGAAGACATCTTGACCAGTAATGGGTCATCGGCCAAGACGGGTAAAACGCCATGAACCGGAGCAAGCCAGGCCGGTGCTGCGGCACCCGTCAATGGAGTGTCCGCGGCGTTTGTGCAGCGCTCGCCCGGCTCTGAAAAACCGGCCGGATTCAGTCCTGACCGGTTATCGGTGCAGGTTTGAGGCGGTCGCTAGTATAAGCGGGATGCACGCTGCTTCCTGCGCCGTGGCTGACACGAATGGTGATAGTTCCTGAGTGAAATTTCGCTAATTGCCTGCGACTAATGATCAACTTTCGGGAAATGGGGAAATTGACTACTCAATTCGGCGCATCGGCTGGCGAGCATTTCCCTCAAAAGGTTCACCGGCTTACTCAATTGTGCGCGATGGGCGCACAACAGATTCAGCGGAGCACGCTCACAGAGCAGCTCTGGCAGCAACACTTTGAGGCGCCCGGCGAGCACATCCGCGCCGACATCGAGCCACGATTTGTAGGCGATGCCCGCCCCCGCCACCGCCCACAACCGGACGACGTCGGCGTCATCACTGAAGCGATCGCCACTGACCGTCAGGCCGACTTCACGTTTGCCGTCATGAAAACTCCAATGGTCGTGCACGCGGCTGCCGAGCATGTACAGCAGGCAATTGTGCTGCGCCAGTTGTTCGAGCTGACGCGGTTCGCCGTGGCGCGCCAGGTACGCCGGCGATGCGCAGAGCACGCGGCGATTGTCCGGAGCGATGGGCAGGGCCACCAGGCTCGAATCCTCGGGTTCGCCATAACGCAGGGCGATGTCCACCGGCTGGCGGAACAGGTCGGCGATCCGGTCACCGAGCAGCAGGCGCACGGTCAGCTTCGGATGCTCGCGCTGAAACTCGTCGAGCCATGGCAACAACAGGTTGCGCCCGAAATCCGAAGGCGCCGACAACTGCAGGATGCCGCTGACCTGATCCTGCGCGCTGGAGAGAAATCGCCGGCCTTCGTCAAGCGAACTCAACGCGGCCCGCGCGTATTCGAGGAAGCCTTCGCCCTCGGCGGTCAGACGCAGGCTGCGGGTCGAGCGCGCCAGCAAACGCACGCCTAGTTGCTGTTCGATGCGTTTGAGCGCGGCGCTGGCCACTGCCGCGGACATGTCCATCACCCGCGCCGCTGCCGACAGACTGCCCAGATCCGCCGCGCGAACGAACAACTGCAAATCGTCGAAACGCAGCATTCTCAGCCTCGATTATCAAAAAAATATTGAAAGAGACTGCTCTTTTAGCCGGTTTTATCGCGCCGAGAAATAGCCAATGATGGGTTCAAGCGAATTTATCCCGCGACTGGAGCCAAACATGTCCCAAGCATTCACCGCCATCGCCACCCTGATCGCCAAACCCGGCCAGCAGGACACCCTCGAAAACGCCCTGCGCGCACTGGTTGAGCCGAGCCGCGCCGAGGAAGGCTGCAGCCAGTACGACCTGCATCGCGACCTCGCCGATCCGCTGACCTTTTATGTGATCGAACACTGGGCCAGCGAGGAAATCCTTTCGGCGCACAACGCCAGCGCGCATTTTCAGAACTTCCAGGCCGCCGCCGGCCACTGCATCGATCACTTCCAATTGAAACGTCTGGGCGCCATCGCCTGAGCCCTTCTTCTATTACCGTTACGGAGCAAGTCATGAAAGCCATTGCCTATTACGCCTCCCTGCCGATCAGCGACGAAAAATCCCTGCAAGACATCGAACTGCCGGAGCCGGTCGCCGGCCCGCGCGACCTGCTGGTGGAAGTCAAAGCCATCTCGGTCAACCCGGTCGACACCAAAGTGCGGCAGAACGTGGCGCCGGAAAACGGCGCGGCAAAAGTACTGGGCTGGGACGTCGCCGGTGTGGTCAAGGCCGTCGGCAGTGAAGTGACGCTGTTCAAGGCCGGCGACAAAGTGTTTTACGCCGGCTCCATCGCCCGTGCCGGTGGCAACAGCGAGCTGCACGTGGTCGATGAGCGCATTGTTGGCCACATGCCCAAATCCCTCGGTTTTGCCGAAGCCGCCGCGCTGCCGCTGACCGCGATCACCGCGTGGGAACTGCTGTTCGAACGCCTGCAGATCCTTGAGGGCAAGACCGAAGAAGGTCAAAGCCTGCTGATCGTCGGCGCCGCTGGCGGCGTCGGTTCGATCCTCACCCAACTGGCCAGCCAGTTGACCGGCCTGAAGGTCATCGGCACCGCGTCCCGTGCACAGACTCGCGACTGGGTGACCGAGCTGGGTGCCGACCTGGTGATCGACCACAGCCAGCCGTTGAGCGAGGAACTGAAACGCGCCGGCATCGATCACGTGACCCACGTCGCCAGCCTGACCCAGACCGATCTGCACCTGGAGCAACTGGTCGAGGCGTTGGCCCCGCAAGGCAAACTCGCGCTGATCGACGATCCGAAGTCGCTGGACGTGAGCCAGCTCAAGC
Source organism: Pseudomonas sp. MWU347 (assembly GCF_017947305.1). Taxonomy (NCBI): domain Bacteria; kingdom Pseudomonadati; phylum Pseudomonadota; class Gammaproteobacteria; order Pseudomonadales; family Pseudomonadaceae; genus Pseudomonas; species Pseudomonas sp. MWU347. Next base: position 23,317 of record NZ_JAFGZB010000002.1, read on the forward strand.
GCAAGAGCCTGTCGCTGCACTGGGAATTCATGTACACCCGCTCGCTGTTCGAAACACCGGACATGATCGAGCAACACAAACTGCTCAACCGCGTGGCCGAGCTGATTGATGCGGGGACGTTGAAGACCACCGTCGGCGAGCATTTCGGCACGATCAACGCGGCGAACCTGCGCCGGGCGCATGAGCTGCTGGAAAGCGGCAAGGCCAAGGGCAAAATTGTTTTAGAAAGTTTCTGAAAACCCGGACGTCGTAATCAGCGCCAGTCCTTTCAAGGGCTGGCGCTATTTTTTGCCGTCAGTCAGATGCTTGATCGTTGTCACAAATCCGATCGTATTCAGGTCTACACTCGAAGCCTCTGCGATGCATCTTTTACACAAGGGAGGTCAGTAATGAAGATCCTGATAAAAGAAGTGGCAAAGTCCCAATGGCAGGTTCGCCTGGACCAGCACGCCGTGACCTTTCGCAGTGAAGCCGAGGCGCTCGCCTTCACCCGCACCCTCGAAGCGCGCCTGCACGCGCCCCATCGGATTCCCGACCCCGGACAGCAACGCGCCGTCGGCTGAGGCAGTCAGGCTTCGGCCTGTGCTTGCGCCAACGCCCGGGCATTCTGCAAATGCCGGGTGTACATCGCGACGCTCACCACCAGCAACCCGCACAGGCTGATGACCATGGCCATCGGCATGGCGCTGCCATCGTGCAGAACGCCCACCAGTGAAGCCGCGCCGGAAGCCACGCTGAACTGCAGGCAGCCCATCAGTGCCGACGCACTACCGGCACGCGCACCCTGGCCGTTCATTGCACACGCCGCTGCGTTGGGCAGGATGCAGCCGAGGCTGGCGATACACACGAACAACGGGATCAACAGCGGCCACAACGCTTCGGTGTGCAGCGAGCTGACCGCGAGCAAAGAAACCCCGGCCAACAGATACACCCACACCGCCCGTGCCAGCAGGAATGCCGGACCGCGCTTGGCCAACAGCCGCGCATTGACCTGGGCCACCAGAATGAACCCCGCCGCATTGGTGCCGAACAGCCAGCCGAAGTGCTCGGCGGGTACGCCGTACAGTTTGATGAAGACGAACGGCGAACCGGCGATATAGGAAAACATCCCGGCGACTGCGATCCCACCGGTCAGGGCGTGCCCGAGAAACACCCGGTCGCCGAACAACCGACCGTATTGGCGCAACGCACCGGACAGTGGCTGGCGCGGCACGTAATCCGGCAGACTTTCCGGCAGCCCCAACGCCACAGCGAGGCCGGCCAGTGCGCTGAAGCCGGTCAGTGCGAGGAAGATCGACTGCCAGCCCGTGGTGTTGACCAGCAGACCGCCGAGCAACGGCGCGAGAATCGGCGCCAACCCCATCACCAGCATCAGTTGCGAAAAGACTTTGGCCGAACCGACCGCATCGCACTTGTCGCTCACCACCGCTCGTGAAATTACCATCCCCGCGCAGCCGCCCAGCGCCTGAACGAAACGCGCGCCGATCAGCCATTCCAGATTCGGTGCATAAGCACAGGCCAGCGAGGCCAGGGTGAACAGGCCGACACCGACCAACAGCGGCAGGCGCCGACCAAACCGGTCGGCCACCGGCCCATACAGCAACTGCCCGATCGACAGACCCGCGAAATAGGCCGCCAGGGTCAGTTGCACATGCTTTTCATCAGTGCCAAAGGCCAGCGCCATCGACGGGAACGCCGGCAAATAGAAGTCGATCGCCAGCGGACCGAAGGCGCTCAGGGCACCGAGAATCAGAATGGTACGGAAGTTCATCAGGCATCCAGGTGGGATAGAAGTCGGCAGCCCGACAGTCTAGCCGCGCTGAGACACCTTGAACATTCCGATAGCTCGCTAACTATTAGAAATCAGATGACCTACACCTGAAACCTGTGGCGAGGGAGCTTGCTCCCGCTGAACTGCGCAGCAGGCCCAGTGTTTTTCAATTGAAAAAAAGGGCCGCTTCGCGACCCGGCGGGAGCAAGCTCCCTCGCCACAGGGATTTATCGTTATCCGGCGAGTTTTACCGGGTAGCCCTCTTCGCTGATCACCTCGATCACCTGCTCGGCACTCAGCGAACTCTCGACACCAACTTCTTTAGCCGCCAGATCGACCCGCACGCTGGCCGCCGGATCCTTCGCCTGCACGGCGTTGGTGATGGCTTTGACACAGTGGCCGCAGGACATGCCTTGAACGTTGAACACTTGCATGGATGGACTCCTTTGAGTGAGGTTGCCCGCAGTGTCGAGCTTGCCACCATGGCAAGGTCAAGTTCTGCAGAAAACTGCCGGGCTGGCAATCGGCGTCGCGCTCAGCCAAGCTGCGTGCATCAATGACTCAAATTCAGGAGATTCAGCCATGCGCTGGTCAGCTTTCAGCCTGTTTGGCTTGCTCAGCCTCTTTGCCGCCCTGCCCCAGGCCAACGCGACCGGTGAGGACTACGCCGTTCTGATCATCTCGCGCGAGCGCCTGGAAGTGCCGACTCCCTGCGAGATTGGCGTGTACGTCAATGATCAACTCGCTGGGCGCCTGCTGCAGGAACAAACCACTTCGTTCAACCTGCCCCACGGGACGATTTCCATCCGTCTGAAACAATTGCCTGGCCAGGTGCCGGGTTGCCAGGCAGGCATGCTGGCACCGCCGGCGCAGGAGATCTCGCTCAAGGCCGGCGATGTGCTCAAGTACCGGATCGCGGCAAATGCCAAAGGCTTGTACCTGCGACCTGCCGCCCTCGAATACTAAGCGAAACTCCAAATGTGGGAGCGGGCTTGCTCGCGAAAGCAGTGTGTCATTCAGCGATGATGTTGACTGACACTCCGCCTTCGCGAGCAAGCCCGCTCCCACACTGTTTTTGTAGTGAGTCAAATATTGGTGCTTGACCTTGCCCGCGTGGCAAGGTTGATCCTTGTAGGCATCTTCTACAGGGAGTAAGACCGATGTCCGATTCCATCACTTTCGATCTGCCGATTGCCGGCATGACCTGCGCCAGTTGCGCCGGGCGTGTCGAGCGGGCGTTGCGCAAAGTCAGCGGCGCCAGTGCCGTCAGCGTCAATCTCGCCACCGAACAGGCCCGCGTCCAGGCGCCTGGTGACAGCTTGCCGGCGTTGATGGAGGCGGTTGAACGCGCCGGTTACAGCGTGCCGCAGCAGACGGTGGAGTTGAGCATTGACGGCATGACCTGCGCTTCGTGCGTCGGTCGCGTCGAGCGCGCCCTGAACAAAGTCCCCGGGGTGAAGAGCGTCAGCGTCAACCTCGCCAACGAACGCGCGCACCTCGAATGGCTCGGTCAGGTCGATATTCAGTCGCTGCTCGATGCTGTGAGCAAGGCCGGCTACTCGGCCAGCGTCTGGCAAGCCGAACATCCGGCCACCGATAACCAGCAACAGCGCCTGCAACATGAGCGCTGGGCGCTGATCTGCGCGATCGCCTTGGCCTTGCCGCTGGTGTTGCCAATGCTGCTGCAACCGTTCAGCATTCACTGGATGCTTCCGGCCTGGGCGCAATTCGCCCTCGCCACCCCGGTGCAATTCATTTTCGGCGCTCGTTTTTATGTCGCCGCGTGGAAAGCCGTGCGCGCAGGGGCCGGTAACATGGACTTGCTGGTGGCCCTCGGCACCAGCGCCGGTTATGGCTTGAGCCTGTACGAATGGGCCACCGCCGCCGGGCGCATGCCGCATCTGTATTTCGAAGCTTCAGCCGTGGTGATCGCCCTGGTGCTGCTCGGCAAATATCTGGAAAGCCGCGCCAAGCGTCAGACCGCCAGCGCCATCCGCGCCCTCGAAGCCTTGCGCCCGGAACGGGCGATTCAGGTCATCGACGGTCGCGAGCAGGACGTGGCGATCAGCGCCCTGCGTCTGAACGATCAGGTTTTGGTCAAACCCGGTGAACGTTTCCCGGTAGACGGCGAAGTGCTTGAAGGCCAGAGCCACGCCGACGAAGCGCTGATCAGCGGCGAAAGCCTGCCTGTGCCAAAACAGCCGGGCGACAAAGTCACCGGCGGTGCGATCAACGGTGAAGGTCGGCTGCTGGTGCGCACCACTGCCCTCGGTGCAGAAAGCGTGCTGGCGCGGATCATCCGTCTGGTCGAGGACGCTCAGGCAGCGAAAGCGCCGATCCAGAAACTGGTGGATAAAGTCAGCCAGGTGTTCGTGCCCACCGTGTTGCTGATTGCCCTCGGCACACTGATCGGTTGGTGGCTGTACGGCGCACCCATGGAAACCGCGTTGATCAACGCGGTCGCCGTGCTGGTGATTGCCTGTCCTTGTGCCCTGGGCCTCGCTACCCCGACGGCAATCATGGCCGGCACCGGCGTGGCTGCGCGCCATGGGATTCTGATCAAGGATGCCGAAGCGCTGGAACGTGCCCATGAAGTCGACAACGTGGTCTTCGACAAGACCGGCACGCTGACTTCCGGCACCCCGCGTATCGCCCATTTCAGTGCGCTGGATGGCGATGAAAATACCCTGCTGACACTGGCCGGCGCCCTGCAACGCGGCAGCGAGCATCCGCTGGCCAAAGCCGTGCTGGACGCTGCTGCCGAGCGCAGTCTGCCGGTGCCGGATGTCAGCGACAGTCAGTCCCTGACCGGACGCGGTATCGCTGGCACGCTTGACGGTCGGCGCCTGGCGTTGGGCAATCGGCGCTTGCTGGAAGAAAGCGGCCTGAGCGCGGGCAATCTCGCCGAGTTTGCCAAGGCTTGGGAAAGCCAAGGCCGAACCCTGTCGTGGCTGATCGAGCAAAGCCCGGAACCGCGTGTACTCGGCTTGTTCGCCTTCGGCGACACGCTCAAGCCCGGCGCACTGCAAGCTGTGCAGCAACTGGCCGCCCGAGGTATCCACAGCCATCTGCTGACCGGCGACAACCGTGGCAGCGCCAAAGTCGTCGCCGAGGCCCTGGGTATCAGCAATGTCCACGCCGAAGTGCTCCCCGCCGACAAAGCCGCAACCGTCGCCGAACTGAAGAAGACCGGTGTGGTGGCGATGGTCGGCGACGGCATCAACGACGCCCCCGCACTGGCCGCTGCCGATATCGGCATCGCCATGGGCGGCGGCACCGATGTGGCCATGCACGCCGCCGGCATCACTCTGATGCGCGGCGATCCACGGCTGGTGCCGGCAGCACTGGAAATCAGCCGCAAGACCTACGCGAAGATTCGCCAGAACCTGTTCTGGGCCTTCGTCTACAACCTGATCGGCATTCCACTGGCGGCGTTCGGCTTCCTTAACCCAGTGCTGGCCGGTGCGGCGATGGCGCTGTCGAGCGTCAGCGTGGTGAGCAATGCGCTACTGTTGAAAACCTGGAAACCGAAGGATCTGGAGGAGCACCGATGAACATCGGCCAAGCGGCCCGGCACAGTGGCCTGAGCGCAAAGATGATCCGCTATTACGAGTCGATCGGCCTGCTCAAGGCTGCCCATCGCACCGACAGCGGCTACCGGGTCTACAGCGACGATGACCTGCACACCCTGGCGTTCATCAAGCGTTCGCGGGACCTGGGCTTTTCCCTTGAGGAAGTCGGCAAGCTGCTGACCCTGTGGCAGGATCGCCAGCGTGCCAGTGCCGATGTGAAAGCGCTGGCGCGTCAGCACATCGACGAGCTGAATCAGAAGATCCGTGAACTCGGCGAGTTGCGCGACACCCTGCAGGACTTGGTCGAGCACTGTAATGGCGACCATCGCCCCGACTGTCCGATCCTCAAGGAGCTGGCGTCGGGCTGCTGCGCGCAACCCGCCCGCGCCTGAGCGCCAGCCACTTCACGGCCAACAATGTGCCGAGCGGGATGCCGTGGAACAGCATGACCACGGCACCCGGCGTCCACCAACCGTAAAACGGCGCGGCAATCAGCATGCCGACGCCGAACCCGGTCATTTGCAGCAAGGTCAGGAAACTGAAAATCGGCAGGCGCAAATGCTCCGGTTCACGCTGCAGACGCGACATCAGGCTGACTTCGGAGAAACCGTCCCCCAGCCCCGCCGGCAGGGAAAACAGCAGCAGACCGTAAAGGCTGTGCTGCTGGAACATCAGGATAAAACCGCAGGACATCAACGCCACGCCGAAGAAATACCGTCGCTCCAAATCAAGGTTACCCGTGCCTTTGAGGCGACTGGCAATCCGCGCGCCGAGCAGTTTGCCGCTGGCCCATACCGCCAACATCAGACCCAGCGTGGTGCTGGCCGAATCAGGGGTCAGCAGTTTGGAGATGATCGGGAATCCGACGTTGTGCGCGGCACTGCCCAAGGTGTCGGCCATGGTCACGGCAAGCATCGCGGCGATCACCGGAGCGCTGCGCAGGCCTTGTTTCAGAGCTGACCATTCGCCGCGTTCGCTGGTCGATTGTTCGCTGACTTCTGCAGCGGCGAAGCGCAACGGTGCAATCAACAGCGCCGCCAGCACATAGGTCAGTGCGTTGAGCGCGAATACCGTTTCGAAACCGAAGGCCGCCACCAGCAAGCCGGACACCAGGCTGCCGCCGACCATCGCTGCGGATGACGCCGAGGTGATCCAGGCATTGGTTTTCAGTAGCTGCGCCGATTCGATCAGCCGTGGCAACTGGCTGTTGAGGCCGATGGCGAACATCGAATTGCCAAAGCCCAGGCCGAAAGCGATCACCGGCAACAGCAACGCCTGCTGGCTCAGCGACAGGATCAACAGCAGGCCAAGCAACGCCGCGCGCAGCAGATCGAAAGCGATCAACGGCACCCGGCCACTCCAGCGCCGATAGAAGCGCGTACCGATCAGACTGGCAAAAATCCCCCCGCCAACCCGACTGGCGAGGAACACCCCGACGCTCATGGCGCTGTTGCTTAGCAGGTAAACGTAAGTCGCCAGCGCGACCATGTTGAGGAAGGCGCCGAAATCGGAGATCAGCCGGGCGGTGATGATGAGGCGGGCGTTCACATTCAATCCTTGAGTGTGCGAGGGGCGACAAGATTCCCACACACATTCCAGGAACACCACAAATCCCTTGTAGGAGTGAGCCTGCTCGCGATGGCTGTGTATCAGGCAACACTTTTGCTGAATGACACACCGCCATCGCGAGCAGGCTCACTCCTACAAGGGATCTTCGGTGTTTTGGGCAGGCACAAAAAACCCGGCCGAAGCCGGGTTTCTGTTCAAGCGCTTACTGCATCCACGGTGGCGGCGGTGGTTCGTCGGACTTGCCCTTGGGCTCGTCATCCGCCGCACGGATCGCCTGCTTGCGCTCTTCGTCGAGCCGCGCCGCTTCAATCTCGCGCAATACACCGCCAACGTCGGCCAGATCTTCCGGATCGTCGAACTCACCGGTCAGCACGCTGTTGGGGTGCAAGGTGCCGGCTTCGTACAACGCCCACATTTCCTTCGCGTAGCGGGTCTGCTTCAGCTCCGGGGCAAAGCGCCCGAAGTACGACGCCATGTTGCCCACATCGCGCTCGAGCATGCTGAACGCGTGGTTGTTGCCGGCGGCATCCACCGCCTGCGGCAGGTCGATGATCACCGGGCCGGTCGGGGTCAGGAGCACGTTGAACTCCGAGAGGTCACCGTGCACCAGACCGGTACACAACATCAGCACGATCTGCGAGATCAGGAACGCGTGATATTCGCGGGCCTGATCCGGCTCCAGCACCACGTCGTTCAGACGCGGCGCGGCATCGCCATATTCGTCGGCCACCAGCTCCATCAGCAGCACGCCATCCAGAAAGTCGTATGGCTTGGGCACTCGCACGCCGGCACCGGCCAGACGGAACAGCGCCGCGACTTCGGCGTTCTGCCAGGCGTCCTCGGTCTCCTTGCGACCGAATTTCGAACCCTTGGCCATCGCCCGCGCCTGCCGGCTGTTACGCACCTTGCGGCCTTCCTGATACTCGGCTGCCTGGCGGAAACTGCGTTTGTTCGCCTCCTTGTAAACCTTCGCGCAACGTAACTGGTTACCGCAGCGCACCACATAAACAGCTGCTTCTTTACCACTCATGAGTGGGCGCAGCACTTCGTCGACCAGACCGTCTTCGATCAGGGGTTCAATGCGTTTTGGAGTCTTCATCAGCTTTTATTGTGGGTCCTTTATTACCAAACACGCGAATGTCACTCGTTATACGGCAATCCTCGCGCTACGGGGAGGGGTTGCCGACCTGTGAACCCTGTGGATGCACACACTGTGCCGAAATAATCGAGCTTTGCCGATCATAGCCGAGCCCACCTTACTTGTAGCTATCGGCCGTCAAGGGCATTTGCGACAGAATCTGACATTGGCATTCATTTCCCCTGTGGGAGCGGGCTTGCTCGCGAAAGCGGTCTGTCAGACACAATGACGGCGCCTGACACGGCCCCTTCGCGAGCAAGCCCGCTCCCACAGGGGATTGTGCTCAACGTTCGATGATCGCGGTGACACCCTGGCCGCCAGCGGCGCAGATCGAAATCAGCCCCCTACCCTTGCCCGCCGCATCCAGCAGTTTTGCCAGGTTGGCGACAATCCGCCCGCCGGTCGCGGCAAACGGATGCCCCGCCGCCAGCGAGCTGCCTTTCACATTCAGCCGGCTGCGGTCGATCGAACCCAGCGGTGCCTCCAGCCCCAAACGCGTCTTGCAGTATTCGGGGTCTTCCCAGGCCTTGAGCGTGCACAGCACCTGCGCGGCGAACGCTTCGTGAATTTCGTAGTAATCGAAGTCTTGCAGGGTCAACCCATTACGCGCCAGCAGGCGCGGCACTGCATATACCGGCGCCATCAACAGGCCTTCGGCGCCGTTGACGAAATCCACCGCCGCCGCTTCGCCATCGCGCAGGTAGGCGAGGATCGGCAGACCACGTTCTTTTGCCCATTCCTCGCTGCCCAGCAGCACCACTGAGGCGCCGTCGGTGAGTGGCGTGGAGTTGCCTGCCGTCAGCGTGCCCTTCGCGCTTTTTTCGAAAGCGGGTTTGAGCGTGGCGAGTTTTTCCAGGGTCAGGTCCGGACGCAGGTTGTTGTCGCGGGTCAGGCCGAGGAAAGGCGTCATCAGATCGTTGTGCCAGCCTTCACTGTAGGACGCGGCGAGTTTGTGATGGCTTTCGAGGGCCAGTTGATCCTGCTCTTCACGCGGAATATTCCAGGTCTGCGCCATCAGTTCGCAGTGCTGGCCCATCGACAGGCCGGTGCGCGGTTCGCCGTTACGCGGAAACTCCGGGATCAGGTGCCGCGGACGCAGTTGCAGAAAGGTTTTCAGCTTGTCGCCGGTGGTCTTGGCGCGGTTGGCCTGCAGAAGGATTTTGCGCAAGCCTTCGCTGACGCTGATCGGCGCGTCCGAGGTGGTGTCGACGCCACCGGCAATGCCGCAATCGATCTGGCCGAGGGCGATTTTGTTGGCCACCAGCAGCGCTGCCTCCAGCCCGGTGCCGCAGGCTTGCTGGATGTCATAGGCCGGGGTGGCCGGCGACAGCCGCGAGCTGAGAACGCACTCGCGGGTCAAATTCATATCCCGTGACAATTTAAGCACCGCACCGGCCACCACTTCGCCGATGCGCTGGCCGTGCAGGTTGTAGCGTTCGATCAGGCCTTCCAGGGCAGCAGTGAGCATCACCTGATTGCTGGCAGTGGCGTACGGCCCGTTGGAGCGGGCGAAAGGAATACGGTTACCACCGATGATGGCGACGCGGCGCAGCTGACTCATGAAAAGCTCCTTTTCCAAATGATCGAATTCACCTGAATCCTTTGTAGGAGTGAGCTTGTGGTGAGGGGATTCATCCCCGATGGGTCGCGCAGCGGCCCCCTCATTGCAATCGCTATACATTGCGACTGCTTCGCAGCCGATCGGGGATGAATCCCCTCGCCACAGGTCACTCCTACAAGGTTCAACGTTGTTTCTGAATTTGTGTTTGGCCACACAACCATCGGCGGCCAACTACTCTGCTGTTCTAGCGTAGGCCTTATTGCGTGGATCGAACGATTGATTGCCGTTGGTAGTCCACACTTTGAACCCCAACTTTTGGAGAGCGTTCCATGTCTGACCGCTATATCGACTTCGCCAACTCATCCATCGGCCACCGTCTGGTCGGGGCTTTGGGCCTGCCGTCGCCGGTGCGGCTGGAACGCTGGCAGGCCGGACGCCTGCGGCCGGTGGACGGTGCGCTGCTGATCGGCGGCGGGCCGCTGGCCGAGCGGGTCAATGCGTTCGCCAACCGCCTGACCGATGCGATCTACAGCTACGGCACTGAACCGTCGCTGGCCACCGCGTGGATTCCCGGGCACGGGCCGAAACTCAAGGCCGTGGTGTTCGACGCCAGCGACCTGCAGCACACCGACCAGCTCAAACAGCTGCGCGAGTTCTTCCAGCCGTTGATGAAAAACCTCGACAGCAGCGCGCACCTGGTGATCCTGGGCCGCGCCCCGGAAACCCTGCGCGATCCGTTTGCGTCCAGTGCACAGCGAGCGCTCGAAGGCTTTTCGCGTTCGCTGGCCAAGGAGCTGCGCAGCGGCGGCACGCTGCAACTGATCTATGTCGGTGACGGCGCTGAAGATCAGCTTGAGGGGCCGCTGCGGTTTTTCCTCTCACCGAAAAGTGCCTTTGTTTCCGGGCAGGTGATTCGCCTGAGCCCGTGCGCCACGCCGGTCACCGATTGGACCCGGCCATTGGCCGGACGCAAGGCGCTGGTCACCGGCGCGGCACGCGGGATCGGCGCCTCGATTGCCGAGACCCTCGCCCGCGATGGCGCCGAGGTGATTCTGCTCGACGTCCCCCCGGCCAAGACTGATCTGGAAGCCCTCGCCGCACGTCTTGGCGGCCGGGCGATCACCCTTGATATCTGCGCCGAAGATGCCGCCGCGCACCTGATCGAACAACTGCCGGACGGCCTCGACATTCTGGTGCACAACGCCGGGATCACCCGCGACAAGACCCTGGCCAACATGACCCCGGAATTCTGGGACGCGGTGCTGGCGGTCAACCTCAATGCCCCGCAAGTGCTGACCAAGGCGCTGCTCGACAGCGGCACCCTGCACGACAATGCGCGGGTGATTCTGCTGGCCTCGATCAGCGGCATCGCCGGCAATCGCGGGCAGACCAACTACGCCGCGAGCAAGGCCGGCCTGATCGGCCTGGCTCAGGCCTGGGCGCCAACGCTGCACGAACGCGGCATCAGCATCAACGCCGTGGCCCCGGGCTTCATCGAAACCCAGATGACCGCGCACATCCCGTTCGGCCTGCGTGAGGCCGGACGGCGCATGAGTTCGCTGGGCCAGGGCGGCTTGCCGCAAGACGTCGCCGAAGCCGTCGCGTGGCTGGCGCAACCGGGCACCGGCGCATTTACCGGCCAGGCGCTGCGGGTCTGTGGACAAAGTGTTCTGGGGGCATAGGCATGAGCATTGAATGGCAAACCCTCGACCGTGAACCGAGCCTGCCCGGCCTGTACGCGCGGGCCGCGACACGGCGCAAGATCACCGGCACCCGACTGCCAGAAAGCGGCTTGCGCTGCTGGGTCGATGTCGACCCGCAAAAACTGGCGGCCTATCGCAAGGTCTGCGGCTTTACCGATGACGGCCTGCTGCCGCCGACTTATCCACACATCCTCGCGTTCGCCCTGCAGATGCAATTGCTCACGGCGAAGGAGTTTCCGTTCCCGTTGCTGGGGCTGATTCACCTGAGCAACCGCATTCGCGTGTTGCGGCCGATGGGCGGGATCAGTCGCGCGCAAGTCAGCGTCCGCGTGCATAACCTGCAGCCGCATCCCAAAGGCGCGACCTTCGATGTGTTGACCACCCTCGATGATCAACTCGGGCCGCTGTGGGAAGCCGAAAGCCAGATGCTCTGTCGCGGAGTGAAACTCGACGGCGAACCCGTCGAGCAACACTGGGAACCGTCCCAGGTGTTGACGCAAGTCGCGCAATGGAAAGCCCCGGCCGACATCGGTCGGCAATACGCCAAAGTCTCGGGCGACTACAACCCGATTCACTTGAGCGCGGCCAGCGCCAAACTGTTCGGTTTTCCCACGGCGATTGCTCACGGTCTGTGGAACAAGGCACGAACCCTCGCCGCACTGGCTGATCATCTACCCAAGGCCAACCTTGAAATCGCCGTGCACTTTCGCAAACCGGTGCGCTTGCCCAGCGAGGTCTCATTGCTGGCGAGTGCGCCGGGATCCAGCGGCGAGTTGCGCCTGATCGGCAACGGCGATCTGGAACATATGGTCGGTCAGTGGCAACCGGTTGCCTGAGTATCCGCCCGGGCAAGCCTGTAAATTGTGTATATATCACTTAAGTTTTTCCGCGTTTGGCGCCGCACTCTGAAAAACTCCAGGCCTTGATTTTCAAGGCCTTTTTTTATGCGTCTATATCTTGGGTATTAGTCCTTAGGCACGGCGCGGCGCCTTATATATAAAGGCGTTAATACCAACTTGAGAATGGTGGAAAAGCACCGCGCGATCGAGATTGGCACCACGGACGAGGCATCACCGGCGACAGATCGGTGAGCCATCGAAAACGACGAATGTTGTTACAGGTGCAAGGAATCTCAATCATGAAAACTCAAGTGTGGTGCAAATCGGCAACAGCTCTGGCATTGATCCTCTCCCTTGGCCTCGCTGGCTGCAGCAGCGGCGGTGGCGGCCATCACAGCAGCTCCGGCAGCTCTTCGCCAGACAGCGCGACGTCGGGCACTGGCGGCACTGGTGGCACAGGCGGTAGCAGTGGCACTGGCGGTACTGGCGGCACCGATACCGCTGGCACAGGTGGTACCGGTGGCACTGGCGGTACCGGCACGACCAACCCGACCAATCCGACGAACCCGACCAATCCTACCAATCCGACAGACCCTACGGATCCAACCAACCCGACCAACCCGACTACCACCCCGCTAGTGACCACCACCCTGGTGCAGGATGTCGGCAATACCGTCGCGGGCGTCGGCAGTGGTGTCGGTCAGGTCGGCGACTCCTTGAGCACCGTTCCAGTAGTGGGCGGCGTGGTGCAAAGCGCAGTAAAAACCACAGGCAATGTGGTCACTACCCTGGGTGATGGCGTGGCCAACGGCATCGGCAAACTGGGCACGGTCGACAATGGCCTGGGCGTCACGGCGTCCTCGGTCGGCGGCGTGGTTTCAGATGTCGGTACCGGCGTCTCGGACCTGAGCGGCAAACTGGCGAACGCCACCGGCAGCGTCCCGGTTGTCGGCGGCGTGGTCACCAAAGTCGCTCCGGTGCTCGACGGCGTCGGCGAAAAAGTCACCATGCTCGGCGACACCCTGAGCCTGGCCACTACCACTGGCCCACTGGGCTCGGTGACTAAAAGTGTCGGCAACGGTCTGGTGCCAGTGATTGCCATGGTTGAAAGCACCACCGACAAAGTCGGCGATGCAACCGGCCTCGGCGCTCCGCTCAATGGTGTCCTCGGCCAGGTCGGTGGCGCCGTCAAAGGCGTGGGCGGTCAGGTAACCGGTGCTGGCGGCGGCAACGCCTTGACCAACACCGTTGGCGGCGCATTGACCAACGTCGGCACCGCGGTTGGCAAAGCCGGCGGGCTGGTGGACAACGGCACCAGCAGCGGTGGTGGTTTGGGCGGGGGTCTGGGTGGCGGCCTTGGCGGTACCGGCTTGCTGCAAACGGTTGGCGGCGCCGTGGTCAACGTCGGCTCCGGGCTGAACGCCGGCAGCACCAACGGCGTGGTCAGCGCCGGCGGCGTCACGGCTGGCGGACTGGGCAACACCATCGCTTCGCTCAACACCGTACTCGGCGGCTCGGGCACGCCGATCACCGCCACCACCTCGCCACTGGCCACCGTCGGCGCTACCGTCGGCGCAGGGCTGAACCCAGTCACCAGCGCCGTCACCGGTCTCACTCAACAGGTCGGTGCCACTACAGGTCTCGGTGCACCGGTCGCCGGTCTCACCGGCCAGGTCGGCGGAGCGGTCAGCACGATCGGCAACACCATCGCCGCCACCAACAACCCGGTCACCACCGCCGTGGGTGGAGTGGTCAGCAACGTCGGCGCTACCGTCGGTGCGGTCGGCGGACTGGTCAGCGGCGGCACCGCCACTGGAGGCACCGCAACCGGAGGCCTGGGCGGTGTACTCGGTGGTCTGACCGGCGCTCTTGGAGGCAACAAACGCTAAATTGCACCTGGCCGATTCGACGGCCGCACCTACAGCGCCTACGCTTGGTTGAGGGCGGAAGATTCCCACGAGTCTTCCGCTTTTTTCTTAGGAAAAACTCAGCCCAGCGCTGTGATCTGACCATGGAGTGTCCTATGCGCGTAATGGCATCCCTGCTGTTCCTCAGTCTCAGTTCCGCCGCCCTCGCCGACACCCTGCCCAGCTTTCTCAACAGCAACGAAACCACGCGTAACCTGCCCGTGCCGAACCTGCCGGCAGATGCTTATCGCCCCGCCGCCACGCCCCTGCAAGTACCCGACCCCGGCGCGGCCACGGCGCAGCCGCTGTTGATGGAGACCAAAATCAACCTGAAAACCGTGCAGATCGAAGGCGGCACGATCTACCCTCTCAACGAACTGGCCGAAGTCTACAAACCCCTGATCGGCCATCAGACCAGCCTCGCCGACCTGATCGAAGCCACACGCGACATCACGCGGCGCTACCAGAAGGACGGCTATCTGCTGTCCTATGCCTTCCTGCCGCAACAGCGTTTCGACGACGGCGTAGCCCGAGTGGTGCTGGTCGAAGGTTATGTGCGCGATGTGCAGGTGCAGGGCGATGTCGGCCGGGTCAAAGGCCTGCTCGACGAACTGGCAGCCAAAATCCAGGCCGAACGCCCGCTGACCCGCAAGACCTTCGAACGCTACACCACCCTGATGACCCGCATCCCCGGCGTGACCATCCAGGCGCAAGTACCGCCGCCCGGCACCACCGACGGCGCAACGACGCTGGTGGCCCAGGCCAGCCGCAAAGCGTTCACCAGCACCATGAGCACCACCGAAGACAACCGCAACGGCACGCAGGCATTGCTGGGGGTCAGCAGTAACTCGCAGACCGCCATGGGCGAGCAGCTGACCCTGAGCGGGCTGTTTCCGCCGGGCGACGATCACGAACATTACTACCGTCTGGACTACAACCAGTTCCTCAATAGCGAAGGTACGCAACTGAGCCTGTTTGCCTCGCGCTACCGGGCCGATCCGGGCACCAATGTGCTCACCAGCGATGGCTTCGAACTCAAACCGCACAAGGAAGATGACCGCTACTCCATCGGTGTCAGCCACCCGTTCATTGCCGCCTCCAACGAGCTGCTTAACGCGGGAGCGCGGCTCTATGCAGTGGATGACAAAAACCGCTACGACGTGGTCGGCTATCCGCTCAGCATCGAAGAGCGCACCAACGTGCGTGCCCTCGCATTCGAAGGCGACTGGCGCAAGAGCGATGCCCGGCAACTGCGGATTCTCAGTGGTGGCGTGTATCAGGGTCTGGACAGCATGGGCGCGCATTCCAACAACCCGGCGCTGGACCTGAACTTCCTGCGCCTGCGCCTCTCCGGGGTGCAAAGCGACAAGTTCTTCGACAATTGGCAAGGCGTGCTGTCGGCCGCGCTGTACTGGAGTGATGACACCCTGCCTGACAGCGAACGCGCGGTGTTCGGCGGGCAGAATTTCGGCCGTGGCTACCCGGACGATCAGGCGTCGGGCGACAAGGGCTGGGGTGCGGCTTACGAGGTCAACTACAGTTTCAATCGCGACGGCAACTGGGTGCGCATCCTGCAGCCGTACGTGGTGCTGGACCGTTCGAAAACCTGGTTCAACAAGCTGGCGGTGCAGAGCAATGACCTGTCATCGGCAGCAGTAGGCCTGCGTTTCGGCGATGCCAAGTACTACAACATTGCGTTGGAGGCCGCCAAACCGATGTCCGATGAAGCGCTGGATACGTTCAATCGTCGGGCGCGTTACAGCATCAGTTTCAGCTATCAACTGTAGGGTGTCAGATCAATCAACTGAGCAGGCAGACCGCTTTCGCGAGCAAGCCCGCTCCCACATTGGAATGCACATCCCTGTGGGAGCGGGCTTGCTCTCACATTGCAGCGCACATCCCTGTGGGAGCGGGCTTGCTCGCGAAAGCGGTGGATCAGTCAGCATTTTTGCCGACTGACACTACGCCTTCGCGAGCAGGCTCGCTCCCACAGGTTTTACCCGATGTGGATCAGAACGCGTAACGCACCTTCGCAGTAAAGCTGTCGGAGTCGAAACCGCTGGAGGTCAGATAGTTGTAAGAGCCGCCGACGCTCCACGCGTCCATCCGGTAGTTGGCGCCCAGGCCCAGTTCATAGCTGTCACGCACCGGAGTTGTACCGCGGCTGACGGACGACTCGCCCCCCAGCACGAAGGCCGATGTGGTGCTGACCTTGTCACCGATGAAGTCATGCCAGGCCATCAGCTTCGCTTCCGGTTCCAGGCTGCCGCTGCCGACATCGAATGCCGCCGCCAGACGTGCACCGACGCCCATCTCACCGACTTCATAACGCTGACTGCCGACATTCAGCGACGCCGAGCTGCCCTTCTCGCGATACGCATCCATGCCGACATTGGCATAGCGCGCGCCGACCTGAGGCTCCAGCACCACATCAGGCATCAGCCGCAGGCTGTACCCGGCCAGTGCGCTCACACCGAATACATCACTGTCGTAATCAGCCTTGGCCTGAGTGCCAGCGATATAACGTTTGGATTCGTTATCGTTCCAGCCGTACATCAGCGACGAGTCGACGAACCAGTTGTCATGTACCCAGTTGCTGTACAGCGTCAGCGCATGCCCAGTGACTTTGGTCTTGTTGCCGAGATCGGATTTCACATCGGTATCGAGGTAGCTGTAAGCCAGACCCAGTGTGGTATCGGCATACAACTGACCATCGGCACCGACCGCGATCCCGTGGCTGTCGGCGTCATAACCGGCGACACCGCGACGCTCGTCCTGATTGGCATCGCTGCTCAAGGCTTGCAGCCATACGCCTTTTTCCGGGGCGCCGGTGGCTGAGCGTGCGCGACTGGAGCGATCATTGATCACGCCCGAGACCAGCGTCTGACTGTTGGTCGCCGCGTGCAGTACACCACGGCTGACATCCGGGCTGAGGCTTTCACTCAGGCGCGCCAGTTCGGCATCGGTGCCAGCGTTGGCGAATGCCTGGAACACCGGATCCTGTTCATCGAGGCGTGCCAGCAGTCCTGGCACATGCCCGACCGCCGTCGCCGCGTTATCACTGCCGCCGACTGCCAGGGTGTTCTCGGCCAGCACCTCGCTTGACTTGGTCGTCACCACACTGGTGATGTCATTGCCGACCACACCGAAACTCTTCACATCCAGCAGCGCGGAGGTCGAGGTCACGGTCAGGTTGTTGCCACCGACCAGATTCCCCGAGCTGATCAGGGTGTAACGCGTTCCACCGGGGCTCACGCGAAAATCACTGGAGCGCGCCAGCAGACGCAGTTGCGCGCCCGGGGCGATATCGGTGGTGCCGGTGACCTTCAGCACAGGCAGCGCCGGGTTGGTGTCATTGCCCAGGTACATCTCCAGCACCGAGTTCGACTCTTCCATATCGAAGTCGCCGATGAAGGTGGTGTGCGGCTTCATCAGGGTCAGCGTGCCCTCTTCGATAGTGACGTAGCCGGAGCGGATGGTCGAACCGTCGAAAGTCGCATCACCGTCGACCAGTACTCCAGACAGGCCGAGCAGGTCACCCTTCACCGCGCCGCCATAGAAATAAAAGTAGCTCGCGCCGTCATCGACCTGGATCGCCGCCTTGCCACCCTCGATCAACCCGTTCATTTGATAGATGCCGAAAGGCCGGGCGCCACTGGCCTGGCCACTGACATGCACACCGATGTCCTCGCCGGAAATGGTTCCGCCGTTCCACAGCGCGGTGGAATTGGCGCTCGCCGGAGCGCTGAACTTGACCCCCTCGAACACCAATGCCTGGGCATTGGCACCGGTCGCACGGATAGTCCCGGTGTTGTTGACCGACTGGCTCAGCGTCGCACCATCGAGCAATACGCCCAATGCATCGGTACCGCTTGCGTTGATGGTGCCTCGGTTGCTGAGCCCGGTCATGCTGGTGTGCACCAGCAGCAGGCCACTGGCGGTCTGGCCGCTGACGTCGATGCTGCCACTGTTGACCAACGAATCGCCCAGCGTGCTGCCGAGATCGGAAATACCGCTGGAGGTGCCAGCGTCGGCCAGACCGTGAACTGAAATAGAGCCTTCGTTGAGCAGCGCGCCGGCGATTTTGGTCGGCACCACTCCAGCGGTCCCCAGACTGATCCCGGTGCCGAACCTGGCGCCGTCAACCCGGATATTGCCGGTGTTGCGCAGTTGATCCGCCGTCACCCCCGAGAGCTGTGCGCCGTAGGTCGTACTCACCTGGGAAACAGGAGCGATATTGCCGTTACCGCTCAGAGTGATCAGCCCCCAGTTCTGCAGATTACTGGTCAGCGGGCCGCCACTCAGGTCGTGGTTCAGGCTCGCGCCGGCGGCGATAGCCATAGTGGTGTGCAAAGCGGCGGCGGAGATGGAGAGCGCCAGGACAGAGCGGCGCAGGCATACGATAGTCACGCGAGATTCCCTTCCAAAACATGAGAAACAGTTTCAGCAGGGTTCGTTACATGATTCAGGCATCCCTACCGTCCCACCAAGTCGTCCTGGTTCGGGCGCGGGGAATGTACACGAGCCATCATTTTGATACCACATAAAAGTCAAAATGATGGCGTCAATTTTTCTGTTGATCGCGTCACGATCGAGACTCTGCCGGCCGGAATCGACGTTGCAGATTCCGCGTGGCCGACGATAAACGACGATGCAGGTTGATCTTAAGGCGTTCCCCCCCCCGATCCACTGTCGACCTTGCCGCCCTGGTCCTGGTCGAAAAACACTGGAATATCGTGCTGGTAACTTTTCAACCAGCGTTGCATGGCAAGCTCACGCTCGGCTGGGGTGACGGTTTGCAGTGTCGGCGAGGGCACCTTGTTCCGGGCCTGCAACTGCAACCAGCCTTCGGTTTCCTGTTGCTGGGCCGAGGCAGGCCCCGCGTCGATGGCGTGACTGGCCAGTGGCAAGGCCAACAGGCTGAAGCAGACAATCGCGGCTTTCATCGCAGCTCTCCTTACTTGAGCATGGCCGTGACGGCGGCCGAAGCCGGGGCCTTCGCCGGCACCTTGAGTTTTTCCGCGCGGCTCTGGGCTTCGCTGAATTGCGCAGGACTGAGGCCCAGACGACTGACCAGTTCACCGGCACGGGTCCAGTCATCCTGGTACAGCAACAGCGTCACCAGATTCAGCGCGGCCAGTTGATCGCTTTGCTTGAGTTCCATAGCCGTCAGGAATTCGAAGCGCGCGTCTTCGATACGTAGTTGATTGAGGTAGACCACGCCCAGGTCATTGCGGATTTTTTCGTCGGTTGGCGCCAACCGTGCGGCACGTTGCAGATGAGCCTGGGCCTGGCCGTAATCGGCCTTGGCCGCGGCCAGTTGCCCCAGACCGTGCTCGGCCTCGGCCGCCAGACAGGTGCCGAGCAAACCACGATAAAGCGGCTCTGCCTCGCTGCGCCCAAGCAAACGGTAAACCCGGGCTTTGCGCAAGCGCACATCGGCGAGGTTGTCCGGCAGGCTCTGCAGGTTGGCAAGGCTGGCGTGCAGCTTGCCGTCATTGGCCATGTCGTCGGCGAGGTTCAGGGACAATTGCTGCTCCGAATTCAATTTGCCGCAACTGGCGTTGCTGCTCAGCGCCTCCCAAGGGGTCTGTCCGGTATTGGCACAGCCACCGAGTAACACAAGGCATGCACCTGCAATCATTGCTTTCATCACGATCCCTCTAAGCACCCAAGGCCTTGGCCAGGGCGGTGAAGCCCGGGCCAGCCAGGACAATCAACAACGCCGGGAAGAGAAACAGCATCATCACGACGGACATTTTGGCGGACATTTTCGATATGTATTCCTGCAGCCGGGTGAGGCGCCGGTCGTCAAGCAATTGCTTGAGCGACAGCAACGATTTCATCGCGCCGCCGCCCTGATAGAGCAATTGCTGAAGGATCACGCAGGTGTCGGTGAACTCGTCCACCGCCAGCAGTTGCGTGGCCTTGTTCAGTTCTTCACCCAGTTCGAGACCCGAGTCGACCCGCGCCAGCACCAGACGCAACTCTTGCGTCAACACAGGCAACAGCGCCTGGGCCTCGTGGCTCAACACCCGTAACGCCTGCTCCACCGCCATGCCCGACTCAAAGAGAATGCGCAGCAGCGGCAGGAACGTGATGATCTCGCTCGCCAGTCGTTTCTGCCGACGTGCCACCGCCATTACCAGCAGGCGTTTGGGCAGCAGGTAGCCGACGCCGAGGGCAAACAATGGCGCAATCCACTGTTTTTCCACGTGGGGGAAGAACACCCCTTGCAGCAACAGCACCAAGGCGAGCATTAACAGCGGAGAGCCGATCTGGCAGG
This sequence comes from Pseudomonas sp. MWU347, assembly GCF_017947305.1. Taxonomy (NCBI): domain Bacteria; kingdom Pseudomonadati; phylum Pseudomonadota; class Gammaproteobacteria; order Pseudomonadales; family Pseudomonadaceae; genus Pseudomonas; species Pseudomonas sp. MWU347. Next base: position 43,663 of record NZ_JAFGZB010000002.1, read on the forward strand.
CGGCGAACAGCGAACGTTGCCGCGCACTGCGCCAGCCGAGGCGGTTGAGCAGCGTCTGGGTTTCATTGTCAATCTTTACGCTGTGCTGGCCGACCTTGCTTTCGCCGAGCACTTGCAGGAGGTTGCCAAAACGATTCTCGCGAATCATCTCGCCATCGAGCCGACGACTGATCTGCCGGCTGCGCCGACGCTGCTCCAACAGATTGGCGATCAACAGCACCGCGGCACCGAGCAAGAATAAAGCGCTGATTATCAGAGGCGTGGTCATAGGCTGCGCAACATCCGCCAAAGCAACAGGCTGCCGATCACCTGCATGCCGAACGCCGCAGCGAGCATGCGCTGCCCGGACGGGTCGTGCCACATGGCGACCAGATACACTGGATTGGACAGCAGGAAATAACCCGCCATGGTGATCGGCAACAGTCCCAGTACCCACGCGGTGAGCCGGGTTTCGCCGGTCATGGCACGCAACTGGCGTGAGGCCTGGTCACGTTCGCGGATCATCTTGATCAGGTTTTCCAGCAGCTCGCTGGCGTTGCCGCCGTAGCGATGATTAACCTTTAGGCCAAGGGCGAACAGGCGAAACTCGTCCCGCTCGTAAAGCTCGGCCAGATCCGCCACCGCGTCAGGCAAACTGACCCCCAACTGCACGTTGCGCTGCACCCGACCCATGGCGTCTTTCAGAGGCGCTTCACTGGCCTCGATGCCACCGAGTACGGCATCTGCCAGGGTGCGTCCAGACTTGAGGCTGCGCACCGTGTGGTCGAGCAGTTGCGGCAATTGTTCGATCATGCGCCGCAATCGCCGTTGGTAACGCCAACTGACATACAGCCGCATGACTACCGGCGGCAACGCCATCAGTACCAGCAAACCCACCCACCCGGCGACGGCGAAGCCGATCAATGTTGCAAACGCCCACAACAGCAGCCACACGCCGAGTCGATCAGTCGGGCGCCCCAGACCGGCGCGCAAGAACGCACGCTCCAGGCCCGCCCAACGCGGTTCTTCGCCTGCCAGTTGCGGCTGCCCCTGACTCAGCCGCTCGAGCACGCGCTCCGAGCCACTCTGCCGCCAGCCGTTGTAAAACAGGCGCAACGACAGCCCGAGCAAAGCCAGGCAAATCACGATCAGCAATAGCGGCTTGAGCATGCCGTGCCCCTCAATGCGGATGCGCCGGGTCGCGGCGCAATTTGTCACCGGCCGGGTTCACCGCTTCACGCAGAAAACCGAAGCCGGTGCGACGGTCGAGGCGAAACAGCGTGTTGGTGACATAGACGTCGTCGCGCACACCGACCACTTCCACTACTTCGCTGACGCAGCGGCGGCCGTCGGGCATGCGAGTCAGCTGAATAATCACGTCGAGGGCGGCGCAGATCATCTGGCGCAGGGTACGCTCGGCGATCGTGCGGCCGGTAAGGCCCACCAGTGTCTCCAGGCGCAGCAGCGCATCCTGCGCATTGTTGGCGTGCACGGTGCTCATCGAGCCGTCGTGACCGGTGTTCATCGCGGTTAGCACATCGACCACTTCCACCCCACGAATCTCGCCAAGGATGATCCGGTCGGGACGCATCCGCAGGGCGTTGCGGATCAGGTCGCTGGCCTTGACTTCGCCGTGGCCCTCGGCATTCGGCGGGCGGGTTTCCAGCCGTACGACATGCGGGTGGCCAAGTTGCAACTCAGCGACATCCTCGATGGTCACCAGACGTTCGTGGGGATTGATCAACTGACTGAGAATGTTCAGCAAGGTGGTTTTACCGGTGCCGGTACCGCCGCTGATGAGGATGTTGCAGCGCTTGCCTACCGCCTCTTCGATAAAGTCGAAAATCGCCTGGTCGATGGTTTGCATCGCCATCAGGTCGCTGCTCTTGAGCATGTCCTTGCGAAACTTTCGAATCGACAGGCACGGGCCGTCGAGGGCAATCGGTGGAATGATCGCGTTGACGCGGCTGCCATCGGGCAGCCGCGCATCGACCATCGGCGAGGACTCGTCGAGACGTCGCCCGAGCGGGGCGAGGATGCGTTGCATGACGCGCTCGACGTGATGTGCATCGATAAAACGCAGATCACTCATGTGCAACACACCGTCGCGCTCGATGAACACCCGGTACGGGCCGTTGACCAGAATTTCGGTCACCGCACTGTCGCGCAGCAGTACTTCGAGTGGGCCGAAACCGGTCAGCTCGTCGACGATTTCTTCAGCCAGCCGCTCCATTTCATATCGCGAAATCGCCAGGTGCAGGCGTGCGATGTATTCGGCCACCTTGTCGATGACAAACTGCGAAAGCACCTGCCGCGAACCTTCCAGCAGGTTTTTCCCGGACTCCTCGATGGCGTCGATGATGTAGCGGTGCAGCACCAGTTTGAGACCGTCGTGATCGGTATTACCGGTTGAGTGGCGTTGCTGCCCGCCAAACAGTTGCTCCCCGTTCATGAGGTGCCCCGCAGGCGGTTGAACCAGTTGATTTTGGGTTTCGCCAAGCCTTCGGAGCGTTTGGCCAGACGCTCGCCGAGAGTGCGCAGGCTTTGACTGAGGGCTTCGCGCGGGGCGAGTTCAAACAGCGTGACGCCCTGGTTTTTCGCGTTCAGGCGCAGCTCCGGACTACACGCCAGCACAGCGATCACCTCCAGGCCAAACGTCTTGCCGAGCGTGTCGGAGTCTGGCGCGACGTTGCGCAGATAACGGTCGACCAACAAGCGCCCGTGGTCGAGTTTCATGCCTTTTTCCCGCCACAGATTGAGCACCGTCAGGTTGCGCCGGCAATCGAGGACGTTCTGGTCGGTGTACCACAACAGCTTGTCGCAATGGCTGACGAAGGTGCGCAAGGCTTCGCTGTCCGGCTGACCGGTGAGGTTGACCACAATGTGCTGGAAGTGTTGACGCAACGCGCTGAGCAGCATGTACAACTCAGCGGCACTGGTGCGCTCGAGCGGCTCGTCGCCACTGGCATACGCCAGAATGCGCAGGCCCGCCTCGGCGCTGGTGAATGCGCTGTCGATCAGGGTCGCGTCAAGGCGCCGCAAGTGACGCAAGGCATCGCCGAAATGGAACGAACTCTCCAGCCCCAGCAACGCCAGACTATCACCGCGCGGCAAGCCAAGATCGAGCAACAGGGTTTGCTGACCGCTCTTCTGCACGACCAGCGCCATGTGGTTGGCGAGCAACGCACCGTCGGCGTTGCTTTGCACGCCGTAAAGCACGGTCAGGCCACCAAGCTGGGCATTCGGCGTCACCGCCGGCAGGCGTTTGCTCAGGCGTCGAACCAGCCCGGCAACCTCGCTGGAACGTGAACCATAGGCAACGAAATCCCGCGCACCGGCGCGCATCGCATTGAGCACCAGTTGATTATCCATGCCATCGCCCAGGGCCACGATGGCGAGCATCGGCTTGGCTTCCAGTACGCCTTCGATCAAGGCACTTTGCGCCACCAGATGGTCGCGATCGAGACCGACGAACACCAGGCTGGCGAAGGTCACATCGACCAACGCGAGCAATTCGTCAAGACTGCCGCCGCCGGCGCTGACCACTTGGCCCAGCGGCGCCAGTGCGCCCTGCAACCATTCAAGATCGGTGTCGTTGCGGGTGATGGCCAGGAAGGTCTGGCTGAGGCTCTGACTCATTGCGATAGCCCACTGCGTTTATCGAAGTTGCCATTTTCCAGGAAGTACAGGCGGTACCAGTTCGGGTCGTAATTACGCAGTTTTTCCCCCGGCAGCGACGGCAACGGTGCATTCGCGGCCAGCGGCTGTACCAGGTGCGGGGTGACGATCATCAGCAGCTCGCGCTCCTGGCGGTTGACCGAGGAGTTGCGGAAAAACGCACCGAGCACCGGGATATCGCCCAACCCGGGAAACTTGTTCACTTCGGAGGCGTTGTTGGTGCTGATCAGGCCGCTGATGACAAAACTCTCGCCATCGGCCAGTGAAATGCTGGTATCGGTGCGGCGAATGGTGAACGCCGGCACCCTGGTGCCACCGATGGTAACGCCGTTGTTGTAGTCCAGCTCACTGACCTCCGGTGCGACCTTGAGGGCTATGCGATCGCGGCCGACGACGGTCGGGGTCAGTGTCAGGCGAATGCCGAATTCCTTGTATTCGATGGAATAGCTGTTGCTGTTGGCGCTGGGGACCGGGATCGGGATTTCACCGCCGGCCAGAAAGCTGGCGCTCTGTCCGCTCAGCGCCACCAGGCTCGGGCGGGCCAGAGTGTAGGCAAAACCGCTGCCCTCAAGCGCATTGACGATGCCGAGGAATTTACTGCTGCCGCCGCCCCAGACAATGTTGAACATGTCGTTGGCCAGCGGGATGCTCGGCACCGCGATGCGCGGGTCTAGATTACGCAACGGCACCACGCCTGGCGTGACGCCGGTGTTGGGCACCGTGCCCGGTGCGCCGAACAGGAAATTGTTCGAGCCCTTACCGAAAATCTGCGTACCGGCCTCTTTCAATTTGGTACGGCTGACCTCGACGAAGCGGATGTCGGTCTGCACTTGCGACGGCAGTGTCGGATCTTCGCTGGCCGGCAATGCCACGGCTGTCATCGCCGCACTGGCCTTGCCCTGGACGAACACCATGCTTTGACGCGGTGCACTGGCGCAGGCACTCCAGATCATCAGGGTGGTTGCGCCGGGAGCGACACCGGTCACCAACACCCCTTGATCGCCGGTCACGCGCACGTCGGCGATTTTCGGGTCGCCCACCGCGACTCGGGTGATCGCCACCGGCGATTGCAGCGCCTGCTGCAAGCCCTCGCCGACTTCCAGCGTGGCCGGCAACTGGCCGAGTGCTGCGCAATTGCCAGTCGCGGCGACGGCACTGCCGCTGGCGGCAATACCCAGCAGCGGGGCCAGAAGCAAGCCGTTGAACAGGGGCGTAAAGCGTCTGCGCATGTAAAGGCGTCCTTGCTCGATTCAGGGAGTGGGTGGGGTGGTTTCGGCGCCGCGGATCACTTCGACGGTCGCTTTGCGCGGGGCCGGTGCACCGGCTACGGCCATGGGTCTGGGTGGCGTCGCCAGTGACAGCTGACTGAACTCCAGAAGTTCCCGACGCGGTGTATCAAGGCGCGTCGCAACATCGTTTTGGCCTGCCCAATACTTCGCCAATTGCTGCTCATCGGCACTGCGCACGGCCAGGCGCAACACACCAGCACCGGACGCCAGCATCAAGCGGCTGAGCATTGGCTCCGGCACCGCCAGCACCACACTGCGTGCGGCCATGCGTTGCTGTTCCTGCTTGAGGCGTTCGTCGTCGCTGCGGGCCGCGCCGGTTGGCTGGCCGTCGTTGGTCAGTCCTGTCTGGCTGCCGACCACCAGCACCCGGACCGCCGGGATTACCAGTTGCGCAGAAGGTTGTGGATTCACTTCGTCCTTGCGCAGAAACAGCAGCACGTCGACGTAATCGCCCGGCGCCAGTTGCCCGCCGACATTGATCACTTCATCAACGGCCACAGCCAGTGCACGCTCGCCGGGACGAATCATCCTCGACAGTTGACTGCCAGGTTCGAAGCTCTCGTCACTGAGCCAGGTGCCGGCACTCAACGGCCGCCACGGCGTGCGTCCGATGACCTGATCGACATTGCCGAGGCTACCGGCCGGTGCTGTTCGTACTTTCTCCACGGCGACATCGGCGGCGGTGATTTTCACGAAAGGGGCGATATCGCGTAGCAGCACGACGACTGGCTGACGGCTCGGATCCTCCACCGCGGCGGGAGCGGCTGGCGCTGGTTCCACAGGAACGGCTACGGGGGTCGCGACCGGTTCAGCGGCGACAGGTTGCCGACCCAAAGTGAGTCCCCAATACCCGGCGATGATGGCCCCCACCAGAAACAATCCGGCCAGGCCCAAAGTGACGCGACTGTTCATGACGGCTCTCCCTTTCCCGCTGCGTGCTCTTCTTATGCAATGACCCGTACTTCCAACGAGATAACTTCGCAATCAGGCAGCTATGAACAAGTAACTATTTCGCTATTTGACGGTAGCGCAGGAAGAACAAAACGCCATTACGAAGGTTGAAATATCCAGCGAAAGTAGAGGGCTGATGCGCCAAAAGCGGTTTTGAATCGCGAAACAGTGCCTCACTACTTTGGTATTAATTCGTTCTTACAGTTGTTGGTCCTGAAAATGCCGACAATGCTGATGCTGGCACAGGGAAATCATGTTGCGAACGCGCAACACCTGGTGTGCTCAAGGAGAACTCTCATGTCGTATTCCCGGGTAGCCCGCAAAATCAAAGCTCAAGTTGCGTTCGTCAAAGGCCTGGCCAAAGACACCGAAGGAGCCTCAGCCATCGAATACGCGCTGGTCGTGGGTCTGGTGGCGCTGGTGATAGCCGCCTTCGGTAACGGCATTGGTACTCGGGTTACCGCAATCCTGACGTCGATCCAGACTGCGTTGGGCGGATAACTTGTCAATGCGCCCATTGGGTTCTACCGTCAGAACTCAGTCCATTGCAGGTGTTGCCCATGAACTCTTCCGTACCTCCTCGCCAGCAGTTGCTTCTCGTCGACGATGAAGAGGATGCACTGCTGGAGTTGGCGGAGTTGCTGGAAGGCGAGGGCTTCACTTGCCACACCGCGACATCGGTAAAGCTTGCGCTGCACCATCTGACCCGCCATCCCGATATCGCCCTGGTGATCACCGATCTGCGCATGCCGGAAGAAAGCGGCATGTCGCTGATCAAGCGCCTGCGTGAACACACTTCGCGCCAGCATCTGCCGGTGATCGTCACCTCCGGGCATGCGGACATGGAGGACGTCAGCGATATGCTGCGCCTGCAGGTTCTCGATCTGTTTCGCAAGCCGATCTATCACGTGCGCCTGCTGGAAACCCTGGACAACCTGTTTCCCAAGGCCAAGACCAATATCGGTTGAAATCGAAAGGTTTGACCCGGGCGGATGTCCGGGACAAACAGAGGTCAGTGCGCGGTCACTCGCTGGCGTAATCCTGAAGTGCCTGGTGACAATGCGAGGGCCAACTGAGTGCGGTTATGCATGTGTGTCAAACGCAACACCTGCGAGACATACAGCTTGACCGTGTTCTCGGTGATTCCCAGTTCACAGGCGATCTGGTAGTTGGTCTGGCCTTTGCCGACCAGCCGCGCGACATCGAGCTGACGCGGTGACAGCTGATTGAAGATCGCCGGGATTTCCAGCCCGTCGCCTTCAGCCGATAGCTCATCGCTTCTCGGTGCCGGCGCGCGCCGCACCTTGTCGAGGTCTTGGTACAGGTCGTCGATCGACTCGGAGAGATACTGGAGCTTCTCGTTCAAGTGTCCCAGTTGCAGGGTTTTCTGCCGTTCCTGCAAGGCAGCTTCCTGACGTTGCAAACCCTCCAGCAGCTCGTCCATGTTGATCGGCTTCTGGTAGTAATCGGCGATTCCGGCACGCAATGCCTTGATCACATCCTGCTTGTCGGCGCGACCGGTGAGCATGATGGCCTCGAACACCCGGTGCTTGCCCGAAAGACGCTGCAGTTCCTGCACCAACTGGATACCGTCCATGTCCGGCATGTGCAGATCGCACAGCACCAGGCCGATGGCGGGGTTTTCGACAAATTGCTCGATGGCCTGCTTGCTGGATTCGCAAGGCACGCAACGGTAGCCGCTGCTTTCGAGAAATTCGCACAGTTCCTCGACAATCAGTGGCTGATCGTCGACCACGAGAACCTTCACAACGGACGTAAGCTTGTTCACTTGCAACTCCATGCTCAGGCCAAAAGGCTGACCGTTCCTGTACTCAGCGCAGGTGGCTGTATAACCGCTGATTTGAAAGTAGACCCACTTTCCTACTATGTACATAGCAGTAGTGGCAGCTGGCGACTAATGGATCCAAAGCAAAGCCAGTAGCGCTCCACTCAACACGAACGGTGCAAATGGCAGCTTTTTTGACTTTGATGGCTCCAGATATCGTAGACGTTGCCTAACCCCTTGACTCATATGCAGCCAGAGTTTTGGCGCAAGCAATAACCACATCAAACTGGCGAGTGCGGCGCCGATAAACGTGTAAAGCAACAGCTGACCGTCCGTCGCAAGACCAAAGGCTGTCATTAGTTTCACATCGCCGGCGCCCAATCGGCGCCATCGATAACCGGGCAATGTCAGCACCAGAGCGAGTAATGCGGCCCAACCGCCCTGAACCGCTTCAGCTCCAAGCCAGGTGTTGCCGGTGCCCAACAGATAGACCATTGCCAAGGCGCCGCCCCCCAGCGTGAGCACATTGGAGATATGCCGCTGTCGGGCATCCTGCGCCGCGCAAAGCGTCAGCCAGATCAGTAGGACAATGCTGTGCATGCGCTAAAAAACGTCCGTTTTGGCCGATTGATTCTATGCTGACATTACGTAGTGATTGTCAGGGTAGACGCACTCATGAAAACCAACCTCCCCCGCAAGCAAAAAGGCGCCGTGGCCATTGAGTTCGCCCTGGTGTTCGTGGTGTTTTTCGCGGTGTTTTACGGCTTGGTGAGCTACAGCCTGCCGCTGTTGTTGATGCAGTCATTCAACGAGTCCACCGCCGAGGCAGTGCGCCGCAGCGTGGCGCTGGATCCGGCCACCGCCAACTACTCGACTGCACTGACCAACCTCGCCCGCACCGAACTGACCCGGCAACTGGGATGGCTGCCTGGGGCACTGAACTTCAACGCCGCCACCGACAGCAGCATCACCTATGTCGGAGGGTTGCTGACGGTGAGCATCAATTACCCCACGTCCAAACTGAATCAGGCACTGCCGTTTCTGGTGCTGCCGGGAATCGGCCCGGTGCCGCGTCTGCCGGCGACATTGCGCGCCTCCTCGAGCCTGCAGTTTTGAGTGCGGGCCACACCTTGCTCGGCCGCCTGCTCAATCGACCGCCGAGCTTGCCTGACGGCCCGGATTCCCCTCTGGTGCAGAGCGTCGGCCTGCAGGTGTATCTGGACAATGACGGTCACGTCGAGCACCTGAGCGGCCCGGTACGCCATGCGCTGGTGCAGTTGACGGCCCGTCCGCTCACACACCTGACCGACTACCTTTTGCCTCAGAGCAGCCTTGTGGTTGAAGGTCGGCCGCAGGACTGGCAGGGGCAAATACTCGATCTGGACTTCTTCAGCCAGGCCGGCCCCCCGCTGCATTTACGCGGCTGGATCGAGCCCCGGAGTGAAGGCTGGCTGATGCACTTGCTCGACATCGGTGACCTGTTGAGCGAGCGGCGTCAGGCACATAGTCGTGAGCAGTGCCAATGGCTCGCGGGACAGATCCGCGATCAGTTGTGTCAGTGCAGCCTCGTGCGCCTTGCCGATGTGCTCGGCGAACAATTGCAACGCGTCAGCCAGCACTTGCACATCCCGTCTCTGGCGGTGGCGTTGCTCGACGATCAGGAACAGGGCTGGCAGATCCATCAACACTACACCGCGCTCGACGCGCCGCAGTTGTGGCACCCGGGACAACGTCTGGGTACTGCGCTGGATAGCCTGAACAGCGCGGCGCCCCAACAACTGAATGCCAGCGAGCAGCCACGACTGAGCAGCGTATCTGGCCCCCATCCGGGTTTTGCCGTGCCCTACTGCGACGCTCGGGGTGTGGCGGCGTGGTTGCTCTGTGCCTGTTATGACGCCCGGCAACAGGCGCCAGACCTCAGCGATCGTGACTGGCAGTCATTGGCCACCGCCATCGCCGCACCCCTGCTGGAGCGCTTGCGTGAGCACCATCATCAGCAACAACTGGAACGCCTGGAGATTCTCCAGGCGCTGCTGGGCACCGGGTGGTGGGAAGTGTTCGACAGCGCCGAGGTGCAACTGGCCAAGGCACTGGCCGACAACCTCGGCCTGCCGGCAACACGCCTGTCGCTTCAGGACTGGTTTGCCCGTGTACACCCCGCCGACCGGGATGAACTGCGCAGTAACCTGCAATCCTTGCAAGATGAAGGCTCGCCGCTGGAGCTTTGCGTGCGCCTGCAACGCACCGAAGAGGCACCACTGATGTGGTATCGCGTACAGGGCCAGGCGCTGGGCATCGGTGCCGAACGCCGACTCGTGGGATTCATGCTGGACATCAGCGACATCAAGAATCAGCAGCAACAGGCCGCCGCCGCACACGCGCGGCTGGATAACCTGATCGCCAGTTCACCGGCGGTGATCTATGTGCAACGCTACGTCGAAGGTGCGCTGCAACCGACCTTTTTCAGCGCCAGCCTGCAACCGCTGCTGGGCTGGAGTCTGGCCGACTGCGCCGACGGCGCACTGGTCGAGCATGTGCACCCCGACGACCGCTCCGTCTATTTCCAGCGCACCCGCCAATTGCTGCGCGAGGGCACGGTGAGCACGCGCTATCGGGTTCTCGACCAGCAAGGCCAGGCACATTGGTTGCTCGATGAAGCCAAACTGCTGCGCGACGATCTCGGTTTGCCGGTGGAAGCGGTGGGCCTGTGGCTGGATGTCACCGAGGCGACGCTCGCCGCTGAACAGGTCCGGGCCAGCGAAGAACGCTACCGGATTCTGGTAGAAGATTCGCCAGCGATGATCTGCCGCTATCGCCCGGACCTGACGCTGATCTTCGGCAACCGGCCCTTGGCGAAGTATCTGGAATGTGCACCGGAGGAGCTGACCGGGGTTAACCTCGGCAGCTGGATGTCCGACGAACAACGCGAAGCGTTCAACCAGCGCTTGGCGCAACTGACCCCGCAACTACCGGTGAGTACTGCCGAAATCAATCTGCGCCTGCCCGGCCGCGAACATGCGTGGTGGGTCTGGTCGGATCGCGGAGTGTTCGACGAGCATGGGCGACTGCTCGAAGTACAAGCAGTGGGACGCGACAACACGGAGGTGCGCCGCTCGCAGCAGCAGCTCACACAGAGCGCGAAAATGGCCACCCTCGGCGAAATGGCTACCGGTCTTGCGCACGAAATCAATCAACCTCTGAATGTGATGCGCATGGCCATCGTCAACGTGCTCAAGCGCCTGAGCAACGGCGATGTGCAGGTCGATTACCTGACCGACAAGCTCAATCGCATCGACGCTCAGGTCCAGCGCGCCGCACGGGTGGTTGATCACATGCGAGTGTTCGGACGCCGCTCGGAAATCGAACAGCAACCGTTCAATCCTCTTGATGCCATCGAAGGCACATTGTCGTTGCTTTCGGAGGGTCTGCGCGGCAAAGGCGTGGAGTTGCGGGTCAAGGAGTCGGGTTTGCAGGTGCAGGTGCGCGGTTATGTCGATCAACTGGAGCAGGTACTGATCAATCTGATGGTCAACGCCCGCGATGCGCTGCTGAGCAAGCGCGAAGCCAATCGTGATTTCCAGCCATGGATCGCCGTGTCTGCCGAGAGCGACGAGCACGTGGTGCGGTTGTGGGTAGAGGACAACGGCGGCGGTATCGATCAACGCCTGCTGGAGCGGATTTTCGAGCCGTTTTTCACCACCAAACCGGTGGGTGTCGGCACCGGTCTGGGCCTGTCGGTGAGCTATGGCATCGTCGAAAACATGGGCGGACGCCTGAGTGTGCGCAACGGCGATGAAGGCGCACGATTCTGCATTGAGCTGCCGGTTGCAGTGATCGACTAGATCGCCAGCATCGGCTGTCCGGGCGGCTTGCAACTGAGGTTGGCGCCAACATCAACCTTGTTCAGAGTGATGCCAAGGTTGGTGAGCAAACCATCAAGGATCGGATCGAGCACCGGACTGAGCAGATTATCGATCACGACGCCCAGCGTGCTGTTCACCCCTGCCAGCACATCTGCGGTGGTGGTCAGCAAACCACCCAAAAGGCTGGAGCCCGTCGGCTTGTATGCCTGCACCTGAACGCCGGCCAATGTTCCCTTGAGGCTGTCGACCAGCCCTTGGGTGCCGAAGCTGTAGTACTGCGGCGGTGTCCTGACTTCCGGCGGCTGATTGTAGATGTGCGTGTTTTGTGTGGCGGCCACCGAGGTATCGACCTTGATCCCCAGGCCACCGCCGTAGAACGGTATGCGGCTGTTCGGATCACAGGTCGCCGAGCCAAGTCCCAACAGCGGAATGGTGCAGGTGATGACCCCGACATCGATCAGCGCCAGCGGCTGCACAGTGATGTCCGCCGAGGACGAAAAGGCATTGGCAGCATCGATCCTGCCGACTTTGAGCTTGACCAGCGATGAGTTGGTCTGGGTGGTCAAGGTCTTGGTCGCATCGCTGACGCAACTGTAATCAGTGACATGACTATCGGCGGCGGCCACATCCAGGGCGATGTCGATGGTCGAGGTCGGCAGTATTTTCAGGTCGGTGCGCTGGCAGGTTCCGCCCAATGTGCAGAACAACGAGTTCAAGGTACCGGCAATGTTCAAGTGCAACAGGTTGTTCAGGGTGTCGGTCAACCCGCCCACCAATGGCGTGCTGACAATCGCGTTGGCCAGGCCGGCGACACCGCTGAGCAACGGCAGATTCAGCGAGATCACCGTGCGCACTTGGGCGGTTCGCACATAGATCCGGTTGGCGCCCATGGGGTCGGCCTTTGCCAGTGCCGGGTTACCGAACGCCGACAATTGCGGCGGCTCGATGACCTTGACCTTGACCGAGCCATTGACCAGCCCCGGAATGTTCAGCGGCACGCTCGCCACCAACGCATTCTGACTGTTGGCCAGTTGCACGAAGGCTTCCACCAACTGGAAAACTTGAAGATTGGCGTTGAGCGCCGAAGACGCGGCGCCGGTTTGCAGTTGCAGCAGTTGCCCGAGCACCACCGAAGTACTGCCCACCACCGCTCGCAGCCCAACGAGGCCGTCGACCGCCACACTGGCGGTCTTGCCGCCCTGGGTCAGCACATTGATGGCGGTGTCGATCAGTTGTGTCAGCCGTATGTTCTGGCTGAGCAGTTGGGTGTAATTCCCGGCTTGAACGTTGACATCCAGCGCCAGCTGATTGAGGTAGCTCAGCACATTGATATTGGTGTTCACCAACCCCTGCCAGCCCGCCACACTGAGGTTGAGATTGCCGCCAAGCATCTGGCCTATCAACGCATTGAGGGCAGCCGACTTGCTGGCGTCGATGGTCAGCACGGTGGTGCCAATGGTCAGTTGGGCGATCGGCGGCAGTACCGCGTAAGTCCCGACTGCCGTGGCCGTAAGACGAGTGGTCGTGGACACGGCGCCCGGAGTGAACAGGCCGTAGAGGGCGGCGGCGACGCTGGTCGGTACCACGCGAGTGGCAACGACACTGATGGCTTGCTTTTGCGCAGCGTTCGCGCTGAACGCACGCAAATTGTTCGCCCCGGTCTGCACGGTGCCGCAGGTCACGTTCAACGTTGTGCCCTGCCCCACCGTGAAGCCGTTGCGTGCAGCGCTCGCTGTAGCATAAGTGGCAGCCGTTGTGCCCGTGAGACAATCGCCCTGGCGCGACACCGCTTCCAGTGCCGCCACATCCACCACCCGCTGCAGGCGGCGCTGCTCCATGTACAAACGGCCGCTATCGACCACCAGCACCATGCACACCAGAGCCAGGCCCAGTGTCAGCGCCGCCATCAACCCGATCGCCCCGCGTTGCCGGGCCGGGCCGTTGAACTGCGTACGAGGCGACATGGCGCACTCCTTTGCCGGCGCGTTGCCGAGCGCTACCTCCGATGGTGGATTTGAGTGTAGACGGCGCTAGTGGCAACGCGCCATTTGGTGCTGCACAAAACCCTGCAGACCTCGTCTTCTCGCGAATGCGCTGTGTCATTCAACATGGATGTGGCTGACACGCCGTCTTCGCGAGCAAGCCCGCTCCCACAGGGAGATTTGTGGTGGGGCAAAAAATGGGAGCCTCTTGGGCTCCCTTTTTTTTTACAGCGAACTAGCGCGGTGGATAGTTGGCCAATATCCGGCTGACGGTTTCGCGCACTGCGTTGCTGCGATCCTGCGGATTGGGCGTGCTGCTGAGCATCTGTTCATCGCTGCCGCGCCACACCAGTTTGCCGTCCTTGCCGTCGAGCAGGTCGATCTGGATCGTTGCCACCTTGTAGGTGATGTTGCGGGTTTCGTTGTACATCGGCGCGCCCCAATACCCGTTCCACGGGCCACCCCAACCGCCGCCGTAGTTGGTGGTCACTTGCTGCTGGCGATCCTCGACGATCAGGTAGGTTTGCACGCTCAGGTCGCCTTTGGCCCCCGCAGCGGCAGGGCGCAAGCCGCGTTGATCAAGTTGATCGCTGACGGCCTGGCGGATGCGTTGCTCGGTCAGGTCGCTCTTGATCCGTGGATCATCCGGGCGATATTGCAGCGCCGGTTCTTTCCAGCTCCAGCTGCGATAGGCGGCGAAATCGCGGCTGGCGTCAAAGTCGTGATTGACCTGGTTGGCAGCGCAGGCACTGAGCAGCGCGGCCATGGCCAGTAAAGCGAGACGACGGAACATGGTTGTTCTCCGGTTGAAGGCCTGAACCTGCGAAGCGTTCTCACCTGAAGTCTAGCTCGGCGGATACGCCGACAGGGCTTTTTCCAGAGCCTCGCGAATGGCGTCGGTGCGCACCAGTTGGCTACCCTGATTGGCGGTTTCGGCGCTGGCGCTCCACACCGGTTGACCGGTGCCGGCGTCGAACAGATTGACCTGCACCACCACGACCTGCTCCTGATAGGTGCGAACAATCGGCACAGTGTTGTACATGCCGTAACCGCGCCCGTAGCGATCATAGCCACTGTATCCGCCGTAACCGTAATCGTCCTGCACCTGCCGCAAGCGGGTTTCCAGACGCAGATTGGCGCTGACCAGCAAATCGGCCGGACGATTGTCGTGCAACGGCCGCAGACCACGCTGATCCAGCGCATTGCTGACGGCTTCAGCCACTTGCGCCGAGTCGGCCCAGGCCGTGCCCGGCGGTAACTGCCCGTTGAGCCAGGCCCAACTGCGATAGCGCCCGTAATCGCGTGTCGGCGCCGGGTAGGCGCTGCGATCAAACGTATTGGCCGCTTGCGGCGGCGCCGGCGGCAACGGCCGCGACTGCGCGACATACGGGTTGCTGCCCTGGCAGGCGGCCAACCCCAGACAGATCAGCAATAACCCGAGTTGAGCTTTCATGTAGTGCTCCGATCAGATCGGCCGGCAGATCCAGTGCAAGTAACGCCCAAGCCCGGCGAAGCTTGGGTGACGACGGTGCGCAAGTTCCATCTCCAGCAAGTCCACCAGTTCGGCGCGGGCCTGGAATTCCACCGGCATGTAGTCGTGGAAAACCCGGATCCCGCTCTGGGTTTCGACCTGCCACAACCCTTCGAGTTGCGTTGCCAGTTCCCGCGGGTCGAGCGGTTGCTGCGGGGTCAGGCTCTGCTTTTCACCGGCCATGGTGTTTTTGCGCATTTTCTTGAAATGGCCCTTGAGCAGGTTGCGGTAGATCAGCGCATCACGGTTGTAGAACGCCAGCGACAGCCAGCCACCGGGCTTGGTCAGTTGATGCAGCACCGGCAGGATCGCGTGAGGTTCGGCTAGCCATTCGAGCACCGCGTGGCAGATCACCAGATCGTAGGGCTCGGTGAGCTGACCGAGCAGCTCCTGCCACGGCGCCTGAATGAACGTTGCACTCTGCCCGGCTTCGGCGAAGCGCTGGCGAGCACCTTCGAGCATCGGTTCGGCCGGCTCGGTGAAGGTCACTTCATGGCCGCGTTCGGCCAGCCACAGCGACATGTGGCCCAGACCGCCGCCGATGTCCAGCACGCGCAGCGGTCGGTCCGGCAATGCTTCGGCCAGGTCGGCCTGCAACACCGCGAGGCGAATCGCGCCTTTGGCGCCACCGTAGATTTTTTCGGCGAAACGGGTCGCCAACTGATCGAAATGCCGGTCGCTCATCAGTTGAACCGCCGTTCGCTGTCGGCGAGCTTGCTGCGCACCACTTCATTCATGTCCAGCCCCAACTCGCTGCACAGCAGCAACAGATACAGGACGATATCGCCGACTTCCTGCCCGGCATGCGCCAGTTTGTCCGCCGGCAACTGGCGTGACTGGTCTTCGGTCAGCCACTGGAAAATCTCCACCAGTTCGGACATCTCGACGCTGGCGGCCATGGCGAGGTTTTTCGGGCTGTGAAATTGCCGCCAGTCATTGCGGTCGCGAATGGCGTGCAGGCGTTCGGTCAGTTCAACAAGGTTCATCGGGCTCTCCTGAAGGCGTATAGCTTCGGGGGGATGTCGGCTGAACGCAAGCGGCCATGGCTCGCTCCCACACAGGATTGAGGCAAACCCTCTATAGTTGCAGGGAACTCGGCCACCCGCGCGGTGGCCCAAGGCTCAGCTCTTTCATCAGGATGCACACATGCAGGTAGAAAGCTTTTTCGAATGGCTCGGCCAGGCACTCGGTTCGATCATCCGTTTCATCGTCGACGGCCTCAGCGGCCTGTTCAACATTCTGAGCAACGCCGGCGGCAACTTTGTCGATGGCCTGGCGAAGACGCTGGGCATGGACACTTCGATCATCAGCATCCTCGCGCTGATCGTCGGCCTGATGCTGCTGTGGTCGGCGATTCGCGCGTTCATGAATGCGTCGATCATTGCCGGGATCATCTGGCTGCTGTTGGGGTTGTGGTTGTTGAGCTGGATTATCCACTGACACCACTCTTCCCCTGTGGGAGCGGGCTTGCTCGCGAAAGCGTCAAATCAGTAAAAGCTGTTTTGACTGACACACTGCCTTCGCGAGCAAGCTCGCTCCCACAATAGATCGCATGAATCGCTACAATCCCCGCTCCCCCAAGGAGCCCGCATGTCCAACCTGATTGCCGACTGGCGCGACCGCCCGACTCACCGCAAGGTCTGGGCGCTCGCCGCGCCGATGATTCTTTCCAATATTTCCGTGCCGCTGGTGGCGCTGGTTGACAGCACCGTCATCGGCCACCTGCCCCACGCCCATCAGTTGGGCGCAGTGGCGGTCGGCGCCAGCCTCTACACGTTTCTCGCCTGGGCCATGGGCTTTCTGCGCATGGGCACTACGGGGTTTGCCGCTCAGGCCGCCGGGCGCAGCGACGGCGCGGCGTTACGGCAGATTCTGTTGCAGGGTTTGCTGCTGGCGCTGGGACTGGCGATCGTGCTCGGCACTCTCGGCGTGCCGTTGAGCGGCGTGGCCCTGCACTTCATGCAGCCGTCGGCCGAACTCGATCAACTGACCCGCGAGTTCTTCCACACCCGGTTATTCGGGCTGCCGGCAGCGCTGGCCAGTTACGCCCTGGTCGGCTGGTTCCTCGGAACCCAGAACGCCCGGGCGCCGCTGGCGATTCTGCTGAGCACCAACCTGATCAACATCGCTCTCAATCTGTGGTTCGTGATTGGCCTGGAATGGGGGGTGGTCGGTTCCGCCCGGGCCTCGGTGATTGCCGAGTGGAGCGGCGCCCTGCTCGGCCTGTGGCTTACCCGCGGCGCATTGCGCGCCTATCCCGGGCACATCGCCTGGACGGCCTTGAAGGTGTGGCAGAGCTGGCGCCCGCTGCTGGCGGTCAACCGCGACATTTTCATCCGCAGCCTGGCGCTGCAATCGGTATTTTTCCTGATCACCGTGCAAGGCGCGCGGCTCGGCGATGCCACGGTGGCGGCCAATGCTCTGCTGCTCAACGGTTTGCTGCTGACCGCGCATGCGCTGGACGGTCTGGCGCATGCGGTCGAAGCGTTGTGCGGACACGCCATCGGCGCCCGCGACCGGCTCGCCCTGCGCCGTTCGCTGGTGGTGGCCGGCGGCTGGTCGTTGCTGGCCAGCCTCGGTTTTGCCGCGCTGTTTCTGTTGGGCGGACACTTGTTCATCGAGATGCAGACCGACATCCAGAGCGTGCGCGATACCGCGTTCATCTATCTGCCGTATCTGGCGGTACTGCCGCTGATTGCGGTCTGGAGCTACTTGCTCGACGGCCTGTTCATCGGCGCCACTCGAGCCCGGGAGATGCGCAACGGCATGCTGCTGACCGTCGCCCTGCTGCTGCCGTTCGCCTGGGCATTACAGGGACTGGGCAATCATGGGCTGTGGATAACGTTCCTGCTGTTTATGGTCTTGCGCAGCCTGACCCTCGGCGCACTGGCCCTGTGGCTGCGGCGCAACGACGGCTGGTTCAGCGGTGCCGCTCACTGAGCCGGTGTGTGTTTGACGAACGCGACGACCTGATCGAGTACCGGCGCCAGACGCCGCAGCGGACGCGACAGGGTCGCCACCAGCGTCACATGACTGGGGCGCGAGTAGTAAAGATCCTGCACCTGTACACCCGCCTCGCGCAGTTTGCGCGCCAGGCCTGCGGTGTTGCGCGTCGGGTTGACCAGATTGTCCTTGGTCGCGGCGATCAGCAGTGCCGGAGGCTCGCCCGCCCTGACGTGGTTGATCGGCTGCGATTGCGGCGGTGAGTCCGGCCAGAAGAATACTGGACGCACCTGCGGATTCTTGATGGGCAGAAAATCATACGGCCCGGCCAGGCCGATCCAGCCGCTGAGGTCTTTTGGCGTCATGCCCACCGCACCGAGCAGACCAGGATCCAGCGCCAGCATCGCCGCGTTGTAAGCGCCGGAACTGTGGCCCATCAGGTACAGGCGTTGCGGGTTGCCGGAGAACTCGCGGATATGCGCCCGGGTCCAGGCCACCGCCCGCGCCGAGTCTTCAAGAAACAACGGATAGCGCACCTGCGGGTAGAGCCGATAATCCGCCAGCACCGCGACAATTCCCCGCGACGCCAGCGCCTCGCCGACAAACGCGTAATCGCCACGATCACCGCTATTCCAGCTGCCGCCGTAGAAGAACACCACCACCGGCGCGCCCTCCAGCGGCTGGCGCGGCACGTAGACGTCGAGTTTCTGTCGCGGATCATCGCCATAGGCAATCCCGGCGGTTTTGTGGAACGTGTCGTCGGGGGTCAGCGCATTGAGCACCTTGACCGGGGAACATCCCGTCAGCACCAGCAGCAGAAACCCGCCGAGGACTGCGCCGAACCGCTGCCACAGAGGATTTGTCATGGATGTCGCACCTCAAGATTGATCGTTCTGCCACTGTCGCCGCACATGCTCGAGCCGTTCCTGCTGGCTCAGCCCGTCCGGCACGTCTGGCAATACCGCTCGGGGATGCTGCAAGCGTAGCCACAACCAGCCATCCAGCACCGTGCGGTCGCTGAAACCCAGGCTCAGCCCCTCCTGCACATGGGAGGCCATGCGCGCGTAGTCGGTTCCCATTGATTGGCACCAGCGCCAGATGTGTTGTTCCAGAAGGCAGCTTTGCAAACGTTCGCGCTGACGATGGGTGAGGCTTTCGTCGATCCCCAGCGGTTCGACCGCCCACTGCGGGTTGCGCAGTTGCTGCCAGCCCTGACTACCGATGGCGAGGTCGGCCCAGGTGCCGCCAAACCAGCGCAGCAGGCGGATCGGCCCGAGCCAGCGGCTCAAGTCGGCGGCGTCACAGGCGTCGAAGAAATAACTTGCCGTCTGGCGGTTGTAATAACCGAGCAAGGCACGGTGATTGAGCCCGAACGAGACCGTCAGCATCCGGCGCAGGTGGCTCAGCATTACTGCCTGCGAGGTATCACTGGCGAACAACAACCCGCGCCAGGTCTGCGGATCATGCTGACACAGCGCCGCCAGTGCCGGGCAGTCATGCAGGTCGACCAGCAGCGGACCGTGCTCGCTTACCGCTTGAAACTCGGTGCCCTCGAACAGCCGCGTGCAACGTACGCTGGCGAACCCCTGGCGCAATGTCGCCAGCGCCTGCTGCGCATCGGCGCCATCGAGCAACAGCCACTGTACCTGCGGGGCAAAGCCGACGCCGCTCAAGCGGCGCCGTCCTGATCCAGCGACGCGACCAATCGGCAACTGCAGATCGACGCCGTGCAGTGGTTGTAACTGCCGCCGCCGGGCATCAGACACAACAGCAACAGCGGTTCGGCGGACTTGAGCCATTGCGCCAGGCCCGCGCTCGGCAGCACGTCCGGCAGCGCCAATGGCGCTTCGCAGTCTTCGATCACCGCCGGCTCCTGCAGCACACCACTGATCACCGGCTGATCCGGATCGCCTTCATGAAAACTCACCACCACTTCAACGCCTTCACGCAACGATGTCAGTGAGGCGTCGCTCAACGCTGCTGCGAGCGGCAGCCAACAATGGCTGGCGGCAGCGCCTTCGCCCTGATAAAGCCAGTCGAACTGCACCGCCACCGGCCGCTGATCGTCGGGCTGCGGTTCATCGACCGTCACTACCCATGCACGTTGCAGACTGTGCATGCGCGGCCTGGCACAGGTGCTCGTCAATGTCGGCAGTTGCGCCTGGGCAGCGGCGACGATCCGGTTGCTGTAAGCCGGCTCGCTGGCAGGATCGGCACGATGCTCGATCCGGCTCAGCAACCAGCGGCGGTTGCATTCGGCAAACGGATGCGCGGTCAACGCCAGCCACTGCGCGGCGCGCAAGGTCGGCAGATCGCTGTGGCCATAAGCTTTGCCGGCCTGCGCCGAACCCGCGTCCACATCGCTGGCGTCCACCTGCATCTGCCAGCGTCTTACCGCCGGGGTGCTCGCGCCATCGTCCACAGACGCCGCGCCGGCCACGGGAAAACGCCCTGGATCATCGACAAAGACCAGACAGTGTCCGTCCGGCCGGTGCTCGAAGTAGTAGTGGATCCGCGCCTGCGCGCACAGCCGCTGCACAAACTGCAGGTCCGACTCCCGGTACTGAGTGCAGAAAGTGTGCACCGGGTATTCGCACTGCAAATCAAAACGCCGTTGCGCACCAACGATCCCATGCTCCTTGAGCACCTGCGCGAGGATCTTCGGCACGCACTGACTGCTGAAGATCCGCTGACTGAAACGCAGCGCCAGACAACTCAGCTTCGGTCCCAGTGTCACTCGACACAATCGGGCGCCCTGATCGTGCTCATGCTGAACGACACTCTGCAATTGCCCGCTCAGGCCATTGTGTCCGGGACCGAACTGCAGGAACGCCGAGCGGAAAAGCAGGCCGGCCAGGTCCAGTTGCGGATCATTGATCAACAGATCGATATCAAAGGCGAAGGGTTCGCTGATGCCCTCACTTCCGGTAAAGGCCAGCACCTCGAAGGGCTCGGGCAGCCCCGTTACATCGAGACGAAACGACGGCTCGTTGACTGATTCGAACATGGGCGGATCTCTACAGGAGGGGCGGCCGGGGATTCTCGCCGAGAGCCATGGCCGAGTAGAGAGCTGAAGTACAACTTAGGAAATGACCTACGCGAAAAGCAGACCGGATCACTTCTCCGGCTGTGGCAGGCAATTATTTCGCAGGGGATTTGGGAAATGTCCCACCGGGTCATCCGAATTTTCCACAGCTTGAGGGAAAATTTCAGACAACCCGGTGCAACAGACCTGACTCAGGAAGACAGGTAGGAGGAACGGGTCAGGCCCAGACGCAAGGCATCGAGGAACTGCGTACGCTCGCTGGCACTGATGCGGGCACTGGCGCACTTGTCGCGGTAGTGGGTCATCAGTTCTTCCGGCGACAAGTGCACGTAACGCAACATGTCTTCGATGGTGTCGTGGGTCTCGATACCGGCGTGGTACACGCTGCCATCGGCGTTCTGGTAGATGTTCACCGAGTCGGTGTCACCGAACAGGTTGTGCATGTCGCCGAGGATTTCCTGATAGGCGCCGACCAGGAACACGCCGAGCAGATAGTCTTCACCTTCGTTCAGACCGTGCACCGGCAGGCTGGTCTCGATGCTCTGCTCGTCGACGTACTGGTTGATCTTGCCGTCGGAGTCGCAGGTCAGGTCTTGCAGCACGGCGCGACGCAGCGGCTCTTCATCCAGACGATGCAGCGGGATGATCGGCAGTACCTGATCGATCGCCCAGGTGTCCGGCAGGCTCTGGAACACCGAGAAGTTGCAGATGTACTTGTCGGCCAACTTGTCGTTGAGTTCGTCGAGCACCTGGCGGTGCGAACGCTGACGTGCCTTGAGCGAGTTGTGCAGGCGACGGCACACAGCGAAGTAGCACTGCTCGGCCAGGGCCTTTTCCGCCAGGGTCAGTTTGCCGTCGGCGTACTGCGAAGCCACGTCGCTCATGTAGTGCGTGGCGCGCCAGTAAGTCTCGGTGACCATCTCGATATCGGTCGGGCCGAGCAGGTCCACCAGCCACTGCACGGTTTCCGGCAGGTTTTCCTTGTTTTCGATCAGCGGGATTTCGTCGTTGTGTTTCTCGACGTCGGTCACCTGCACCACCAGCATCGCGTGGTGCGCGGTCAGCGAGCGGCCGCTTTCGGAGAAGATGTGCGGATGCGGCAGGCTCTGCGCGTCGCAGAACTCCTTGAGCATGCCGACCACGACACCGGCGTAGTCGTCCATGTCGTAGTTGATCGAACTGGCGTTGCGCGAGTGAGTACCGTCGTAGTCGACACCCAGACCGCCGCCGACGTCGATGTGATCGACCGGCAGGCCAAGGTTGCGCAGCTCGCCGTAGTAACGGATCGCTTCCTTGAAACCGTGCTGGTAGTCAGCCAGGTTGGCGATCTGCGAACCCATGTGGAAGTGCAGCAGACGAATGCCCTGATCCAGGCCGGCAGCGCGGAAGCGCTCGACCACCGACAGCAGTTGCGCCGCCGACAGACCGAATTTGGATTTCTCGCCACCGGTGTCCGCCCACTTCGAGGACGCCAGCGACGACAGGCGCACGCGCAGACCGACCTGTGGCTTGACCTTCAGCGAGGCGGCTTCTTCGATCACCAGGCCGACTTCGGATTCTTTCTCGATCACGATGAACACGTTGTGGCCGAGCTTCTGGCCCATCAGTGCCAGACGGATGAACTCGCGGTCCTTATAACCGTTGCAGACGATGGTGCCGCCCTTCGGCGCCAGCGCCAGCACCGCCAGCAGCTCAGGCTTGGAGCCGGCTTCCAGACCGATGGAAACGTTCTGGGTGGCGATGATGTTCTCGATCACCGCTTCTTGCTGGTTGACCTTGATCGGGTACAGCGCGGTGTACTTGCTCTGGTATTCCAGGCGCTCGATGTTCGAGTCGAAAGCACCGGTCAGTTGACGGACACGGTCTTGCAGGATGTCGGGGAAACGTACCAGCAACGGCAGGGACAAGCCGCTCTTGCGCAGTTGGTCGACTTGTTCGAACAGGTCGATAGGCGAGCTGCTCGGGCCGTTCGGACGAACTTCGACGCGACCGGCGTCATTGATCGCGAAATACCCGGCCCCCCAATGGCGAATCCCGTAAACACTGCGGCTGTCCGCAACTGTCCATTGGCTGCCATCGTCTTTACGTGTGCGTCGTACGGACATCGAAGTCCCCTATAAAGAAGTCATAGTGCGTCGCCTGATCGCAGGCCGGCGCAGTCTAAAGAATGAAAATGACGGTTCGTCAGCGCGGCGGTAGACCGCGCTGACCGCGTGTAGTTTAGAAACCGGTCATGAACAGGCTCTGTGAAAACCATGGAGACGACGCCGGATCTGAACTGCTTCAGTGCCGGATCAAGCCGCAGATGGATTTCACAGAGGCTGCTAGCCGCCGGACTTCTTCGCTTTGAAACCGTGTTTGATCAGCTCTGCCAAGAGTAGCTCGACATGATCGCCCTGGATTTCGATGATCCCGTCCTTCAACGCCCCACCGGTGCCGCAACGTTTCTTCAACGTTGTCGCCAGCTCCTTGAGGGCGTCTTCGGCCAGTGGCACGCCGGTGATGGTGGTCACCGTTTTGCCGCCACGGCCCTTGCTCTCGCGACGCACGCGGGCAATGCCGTCCCCGACCGGGATCACGGTTTGTTTGCAGATACAGGCGTCCACCGGTTTACTGCACTCCGGGCAATGACGACCTGCGTCGGTGGAAAATACCAGGCCACCAAGGGCGGCGAAGGATGCGGCTTTTTTGGCCACCGGCAATCCTCTTGGGAGGACAAAGACTGATCGCGACCTTGGGCAAGGTCATCGACCGCGAAGCCCCACTCAGGCAGGGGCAGCGCTACTGCACCGTGCGCTTGAACAAAAGCAGGTCGGTGCAGCTTGAAAAGGTCGCGCAGTGTAACGGCAAAAAGCGCAATTGCTAAGAGCCAATCGGCGCCAATTTATGTGTTCTTTGCGACGCCGCTTTGTTGAGCCTTCAGATAGCGCTTCAACGCGGCCAGAGAGTCCGGGCAGTAAGGCTTTTGCTCGATTTCGCACATCACCTGTTCGACCGGAATAAAGCGTGCTTCCAGCACTTCTTCCGGCTGCAGTTTCAGCGGGCCGTCCCACACCGCGGAAAATGCCGAGCACCACAGGCGGTTGCCGGTGTCCTCGAAGAAAAAATGATCGTGGGCGGTCAGCTCCACCCCACTCACGCCCAATTCCTCTTCCAGCTCGCGGGCCGCCGATTCGGCGTAGGTCTCATCGGCCTGCACCATGCCGCCGGCTGCCACATCCCAGTAACCGGGATAGATCGCCTTGCTCAGGGTGCGCCGGTGTACGCAGAGCTCACCAGCGGAATTGAACAACATGATGTAGGTGCCGCGCCCGATCAGCCCGCGCTCACGCAGATCGGCCCGCACCAGGGCGCCGAGCAGGTTGTCCTGCTCGTCGACCCAGGCGATCTGTTCGGCATCGGAGG
Organism: Pseudomonas sp. MWU347; assembly: GCF_017947305.1. Taxonomy (NCBI): domain Bacteria; kingdom Pseudomonadati; phylum Pseudomonadota; class Gammaproteobacteria; order Pseudomonadales; family Pseudomonadaceae; genus Pseudomonas; species Pseudomonas sp. MWU347. The sequence goes on from NZ_JAFGZB010000002.1 coordinate 68,116, forward strand.
CGGCGCGGTGCGCCGCCTCTTTGGCGCTATCGACCATGACTCAGCCCTGATTGAGCAATTGACGCAGATCGATCACTGCGGCGTTGGCCCGGGAAATGTAGTTGGCCATGACCAGCGAGTGGTTGGCCAGCACGCCGAAGCCGCTGCCATTGAGGATCATCGGGCTCCAGACCGGCTCCTGCGATGCTTCCAGTTCACGGATGATCTGACGCACGCTGACCGTGGCGTTCTTTTTCGCCAGCACATCGGCAAAGTCCACTTCGATGGCGCGCAACAGGTGCGACAGCGCCCAGGCCTGACCACGCGCTTCATAGAACACATTGTCGATCTGCATCCACGGGGTTTCGACGACTTCCTCGTCAACCTGCGGTACTTCACCAACCGCCGGCACTTCGGTTTTCAGCGCGGTGTTGAGCTTGACCCGGCCGACACTGGCCGAAAGGCGTTGCGACAGCGAACCCAGACGGGTGCCGACATCGCCCAGCCAGTTGTTGAGGTTGTCGGCGCGGGCGTAGAACAAGGCGTTTTTCTGCGTTGGATCAGACAGACGCGCCTGGTAACGGCTCAGGGAGTTGATGCCTTCCTGATATTCCGATTCGCTCGACGGCAGGATCCAGCTCTTGTTGTCGAAGTTGAAACGCGGTTCGGCCTTGGCCAGATCGGCATCTTCGGCCGACTGCGACTGCGAACGGGCAAAGTCCTTACGCAGGGCACGAGTCAGGTCACGCACCTGCACCAGCACGCCGTATTCCCAGCTCGGTGTGTTGTCCATCCACAGGCCAGGCGGAAAACGGTCGTTGGAAATGTAGCCGCCAGGTTTGTTCAGCAACGTACCGGCAACGGTCTTGAGGGTTTCGACCGTGGTGTAGCCGACGACCATCTGCTTGCCTTCTTTCTCGGCAGCCGCCTGGGCGTTTTGTGCCACCGGAAACAGCGCCGGCTCCTGGCTCCAGTACCAGCCCAGGCCGATGGTCACCAGCAGATAAATGCCGATCAGCGTGGCCAGCGCGCGGCTGAACAACAGCCCGCCCACATAGCTGCGGGTGGCCGACTTCGGCTCAGCGGCACGTTCAGGCGCGCTGCCCGCGCGGTTCTTCCAGTCCAGCATGGCGATATCCTTTCAATCACTTGGGTTCAACGGTTCGACCACAACCATACAACAACGTGCCAAGGCCGGCACCCGCCATTGAAGAGAAGCAGAAAATCCACGGAACGCGCGACATCGCCCCGCGAACTCTCTAGGGGTTTCCCTGATGCACTATCACCAAAGACGCCCCGGAACAGGCCATGGCAGATCAGCGCCTGTCTACAGCGCAGCGTTATGCACACAAGCGTTTTGACCCGTCGATCAGCGCCATACTCCCGGTTTACGGGAGGCTCACCGACGAACAGGTTCAATCCGAAACCGCCCGGTCAGAAACTGAATTGTGCAGCACCGCAGATTATTGATGCACGACACTCATATAAGGGAAAAGAGGTGCTAGCATAGAGCCACCAGTCGATCTCAGCATGCGCCCTAACTAGTAGTCAGGATATGACCGAGCCAGAAGACCCCAGCCGTGAGCGCCTCAAGCACCACTTTGCCCAGCGGGTAATTCATCAGGCACGTCAGATTCTTGAGATATGGCAGCGCCTGCAACGCAGTGAGTGGTCCACCGCCGACCTCGCCGAACTGAGCGAGGCCAATCTGCGCCTGCTGCGTTTTGCCGAGCGCTTCGAGCAGCCCGAGCACACGCAACTCGCGCGTCATATCGGTCAGTCGCTGGAAGCGGTGGACGCCAATCGCGGACGCCTGAGCAGCGGCCTGATCACTGACCTCAATCGTTTGATGCAGCGTCTGTCGCGCACCGGTCTGCGCCATGGCGATCAACTCGACCAAACCTTCCTGCCGCCGCTGCGCAAACCGATCTACGTCATGTTGCAGGATCACGACCGCGCCGAGCGGCTGGCCAAGCAGCTGGAATTTTTCGGACTGACCGCGCAGGCGCTGGACAGTGTCGCGGCATTTCGCTCCTCGATGGTCGAGCGCTTGCCCGCCGCGATCGTCATGGACGTGGACTTCAGCGGCGCAGGCGTCGGCTTGCAGCTGGCTGCCGAAGCCCAGGTCGGCCTGGAAGAACCGCTGCCGCTGTTGTTTTTCAGCCTGCACGAAACCGACACCCCTACCCGCCTCGCCGCCGTGCGCGCCGGTGGCCAGGAATTCCTCACCGGCACCCTCGAAGCGTCGAGCTTGCTGGAGAAGATCGAAGTCCTGACCTGCGTCGCCCAGTATGAACCTTATAAAGTGCTGATCATCGACGACTCCCGCGCCCAGGCCTTGCACACCGAGCGCCTGCTCAACAGCGCCGGAATCGTCACACGCACCCTGATCGAACCGATCCAGGCGATGGCAGAACTGGCGGACTTCCAGCCGGATCTGATCATCCTCGACATGTACATGCCGGCCTGCACCGGCACCGAACTGGCCAAGGTCATTCGCCACAACGACCGCTACGTCAGCGTGCCGATCATTTATCTTTCGGCCGAGGACGATCTGGATAAACAGCTCGACGCCATGAGCGAGGGCGGCGACGATTTCCTGACCAAACCGATCAAGCCTCGGCATCTGATTACGACTGTGCGCAACCGCGCCGCCCGCGCGCGCAATCTCAAGGCACGCATGGTCCGCGACAGCCTCACCGGCCTGTACAACCACACGCACATCCTGCAATTGCTCGAAGACTGCTCGTTCCGCGCCCGTCGCGAGAACAAGCCGCTGAGCTTTGCCATGCTCGACATCGACCACTTCAAGCGAGTCAATGACAGTCACGGCCATCCGATGGGCGACCGAGTGATCAAGAGCCTGGCGCTGTTCCTCAAGCAACGCCTGCGCAAGACCGACTTTATCGGCCGGTACGGTGGCGAGGAATTCGCCATCGTCATGCCCGACACCGACATAGAAGCGGCGCACAAAGTGCTCGACGAGATCCGCCAGCGCTTCGCCGAAATCCACTACCCGGCGCAACCGCACGATTTGTGGTGCACCTTCAGCGCCGGCGTGGTGGAAATGCACGAGGATTCCGACAGCCTGATGATGGCCAGCCAGGCCGACGAAGCGCTGTACCGCGCCAAAGGTGCCGGACGCAATCGAGTGCAGACCGCACGCGACTCAAAGCAAAGTGCCACCTTTTCATCGGAATCCACCGATTCGGTCATAACCCTGTAACAGAACCGCAATAAATTCAGGCGCTTACCATTTCTGCCGTTGGTAGCCGTCATGCGCCTGAAGTTGCTCACCAATCTCAACACTCTGCTGCTGGTCGCCGTCTGCGTGGCGCTCGGCGCGACGCTGTGGTGGTCGCAAAAAGCCTTGGAGCGTCCGTATCTGTTGATGGAGCGCTACCTCGGCCTGTCGCAGCAATTTCAGAATGACGTGGCGCGCAATGTCGAGGACTACCTCGCCAGCGGCGACGCCCTGCGCCTGAGCAGCGCCAGCCAAGCCATCGACGGCCTGCAGAAGGAGCTCGGCGAACTGCCTCCGGCACTGGCCGAGACCCTGCGACCAAGTCTGTCGAGCCTCGAAGAGTTCAGCAAAACCGACCTGCTCGCCGCCGGCAAACTGGCCGGTGATCCGCAAGCACTGCTGCTGCAAGCCGAACGCGAACTGAGCGCCAGCCTCGATCAACTCAGCACCTACGCCAATGGCAACGCGTCTTACCTGACGCCGCTGCTGGTCGCTTCGCAGCACCTGGGCAAGCTGTCGCTGGCCCGCGACAAACTGGTCAGCAGCGGCCGTAGTGAATTGGCCGCCGACGTCGAGCGCGAAGTCGACAACATCCGCACCCAGGCTCAGGCCATCGACGCCCTGCCCCTGCTCGGCGTGGTCGCCAAGCATGAATCCGGCAGTGATGATTTCGCCGCGATGATGGGCATCGAAAGCACAGAAAAAGCCGCAGCCGAAGACGCCGGGGTCGGCCTCAAGCGTGAACTTAACAGCCTGCTCGGTCGCTACCCGGCGGAGCTGGCACGCACCCGCGAGCAGATCCAGAAACGCACCGACCTGAGCACCGCGACCCATTTGAAGATCGCCGCCGTGCAACAGGCGATCGCCGGGCTTGAGCCGGTGGTACGCGCCCAGCACGGGCAGATTCAGGGCGAAGTGCGCCTGATGCAGGGCGTGATGATCGGCCTGATTCTGTTGATCGCGCTGCTGATCGACACCCTGCAGCGGCGCCTCGCCCGCACCCTGACCAACCTCGCCCCGGCGCTGTCGACCTGGGCCGAGGGCGATTTCAGTCGCGACATTCAGTTGGGCAAGACCAACCGCGAACTGCATGACATCGAAGCGTCGCTGAACCGCCTGCGCGCGTATCTGGTGGATCTGGTCGGCACGATTCGCGGCAATGCCGAACAGGTGGCCGGCAGCAGCCGTACGCTGGCCGAACTGAGCAACGACCTGCACAGCGGCGCCGAGCATCAGGCGGGCGACACCGCGCTGATCCGCGATTCGCTGGGTGAGCTTGAAGCGACGATTCAGCAGGTCGCTGGCGATGCACGACAGGCAGCCGATGCCAGTCGCCATGCGGGCCTTGCCGTCGAGCACGGACAAGCCGTGATCGGCCAGAGCCTCACCGGGCTGCACGCACTGGTCGGCGAAGTCCAGGGTAATGCGCAGATGATCGAGCATCTGGCCGAAGAGTCGGCGACCATTGGCGGCGTACTGACGGTGATCCGCTCGATCGCCGACCAGACCAACCTGCTGGCGCTGAATGCGGCGATCGAAGCGGCGCGGGCCGGGGAAATGGGCCGTGGTTTTGCGGTGGTGGCCGAAGAAGTGCGCTCACTGGCGCAACGCACGGCGGGCGCCACGGCAGAGATCCAGACACTGATCGCCGGCCTGCAAACTGCTGCCCGACAATCGGTCGAAGGCATGCGCGCGCAAGTCGAACACGCCGAAGCCACTGCCAGTCAGGCACAAGCGGCGGACGGCGCGCTGGACAAGATCGTTGGCGCGATCCAGACCATTTCCGACACGGCGATCCGCATCGCCGACATCACCGCCCAGCAGAGCGGCGCGGTCAGCGAGATCCGTGATCACAGCGAGCGGATCCATCAATTGGGCGGGGCTAACCTGCTGCGTATCGGCCGCGGGCGTGAGCAGGGTGAGAATCTGCTGGAGTTGGGTGGGCAATTGCATACCGCCGTTCAGGCATTCCGCGTCTGACAGGCCGCTATCGCGAGCAGGCTCACTCCTACAAGGGAACGCATTCCAACTGTAGGAGTGAGCCTGCTCGCGATAGCGTCATTCGCATCAGCGCAAATCTTGCGGAATGACCGGATCAAATCACTCAGTCACAAATTTCGCGCAAACATCGGTCATCGTGCTGGCTATTGCAGAGAACTGGACAGTCACAAAGCCTTTGCGGCATAGTCGCCGGGTTCTGACGACTGCTCATTCATAACAAGGAACACGCAGATGGCGACGCTACTGGTGCTGCACGGCCCCAACCTGAACCTGCTCGGCACCCGTGAACCCGGCACTTACGGTTCAACGACCCTGGCGCAGATCAATCAGGATCTGGAGCGCCGCGCCCGTGAAGCCGGCCATCATCTGCTGCACCTGCAAAGCAATGCCGAGTACGAATTGATCGACCGCATCCACGCCGCTCGCGGTGAGGGTGTCGATTTCATTCTGATCAATCCAGCAGCTTTTACGCACACAAGCGTCGCATTACGTGACGCGCTGCTGGGAGTGAGCATCCCATTCATCGAAGTGCATTTGTCCAACGTGCACAAGCGCGAACCTTTCCGCCATCACTCTTACTTCTCCGATGTAGCGGTAGGAGTGATCTGCGGCCTTGGCGCCAGCGGTTACCGACTGGCCCTGGAGGCCGCACTAGAACAGCTTGAAACACAGGCAACGACTTGAACCACAAGCGTTAAACGCCCCTGACCGACCCTTGGGAGTTGATGATTCATGGATATCCGTAAAGTTAAGAAACTGATCGAATTGCTGGAAGAGTCCGGCATCGACGAGCTCGAGATCAAGGAAGGCGAAGAGTCCGTACGCATCAGCCGTCACAGCAAGACCCCGGCTCAGCAGTACTACGCTCCGGCGCCGATGCAGGCTCCGGCCGCTGCGCCTGCCGCCGCTGCTCCAGTAGCTGCTGCCGCTCCGGCTGCCGCTGCTGCTCCTGCACTGAACGGCACCGTGGCCCGCTCGCCAATGGTAGGCACCTTCTACCGTAAATCTTCGCCAACCTCGCCAGCCTTCGTTGAAGTCGGCCAGACCGTGAAGAAAGGCGACACCCTGTGCATCGTCGAAGCCATGAAGATGATGAACCACATCGAAGCTGAAACCAGCGGTGTGATCGAATCCATCCTCGTCGAAGACGGCCAGCCGGTTGAGTACGACCAACCGCTGTTCACCATCGTTTGAACTGCGGAGAGCCTTTGATGACTGCGAAGTTGGAAAAAGTTCTGATCGCTAACCGCGGTGAGATCGCCCTGCGGATTCTGCGTGCCTGCAAAGAGATGGGCATCAAGACCGTCGCCGTTTACTCCAAGGCCGACAAAGAGCTGATGCACCTGGGTCTGGCAGACGAGTCCGTCTGCATCGGCCCGGCTTCTGCCGCTCAGTCCTACCTGCACATCCCGGCCATCATCGCTGCCGCTGAAGTGACTGGCGCTACCGCCATTCACCCAGGCTACGGTTTCCTCGCGGAAAACGCCGATTTCGCCGAGCAGGTCGAGAACTCCGGCTTCGCCTTCATCGGCCCGAAAGCCGACACCATTCGCCTGATGGGCGACAAGGTATCGGCCAAGCACGCGATGATCGAAGCAGGCGTGCCTACCGTTCCAGGTTCCGACGGCCCGCTGCCGGAAGACGAAGAAACGGCGCTGCGCATCGGTCGTGAAGTCGGCTACCCGGTGATCATCAAGGCCGCAGGCGGCGGTGGTGGTCGCGGCATGCGCGTGGTGCACAAGGAAGAAGACCTGATCGCCTCGGCGAAACTGACCCGCTCCGAAGCTGGCGCGGCGTTCGGCAACCCGATGGTCTATCTGGAAAAATTCCTGACCAACCCGCGTCACGTCGAAGTTCAGGTACTGTCCGACGGCCAGGGTCACGCCATCCATCTGGGCGACCGCGATTGCTCGCTGCAACGCCGTCACCAGAAGGTTCTCGAAGAAGCGCCGGCACCGGGCATCGACGAGCAGGCGCGTCAGGAAGTTCTGGCTCGCTGCGTCAAGGCGTGCATCGACATCGGCTACCGTGGCGCTGGTACCTTCGAGTTCCTGTACGAGAACGGTCGTTTCTACTTCATCGAAATGAACACCCGTGTTCAGGTGGAGCACCCGGTTTCGGAAATGGTCACCGGTATCGACATCGTCAAGGAGATGCTCAGCATCGCCGCTGGCAACAAGCTGTCGTTCACGCAGGATGACGTGGTGATCCGCGGTCACTCGCTGGAGTGCCGGATCAACGCTGAAGACCCGAAAACCTTCATGCCGAGCCCGGGCACGGTCAAGCATTTCCACGCCCCAGGCGGCAACGGCGTTCGCGTCGATTCGCACCTGTACAGCGGTTATGCAGTTCCGCCGAACTACGACTCGCTGATCGGCAAGCTGATCACTTACGGCGCCACCCGCGACGAAGCCATGGCGCGCATGCGTAATGCCCTGGACGAGATCGTGGTTGACGGGATCAAGACCAACATCCCGCTGCACCGTGATCTGACCCGCGACGAAGGCTTCTGCAAAGGGGGCGTGAACATTCACTACCTCGAGCACAAGCTGGCTGGCGAGAAGCACTAAGCTTCAAGTCCGCACCTGACAAAGCCGCCTTCGGGCGGCTTTGTTGTTTCTGCAGATTACATAAACCCCTGTAGGAGTGAGCCTGCTCGCGATGAGGCCGGCACATCCAGCATATGTGTCGACAGCACCATCGCCATCGCGAGCAGGCTCACTCCTACAAGGGAATGGCGTTTCAAGTCTCTCCCACAAACCGCCTGCGCTCGCGTAAACTTGCGCGCTTCTCGCTGGCCGCTAGGCTGCAATCATATTTTTTCAAAGGTGCCCGCCATGCCTTGGCTGCAAGTACGTCTCGCCATCAGCCCGGAACAAGCCGAAACCTACGAAGACGCTTTCCTTGAAGTCGGCGCCGTTTCGGTGACCTTCATGGACGCCGAAGATCAGCCGATCTTCGAGCCGGAACTCAACACCACCCCACTGTGGGCGCACACGCACCTGCTGGCCCTGTTCGAGGGCGGCACCGAGCCTGCGCCGGTGCTCGCGCATCTGGAACTGCTGACCGGCAGTCCGCTGCCCGAGCATCACAGCGAAGTCATCGAAGACCAGGACTGGGAACGCAGCTGGATGGACGGCTTCCAGCCAATGCGTTTCGGTCAGCGCCTGTGGATCGTGCCGAGCTGGCACGCCGCGCCCGAGCCTGACGCGGTCAATCTGTTGCTGGATCCGGGCCTGGCGTTCGGCACCGGCACCCACCCGACCACCGCCCTGTGCCTGGAATGGCTCGACGGTCAGGACCTGAAAGACTGCAACGTCCTGGACTTCGGCTGCGGCTCGGGAATTCTGGCGATCGCCGCCCTGCTGCTCGGCGCGAAAGAAGCCGTCGGCACCGACATCGACGTGCAGGCGCTGGAAGCCTCGCGCGACAACGCCGGGCGCAACAATATTGCCGACGAGCTGTTCCCGCTGTACCTGCCGGAAGATTTGCCGCAGGTCAAAGCCGACGTGCTGGTGGCCAACATTCTGGCCGGCCCGCTGGTTTCCCTGGCGCCGCAGCTGTCCGGCCTGGTGAAAACCGGCGGTCGTCTGGCACTGTCAGGCATCCTCGCCGAACAAGGTGAAGAAGTCGCTGCCGCCTATGCGCAGGACTTTGATCTGGACCCGATCGCCAATCGCGATGGCTGGGTGCGTATCACCGGCCGTCGGCGCTAGAATGACCGCCTGCATAAACCGGATCGCCGCATGACCGACAGCTTCGTCACCCAGTGCCCGCATTGCCAAACCAGCTTCCGCGTCAGCCATGCTCAGTTGAGCGTGGCCCGCGGGGTGGTTCGCTGTGGCTCCTGCCTGCAAGTGTTCAACGCCGCCAAACAGCTGCTGGAACAACACGCCGGCAAGGAAGCGGTCACTCCGGTGGCGCCGTCCATTGTCCAGCCAGCACCGTCTCAGGCGGTGGTCAGCGAGCCGCCGCCAGTGGTCGAAGCGCCCGTCAATGACGAACCGCCCGCGCCGCGCGCCATCAGCCAAAAGCAATGGAGCGCCAGCGAGCTGGACCTGGACAGCCTCGATCTGGACGAAGAACTCGCCCGCCTCGAACAACGGGAAATCCAGCCGACCACCGAATTCGGTCGTCAGCGCGAAGAGTCCCTGAGCGCCCGCCGCGACAGCCCTGAAGCCGATGAAACGGAGTGGCGCGACAGCCTGTTCAGCGCACGCGACGATGAACGTCTGCCCGAGCCCGAAGATGACGTCGAGCCAGATGCCGTCGAACCGGAACCGCTAAACACCGCGCGCACCGAGCCTTCCCTGTCGCTGGAGCCGGTGGATCTGGACGATGAACCGCCGATCCCGCAACTGCGCCTGCACGACCCGATCGATCCGAATGCCCGTCGTGAACGCCTGTCGGCCAACGTCGAGCCGGACGATGACGACTTGCCATCGGTCGAACCGCTGCGCAAAAAACGTCAACGCGCCGAGGTGTTGCAGGACCTGACCGACGACCCGCTGCAACTGGACTGGCAGAAACGCCGTTCGCCCTGGGGCCGGCGTCTGCTCTGGGCTTTGCTGGTGCTGCTAGCTGCCGCCGGTCTGGCCGGCCAGTACATTGCCTATCACTTCGATGAACTGGCGCGGCAGGATCAGTACCGCCCATGGTTTCAGCAGTTCTGCCCGCAGATCGGCTGCACGGTGCCGTCCAAGGTCGACATCGGCAAAATCAAAAGCAGCAATCTGGTGGTGCGCAGCCATCCGGAATTCAGCGGGGCGCTGGTGGTGGATGCGATCATCTACAACCGGGCGACGTTCTCCCAGCCATTTCCGTTGCTGGAGCTACGCTTCGCTGACCTCAACGGTCATCTGATCGCCAGTCGTCGCTTCAAACCCGGCGAATACCTCAACGGCGACCTTGAGGGCATGGCGGAAATGCCGCCGCAGACGCCGATCCACATCGCGCTGGATATCCTTGATCCAGGCCCCAAAGCGGTGAATTACAGCCTGAGTTTCCACTCGCCCGAGTGAATCGCTTCATCGCTTCAGGTTTGACGGCAGTTTTCTGACTTCGCCCGCGCCCACCAAACCGCTGGTAATAACAGAATAACTGTTCAGATTTTGTTCAATTCAGCCTTTATCCAGTCATCGAGAGCGGGTATCATGCCAACCCTTTTTCGAACTCTCATGATCCGGCCCCACTTCAGGGAAGTCCTATGTCGGCGGTACGCATCGGCCCATATACATTGCAGAACGGTTTGATTCTCGCCCCGATGGCGGGCGTCACCGACCAGCCCTTTCGTCAGCTGTGCAAGCGTTTGGGCGCAGGGCTTGTAGTCTCGGAAATGGTCACCAGTGACATGAGCCTGTGGAATACCCGCAAGTCGCGCATGCGCATGATCCACGAAGGCGATCCCGAGCCACGCTCGGTGCAGATTGCCGGTGGCGATGCGCAGATGCTGGCGGACGCGGCACGGGCCAACGTCGAACTGGGCGCACAGATTATTGATATCAACATGGGTTGCCCGGCAAAGAAGGTCTGCAACAAGGCCGCCGGCTCCGCGTTATTGAAAGACGAAGCACTGGTGACCGAGATCCTGCAGGCCGTCGTCGCTGCAGTGGATGTGCCGGTGACCCTGAAGATCCGCACCGGATGGGATCGCGACAACAAGAACGGCCTGACTGTGGCGAAGATCGCCGAGCAGGCCGGGATCACCGCGCTGGCCGTGCATGGCCGCACGCGCGCCGATCTGTACACCGGCGAAGCCGAGTACGACACGATTGCCGCGATCAAGCAGGCGGTGTCGATCCCGGTGTTTGCCAATGGCGATATCGATTCGCCGGAAAAGGCCCGTTACGTGCTTGACGCGACCGGTGCCGATGGCCTGCTGATAGGCCGGGCTGCCCAGGGGCGGCCATGGATTTTTCGCGAGATCGAACACTTCCTGCGTACCGGCGAGAAATTGCCGGCGCCGGAGCTGAGCGAAGTGGAACGCATCCTGCTGGAGCATCTGGCCGCACTTCACGCCTTCTATGGGGATGTGATGGGCGTCCGTATTGCCCGCAAGCATGTGGGCTGGTATCTCGCAACCTTGCCGGGCGCCAGGGAGTTTCGCGCCCACTTCAATCGTTTGGATGGTACGGAAACACAATGCGCCAACGTTCGGGAGTTCTTCGCCGAGCGTTACAAGAGCCTGACAGGGGACGAAGAAGGGGTGGCCGCATGACGATGATGACCGAGACTTTAGTGAGTGGAACAGCACCCGTGAGCGACAACGTGAATTTGAAACAGCACCTCAATACCCCGAGCGAAGAAGGTCAGACCCTTCGCGGGAGTGTCGAGAAGGCGCTGCACAATTATTTCGCCCACCTTGAGGGCGCGTCCGTCACGGATGTGTACAACCTGGTGCTCTCCGAAGTCGAGGCTCCCCTGCTCGAAAGCGTGATGAACTACGTCAAGGGCAACCAGACCAAGGCCAGCGAGCTGCTCGGACTCAACCGCGGCACGCTGCGCAAGAAACTCAAGCAGTACGATCTGCTGTAAGCATTCAATCAAACCAGAAAGGCGCCCGCGTAAAACCGGTCGCCTTTTTTGCTGACTTCCTTTGCTTTTGATGGAAATTGAGATGACCGACCAGACTACCCGCCTGCCGATCCGCCGCGCCTTGATCAGCGTTTCCGACAAGACCGGGATCCTCGAATTCGCCAAGGAGCTTGAAGCCCTCGGCGTCGAGATCCTCTCCACCGGCGGAACGTTCAAGCTGCTGCGCGACAACGGTGTTGCCGCAGTGGAAGTCGCGGATTACACCGGTTTCGCGGAGATGATGGACGGTCGGGTGAAAACCCTGCACCCGAAAATCCACGGCGGAATCCTCGGTCGTCGCGGTATCGACGACGCGATCATGAACGAGCACGGCATCAAGCCGATCGACCTGGTTGCAGTCAACCTGTACCCGTTCGAAGCCACCATCAACAAGCCAGGCTGTGACCTGCCGACCGCTATCGAGAACATCGACATCGGCGGCCCGACCATGGTTCGTTCGGCAGCGAAAAACCATAAAGACGTGGCGATCGTGGTGAATGCCAGCGATTACGCCAACGTTCTGCAAAACCTCAAGGCCGGTGGCCTGACCTACGCTCAGCGTTTCGACCTGATGCTCAAGGCCTTCGAACACACCGCTGCCTACGACGGCATGATCGCCAACTACATGGGCACCGTGAATCAGGCTGCCGACGTGCTGAGCACCGAAGGCCGCAGCGAATTCCCGCGCACCTTCAACAGCCAGTTCATCAAGGCTCAGGAAATGCGCTACGGCGAGAACCCGCACCAGAGCGCGGCGTTCTACGTGGAAGCCAAGCCTGCCGAAGTCGGTATCGCCACCGCGACCCAACTGCAAGGCAAAGAGCTGTCGTACAACAACGTGGCCGACACCGACGCCGCGCTGGAATGCGTGAAGAGCTTCGTCAAGCCGGCCTGCGTGATCGTCAAGCACGCCAACCCGTGCGGCGTGGCGGTGAGCCCGGATGCCGAAGGCGGTATCCGTCAGGCCTACGAACTGGCCTACGCCACCGACACCGAGTCGGCCTTCGGCGGCATCATCGCGTTCAACCGTGAACTGGATGCCGAGACTGCCAAGGCGATCGTCGAGCGTCAGTTCGTGGAAGTGATCATCGCGCCAAGCGTCAGCGCAGAAGCTCGCGCCATCGTCGCCGCCAAAGCCAACGTGCGCCTGCTGGCCTGTGGCGAGTGGTCGGCGGATCGCGTTCCGGCCTGGGACTACAAGCGCGTCAACGGTGGCCTGCTGGTGCAGAGCCGCGACATCGGCATGATCGGCGCCGACGACCTGAAAGTGGTGACCAAGCGCGCACCGACCGAACAGGAAATCCACGACCTGATCTTCGCCTGGAAAGTCGCCAAGTACGTCAAGTCCAACGCCATCGTCTACGCCAAGAACCGTCAGACCATCGGTGTCGGCGCCGGCCAGATGAGCCGCGTAAACTCCGCGCGTATCGCCGCGATCAAGGCTGAGCACGCCGGTCTGCAAGTGGCCGGTTCGGTGATGGCCTCGGACGCGTTCTTCCCGTTCCGCGACGGTCTGGACAACGCGGCCAAGGTTGGCATCACTGCAGTGATCCAGCCAGGCGGCTCGATGCGTGATGCTGAAGTGATCGCTGCCGCTGACGAAGCCGGTATCGCCATGGTGTTCACCGGCATGCGCCACTTCCGTCACTGATTCCACTCGATCCAAATGTGGGAGCGGGCTTGCTCGCGAATGCAATCTGTCAGCAACAGCCGTTTTGCCTGACACACCGCTTTCGCGAGCAAGCCCGCTCCCACATAAAGCGCTCCAGCAGCGCCTGACAGATTTTTGAGGTTTTTGAAATGAATGTTTTGATCATTGGCAGCGGTGGCCGTGAACACGCCCTGGCCTGGAAAGTGGCTCAGGATCCGCGCGTGCAGAAGGTTTTCGTCGCGCCGGGCAACGCCGGTACCGCGATTGAAGCCAAGTGCGAAAACGTCGCCATCGACGTGCTGGCCCTTGAGCAACTGGCCGACTTCGCCGAGAAAAACGTTTCCCTGACCATCGTCGGCCCGGAAGTGCCGCTGGTGGCAGGCGTGGTCGATCTGTTCCGCTCCCGTGGCCTGGACTGCTTCGGCCCGACCGCCGGCGCTGCACAGCTGGAAGGCTCGAAAGCCTTCACCAAGGATTTCCTCGCGCGTCACAAGATCCCGACCGCCGACTACCAGAACTTCACCGAGATCGAGCCGGCCCTGGCTTACCTGCGTGAAAAAGGCGCACCGATCGTGATCAAGGCCGATGGCCTGGCCGCCGGTAAAGGCGTGATCGTTGCCATGACCCTGGCCGAAGCCGAAGACGCCGTGCGCGACATGCTCGCCGGCAACGCCTTCGGCGACGCCGGTTCGCGCGTGGTGATCGAAGAATTCCTCGACGGCGAAGAAGCCTCGTTCATCGTCATGGTCGACGGCAAGAACGTCCTGCCGATGGCCACCAGCCAGGACCACAAACGTGTTGGCGACGGCGACAGCGGCCCGAACACCGGCGGCATGGGTGCCTACTCCCCTGCCCCGGTGGTCACCGCCGAAGTGCACCAGCGCGTGATGGATCAGGTGATCTGGCCGACCGTGCGCGGCATGGCCGAAGAAGGCAACGTCTACACCGGTTTCCTGTACGCCGGTCTGATGATCGACAAGGCCGGCAACCCGAAAGTCATTGAATTCAACTGCCGCTTCGGTGACCCGGAAACCCAACCGGTGATGCTGCGTCTGCAGTCGAGCCTGGTGCTGCTGGTCGAAGCCGCTCTGGCGCAAGCGCTGGACAAGGTTGAAGCACAGTGGGATCCACGTCCGAGCGTTGGCATCGTGCTGGCCGCCGGCGGCTACCCGGGCGACTACGCCAAGGGCGCGGTGATCAACGGCCTGGACACTGCCGCAGGCCTGGAAGGCAAAGTCTTCCACGCCGGTACGGCGCTGAAGGATGGCAACGTGGTGACGGCCGGTGGTCGCGTACTCTGCGCCACCGCCATGGGCGCCAGTGTCAGCGAAGCGCAGCAGCAAGCCTACAAGCTGGCCGCTGCCATCGACTGGGAAGGCTGCTTCTACCGCAAGGACATTGGCTACCGCGCCATTGCCCGTGAACGTGGCGAAACCCAGGAATAAGCTGTCCTTCACGTCCGGCGCGGGATGCAGTCCCTCGCCGGGCTGTTCCGCCGCCGCGCATCGTTATATTCTGGCATCAACCTACGAAGGGATTTCGCCGTGCGCTGGCTCAGGATTGCCATAAGTTTCACCGTCACGTTGCTGACCTTGCTCTGCATGCTTCCGGCTCTGGCCGCGCAAGGCAGTGGCTGGTCGGTATTGCTTGACGATCAGGGTAATCTGCAACTGAGCGACATCCGCTCGGCGCGCTACACCAATCAATTCAGTCCCATCGAACTTGATCGCCTCACGGCGGCCGAGCCCGATGGTGCACTCTGGCTGCGCTTCAAACTGGCGCCGGGCAAGCACGAGCAGGTGCTGCGGATCTTCGCTCCCGACCTGTCCAACCTCAGCCTCTACGTGCTGGACGGGGACAAACTGATCGAGCAACGCACTTCCGGCACCCATCAGCCGCAGGTCGAGCGGCCACTGCCGAGCAGCGACTTCCTGCTGCCACTGCCGCAAAGCGACAAGTCCCTCGACGTTTATCTGCGGATGGTTTCCGACCATCAGCTGCGCCCGCACATCACCCTGCAATCGGCGGTGATGAGTGCCGCCAACCAGAACCAGACGCTGATCTTCGGTCTGCTGTTCGGCTGCCTCGGCATGTTGCTGCTGCACAACATCGTGCGCTACGCCTACTCCCGCTCGCGTAGCAGCCTGTGGCTGGCGGTCTGCGAAGGGCTGCTGGGCCTGAGTCTGTTGCTGTTGCTCAACCTCGCCGGCCCGTGGTTGCCGAACTGGCACGCGATCCAGACCCCGGGCGCCTATCTGGCGTTGCTGCTGACCGCCCCGGCCGGGCTGATGTTCGCCCTGCGCTTCTTCGCCCCGCTCGGCCCGCACCCGCTGAACAAACTGTTGCTGGGCGACATTCTGTTCATCGTGATCTGCAGCCTGCTGCTGTTATTCGTCAACACCCTGCCGCTGAACATCATCACCTACGCGCTGGTGGCGCTGGCCGGTCTGAGCATGTTGCTGGTCGGCTTCTATCACTGGCAAAAAGGTTATCGCCCGGCGCGGCTGTTCGTTGCCGGGATGGTGGTGTTCAACATCGGTACGCTGATTATTTTGCCGGCCCTGCTGGGGCTGACCCTGGTGGCGCCGCAAGGCCTGATCATGACCCTGATGGGTTTCATCTGCATCAGTGGCTTGCTGATGAGCATCGCCTTGGGTGAACGCCAGCGCAGCATCACCGAAAGCCGGTTCAGCATCAGCCGCGATCTTGCCGCGAGCAATGCCGAGATCAACGCCAAAGCCGAATTCCTCGCCAAGATCAGCCACGAAATCCGCACCCCGATGAACGGCGTGCTGGGCATGACCGAGCTGTTGCTGGGCACGCCACTGTCGGTCAAGCAACGCGATTACGTGCAAACCATCCACAGTGCCGGCAACGAACTGCTGACGTTGATCAACGAGATTCTCGACATTTCCAAGCTCGAATCCGGACAGATCGAACTGGACGATGTGCAGTTCGACCTCAACGCGCTGATCGACGACTGCCTGAGCATCTACCGGGCCAAGGCCGAACAACAGAACGTCGAGCTGATCAGCTTCATCCAGCCGCAAGTGCCGCGCGTGATCAGCGGCGACCCGACCCGCTTGCGCCAGACCCTGCTGAGCCTGCTGGAAAACGCCCTGAAGAAAACCGACGAAGGCGAAGTGCTGATCGTCGTCGCCCTCGACGAGCGCAGCGTCAAACCGCGCCTGCGCATCGCCGTGCAGGACAGTGGTCAGCCGATGGAACCGGAGGAGCGCGATGCGTTGCTGCACGCCGAACTGCACAGCAAACACTTCCTCTCGGCCAACCGTCTGGGTGGCAACCTCGGACTGGTGATTGCGCGGCAACTGATCCGCCTGATGCACGGCGAGTTCGGGATCAAGAGCGGCGCCAATCAGGGCAGCACATTGTGGCTGACCCTGCCACTGGACCCGGATCGTCTGGAACACCCGACCTCCGACCTCGACGGCCCGTTGCAAGGTGCGCGCGTGCTGGTGGTGGACGACAACGATACCTGCCGCAAAGTGCTGGTGCAGCAATGCAGCGCCTGGGGTCTGAACGTCAGCGCCGTGCCATCGGGCAAGGAAGCGCTGGCGCTGCTTCGCACCAAGGCGCACCTGCGCGACTACTTCGATGTGGTGCTGCTGGACCAGAACATGCCCGGCATGACCGGCATGCAACTGGCGGCCAAGATCAAGGAAGACCCGAGCCTCAATCACGACATCCTGTTGATCATGCTCACCGGCATCAGTAACGCGCCGAGCAAGATCATCGCGCGCAACTCCGGGATCAAACGCATCCTCGCCAAACCGGTGGCCGGCTATACGCTCAAGACCACGCTGGCCGACGAGTTGAACCAGCGCAATAAAGGTCAGGTAGTGTTCCAGCCGCAAGTGGTCACTCCCGCGACGGCGGCCAAGGTGCCGAGCGATTTCCGCATTCTGGTCGCCGAAGACAACACGATTTCGACCAAAGTGATTCGCGGCATGCTCGGTAAACTCAACCTGCAACCGGACACCGCCAGCAACGGCGAAGAGGCCCTGCAGGCGATGAAGGCCCAGCGTTATGATCTGGTGCTGATGGACTGCGAAATGCCGATCCTCGATGGCTTCTCGGCGACCCAGCAGCTACGGGCGTGGGAGGTCAGCAATCAGCGTATACGCACGCCGATCGTCGCGCTGACCGCGCACATCCTCGCCGAACACAAGGAACGTGCGCGTCAGGCCGGGATGGATGGCCACATGGCCAAACCGGTGGAGCTGTCGCAACTGCGCGAGCTGATCGAACACTGGGTAGCCCAGCGCGATCAGCAGAACCGTACGGCGTCGACCTTTTAAGCAGGGGTACCACGCCAGTTCGAGCGTGACTCAATCGGCTGCGCCGTTCTCTTCGGCTGGAACGTCTTCAATCAGCCTCAACAACGCCACGTTAGCTTCAAGCCTGTCCTGGACTTTCAGGGCGATGGCTGTGCGAACCGGCCCATAGAGCGTTTCGGACAAATTGGCACTGGCAGAGCGTCTGCAAACACTGCCGCGAATATCCTCAGCCTGGAATAGCTCGGCCAAAGGGTTGTCAGCGAGAATCCGTGCAGTCGCAAATTCGATGTAGACGCTGCTCATCGACATCGGCGAGTGCGCCACGACCACCAACAGCCGTATGATTCTGGAAACATCTGACTGATCCGTCGCTGCATCGCTGGCGCCTTTCTGCATGTAACCACGCAGCAGCTCTAGTGCCGGCTCGCTTGCGGAAAGTGCTGCCAGTCGACGCATGACTGCGTTCGCAACGCCACATTGCTCCACAGCACCCCCGAACTCAGGAGCGACCACCCAGTCAACGACAGACACGCTGTTACCCTGTGCGACGGACAGATCCAACCGTGCTCTGAAATGTCGCAGCCAGTATTTGTCCAGAAATTCCATGTAGACGTCATACCAGCCAATACCCGGATCTTTCTCAAGTTTCTTGTTGGCCGCCAGTTGCGCCAACAACAGAGAGTTTATTAAATCCTGATAGCGTTCCGGTTTGTCTGCCGGCGGAATCAGTACAACGGCACCCGCAACGATCAAAACGGAATATTTGCAATTCATATAATCGCCCCCAAAAAAAAGCAGTCGACCTTCGACTGCTTTTTTCGATTTATCAGATATCAATATCTTCAATCTGATCGATACCCACCAGCTTTTTCTTGATCGTCTCACGCACTGCGTTGGCGACGTCGGTGTTTTTGGCAAAGAAAGTTTGAGCTCGATACAAACTTACATTACGAACATCGACATCCACGAACATCACTTTGGTAGAGGTGTTCTTGCGCAGAAAACGCACCGTTCCCAGCGCCATGATTGCCTCACCGTCGAGTTCGACACACGCTCCGGTGGAGATGCCGCCCACGCCGTGGTCCAGCAAATTTCGCTCATAAGCGGTCAACGCAGCAGTGTCCCGTTTTTGCAGGGCCGAGATTGCATCACCCGCGACCTTCAGCATCAGAACGCTGGTTGGTCCTGGCAGTGCAACATTAGCCAGCACGGAACCCAGAATCTCCAGTACCAGCTTGTCCATCCGCACACTCGTGCCTTCGATACTGAGGTCATTGTAGTACTGATCGACAGGCGTCCAGCCAGCGAGGGTCATCACCTCACGGAACCGCTTATACCAATCTCGGCCCTGATGCTCTTCGGGGTATAGCTTGTTCGCTGCACGTGTGGCGAACAGAAGAGCGTTCTGGGCATCCGACTTGTTCTGATCCGAAAGTTTGCCAGAAAAACCCATTGTGACTTCGCCGACAACAGAGCCTTTCGACGGTGCCTCGATTTCGTCCCCTACAGCCAACAGGCCACGAGAGCGAATAACCGGCGCACCCACATCACAGGCTTCAATCGCGTTAATACAGGAAGAGATATAAAGCTCATTAACGATTTGACTATGCACAATAAAAGTCCTTATTAATTAGTAGGCAAGCCCCTCTTGAACTTGCAAGAAAACAATAAACAAACAAGCCCAGCACCACAAACTCAAATCTGTAACATCTTATCCAGCAAACAAGATGCAACTAACAACATCACACAAAACAACTATCAAACAAAAAACGAAAAACCGACTGCCTCGCGCAGAATCTTCTGCACACACAAGCAACTAACCGACTGATAGACTCGCCGTCATCACTCTCCGGATGCGAGTCGCCCTCATGCTCCACGTGTTATTCAGCGTTTACCTGAAGATGCTGGTGCTCTACAGCCCGTTCTTCGTGTTGTCCTGCTTCATCAGCCTGACTCGTGGCTACTCGCGCAAGGAACAGCGGCGCCTGGCCTGGAAAGTGGCGATCGCCACGCTGATCTCCAGCGTCTTGCTTTATCTGTTCGGGCGGGTGATTTTCGATGTATTCGGGATCACTGCGGACGCATTCCGCATCGGTGCCGGCAGCGTGCTGTTCATTTCGGCGTTGGGCATGGCCCAAGGCAAGCCTGTGGTGCAGAGTGACAACGTGCAACAGGACGTGACGATCGTCCCGCTGACCATCCCGCTGACCGTCGGCCCGGGCACCATTGGCGCCCTGCTGGTGATGGGCGTCAGTCAGCCGCACTGGGACGACAAACTGACCGCGATCATGAGCATCACCCTGGCCAGTTTCACCGTAGGGGTGGTGCTGTATCTGTCCAATCACATCGAACGGGTGCTCGGCGATCAGGGCCTGCAGATCGTCAGCCGGCTGATGGGCCTTTTCGTCTGCGCACTGGCGGCGCAGATCATCTTTACCGGGATCAAGGGCTATCTGGTGTCCTGAACGAAAAAGGGCTGCGGAGGAAAATCTCCGCAGCCCGGTCTGATCTGCCAGCTCGCAATGGCTTACTGGTCGATGGACAGCCCGATCAGCGCGCCGAGTTCCAGCAGGGGTTCCGTGGCCATCGCACTCATCAGCTCCTCCAGGCTAACGGTCACCGAGATTTCGTCAGGTAACGCAATCCCGAATGTCACCTGCTGTTGCCGTGCCGCATCAAGGCTCGTGGCATTGCGCAAAATGATGCTGCTTCCCGAATCGGGATCCGTCAGCAGCAAATGGCCGTCGGACCTCGAGACCAGCCATCGCTGCATCGGCTCCAGTGTCAACGCCAGATGAATGCCTGCTTCCTCGGCGTCGACAATCAGGCAATCAAGCCGATCCCAAGTCTGTCGGGCCAGTGAAAGGTAATCTGCAGATTTCGCAAACTTGAGCACCAGTGTATCGACGCCATCCGGAATCGCTACAATCCTGCCCGATGAACCAATACCGTCGATAACCAGCGTATCTGCAATCCGGCTGACCGCTTCCACAGTCATCCATGTATCGATGGGTTCAATGCCTTCACTGGCATTGCTGAACAGTCGGCCCGTTACAGGGTCATGCAGCACCAGGGTCTGATCGTTCGCCACGCCCAGATATTGTGGCCATTCACGTCCTGACACCGAGACACTGAGCAGACGGCCGGCTGCGACGTCATACCAGCTGCAAAGATTATCGCTCCTGCCCGCAAAGAGGTAAGGACCGCTACGCTGACCGGCAAGCAGTCGCGCCAGCTTTTGCTCCCGCGCCTGACGAGACGCCAGGCCATTGAAGAATTCGACTTCCACACCGACGATACGCGGTGGCTCGCCATCGGCCAGGTCGAACAGCACGTGGTCATGCCGGCGGACGTGCAGGCCGGCTCCATGGGGCACGGCCCAGGCAAAAGTGTCCCGCGGCATGACTCGCTGCATCGGGGCCAGCAAGTGCGCCTGCAGCAGACGCGTCCCCGAACCGAATGCCGCCGCCAGGCTTTCAGGCGCCATGAAGGGCTGACGATAGATTCGTCCGGATGCCCAGTCCATCATCCACGCCGCTTTTTTATCTGGCGTCAGCCTCAACACGCGCATGGCTTTGCCCGCCGTGTCGGCAATCAGAAATTGCTGATCCAGATAGATGACATACAGCGATGTCTTGCCCGTTGCGTCGCGGATACCCCCGACTTCCACGCCATCGGCGGACTCGTTCTGAATGCTGGTCCCGACCGCTTCCCACCACTTGAACCCTTGCCCAGTGCGCTGCTGGCGGGCCGACAGCCATGCGTGATTGAGTCCCACCAGCCGCGTCTGGCCGTCGTCATTCATCTGGAACAGCATGCCTTCGTCAGTGAGGATGACGTATTGTCCGCCCTGGCGGTGCACATGCTGCACCTCAAGGTGCAAGACACTTTGTGCAAACATCTCGGGCATCTGATCCGCTGCGCCGATGTGCTGTCGATAAACAAGGCGATGGCCAAGATGATGAAACAACACTGTATCGCCGCTTGATTGAAGCGGATCAAGCAGCACCCAATCGAGAAAGTCAGGTGTACCTTCCGTATTGCGCAGCACAGGCCGAATGACGCGCTCATCTTCACTGCGCACCCAGGCTCGGGTGGCTTTACGCAAATTCTCGTCGAAGGTGTCGATCGTAATCATTGCGCCCAGTGTGAATTCCACTCTCTGGTCATCAAGTACCTCATGGTATGGGTAGTCGTGCCGTCGGAGGAAATCCGAAACATTGTCGCGTCCTTCGCGAATGATCCACGGATGGTCTGAATTCATATCGGAGATCGCAGTAAGGGCGAGGTAGTCTTCGCCGAGCAGGTAAGTCAGCTTGTAGAAGCTTTTCCACATGTCTTCAAAGCGCTGGACCACCTGCAGCAAACCCTCTGGCGTCGCCTGAATCGAAACAATGCAGGGGTTTTTTGATAAATGTATTTTCATCACCCGGTAAGTGCGTTTGATCTGCCCGGTGACCAGATCCGTACGCCAGATGATTCCCTGCGCCGGGCAGTAATAAAACATCTCCTCGCCGATCTTCGGGCCGATGCAGATCTGCGCCGCATACTGTGGGTCCAGTCCGCGCACCAAGTGCATGGCATCTTCGGTGTGGTCGTACCAGGCCGTGGTACGAACACCAGTCAGGGCATCGTGATAGTTGCGGATGACCGTCGGGCCATCGGCCAGACGATGAGCGCGGGCGAGTTCGCGCAAATGCTTGCGTGTGGCCGGGCCGTCGGCATCGTTGAGCGCGTCGAGTTCAGCAAAGAGCAGCGCTCCCGTTGCCCAGCCAACCTGATAGAAGCCCTCCGCAAGTTGCAGGTACACGACACTCCTGGCGGGCACCTGCACCCGCATCGAGCCCAACTGAAAAGTATCCTGTTCCAGCTTCACCGCCGCCGCACTCACCCATGGGGCACGCAATGACCACGTCATTGGATCATCGGAGGAAACCTGCAGCCGCAACGACTTGACGCCCTCGGTCAGGGTGATCGAGCAGTGCCCGCCAGTGGCATCGATGTCATAGCAAAGGTAACCGTGCACCTCCTGCGGCAATGGGGGGACGTGCAGAAAACGCTGATCAGGGCCAATCGCAACACTGACGCGGGTTTCCTCGTAGTTGGGCACCATTTTTTCGATGATGTATTCGGTCGGCAACCGGTAAAAAGTGAACCAGAATTGCCGCTTGCCTTCCCTGTCGTGCTCCAGCGCCAAAGCCGTTTCCAGGTTTTCCCTGAGTGTTGTCGAAAAGGGTAGACCACCGTATTCGTAGCCCAGGAAGCACTCTGGCAAACTCGGCAGCACGACGCTTTCAATACCGGGAGTCATATCGAGGGAAATCGTACCGCGAAGGTCGAGAGTCTCTCGAAGGCTGAAAGCCTTGCTGCGATCCCCAACGATCTTCGGCGGATGCAGATCGGAGTAATCGTCCGCTGCGAAAATTTTGTGGTGGCCGAAGGTAATGAGCCCTTTGCGCAAATCAAGCCCGGTATAGACCGCACAAGGATTGGCAATGTAGGTATCGCCTTGCACCGAATGGCTTTGCGGTCGATAGGCCGAATGCACATCATTCAGATACCGGCCGATCCGTCTTCCACGTTCTGCCCTGGCGCTGAACCCCTCGACCAGGGCGCCGATGCCCACCGCCAGCCCGCCCAGAATCACCCCGGCGCCGCCGAGGAAGGCCGCCGCCGTGCCCGCACCGGCAACACCGGCGCCCAAAGCGCCAACACCCAGCACCAGCCCAGCTGAATCGAAGGCCAGCTGCGTGGCATAGACCGCACGCTGGATATCGTTTTGTGCATTGACCAACAGATAAATGTCAAAGCCGATGCTGGCCAGCTGCAAAACGGTTCCGACACCCTCGTTCAAGACGTTGCCCAGTGCATTACTGACAATCGACGAGGTGGTTTTGGCCACCCGCAGTCCGTCGGTAAAGGCATGACGCACCAGATTCAGCAGTTGTACTGCGTCGACCACCAGCCCGTGAGCCATCTGCGCGTAGGCCAGGTAACCGTGGATACGTACTGCCGACGTCAACGCGGTCGACCCCATCCCGGACTCCGCGCTCTGCAAGCCGAGCAGCAGGGCTTGAATGGCAAATCCGGCATTGAGCGTGTGCACCGCTCCGACATCCGTCGGATCGATCACTGGCGCCCCCGCGCGTCTGCCGGACAACGCTTCAAACGTATCGCTCAGGTAAGACTTGATCCCTTGCAGGCGCGTGTCATCGGTCTGCACTGTGCGTGTGCGCTGCGGATCACTGGCACTGACCATGGTGATTTCGCTGCGCCCTTGCGCAGTGCTCTTCAGGGAGTCGAACACCGGAACGAAGTCACGAGACAGTTGATGCTGGTCCTGTAACCGCAGGGTCGCGCTTTCGATCGTCCGCGCCCACTTGTGGCTGTCCACACTGCTCAGCGCCTGTCCCAGACGCGCGTTCTCTGACAGGGAACGCGCGCGCAAGGCGGCATGCTGACTCCAGGGTTCGACGGCACGCCCGCCACCCAGCGGATCACTGCTGAGCAAATGCTCAACGCTAATTTCCGAAGGCAACGATTTACCGGCAATGCTTGCGCCGTCGAGTTCGATGACCTCGAAAACGCTGGCAGCCCCCTGTTCCAGGCCATAAAGCCGGGCAATCACTTGCTCCTGCATGAAGCGCTGGACGCCTTGTTGCAGATCCTCGATCCGGGCGAACGCATACAGCCCGAAGTTGGGATCGTAGAAGCGATAGGATGTCTCGCCTTGCGCTACAACCTTGCTCACCAGCATCGAATGATTGTCTGTGTTGAGCAACAGGCTGCCGGCAGCGGTTTTTGCTTCCAGCGTCTGCATCACAGTGGCCAGGTTCGCCGCCGGCCTCTTCTCGCCGAATCGCACCATGGGTACGCCACGCAACTCGTCCAGCACCTTGAGCAGGGCATGGGCTTGCGGTGCGTCGGGAGTGAGATTGGCAATCGCCAGTTTGCCGATCAGCGCGCGCTCGGCCGAAGCGCCTTTCTCCAGTGCGGCGGCCATCACCAGCGCCAGTGGATAGCAGCGTCGGCCCGGATCCCCCGCACCGCGCAGCAGCAAATCCTGTGGCAATTGCCTGCCCGCGTAGGCGCCTGCCTGGACGAAGGTCTCACGTACCGCCTTGCCCCGAGAGAGGATCGACGCCCGGCGCTCATTCATGGCGGCGACTTCGACCCGACTCACGTACTCGCGCCATTGCCGTACGCTGATCGGTTCGGCAAATGCCTGCGCCTTCAACACTCTGGAGTTCTGCCCGAGCGATTCACGCTTCGATGCATTGACTCGTGCCTCGACCGGTGCAGGATCGCGACTGAGCAGTGTCTGTTCGATCACTTCGTAGCGCGCTATCAGGCCACGGTCTCGCGTATCTTCGGCAAAGGCGACCGTGGTTGCCCAGGCGTCTGCGAACCCGACCTGATCCAGTGTTGCGGCACCGAACAGGCCGCCGAACATCACCCGATGCAACGGGCTCAACTGCTCCAGCGGCAACTTGCCCGCAGCGATGCGCGCCAAGGCCTCGTTGAGATTGCCCAGTGACTCGGCCCCCATGGACGTTGGAGCTTTGTCGACTGTCTGGTTCAGCACCTGCTGTCGAGTATCAAAGTCGAGGTGGATGGGAACGTTGAACGTCACATCACCGGTCAAGCGGTCATTCATGGCGCGCACAAACGGCTCACCCAGATCATCCAGCAGTTGCTGCAGAACCGAGGTCAGCAACACGGACTTTCCTTCTATGACCGGCCAGCCCAGTTTGAACGTGAGGGTCCGCTCTTTGAGCAAATCGGACAGATTGCCGGCGTAGCGCGACTTGAGCTTGCCCGAGTTCCACTTCTCATGTTCTTTTGCCAGCCAGTCTTCGGGGGTATCCTTGACTGCCCAGCCGGAGATCATTTCTTCTTCGGTAAAGACGTTGAAGCCGTCGACCTGCTTCATATGATGGCGAATGTTGTTCAGCTGTTCACTCTGCAGTTCTCTTTCGACATAGCCGATTACACCGCCTTCAAGTGCGCCCGGACCGGTCATGTAGATGGTGCCCAAGGCGTCGAAACGAATCCCGTCCTGATAATACTGAGCTATGGCGCGTATGAGCTTCTCTGATGAATATTCACGCGATGTATTGGGCAAGCGCCCATCAGCCTGTGCTTCAGAGACGACCTTGATTGCAATATCATCGACTGACGACACATCTGCTGGCGTCACGCCTGCGAGTATCATGCGGCGCTCAACCTCATACAGGCAGTCATAAGCCACCCGGATGAAGTGCATGCTCGCATTGACCATCTTGCTGCCAGGATGAGCCAGAACATAGGCATTCATTTCCTTCGACGACGGATTGCCCCAGGCCGCGCCGCGCCCGATGGCATCCTGGGATAAAGACGTCGGCTGCGGCGAAGCGAAAATCTGCTCCACACCCGGCCTGCTCCGGGCAAATGCGCTCAGTGCCTCGAGATGCTCGGCGGGAATATGCCCGGTTCTGTCGACATAACGTTGCCGATCGCGCCCCGGCATCAAGGTATCGTCATGGTTGAGCAATAACTGCAGGACACCGATCTTCGCGTCTGTGCTGAAACCACTGATGTCCACGCCGCCCGGTCTCTCGATCAGCGGCGGCAAATAATCCATGTCGCTGTAACGCCCGCCCTCGAGAAACTCGGCCTGCAGTCGCACCACGTCACTGGCTGCAGCAAAGTTGCCGCGCATGGCGACTTCGCGCTGGTAGACGTCCGCCAGAAAGTGGCTGGCAAACTCCTGGCGAACATCGCGCAGGCGCAAGTCCTCACCCACCATGGCCTGATGCGAATCCAGACATTTCTGGCGGAAGGCTTCGAGCGTCGCACGTTCCTTGCCATAACCCCGCACCATCAGGTCGATCCGCGCCTCGTCTGCGCGTCCGGCCCAGCGTGGATGATTCAGGTAGTCGAACATCTGCTGTTTGAGTACCCGTGCGCGGTCTTCGATCATTCTCGACAGTCCCGTCGGGGTTACCTTTTCGTCCTTTAATACCTTCATCGTGTCCGCACGGGCACTGTCGAGAATCACCCGATTCATTTCAAAGGCCAGCAGCGCATCACTGTCATACCAGAGATTGAATGCATATCCCTGCGACGCCAGTACCTTGCGCCAGATGTTCATGTAATCGCGCTGATTCGGCCCGACCTCACTGCCACCGACCCAGACAAAATGCATGATGCGCGGTATCGGTTTGCCAGCGGAGAGCATCTTCACAGTCGCACTCAAGCGGCGGTCGTAGTCGCCCAGTTTCAGGCGCAGTTTATTGACCTGAGCATCCGCGGCGTCCAGCTGTGGTGATTCAATCGCGTCCTTGAGCAATCTGATCGCTATCAATTGTTCTGCAAGACTGGTAGCCGCCGTAGCTCCGTCGTAGTAGCGCAAAGGAGCCTCCCCCAGGCTACCGCTGACGGACTCAAGTTCTGTGCGCGCAATAAGATCGGCGAACACTCTGCCCATCGTGACTTCATCCATAGTGCTCAATGCAATTTCCTTTTTTTGGCCAAACGAACCCATCGCGACGACATGAACCGTCGCGACACAGAGAGAAAACAAACTTCAAAAAACCCAACGAAGACTTTCGTCAGGCCGGCACCGCTCCCAGCAACTGCGCCAGCGTTGTACTGCCGTCGCCATCATCGACTTCGACGATTTCCCGCAGCCTCTGCACCAGGCTCGATACCGGATAGGAACGCCCGCCCTCGAACCCGAGGAAGACGTCACCGCGCATCGCCGGATCCGCCGAGCACACATCCCGCAGGATCAGGCTGTGCTGGCGATCCGGGTCGACAATCAGCAAGTGCTCGTCGACAAACGACAGTTGCAGTGTTTGCGGTGCGTCCAGCGCCCAGACCAGCTTGCCGGGAATCGCTGGAACCTCGCCCAGCGGGTGACGGCAATCGACAATCACCGAGTCCAGCCGCAACCAGCAGGCCCTCGACAGGTGATACGTGACACCGCCCTGCCCCAGGCGCAACACCAGACAGCTCACGTCATCAGCGATCAGTGGCAACAGGTCTTCAACCTTGTTCTGGCCCTCGACCACCAACACCTCGGCGTCACGCCGCATGTATTCGAACGGGCCGATGCTCTGCTGACCGGGGTAGACGTGTACGCGGTGTGCCTGAAGTTCGTGCAACAGCACATGCCGATGGCGGGTGCCGAGCAATTCGCAATCGTCTGGCAGATCCTGGCCTGCTACACGAATCAGTTGTGCATTCGCCACGTCGTACCATTGCAGGTTGCCCGCGCCAGACTCCACGGCGATGTAGGGCCCATGCTCGGCGGTCTCCAGCAATGCCTGCAGAGACTCCGGCAAATGTTCCGCGTGCTCGCTGGCCCAGTGATGATCGACGCCGATGATCCTTTCAGCTTCCTGATATCGCAGCTTGAGTGACACGCCGTTGACCGATGTCCCGTACAGACCGGAGCCGTCATTGCGCACGGCGCTGAACCGCCAGTCATCCCACTCGGCCTGCGGTGCCGGCAGCAAGTCGCTCGCCAGTAACTGGGCGCCGCTGCCGAATGCTGGCTCGAGTTGCCGGCTGTCGAAGAACCGCTGACTGCAGATTTCACCGCTGGCGACATCGAACAGCCAGACCGCCTGGTTGTCCGGTGTGACCCCGAGCAGGCGCATTTCCCGTTCGTGCCCCGGATCGCACAGCAGCAAGCGGTTATCCACATACCAGGCACACAGGCTGCGATCACCGGCGGCGTTGCGCAGACCCAGAATGGCGAAACTGTTGACCGGGTACTTCGCCGCCAGCGTTTCGAGTGCGTGCCACCACTGTGCGCGCCCCCTGAGCCAGCGCTCACTCAAGCCACCCAGATGCACTTCACCCTCTGCGGTCAGGTTGAAGAACAGACCGTCGTCGGTCAGGGCCAGATACCCGTCCTGCACCGATACCACGTCATTCAACCCGTCGGGCTGCAGCCATTGATGCGTCCATTGTGTCGGCCAGCGCTCGCTGCCAGCGGACGCGCTGCGTTGCACCTTGCACAGCTTTTGCGCCAGCCGGTCGTAGATGAAAAACAGCTCGTGCTCCTGGTTGACCGGCAGAAGCAGCAGATCACCAAGCTGTTTGATCGAATCGACCCAGCCGCGGTCATGCCCGAAGGCAAACGGATGAATGCACAACAGGTCACGGCTGCGAATCCAGACCAGGTCACGTTTGCCCGGATCGAACGCCCAGCAGACCGACACGTAGGCGGCCGGTTGCCAGTCGACGGTACTGACGCCTGCGCGTTCGGGCACCGGCGATAACGTGAAATAGTGACCAAGCACTACCGACCAATCCGTCAAGGTCGGGTTGGCGAACACTCGCTGGCCCAGCTCACGGTCAATCTCCCGGGTAACTGCCACCAGTTGCAGTTGGCCCTCATGGATCAGGTAGTTGAATCGCGTGACTTGCCGATCGGTACCCAGCCATTGCTGTTCGATATGAATCACGCCCTGCGCATCGACTTCAATACGCCGAATGCTGCACTGCCCCTCCATGACAAGCAGACGGTAGCGGCACTTGAGCAAACCGCTGACGGCATCGACCTGCCAGATGTCGTAGTTGCGCATCTCATAGAAAAACGCAGAATCGTCGACCACCGCCGCCAGCAGCATTTCATCGGCCGCCAGTACCTCTTCACTGCGGATGTACAGAAAACGATCCTCGGCAGCGTCGTACCAGGCCGTGGTGTGACGCGGCTGGCTTTCGGGCTCGAAAGGAATCGGAAAGTGATGAACTGGCGTGTAAGGCAGCACCAGCCGATGCTCCCGGGCCAGTGTCTGGTAATGCGTGAGGAGTGACTGTTCATTCTCCCCGGCTGGCGCGCTCTGCTCGATAATGTCCAGTCGTCCGTCGCTGCGGTTGACCTTGAACGATTGCCGCCCGGTCAGTTGGAGCATGACCTCATGCCGACCTCTGCCGCCGAACGTCACCTTCACGCCACCCACCGAAAGAACCCCGCCAACGTCGATCCGCACATCCCTCTCAGTGGCCCAGGCGGCTACCAGATTCCAGCGGCACTGCTGCAGGCTGGGGGACTGCAACTGGAGATTGACCCCGCGATTGAGGATCAGTGAGCAGGCGCCGCCCGCACCTTCGATGCGGTACGACACCTTGTCGTGCCAGAGCTGCGGCATCATTGGCACCGCCAGCGCACGCTCGTGGGCATCCAGCCGCACCTCGATCACGGTTGGCCGATACGACGGTGCGAGACGGTTGATGATGTAGTGCACGGGAAAGGAGTAGAACGAAAACAGAAACCGCCACTGGCCAGCCGCATCCTTCTTCTCCAGCTTGCGGGCGGTATCGAAGCCGGTGTCGTGACGCAGCGTCGAGAAAGGCAGCGCCTTGTATTCGTAACCGTAGAACGTGGTCGGCGTGCACGGCAGGACGACCAGTTGCGTGCTCGGCGGATCGAAGTGGATGTAGCCGGGAAGACCCAGTTCACGCCGCAGATCGAGCGCTTGTTGATCATCCGGATTGAAATCCGGCACCCCGAAATGGTCGCGCAGCCGATACACCTTCGGACTGTCGAGCACCAGCATCGTGCGATTGAAGTCCAGGCTCTGGACGACCAGCGAAGGGTGAGCGACCCACGCCCCGAGTCCGTCGTCATACCGATAACCGACACCCCGACAGGCCCGTTCCAGCTCATCGAAGAACAGCCCGACCTCCTGCGCCTGCTCAGCGATCCTGGCAAACCCCTGGGCCAGGGCCGCCACACCCACGGCCAGTCCGCCCAGGATCACCCCGGCTCCACCGAGCACGGCGGCCGCTGTTGCCGCGCCCGCCGTGGCAGCCCCCAGACCACCGGCGGTCAACGCCAGACTGGCGGAGTCGAAGGCCAGTTGGGTGCCGAATTGCGCGCGCTCGATCTCGTTGTCTGCCGTCGCCAATTGATAGATGTCGAAACCGACATTGGCCAGCCCCAGCACCGCGCCCACGCCTTCGTTGGCGACATGTCCCAGCGCCTCGCCAACCACCGGCGCACAGGTGCGGGCGATGATCTTCTCTTCATTGAGCGCGGTTTTTACCAGACTGATCAGGCCAGCGACATCCGTGACATTGCCATGCACCAGCTGCGCGTAATTGACGTAAGCGTGCAAGCGCACGGCGGTGGTCAGGGTGCGGTCATCCCCCTCTCGACCACGCAGGACGTTCATCAGTGCCTGGATGGTGAAGCCGGTATTGAGCGTGTGTACGGCACCCGCCTCTGCCATCTGTGGCGAGGCTCGGGTGCCCAGTGCCGAAAACTGCTCCGACAGATAATTTCTGATGCGCAGCAGACGGTGATCGGAGCTCACCACCTGCACCACATGCTCGGCCTGCGAGGGATCGATCAGGTTGATCCGGTACTCGCCGGCAGGCGTCATCTCCAAGGTTTCGAACAACGGCACCAGCGGTTTTGCCGCAGCATGCAAGTGCTGTAGAGCGTCAGTCGCCTGGGCAATCTGCTGTCCCCACCAATGACTGTCCAGATCGCGCAGGCTGCGCCCCAGGTGCGGATTACTGACCAGCGAATGGCCGCGAGCACTGTTCAGGCGCCGACGGATCGGTCGCTGTGTATACTCCGGCAGCACATTGTCGGATTCCAGCAATTGCCCGACGCGCAAACCGCCGGACAGATCCAGCGCCGCTATCTTTTGCCCCTGCAGCTCGATCAGATCAAAGGTCGGGCGCGCGTCGTCGCCATAGGCCGCATAGTATTTCGCCATGCCCTGTTTCTGGAAAAGGTCGGTCAGTGCCAGCTGAAACTGCTCAGGCTGGCTGAACTCGAAAACGCCGAAATTGGGATCATAGAAGTGATAGGTGGCGTGCCCACCATTGAAGGTTTTCGCCACCAGCATGGCGTGGTTATCCGAGTTGAGCATCAGCGTGCGCGAGCTGGCGAACGCCTCCAGCGTGGTGCCGAGCTGCTGCAGATCGACCCGCCCCAGCGGCTTGCCGATATCGTGCAACTGCACGCCGCGCAACTCCTCGAGCGCCTCCAGAAATACAATTGAATCGCGCTGCTGCGGCTCGACGGTGGCCAGGAAGAATCGCTCGCGCAAGCGTCGCGACGCCGCCACGCCGTGCTCCAGAGCAGCGCTCATGATCAGCGCCAGCGGGTAACAGCGGCCACCGGGATCCCCTGCCCCCTGGAGCAACAGATCCTGCGGCACCAGTTTGACGTCACTGGCCTCGATTTGCCCCAGTACCTGACCCAGCCGCAGGATCACCTGCTCACGATGTTCGCGGGTAGCGATGGTCTGGATATGGGCAACATGACGGCCCCATTGAAACAGCGTGTGCGCCTGCGACAGCGCAGCTCGTTTCAACGTTAGCGCGCTGTCCGACGAGACCATCGGCTGGTCGACTTGGCTGGCGAGACCGGCCATGAATTGCGGCGCCCGATGCTGATACAGATGGCGTTCAATGGCCGCATAACGCACCGATGCTCCTACCTCGGCAACACTGTTGGCGAGGTTGTCGAGCTCGGGGGCAAGTTGCGTGAAGCTTGAGTTATCCAGTGAGCGTACGCCGAGCATCTGTCCCAACACTACCCTTTGCAAGGGACTGATCTGGAAGAACTGCAGCGAACCCTCGGCAATGCCGCTTAGCAACTCATCCAGCGCCAGCCCCTGAATCCGCGCATCACTGAGCGACGCCGGAGCTTGCAGAGTGACGGGTTGGGCCTTGATGGCCTGACGATCGTCGAACCCCAGACCCGGTCCTTCGGGAAAAACCAGCGGACCGTTATGACCTTGCCTCATCGCCGCCACAAACGGTGCACCGAGTCGGTCGATCATCCCTTGCAAGACCTCCGTCAATAACACCGGGCGTCCCTCGATGAGCGGCCAACCCTCTTCGAACACCACAGTCTGCTGTTTGAGCAGGGCAGCAACATCACCGCTGTAGCGGGCACTGAACTGTCCTTGCCGCCAACGCTGCTGTTCGTCGACAACCCATTGTTCATCATCGCTGGCGTTGTCTTTCCACGAGTGATCCTGCTCCTCCTCGGTCTTGTCGTTGATCATCCAGAGCGGCTCGATGGCAGTCTCGACGCGCACTGTTTCATCTTCGCGCGGGACGAAGTTGTGCTGTTCGTAATCGCGCATGCCAGCGCGCATCGCGGCCGGGCCAGTCAGAAAAATTGTCCATTCGCTCTGTGGGCGGATACCGTCTTCGAAATATCCGGCGACCGCCAGAATCAGTTCGTTCACCGTTGCGTGTTCGATCGAGGACAGAGCGGCAATAGAGCCGCAGTTTTGCTCGAATACCTCGCGCGCAAGCGTCGACATGCCGTAAAAATCGCTCAGCGCAACACCGCGCTTGGCCGCCAGTCGAGCCGTCAGGTCGATGAAGTCATAATTGAAGCGAAACCGGTCGATCACGCTTTTGAGCATCGGCGATCGGGCATGGGCCATCAGAAAGGAATTGCTCAGCGAGCTCTGCACAGCAACTGCCCGCAAGTCCTGTGGGCGGACGAGCAGCTCGGCCGGCGCCTGGAACACTTCATTCAGCGCCGGTTTTTGTCGGGCAAACGTCTCAAGCGCGGCGCGGTGTTGCTCGGGAATGCTTGCCAGATAATCAGTGTACTGGTGGCGCAGCGCCTCGCGTGCAGGCATCCAGTGCCGATTGTGATCGAGCAGCAGTTGCAGAACGCCAACGCGTGACCGGGGATCAAACCCGCTGATGTCAACGCCTCCCAGAGTCTTGACCAGTGGCGGCAGATTATCGACATCGGCATATCCGCCGCCCTCTTCGTAAAGGACCTCGGCGCGCACCACATCGGAAGCAGCGGCCAGATTGCCGCGCAACCGGATTTCACGCTCGTAGATATCCTGTAATTGCAGCGGAGTATCCAGGGCGTTCAAGTCGCGCAACTGCAGGTCGTCTCCTGCGAGGTCCAGCAGACTGCGGCGGTTTTGCTCGATCAGCGCCTCCAGTTGCGCGGCGTCCTGCCCATAGGCACGGGCCAACAGATCGACGCGTGCTTCATCAGCTGAAAGTCCCCGCGCCAGTGCGGCATCGATATGCATGGACATCTGTTGTTTAAGGACGATGGCCCGTTCTTCGTACAGCGTGCCCAACTGGTCTTTGGAAATACTGTCGCTGCCATCTTGTTGCAGGGCGTCAGCCTTGGCCGCCTCGACGATCAGCCTGTTAGTTTGCCAGGCCAACAATGCGTCGCTGTCGTACCAGAGATGGAGGCTGTAACCTTGCCCGCTCAGCACCTGTTTCCAGAGGTTGAGATAGTCACGCTGTATCGCGCCCAGTCCTCCACCGAGCCAGACAAAGTGCAGATTCTTCGGCACCGCAGTCGGGGTGCTCTTCGCGTACGCCAGGCTGTTTTGCACACGGGTCTCGAAAGCCTGGATGCTGTTATAGATGCGCGACAACTGTGCAGGCTGGCTATCGGATTGCGAGTATTTATGTGGCGAACCGATCAACTGGCCGATCGACTGCTTGAGCAGTGCCAAAGGCTCGATCAGTCGTGGAGAATCGAGCAAGCCGATACAGGCAAAATAATAACGCCACACTGACTGATAGGATTCACTGCCCCTGTACGCCGACATGGCCTGTTCCAGATCCGCTTGTTTGAACAGTTTGATGAATTTGACAAACCCGCTGGCGTCTTGAGTTCTTCGGTCCTGCATGAAAGTTGCTCCTTTGCCCTGACCAATAACGAAAGTGCCCGCTGGCACTTGCATAGCGGCCAAACTAACTTCTGGCGAATCGGAGCTCAAACTTCAAAACTTTCAATACATGTCAAAATCAACAACTAAAAAAACAACTGATAACGCATGTAACGGCAACAAGTTATTTCTACAATCAATATATAAATCAAACGCACCCGAGCAGAACGCGAAATTACCAAGGCTGCAATTTCAGGTCTGTCTATCAGTATTCAAGATAAGTCGAACAGAATGTAAGCAAAGAGAAAGCTCTCACACAGAAGCGGAGCAGATCGTACAGGTCGCGTTGAACAATATGACGCGGTCAGATCCGGAAACAATCTGTGCGGGAGATCGCGGTTGGCGAGGCAGCAAGCTCCCTCGCCAACGGCTCAGGACTGGGGCTTTTCGCCGTACCAGCGCGGCGTGTAGACCCACTCGCCACCTTCAGCCTTGGGGAAGGTGCAAGTCGTTGAAGAGCCAACCAGCACCATGGTGCGCATGTCCACCTGATCCGGGGTCAGTTGCCCCAGTGTCGTCACGCGCAGGGTTTGCCCCGGGCGACCGATGTCGCGCCCCAGCACCACCGGTGTTGCCGCGCTGCGATGCTGCGCGACGATTTCCAGCGCACGCCCCAATTGCCACGGGCGTGCCCGGGAAATCGGGTTGTAGAAGGCCAGCGCCAGATCGGCCTCGGCCGCCAGATCCAGACGTTTTTCAATGATCGACCACGGCTTGAGGTTGTCCGACAGCGACATCACGCAGAAGTCATGCCCCAGCGGCGCGCCCGCTTGCGCAGCCGTGGCAAGCGAGGCGGACACCCCCGGCAGGATTTCCAGCTCGACGCTGTGCCATTTCGGGTCGGTCGACTCGTGCAACGCTTCGAGCACCGCCGCGGCCATGGCGAACACGCCGGGGTCGCCGGACGAGACCACGATTACCGAACGCCCCTCGGCCGCGAGCCGGAAGGCGTGGCGGGCGCGCTGCATTTCTTCGCGATTGTCGGTGCAGTGCTGCACCTGATCATCGCGAAACGGGCCGGCCATGCGCACGTAGGTTTCGTAGCCGAGCACATCGGTGGCCCGCGCCAGTTCCGCCTTGACCGCAGGCACCATCAATTCGGCAGCGCCGGGGCCGAGGCCGATCACCGCCAGGCGCCCACGCTGACGACCGATCTGCGCGACGTCGAGCGGCTGTTCGGCGCGCGCAATCGCCAGACCGTTGGTATTGCTGATCGCGGCCTGCGGCAGTGCCTGACGAGCCAACTCGCCGAGGTCTTTCTGCGCCGCGACAAAGCGCAGCGGCACCCTCAGTTCGAGGGCGGCTTCGCGGAGTCTGGTCGATGCCATTTCAGTGTCCGCCGCCAGCAGACAGGCCAGCGACTGCTGCGCAACCTCGGCCTGCTGCAACGCGGCGCGCACGGCATGCGGCAGATCGTCTAGCTGCGCGCTCACGGCCACCGCCACACTGCGGGGATAGATCAGCAACTCGTTGGCGCTCGCGACACGTTCGGCGCTGCCGACATGAATCGAGCGCTGCGCCTGCGGGTCTTGCGGCAACTGCGCCTGATCCAGCCACGGCGCGGCGCCTTCGATACGCACGCTGTGCCCAGCCAGCAGATCGGAAACGAAACGCTTGCCCAGCTCCAGATCCGCCAGCGCATAACCGCTGGGTGGGTTGAGCAGGCAGGTGCCAAAACGCAATTCGCCACTGGTGGTGATCGCCGCGGCGACCTGCAATGCGGCAGCGATTTCCCGGGCCATGACATTCACTCCGCCGAGGCCACCGAGCAGCGGCACCACGGCGCTGCCGTCTTCAGCAACGGCGAGCACCGCCGGTTCAGCACCTTTTTCCAGCAACAACGGCGCCAGGGTGCGAATGACAATGCCCGCCGCGCACAGGGCGATGATCGGCGTGTCTTGCTGATACAACTCACGCAGGGTCGCGCCGAATTCCTGATAGCTGCAGTCGGCGCCTTCGACGCGTCCGGCGAGGCCATGGATCTGCGCCGTCGGATACAACTGCTGGATCCGCCGTGCGGTAGCGAGCGCGCCCTGTCCGAGGATGACAATGGCCGGTGTGGATTGCGTCATCAACCTTGCCACCGTTCGCCCGGGACGATGATCAGCGAGAAGTACGGCGAGGACATCGGCTCGACCTGATCCAGCGGCACGATCTTCTGATTGGCCATGGTCGCGCGTTCGACGTACAGCGCCCGCTCGGCCAGACCGAGTTCTTCGAGTACCGCACGGACCTTGGGAAAGTTGCGCCCCAGTTTCATGATCACCGCCGCATCGGCGTCGGCCAGACGGCGCTTGAGATCCTCATGCGGCAGCACGCCGGAGAGCACCGACAGGCTCTGGTTGCGATACACCAGCGGCGCGCCGAGTACCGACGCGCCGCCGAGCATCGAGCACACGCCCGGCACCACTTCGGCTTCGTAGCGCGTGGACAACCGGTCATGCAGATACATGTAGGAGCCGTAGAAGAACGGATCGCCTTCGCAGATCACTGCAACGTCGCGCCCGGCGTCCAGATGTGCGGCCACAGTCTCGGCGGCATCATCATAGAAATCGCTGATCACTTGCTCGTAGGACAGCGGTGCCGGCAGCACTTCGGTGGTCACCGGGTACACCAGCGGCAACAGATTCTGCGCGTCCTGCAGGTGTGCTTCGATAATGCCGAACGCATTGCCCTTCTTGCCCTTGGCGACAAAGTACGCCACCACTGGCGACTCGCGCAGCAGACGCAGGGCTTTGACGGTGATCAGTTCCGGATCACCGGGGCCCACACCGAGGCCGATCAAACGTCCTTTGGCCTGCATCATTCGATCTCCGTGGCGAGGGCATTGACTGCTGCGGCGGCCATGGCGCTGCCGCCGAGCCGGCCTTGCATGATCACGAACGGTACGCCGCGACTGTCAGCCGCCAGCGCCGCTTTCGATTCGGCAGCGCCGACGAAACCCACCGGGAAGCCGAGGATCAGCGCCGGTTTCGGTGCCCCGGCGTCGAGCATTTCCAGCAGATAGAACAGCGCGGTCGGCGCGTTGCCGATCACCACCACGCTGCCTTCCAGATGCGGACGCCACAGTTCCAGCGCGGCCGCCGAGCGGGTGTTGCCCAGCTCACGGGCCAGCTCCGGCACGCTGTCGTCGCGCAGGGTGCAGATCACTGGGTTGTTCGCCGGCAGACGGGCACGGGTCACGCCCTCGGAGACCATCCGCGCGTCGCACAGGATCGGCGCACCGGCCGCCAGCGCATCGCGCCCGGCCTTGCCGGCACCTTCGGAAAATTGCAGACCATCGACCGCCTCGACCATGCCGCAGGCGTGGATCACCCGCACCGCGAGTTTTTCCAGATCGGCCGGGATGCGCGCCAGATTGGCCTCGCTGCGAATGATCGCGAAGGAGTTGCGATAGATCTCCTGACCGTCGCGGATGTAATCAAGCATCAAGGGGGCTCCGTGAGCGGGCGTCGAGCAGGATCGCGGCCGCTTCAATAGTAAGGTTGCGTGCGTGCAGCGTGCCGAAACCCGGCAGCGCTGCATCGCGAAAATAAAGGTCGTAATGACCGGGGCTGACCGCCAGCAATGTCGCCGGGGCGCAATGGGCCGCCGCACAAGAGCGCGGGCAACCGGACAGGTGCACGTGCTGCGCCTGTGGCAACAACGTCGCCAGCAGCCGCGCGTCGTGTTTGGTATCGGCCAGGCCTTTGCCGCAGCCGCTGGAGCCGGTGCAGGCAATCAGCCGGGACAGCGGCTCGCGGGTGTCGGTCAACCAGTGCAATTGACTCAGGTGTTGCAGGACTCGCCCCGCGTCGGCGGGCTTCACATTCGGCAGCAGCAGACTTTGCCAAGGGGTGAAACGCAGGCTGCCATCACCGAACTCGCGAGCCAGCCGGGCCACGCCCCGCAGCATGGCCGGATCGAGACGGCCGAGCGCCGGCACCGCACCGACATATACCCGGTCGTCAGCGTTTTGCGCGTGAACACCGATATGCAGCGCATCCGCCATCGGCGTGCGCTGTCGAGCAACAGCAGCTTTGATCGCCACGCGTTCGCGCAATTGTTCGAGAAACGCCAGCAGCGGCAGTTCATCGAGCAAATGGCGCATGCGGGTCTGCTCCGGCCGAGCCAGCTCAAGGAACAACTCCAGCACCGCGACCACCAGTGCATGGCCGTTTTCCACGCTCACGGCACCGGCCGCACGATCGGTCGGGCAGCCGGCCAGACCGAACGCCAACAACACTTCACCGTCACGTTCGAACGCCGACAGCCACAGATCATGCGGATGCTCGAGCATCGCCAACGCCTCACCGCCGTCCAGCTGCACGGCGAACTTGGCACTCAACTGGTGAAAGCGCGGATGCGTCTGCAATGTTGCCAGAATCTGTTCGGCCAAAGGCCGGGTATCGAATAGCAACTGCCGATCAATCCCGGCACTCGGGCTGAGCATAAGGTTGCGCACATCGTCGCCCGCTGCGGTTTGCGGCCCCAACCCGGCGGCCAGCAAACCGTCGATCAATGCCGCGGACTGCTCGCCGATGCCGCGAATCTGCAGATTGGCGCGGTTGGTCGCCTCGATCGCGCCACTGGCAAAACGCTCGGCGGCATCAGCCACCGCGTCGGCCTGATTGGCAGTGATCGAGCCGCCATTGAGCTTGATCCGGCAAATGCCGCCGTCCAGCGCCTGGACAATACGCAGCAACCCCGGACAAGCCGAGGGGCGCAAAGCGGTGGACATTGAGCGTTCGTTCAAGGGATGACCGGCTGACGGGCAGCGCTGTGGTGGGCGAAAGGTCGCCATTATGCCTGCTTTGCCCGAGCGCATGAAAATGCCTGCCGGTCGGAAACTGCGGCTTTTCAGAGTTCGACCTCCTCAAGGTCGGCCACGCTCTCGCGAATCGCCTGATCTACAACGTCCCGGTTTTTGTCGATGTCCCGGCGATTGATCACCATTCTTCTGGCGCGGATGTCCAGTTGCGACATCGGTTGATGGACCTGCCAGAACAGGTAGTTGGTACTCAATACCAACTTGAAAAAGCGGACATGGCTGAGCACCACCACCAACTCGCCGCTGGCATTCTTACTGACCGGCACAATATGCGAAGTGAAGGTTTTGCCACTCAGAGCGGTAAACTTTTGCAGCAGTGCTGTATCTCTTTCCAGCGCTGCCAGCCCAGCTTCAACCTGCTCTAATTGACCGCGCGCGAGTAAGGGGGCTGTCAACCGCCGCCACGCCTCCTGCACACTTCCGGAAAACGCCTCCTGGACTAGCACCACCGGCTTCTGTTCCAGGTTCCAGCCACATGACCAAAGGCCCCCGGCAAAGTAATCGAACCACTCTGCAGGCTGCAGGCTGCTGTCACAACGGCTGTCCGCCGCGATCTGGGCGAGATAAATGCAGTTCCTCACAAATCTGTTATCGGCCTCTGCCCGCCCCTCCAGTCCGGTGAACAACATATTATTAACGGCAACTGCATTACTCTGACTTAAACGTGTAGCTGAATTGATATCCATATCGCTCCCTGCCAACTTGGCACGTATTAATTTTATAGTTTCATTGCGCCAGACTTATTAAAAAGAACTGACTTGAATCAAACTAACAAAAACGGAAGTTGAAAAAATCACTATTACTCGACATTAAGTTTCCGCGTTGCTCTCGACACGCCGCGACGACAGACCCGCGTCAGGTGCCGGCAGTCGCGTTATCATGCCGCCCGTGAAGATCTACTCAGGATTAAGGAACGGCATGACACCCTGGCTGACGGTTGTGGGAATCGGTGAAGACGGCTTCAAGGGCCTGGGCAAAAACGCTCGGCGCGCCCTGCTGGCTGCTTCGCGGATCATCGGCGGCCAGCGGCAACTGGACTTGCTGCCGGTGTGCATACGCGGCGAACGCGAACTGTGGCCGAGCCCGTTTTCCCTCGCGCCGGTACTGGAGCAGCGCAGCGCAGCCGTGTGCGTGCTGGCCAGCGGTGATCCGATGTTCTATGGCGTCGGCGCCAGCCTTGCGCGCCATGTGCCGAGTGCAGAGATGCTGATCCTGCCCGCGCCCTCTTCCTGTTCGCTGGCCGCCGCCCGGCTCGGCTGGCCGCTACAGGAGGTGGTCACCCTCTCGCTGGTGGCGCGACCACTGGCGGCACTCAATGCGCAGCTGTTCAGCGGGGTGCGCCTGTTGCTGTTGAGCAATGACCGGCACAGTCCGGCGGCAGTCGCGGCGCTGCTGCGCGAGCGCGGTTTTGGCGGCAGCCGCCTGACTGTGCTTGAGCATTTGGGCGGCGATGCCGAACGGCGCCTCGAAAGTACTGCCAATGACTGGAATGACCCGGCGATTGCCGATCTGAATGTGATCGCCATCGAATGCCTGGCCGATGCGCAGGCACCGCGCCTGTCACGTCTTGCCGGACTGCCCGATTCGGCATTCCAGCACGACGGCCAACTGACCAAACGCGATGTCCGCGCCATCACCCTCGCCCGCCTCGCGCCGATCCCCGGCGAACTGCTGTGGGATGTCGGCGGCGGTTGCGGCTCGATCGGCATCGAATGGATGCGCGCGCACCCGAGCTGCCGCGCGATCGCCATCGAGGCGGACGAAGGCCGACAGGCCTTGATCGAACACAACCGCGACGCGTTGGGCGTACCCGGTCTGCACCTGGTGCGTGGCCGTGCGCCGCAGGCACTTGCCGGGCTGGAGCGACCCGACGCGATCTTCATAGGGGGCGGCGTGACCCGTGAAGGCGTGTTTGAAACCTGCTGGGAACAACTCAAACCCGGTGGTCGACTGGTTGCCAACGCCGTGACCCTGCAAAGTGAAGTCACTCTGATGCACTGGCGCGAACGCCACGGCGGCGAACTGACCCGAATTCACGTGGCCCAGGCGCAACCGCTGGGCGAGTTCGACACCTGGCGTCAGGCGTTGCCGATTACCCTGCTGGATCTGGTCAAACCCCTCGATGCGTGACGAAACCGCCGAACAACCCGCGCCCCTGCGCAGCGGCCTGACCACCGGCAGCTGCGCCACCGCCACCAGCCTCGCCGCCGCCCGCCTGCTGCTCGGCGGTACGTCGGCGGATGCGGTGCAGATCGTTCTGCCCAAAGGCAAACAAGTGCAGATGCGCCTGGAGTTCTGCCGCCTGACCGAGGGCGGCGCCGAGGCCGGAACGATCAAGGACGCCGGCGACGACCCGGACGTAACTCACGGTGCGCTGCTCTATTCGCACGTGCGGCTGCTGGCCGAGCCGGGGATTCGCTTTGTCGCGGGCGCAGGTGTCGGCACCGTGACCCGGCCGGGGCTGGTACTCGGCGTCGGTGAACCGGCGATCAACCCGGTGCCGCGCAAGATGATCAGCGACCACCTGACGCTGCTCGCCACCGAAAGCGCTTATGCCGGCGGTTTCGAGGTCACGGTCAACGTCGAGGGCGGCGAGGCGCTGGCGCTGAAAACCATGAACCCGCGACTGGGCATTCTCGGTGGTTTGTCGATCCTCGGCACCAGCGGCATCGTCCGGCCGTTTTCCTGCGCGGCGTACATCGCCTCGATCCATCAGGGCATCGACGTCGCCAAAACCAATGGCTATCTGCACATCGCCGCGTGCACCGGCAACGCCAGCGAAGACACCATGCGCCGGGTCTACGACCTGCCGGAAATCGCCCTGATCGAAATGGGCGACTTTGTCGGCGCGGTGCTCAAGCATCTGCGCAAAGTGCCGGTGGATAAACTCAGCCTGTGCGGCGGCTTTGGCAAGATCAGCAAACTGGCGGCCGGGCACATGGATCTGCACTCGAGGCATTCGAGCATCGACCTGCCGCAACTGGCTGAATGGGCGGCGGCGATTGGTGCCGATCAGGCATTACAGCAGAGCATTCGTGAAGCCAACACCAGTCAACAGGCCCTGACGATGGCCAGCGCGGCAGGCATTGCCCTCGGCGATGAGGTCTGCCGCCACGCGCTTAATTTCGCACGCAGCGTGGTGCCGGCGCAGGTGCAGGTCGAGGTGTTTGCGATTGATCGCCAGGGCGGCATTGTCGGCCACGCCGGAGGTTTTGCATGAAACGCATTCTGTTGCTTGGCGGCGTCACCGAGGCGTTGGCCATCGCCCGTACGCTGGGGCCAGAACACATTTACAGTCTGGCCGGCGTGGGCCGGGTGCCGACCGACCTGACCTGCCAGGTGCGCGTCGGCGGCTACGGCGGGGCCGAAGGTCTGGCACAATTCATTCGCGCTGAAGGCATCGACCTGCTGTTCGATGCGACCCACCCTTACGCCGCGCAAATCAGCCACAACGCCGCCATCGCCGCACAACTCGCCGGCATCCCCTGCTGGGCCTTGCGCCGCCCCGCGTGGCAGCCGCAACCGGGCGACGACTGGCGAGAAGTCAGCGACTGGGCCGAACTGATCGAAGCCCTCAAACCGTTCCGCCGCCCGCTGTTCACCCTCGGCCGCGAACCGCTGCAACACCTCGACGAAATCCCTGCCAACCAGTATTGGACCCTGCGCGCCCTCGACGCTTATCCCGGTAACGAACGCTGCGAAGTCATCGGCGCCCGTGGGCCGTTTCTGCTGGAGGATGAACGCGCACTGTTCGAACGCCGGCAGATCGATGTGCTGATCAGCAAGAACAGCGGCAGCACCGCGACCGAGCCGAAACTGGAAGTGGCGCGGGAGTTGGGGGTACCGGTGCATGTGTTGAAGCGGCCAGTCTTGCCGGGGGTTGATCGGGAGTTTCTGACGACGGCTGAAGTCCTCGCGGCCCTTGCCGCCTTCACCCGACTTTAACCAGGCGCAGACCTCGAGTGCGCCTTCGCGGGCAAGCCCGCTCCCACAGTGGTCGGCGGCGACCGCATAGTTTGTGTATGCCAGGGCTCCTGTGGGAGCGGGCTTGCTCGCGAAGGCGCCGGTACTGTAATCCTCTCTCCAACGCCCTACAGCTAAACCGGACGCTACGTACAACCCTTTAAAGAAACACTGACTGTCTGCACTAAATGCCCGGTTTTATGCTCACCGCTTTTGAGCCCATAGGTGAACATTGCGATGGCCGAAAAATTCACCCGTTTCGACGCCGCCGAGTACCTTAAAACCCCCGAGGACATGGCGGCTTATCTGGACGCTTGCTTTGATGATGATGAAGGCGATGGCGTACTCATCCGTGCAGCACTGAATGACATAGCCCGAGCCCAGGGCATGACACAGGTGGCACGTGATGCTGGCCTGGGTCGTGAAAGTCTCTATAAAGCGCTGAGCAGCACTGGTAACCCCGAATTCGCAACTATCATGAAGGTCATGAAGGTCATGAAGGCTTTGGGTTTGAGATTGCACGCCGTCGCGGTGTGATTGATCTGCGACACCAAACCGCACGACGCCTTTTTACTTATCGGCCCTGATCAGGCTAAATAGCCCGCGCCTGATCGCCCACCCAACGGATCTGTCCCATGAACCGACACCGGCTTGCATTTGCCTGGATCGCCTGCTTCGCAGTGCTGTTCAACATGCTCGCCATGCCGATGACCGGGGCGATGGCGCAGGCGGCCAATTCACCGGCCGAACAGTTGCTGTGGAGCAGTTTCTGCACCGGCAGCGGGACGAAGATGGTGGCGATCAACATCGGTACCTCGGAGCAGAAAGCCCCGTCCAACGACAGCCATTCCAACATGCAGCATTGCTGGTGCTGCTCGGGTTCAGCGCCGCTGGTGGCGTTGCCGGGCCATACGCCGCAGCTGTATTTCGCCCGCTACGAAAGCAATCGCAGCGTGGCGCCGCCCTCGTTGCAAACACCGACACCGCGCCAGCAATGGCCGAGCCTTAATCCCCGCGCCTCGCCTCTGGTTTGATTTGTTCTCGCAATTGACCTGCGTATCAAATCGTTCTGGAGAACTGCCATGTTGAACAAACTCTTCGTCATCGCTGCGCTGTTGCTGCCGGCGTGCTTCGCCCATGCCCACGAATACAAGGCCGGCGAGCTGGAAATCGCTCACCCGTGGTCGCAGGAACTGCCGCCCAACGCGCCGACCGTCGCCGCTTATTTCGTGATCAGCAATCCCGGCAAGACAGACGACCGCCTGCTCAGCGTCGATTCGCCGATCACCGCCGAAGCGCAACTGCATGAGCATGTGATGCAGGGCGACCTGATGAAAATGCAGCAGGTGCCCGACGTGGTGATTCCGGCCGGCGG
This sequence comes from Pseudomonas sp. MWU347, assembly GCF_017947305.1. Lineage (NCBI taxonomy): Bacteria > Pseudomonadati > Pseudomonadota > Gammaproteobacteria > Pseudomonadales > Pseudomonadaceae > Pseudomonas > Pseudomonas sp. MWU347. The sequence continues at coordinate 112,698 of NZ_JAFGZB010000002.1, forward strand.
CAAGGTGACGTTCGCGCCGATGGCCTATCACGTGATGCTGCTCAACCCGAAAGACCGCAGCCTGCTCAGCGACGGCAAACGCTTCCCGCTGACCCTGCATTTCGAGAAGGCCGGTAACGTCACCGTCGAAGTCGCGGTGCAGAAGAAACCTCCGCAAGATACCCAGGCACACGATCACGCCCAGTAACCGATCCGGCTGACCAAGCCCGTGCGCCCGCAACGCGCCGGGGCGTTCCGCCTGCATCGCCAGAGCCAGACTCTGACCCGCGGTAGCTGGATCGCCCTGTTCGCCATGTTGATGATCTTCATCGGCCCGCTGATTTCTCAGTCGATGCCGATGGATCAGCACGCCTCGACTTCCATGCCGATGAGCATGGACTTGGCGATGGACATGCCGGGCATGGATCACGCCGCGCACGGCGCACAACCGGCTGCCGAACACTGCCCGCCACAATCCTCGCACCACGCCCTATGGGAAAAGTGCGGTTATTGCAGCCTGCTGTTCAATTGCCCGGCGCTGACCGGTGGCGGCACGTTCGCCACGTTCAGCATTGCCCACGTCAACACCTTCACCCCGTCCTCCCCGCGTCTGGGCCATGCCCGGCAGACCTTCTTCCCCGGCGCCCGCACCCGCGCCCCGCCCGTCAACGCGTAAACACCGCACCTTTGATTGCACACGGTTGAGAAGACAGCTTCAGGCTGCCGGCCGTGTCGTTTACGACTGTTTGATGGAAATTGTCATGTCCAGGTTTTCTGCTGTTCCGCGCTCGGGTTCCGCCCGGGCTTCCTTCGCACTGAGCGAATCGCGCATTCGTTTCTCGCACGCTACCGCCGTCCTTTGCGGCGTTCTGTTATCGCCGCTGGTGCTGGCCGATGACCACGCCGGTCACGTTGATGAACTCAGCCCGACGGTGATCACCGCCATCGCTCCCAGCTCGCCACTGACCATCGTCACCAACCCCAAGGACCCACGCCAACCGGTGCCGGCCAGTGACGGCGGCGATTACCTGAAGACCATTCCCGGCTTCGCCCTGGTGCGCAATGGCGGCACCAATGGTGATCCGGTGCTGCGCGGGATGTTCGGTTCGCGGCTGAACATTCTCACCAACGGCAGCATGCTGCTCGGCGCCTGCCCGGGGCGGATGGACGCGCCGACCTCATACATCTCGCCGGAAACCTACGACAAACTCACGGTGATCAAAGGCCCGCAAACCGTACTCTGGGGGCCGGGCGCATCGGCCGGCACGGTGCTGTTCGACCGTGAACCGGAAAGCTTCGGCGAACTCGGCACGCGGGTGAATGCCAGCGTGCTGGCCGGCTCCAACGGACGCTTCGACAAGGTTGTCGACGCCGCTGCCGGCGGGCCATTGGGCTACGTACGGGTAATCGGCAATACCGCGCACTCCGACGACTATCGCGACGGCAACAACGACAGCGTGCCGTCGCGCTATGACAAGTGGAACGGTGACATCGCGCTCGGCTGGACCCCGGACGCCGACACCCTGATCGAACTCACCGCCGGCAAGGGCGATGGCGAAGCGCGCTACGCCGGGCGCGGCATGGACGGTTCGCAGTTCCTTCGCGAAAGCCTCGGCCTGCGCTTCGAAAAATCCAACATCACCGACGTGCTGGAGAAAGTTGAAGCACAGGTTTACTACAACTACGCCGACCACGTGATGGACAACTACACCCTGCGCACGCCATCCGGCACCGGGATGATGGCCGGGCCCATGGCGTCCAACGTCGACCGGCGCACCCTCGGCGCGCGGATCAAGGCAACCTGGCGCTGGGCCGACATCCAGCTGATCACCGGTCTCGATGCGCAGACCAACGAGCACCGCCAGCGCAGCGGCATGGGCATCGACACCTACAAGGATCAGCCGTACACCAAGGACGCCGATTTCCATAACTATGGCGTGTTCAGCGAAATGACCTGGTACGCCGCCGACCGTGATCGCCTGATCACTGGCGCCCGGGTCGACCGTGCTTCGGCCAAGGATTACCGGCAGCGCATTGGTTCGGGAATGATGAGCCGGCCAAATCCGACCGCCGACGAGACCCGCGCCGACACCCTGCCAAGCGGCTTCGTGCGTTACGAGCATGACCTCGCTGACAACCCGGCCACGCTGTACGCCGGCCTCGGTCACGCGCAGCGCTTCCCGGATTACTGGGAGCTGTTTTCACCGAAGTCCGGCCCGGCCGGTTCGCTGAATGCGTTCGACTCGATCAAACCGGAAAAGACCACCCAGTTCGACTTCGGCGTGAACTACAAGACCGCCGAACTCGAAGCCTGGGCCTCGGGCTACATCGGTGTGGTGCGCGACTACATCCTGTTCGACTACACGCCAACGATGATGGGCATGAGCACATCGCGCGCGGAAAACATCGACGCGCGGATCATGGGTGGCGAGCTCGGTGCCGCCTACAAACTCACCGATAACTGGAAAGCCGACGCGACCCTGGCTTACGCCTGGGGCAAGAACAGCAGCGACGGCAAAGCCCTGCCGCAAATGCCGCCGCTGGATGCGCGCTTCGGCCTGACCTACAGCGAAGACAACTGGAGCGCCGGAGCACTGTGGCGCGTGGTCGCGGCACAAAACCGCATCGACCAGAACAAGGGCAACGTGGTCGGCAAGGACTACGACAAGAGCGGCGGCTTTGGCGTGTTCTCGCTCAACGGCGCCTACCGGATCAACAAAAACTGGAAGGTCAGTACCGGCGTCGACAACCTGTTCGGCAAGGCTTACGCCGAGCACTTGAACCTGGCGGGCAACGCCGGTTTCGGCTACCCGGCCAACGACCCGCAAGCGATCAACGAGCCGGGGCGCACGCTCTGGACCAAGGTTGATATGAGTTTCTAACCGAGCGGCACGCCCTGCCCTTGTGGGAGCGGGCTTGCTCGCGAAGACGGCGGTACATCCAGCATGGGTGGCGCCTGACACGACGCTTTCGCGAGCAAGCCCGCTCCCACAGGAGTGCAGTGGTGAAACTCCCCATACAGAACAACGAAAAGATCCAAGCCAAGCGGAGCAAACGTGATGCAAAAGCCCAAACCGAACTTCTACAACCTGGCCTGGCGCTGGCATTTCTATGCCGGCCTATTCGTTGCGCCCTTCATGGTGATGCTGGCCCTGACCGGCATCATTTACCTGTTCAAACCGCAGCTCGATTCACTGATGTACAGCAGCCTGCTCAACGTCCCGGCCGCGCATCACACAGTGCCGGCCGATGATCTGCTGCAACGGGTCAAGAGCGCTTATCCACAGGGTCAGATCAGCCAATACCTGCCGCCGGCCAACGCCGAACGCAGTGCTCAGTTTGTCGTCAAGAATGAGGGTCATGAACTCAACGTATTCATCGATCCGTACCACGGCGACATCCTCGGCGAGCAGGATGCGAAGAAAAATCTGCAAGCCGTCGCCCGCGCCATTCACGGCGAATTGATGATCGGCACGCTCGGTGATCGCCTGATCGAACTCGCCGCCGGTTGGGGCGTGGTGCTGGTGGTGTCGGGGGTATTTCTGTGGTGGCCGCGCGGTCAGGCCGCCGGGATTCTGTGGCCTCGCCTGAACAGTCGCGGTCGGGTGTTGTGGCGTGATCTGCACGCGGTCACCGGGTTCTGGGGCGCGGCATTGCTGCTGGTGATGCTGCTCAGCGGCATGACCTGGACCGGCTTCTGGGGCAAGCAATATGCGCAGGTGTGGAACGTGTTCCCGGCGGCGATGTGGAACAACGTGCCGACCTCCGACGTCGAGGCCGGCAGCCTCAATAACGCCGCGCGCCAGACCGTGCCGTGGGCGATGGAAAACACGCCGATGCCGATGTCCGGCGACCACGCCGAACACATGGCCCACGGCGGCATGCAACACGGCCCCGCCGCCCCCGCGATCAGCCTGCAGGAGGTGCAGAACATCGCCATTGAACGCAAGGTCGAACCCGGCTACAGCATTACTCTGCCGACCACTGCGATCGGGGTGTTCACCATTGCCGTGTTCGCCGACGACCCGCGTAACGATGCGACCCTGCATGTCGATCAGTACACCGGCAAGGTCCTCGCCGATGTGCGTTTCGAGCAGTACGGCGCAGTGGCGCGGGCCACGGAAATCGGCGTAATGCTGCATGAAGGCAAGATGTTCGGCACCTTCAACCAGATCATCGTGCTGCTGATCTGCCTGATGATTCTGCTCAGCGCCGTCAGCGGTGTGGTGATCTGGTGGAAGCGGCGTCCGCAGGGCAAGTTCGGCGTACCGCCGCTGCGCCATGATCTGCCGAAATGGAAAACCGGCGTGGCGATCATGCTCGCTCTGGCCGTGATCTTTCCGCTGGTGGGCGCTTCGCTGGTGCTGGTCTGGCTGCTGGATCGGCTGCTGTTGTCGCGTCTGGGCCGCCAAGCTGAATCTGCCTCAACTTCAACGTGAAGCAGGCGAGATGCGCGTTTCAGACAGATCTTTAAACTGCCGGGGCTTAAACTCCGGCAGATTCCTGTGGGAGCGGGCTTGCTCGCGAAGGCGCAGTGTCATTCAACGAACAGGGTGCCTGACACGCCCTCTTCGCTAGCAAGCCCGCTCCCACAATTGCCGCTCTGCCCGCAACCAAAAGTTGCGGGCTTTCTTTTGAAGAAGTGATTCACCGTCCCGATGAACAAGTACCTCTTGTCCAGCCTCTGCCTGTTCGCCCTGAACAACGCCAACGCTGATGGCCAGCCGCTGACGCTGCCCACCGGCACCATCTCCGCGCCTGCGGTTGACGAAGAAAACGTCAGCCTGACCACGCCGACCACCGCCGGTTCGCGTCTGAACCTGACAACCATGGAAACCCCGGCCAGCGTCGAAAGCCTCAGCGGCGAGCAGGTGCGTGCCCGTGGCGATCGCAGCGTGCAGGACGCGGTGTCACGCAGCACCGGCATCAGCCGCACCGGCACCCCGGGCGATGGCGGCACCTCGTTGCAGGCACGCGGTTTTACCGGGCAGAGTTCGGTGATGCAGTTGTATGACGGCAATCGGATGTACACCGGCATGGGCACCGTGACCTTTCCGGTCGACACCTGGGCGGTGCAGCGCGTCGATGTACTGCGCGGCCCGGCCTCGGTGCTGTACGGCGAAGGCGCGACCGGTGCGGTGGTCAACGTGATTCCGAAGAAACCGTTCGAGGGTGAAATCGAAAATCACCTGCGCGTCGGCTACGGTTCCTACGACAGCCAGCAGCAGGCGTTCGACAGCGGCGGCTCGCTGAGCGACACCCTGAGCTATCGCCTCAATCTCAATCGTCTGCGCAGCAACGGTTGGATCGATCGCGGTGACTCATCAAGCGACTTCATCAGCGCGGCGCTGCGCTGGCAAGCCACTGATGAGCTGGCGTTCACCCTCGCCCACGACTACGGCGACCAGCGTCCGCAGAACTACTTCGGCACGCCACTGATCAACGGCCGATTGCAGAACAGCCTGCGTAACAAGAACTACAACGTGCGCGACGACCAGCAGCACTACAACGATCAGTGGACGCGCCTGACCACCGATTGGCAGATCAACGACGCCGTCAGTGCCAGCAACGAGCTGTACTACCTCAAGGCCCAGCGCCGCTGGCAGAACGCCGAAAACTACAACTTCGACACCGCCACGCAACAGCTCAGCCGCAGCGGCTACTTCGGCATCGGCCATCAGCAGGAGCAGGTCGGCGACCGCCAGACCTTCACCTTCAAGCACTCGCTGTTCGGCCTCGACAGCCAGACCGTGACCGGCGTCGATTACAACCGCATCCGCTTCCAGCTCAACAGCAACTCGCCGTTCAACGACGTGCTGCCGAATGGTCAGGCGCTGGATCTGTATCACCCGCAGCCGGGCTATTTTGAAAGCGCCAACCCGTACCGCGACCAGTTCGACAGCACCACCAAACAGATGTCAGTGTTCGCCGAAAACCGCACGCAACTGAGCGAGCGCTGGTCGCTGGTGACCGGCGTGCGCCGCGACTATGTGCATGTGGATCGCAACAATCTGATCGACGACAGCCAGAGCGACAAGACCCTGACCGGCAACAACTGGAAGGCCGGACTGGTGTTTGCCCTCACGCCCGAGACTTCGTTCTACGGTCAGGTCGCGACCAGCACCGACGGCATCGGTGGCTTGATTTCTCTGAGCCCGAGCCAGCAGCAATACGACCTGTCGACCGCGCGCCAGACCGAGGTCGGCATGAAGCAGTTGCTCTGGGATCAACGCGGCGAGTTCACCCTGGCGGCCTATCGCATCGTCAAAAAGAAACTGCTGACCGACGATCCGGGCAACCCCACGCTCAAGCAGCAAGTCGGCCAGCAATCGTCCAACGGCCTGGAAGCCAGCCTCGATCTGCAACTGCCGCACGCCTGGCAATTGCAGGCCAACGCGGCGGTTGTGAAGGCCAAGTACGATGACTTCTCCGAAGTGGTCGACGGGCAAACCCTGTCGTACAACGGCAATCGCCCGGTGGATGTACCACAGCGCACCGCCAATCTGTGGCTGAACAAAAACCTCAGTGATGATCTGAAGGCCGGGGCCGGCGTGCGTTATGTCGATGCGCGTTACGCCGACATGGCCAACCGCAACGAGCTGCCGAGTTACACCGTGGTCGATGCGACGCTGTCGTGGCAAGCCTTGCGCAACACCACGCTGGGCCTGCAGGTGAACAATCTGTTTGACCGCCAGTACGCACAAAGCCAATACAATGCGGGCCAGCAGTGGATTCTCGGCGAGCCGAGATCGTTCTTCGTCACCGCTGATTACACTTTTTGATTGAAGATTGCGCCCTCACCCTAGCCCTCTCCCGGAGGGAGAGGGAACTGACCGAGGTGTTTGGGCAAGTTGCACCGACTTGAAAGTCCGAGTCGAACTCAGTTTTGAAACGCATGAAGATCGGCTCCCTTTCCCCCTCGCCCCCTCTGGGGGAGAGGGCTGGGGTGAGGGGGATGGATCTACCGAAAAAACACGAAATCGAGAACACACCGAACGCCCTATGACGTCACTCACCCTCACCCACCTCGCCTGGACACCTCTGGGCCACGGCCACTGCCATCACCAGTTCCAGCTGCGTGACGCCTCGTTGCAGGTGGCCGCCGGTGAGTTCGTCGGGCTGATCGGTCCCAACGGCAGCGGCAAGACCAGCCTGCTGCGCTGCGCTTATCGCTTCAGTCAGCCGGAAAGCGGTGAGGTCAGACTCGATCATCACAACGTGTGGAAACAGTCTTCGCGCTGGTGCGCAAAGCGCATCGCCGTGGTCCTGCAGGAATTCCCCGATGCCTTTGGCCTGACCGTCGAAGAAGTGGTCGCCATGGGTCGCACGCCGCACAAAGGCCTGTTCGATGGCGACACGCTGGAAGATCGCAATCTGGCGACGCAAGCGCTCAAATCCGTCGGCCTCGACGGCTTCGAAGACCATGCGTTCGCCACCCTGTCCGGCGGTGAGAAGCAGCGGGTGATCCTTGCCCGCGCCCTGACTCAGCAACCGCAACTGCTGATCCTCGACGAGCCGACCAACCACCTCGACCCGCGTTATCAGCTCGAACTGCTGCAACTGGTCAAACGTCTGCAGATCGGCACCCTCGCCAGCATTCACGACCTGAACCTGGCCGCCGCGTTCTGTGACCGACTGTACGTGATCAACCACGGGCGGATCGTCGCCAGCGGCACGCCGCAAGAAGTACTGACCACCGAGCTGCTGCGCGAAGTGTTCGGCGTCGAGGCGTTGATCGATTCCCATCCCCTCCACGGCTACCCGCGAATCACCTGGATAACCCGACCATGACTGTGCGTTCCCTGCTTTGTGTCGCTCTTTTGTTGTGCAGTGCCCAGGCCTTCGCCGAAGCCACGAAATACCCGTTGACCATCCATAGCTGCAACCGCGAAGTGACCTTCAACGAAGCGCCGAAACACGCGGTCAGTCACGACATCAACATGACCCAGATGATGCTCGCCCTCGGCCTCAAATCGCGTATGGCCGGCTACAGCGGTGTCAGCGGCTGGAAGTCAGTAACGCCCGAAATGCAGTCGCTGCTCGACGGCTTGCCGGAGCTGGCCGCGAAATACCCGTCGGTGGAAACCCTGCTCAACGCCAACGTCGATTTCTTTTTCGCCGGCTGGGATTACGGCATGCGCGTCGGTGGCGACCTCACGCCGCAGACCCTGCAACCGCTGGGCATCAACGTATATGAGCTGACCGAATCCTGCGCCTTCGTGATGAAGCGTCCGGCGGCGACGCTGGACGACACCTACAACGACCTGCGCAATCTGGGGAAGATTTTCGACGTGCAGGATCGCGCCAACGCACTGATCGCCGACATGCAGAATCAGGTCGCCGAGATCCGCAAAGACCTGCCCGTCGACAAGCCGCGGGTGTTTCTCTACGACAGCGGCGAAGACCGCGCCATGACTTCCGGGCGTCTCGGCATGCCGCAAGCGCTGATCGACGCTGCGGGCGGGCGCAACATTCTCGATGACGTCGAAGCGAGCTGGACCCGGGTCAACTGGGAGACCGTGGTCGAGCGCAATCCGCAGGTGATCGTGATCGTCGACTACAGCGAAATCACCGCTGAACAGAAGATCGAATTTCTGCTGAAGAACCCGGCGCTGCAATCGGTCGATGCGATCAAGAACCAGCGCTTCATCGTCATCCCTTACGTGCAGGCCACGCCGGGGATCGATAACGTGCTGGCGGTGGAAACCCTGGCCAAGGGGTTCCACAGCGAATGATCGACCGTCGCTACGCCTTGTTGCTGATCGCCCTCGGCGCCGTGTTGCTGGTGTCGTGCGTGGTCTCGCTCGGTTTTGGTCCGGCGCGGGTGCCGGTGGAGGTGGTGTGGCGGATTCTGCTGCACAAGACCTTGGGTTTCGGCGAGGTGAGCTGGAGCGCCGGGCAGGAGCACATTGTCTGGCTGATCCGTGTGCCGCGCATGTTGCTCGGGGCGTTGGTCGGTGCCGGGTTGGCGTTGATTGGCGCGGTGCTGCAAGCGGTGACGCGCAATCCACTGGCCGATCCGCACCTGCTCGGCGTCACCTCCGGCGCGACACTCGGCGCCGTGATCGTGGTGCTGCACATAGGTGAGATCGTCGGTCTGCTGACCTTGCCGATTGCTGCTTTCATCGGTGCGTTGCTGAGCATGTTCCTGGTGCTGGGGATTGCCAACCGTCAGGGCCGGCTCGACAGCGACCGGTTGCTGCTGTGCGGCGTGGCGGTGTCGTTCGTGATGATGGCGATCGCCAACCTGCTGCTGTTCATGGGCGACCATCGCGCCAGCTCGGCGGTGATGTTCTGGATGCTCGGCGGCCTCGGCCTCGCGCGTTGGGAGTTGCTGACGGTGCCGGCCCTGAGCGTGTTGCTCGGCCTCGGTTTGCTGCTGGGTATGGCCCGACCGTTGAACGCCTTGATGGCCGGCGAACAGACCGCCGTCACCCTCGGTCTGAATGCCCGTGCGGTGCGCCTGCGGGTGTTTGTGATCGCGTCCTTGATGACCGGGGTGCTGGTGTCGATCAGCGGCTCGATCGGTTTTGTCGGGCTGATGGTGCCGCACATTGCCCGGCGCCTGGTCGGTGCCGAACACCGCCGATTACTGCCGGCCTGCGTACTGCTCGGCAGCCTGTTTCTGGTGTGGGTCGATGTCGCCGCGCGCACCCTGATCGCGCCGGAAGACCTGCCCATCGGCGTTGCCACCGCGGCTATCGGCGGTCTGTTCTTCATCGGCCTGATGCGCCGCCGCTGATCCAGCACAATCAACTTGTAGGAGTGAGCCTGCTCGCGATGACGGCGACACATTCGATATCAATGCGGATGACAGAACGCTATCGCGAGCAGGCTCACTCCTACAGGGGACAGTGTTGTCCTTGAAATCGCGCCCCAATCTGGCGCGGCCGCTTGCACCAACGCTCTCTCCGCGTCCCTTCATGGTGCACCCCACCCGCGCGGAACCGCTCTAAACCGACATTTCCCTGCCCGATCCCGACCGGGCACAGCCCTTGCAAAACACACCTTCAGTCGTCCGCATCTGCCAACCATAAAAAACTTTAACGTTCATGGAGATCGCACAATGAAGCGTCGCAGTTTGATCAAGGCTTTCACACTCACGGCATCCATTGCCGCGATGGGCATGACCTGGACTGTCCAGGCCGCCGAGACCATCAAGGTGGGGATTCTGCATTCGTTGTCCGGGACCATGGCGATCTCCGAAACATCGCTCAAAGACATGGCGCTGATGACCATCGACGAGATCAACGCCAAGGGCGGCGTGAACGGCAAGATGCTCGAACCGGTGGTTGTCGACCCGGCGTCGAACTGGCCGCTGTTCGCCGAGAAGGGCCGGCAGTTGCTGACTCAGGACAAAGTCGCCGTGGTGTTCGGTTGCTGGACCTCGGTATCACGTAAATCGGTACTGCCAGTGTTCGAAGAACTCAACGGCCTGCTGTTCTACCCGGTGCAGTACGAAGGCGAAGAGATGTCGCCAAACGTGTTCTACACCGGCGCCGCGCCGAACCAGCAAGCGATCCCTGCCGTTGAATACCTGATGAGCGAAGAAGGCGGCAGCGCCAAGCGCTTCTTCCTGCTCGGCACCGACTACGTCTATCCGCGCACCACCAACAAGATCCTGCGCTCGTTCCTGCACTCCAAAGGCGTGGCCGACAAGGACATCGAAGAGGTCTATACCCCGTTCGGTCATAGCGACTATCAAACCATCGTCGCCAACATCAAGAAATTCTCCGCTGGCGGCAAGACTGCTGTGATCTCCACGGTCAACGGCGACTCCAACGTGCCGTTCTACAAAGAGCTGGCCAACCAGGGCCTGAAAGCTACCGACGTACCGGTGGTGGCGTTCTCGGTGGGTGAAGAAGAGCTGCGCGGCATCGACACCAAACCGCTGGTGGGCAACCTTGCGGCGTGGAACTACTTCGAGTCCGTGGAGAACCCGGTGAACAAGAAGTTCGTCGCTGACTGGAAGGCTTACGCGAAGAAACACAACCTGCCGGGCGCCGACAAAGCGGTGACCAACGACCCGATGGAAGCCACTTACGTCGGCATCCACATGTGGGCGCAAGCGGTGGAGAAAGCCAAGTCCACCGACGTCGACAAGGTTCGCGAAGCACTGGCTGGCCAGACCTTCGCCGCGCCGTCCGGTTACACCCTGACCATGGACAAGACCAACCACCACCTGCACAAACCGGTGATGATCGGCGAGATCCAGAACGACGGTCAGTTCAACGTCGTGTGGCAGACCGAAGGCCCGATCCGCGCCCAGCCTTGGAGTCCGTTTATCGATGGCAACGACAAGAAGCCGGATTATGCGGTGAAGAGCAACTGAGCCATTGGGTGTCGGCCTCGCGCCTGGCGTGAGGCCGACTCGATCCCCCTGTGGGAACAATATTTTGTGGTGAGGGGATTCATCCCCGATGGGTCGCGAAGCGACCCCAAATGCTACAGGCGCGATGTACCTGTGAATCGCGGCGACTGTTTTTGCGACTGCTTCGCAGCCGATCGGGGATGAATCCCCTCGCCACAAAGACTGTGCCCACCATTAGTCCGCGCAAGGCGACTCTTTATGCCGACTACCCTTTACCGCTTCATCCTCGCCATCGCACTGCTGTTGCCGATGACTGCCTTTGCCGGCGACGCCGAAGACTTCGTCGCCGCCAATCCCGTGCAGCAAGCCAGACTGCTTGAAGCCTGGGCCGCGCAGCCCGAGCCGGCGCGTGTCGAGCTGATCAACGCCCTGCAACAAGGCGAATTGATCATCGACGGCCAGCCAAAAACCCTGCGTCTGAACAACCGCCTGCGGGGTCTGATCGACACCGCGTTGGCCAGCCACCAATTGCTCGCCGCCGACGCCAAAACCCGTCTGACTGCCGCGCAGCAATTGCAGAAAAGCGCGAAACCCGCGCAGCTGAAATTCCTCGACCAGCAACTGGCTGGCGAAAAAGATGAGAACGTCCACGCCGCCCTGAGCCTGGCCCTGGCCAACCTGCAATTGGTGGACAGCGATCCGGCAGTGCGTCTGGCCGCCGTGCGCCTGCTCGGTGAAACCGGCGATCCCCTGGCCCGCACCCGCCTCGAGGGTCTGCTCGAACCCGGCGTCGAAAGCGATGCCGGGGTGCGCACCGCCGCCGAAACCAGTCTGGCGCAGGTCAAGCGCAAACTGCTGATCGGCGAAGTACTCGGTCAAGCCTTCAGCGGCATGTCCCTCGGTTCGATTCTGCTGCTCGCGGCACTCGGTCTGGCGATCACCTTCGGCCTGCTCGGGGTAATCAACATGGCCCACGGCGAGATGCTGATGCTTGGCGCCTACTCGACCTACGTGGTGCAGCTGATGTTCCAGCGCTACGCCCCGCAAGCCATCGAGTTCTACCCGCTGATCGCGCTGCCGGTGGCGTTCTTCGTCACGGCGGCGATCGGCATGGCGCTGGAACGCACAGTGATTCGTCATCTCTACGGCCGACCACTGGAAACCCTGCTCGCCACCTGGGGCATCAGCCTGATGCTGATCCAGTTGGTGCGCCTGCTGTTCGGCGCGCAGAACGTTGAAGTGGCGAACCCGGCGTGGCTGTCCGGCGGGATTCAGGTGCTGCCGAATCTGGTGCTGCCGTACAACCGCATCGTGATCATCGCCTTTGCCTTGTTCGTGGTGGTGCTGACCTGGCTGCTGCTGAACAAGACCCGCCTCGGCCTCAACGTGCGTGCGGTAACGCAGAACCGCAACATGGCCGCCTGCTGCGGCGTGCCCACCGGGCGCGTCGACATGCTCGCCTTCGGCCTCGGCTCGGGCATCGCCGGCCTCGGTGGCGTGGCGCTGAGCCAGATCGGCAACGTCGGCCCGGACCTGGGCCAGAGCTACATCATCGACTCATTCCTGGTAGTGGTGCTCGGTGGCGTCGGCCAACTCGCCGGCAGCGTGCTCGCCGCGTTCGGGCTGGGCATCGCCAACAAGATTCTCGAACCGCAGATCGGTGCGGTACTCGGCAAGATCCTGATCCTCGCGCTGATCATTCTGTTCATCCAGAAACGTCCGCAAGGCCTCTTCGCACTGAAAGGACGGGTGATCGACTGATGAACCAGCCTCTACTTGTCACGGCCACGCAAAAAGCCGGGCCGAAAGTCACCCTTGCCATCGGCGCGGTGATCCTCGCGCTGCTGATCGCTCTACCGTTGCTCTCGCTGTTGCCGGCGGACAGCGCGCTGCATGTCTCGGCCTACACCCTGACGCTGGTCGGCAAAATCCTCTGCTACGCGATCGTCGCTCTGGCGCTGGATCTGGTCTGGGGCTACGCCGGGCTGCTGTCGCTGGGCCACGGCCTGTTCTTCGCCCTCGGCGGTTATGCGATGGGCATGTACCTGATGCGTCAGGCCGCCGGTGATGGTTTGCCGGCGTTCATGACCTTTCTGTCGTGGACCGACCTGCCGTGGTACTGGAGCGGCACCAGCAGTTTTATCTGGTCGATGTGTCTGGTGGTGCTGGCACCGGGTCTGCTGGCGCTGGTGTTCGGCTTCTTCGCCTTCCGTTCGCGGATCAAGGGTGTGTATTTCTCGATCATGACCCAGGCCCTGACCTTCGCCGGGATGCTCCTGTTTTTTCGCAACGAGACCGGCTTCGGCGGCAACAACGGTTTCACCAATTTCCGCACGATTCTCGGTTTCGGCATCACTGAGCCGGGCACCCGCGCGGTGCTGTTTCTGGCGACCGTGTTGCTGCTGGTGGCGAGTCTGTTCATCGGCTGGCGTCTGGCGCAGAGCAAGTTCGGCCGGGTGCTGACCGCGCTGCGCGATGCGGAAAACCGCCTGATGTTCTGCGGCTACGACCCGCGCGGCTTCAAGCTGTTCGTCTGGGTCTTGAGCGCGGTGCTGTGCGGTCTGGCCGGGGCGTTGTATGTACCGCAGGTGGGGATCATCAACCCCAGCGAAATGTCGCCGACCAACTCCATCGAAGCGGCAGTGTGGGTCGCCCTCGGCGGTCGCGGCACGCTGATCGGGCCGTTGCTCGGTGCCGGTGTGGTCAACGGCATGAAGAGCTGGTTCACCGTGGCTTTCCCCGAATACTGGCTGTTCTTCCTCGGCGCGCTGTTCATCGTCGTGACGTTGTATCTGCCCAAAGGCGTGATCGGCCTGCTGAAGAAACGAGGTGAACAATGAGAGTCACTGCGAGTGCTGAATTCATGCTCGAACCGGCGTTCTTCCCCGTGGAACCGAACAAGGACGAAGGCACCAGCCGTGACTCGATCGGCCTCGGCCAACGCGTCGGCCCGGGCCTCGACACCCGCCACGGCACGATCCTGACCCTGGAAGACATCAGCGTCAGCTTCGACGGCTTCCGTGCGCTGAACAATCTGAACCTGTACATCGGTGTCGGCGAACTGCGCTGCATCATCGGCCCCAATGGCGCAGGCAAGACCACGCTGATGGACGTCATCACCGGCAAGACCCGCCCCAGCCACGGCAAGGCGTGGTTCGGCGAAACCCTCGATCTGACGCAGATGAGCGAAGTGCAGATCGCCCAGGCCGGGATCGGCCGCAAGTTCCAGAAACCCACAGTGTTCGAAGCGCTCAGCGTGTTCGAGAATCTGGAGCTGGCGCAGAAGACCGACAAGTCGGTGTGGGCCAGTTTGCGCGCACGCCTGAGCGGCGAGCAGCGCGATCGCATCAGCGAAGTGCTGGAGACCATCCGCCTGACCACCTCGGTCAATCGCCCGGCGGGCTTGCTGTCACACGGCCAGAAGCAGTTTCTGGAGATCGGCATGTTGCTGATGCAAGACCCGCAACTGTTGCTGCTCGACGAACCGGTGGCGGGCATGACCGACGCCGAAACCGAATTCACCGCCGAGCTGTTCAAGAGCCTGGCCGGCAAGCATTCGCTGATGGTGGTCGAGCACGACATGGGCTTCGTTGGCTCGATTGCCGACCATGTGACGGTGCTGCATCAGGGCAGCGTGCTGGCGGAAGGCTCGCTGGAGCAGGTGCAGGAAAACGAGCGGGTGATCGAGGTCTATCTCGGCCGTTGAACTGCAAACACCTTTCCAATGTGGGAGCGGGCTTGCTCGCGAATGCGGTGTGCCATTCAAGTTGATGGCGACTGATCCACCGCATTCGCGAGCAAGCCCGCTCCCACAGGGGGATTTGAGGAGATTTTGAGAATGCTGCAAGTCGACAAGCTGCACCAGTACTACGGCGGTAGCCACATCCTCCGTGGCCTCTCATTCGACGTAAAAGTCGGCGAAGTCACCTGCCTGCTCGGGCGCAACGGCGTGGGCAAGACCACCCTGCTCAAATGCCTGATGGGCCTGTTGCCGGCCAAGGAAGGCGTGGTGAACTGGGAAGGCCAACCGATTACCACGTTCAAGCCGCACCAACGTGTACACGCCGGCATCGCCTATGTGCCACAGGGCCGGGAAATCTTCGGCCGGCTCACCGTGGAGGAGAATCTGCTGATGGGCCTGTCACGGTTTCCCGGCAGCGAAGCGAAAGAAGTACCAGGTTTCATCTACGAATTGTTCCCGGTGCTGCTACAAATGAAGCAGCGCCGCGGCGGTGACCTGTCCGGCGGTCAGCAACAGCAGCTGGCTATCGGTCGCGCCCTGGCCAGTCGTCCGCGTTTGCTGATCCTCGACGAGCCCACCGAAGGCATCCAGCCTTCGGTGATCAAGGAGATCGGCGCGGTGATCAAGAAGCTCGCGGCGCGGGGCGACATGGCGATTTTGCTGGTGGAGCAGTTCTACGATTTCGCTGCGGAGCTGGCCGATCAGTACCTGGTGATGTCCCGGGGCGAGATCGTGCAGCAGGGTCGCGGTGAAAATATGGAGGCCGAGGGTGTACGAGGTCTGGTAACAATTTAATCTGTAGCTTCCTAACGATAATTACAAACCATGAACTTACCGCTTCCCACTGCCCTGTTTACCCCGAGCTGGCACGCCGAGCTGGAACTGGCCTACGCCCGCTTCGGCGACTGCACGCGCCCGGTTCAGCGCCGGCATCTCGGCCCGCTGCGCGTGCAAAAGCACCTGTATGCCGAAGGCCCCGAGGTCTGCCAGCACATCATCGTCCACCCGCCGGGCGGGATCGCCGGGGGTGACCGGCTGAACATCAGCGCCCGCGTCGAACGGGACGCCTGGGCGCAGATCACCAGCCCCGGCGCCGCCAAGTGGTATCGCGCAGCGGGGCCGGCGTATCAGCAGCTCGATCTGAAAATCGCGACCGGTGCGACGCTGGAGTGGCTGCCGCAGGAAACTATCGTCTACAGCGCCGCTCAGGCCGAACTCACCACCTCGATCGAGCTTGAGGGCGATGCGCGGCTGTTCTACTGGGACGTGGTGGCGCTGGGTCGCCCGGCCAGTGGCGAGCGCTTCGACCTCGGACACTTTCAAGCGCATCTGGATATCCGCCGTGACGGGCGATTGCTCTGGCACGAGCGTCAGAGGATTACTGGCGGTGACGGCTTGCTCGATTCGCCGATCGGTCTGGATGGCAATCCGGTGTTTGCGACGCTGCTGGTGAGCGGTGAAATCGACGCCGAGCTGCTGGAGCGGTGTCGTTCGCTGGGCCATGAGGTGCGCGGTGATCTGACCCAGTTGCCGGGGCTTTTGGTTGCCCGCTGCCTGGCGAGCGAGGCACTGCTGGCCCGCGCCTGGCTGATCGACCTGTGGCGCCTGCTGCGCCCGGCCCTGCTCGGCCGCGAAGCGGTATCACCGAGAATCTGGAGCACTTGAAAAGCCACCCTCACCCCCCGCCCTCTCCCGGAGGGAGAAGGAGCCTGACCAGGTTGTCTGGAAGGAAATTTGCATTCTCGAAAAATATTGACTGACTGGACCGGCCTCGACAAACGACCGAGATCAGTCCCCTCTCCCTCCGGGAGAGGGCTAGGGTGAGGGATGGCTCTAACTGGCCCCCACGCCCGCAAGAACCTCACAAAACTGCCCTGATGGATACCCGCAATGGACCTGACCCCACGCGAAAAAGACAAGCTGTTGATCTTCACCGCCGGCCTCGTCGCCGAACGCCGACTGGCCCGAGGTGTGAAGCTCAACTACCCGGAAGCCATGGCCTATATCTCCGCCGCCCTGCTAGAAGGCGCCCGTGACGGCCAGACCGTGGCCGAGCTGATGCACTTCGGCACCACCCTGCTCAGCCGCGAGCAGGTGATGGAAGGCATCCCGGAAATGATCCCGGAGATCCAGGTCGAAGCGACGTTTCCCGACGGCACCAAACTGGTCACCGTCCACCAACCGATCGTCTGAGGCCGCGCCATGACCTACACCATTCGCGATGCCCTGCACGCCGACCTGCCTGCAATCCGCGACATCTACAACGACGCGGTGCTCAACACCACGGCGATCTGGAACGAATCGGCGGTCGACCTCGGCAATCGCCAGGCGTGGTTCAGCGCCCGTCAGGCCCAGGCCTACCCGATTCTGGTGATCGTCGACGCCGACAACGTTGTGCTCGGCTACGCTTCCTTTGGCGACTGGCGGCCGTTCGACGGTTTCCGCCATACCGTCGAACACTCGGTCTACGTCCGTAGCGATCAGCGCGGCAATGGCCTTGGCCCGCAATTGATGAGCGTGCTGATCGAGCGGGCCAAAGCCTGTGACAAGCATGTGATGGTCGCCGCCATCGAAAGTGGCAACGCCGCTTCCATTCGTCTGCATGAACGCGCCGGTTTCAGCATCACCGGACAAATGCCGCAAGTCGGCACCAAGTTCGGTCGCTGGCTCGATCTGACCTTCATGCAACTGACCCTCAATCCTGGCGCCCAGCCGCCGGTCGCCAACAAGGAGTGACACGCGATGAACCCCGCCCAACTGCGACGCGTCAATGCGGAAAGTTTTGCGCACTATCGTCAGGGCCTGATTGATCTGCTGCTCGACGCCGTGGGTTATGGCGCCAGCGTCGGCTTCATGGCCGACCTCGATGCCGCGCAGGCCCGCGCCTATTTCGATGAAGTGCAGCAACAAGTGAACAAGGGCAGCGTGTTGCTCTGGGTGGTGGTCAAGGATGAAGAGGTGCAGGCCAGCGTGCAGTTGGGCCTGTGCCAGAAGGCCAACGGCCTCAATCGCGCCGAAGTGCAGAAGCTGCTGGTGCGTGAACAGGCGCGGCGTCGTGGCCTCGGCCAGCAATTGATGAATGCGCTCGAGCTCGAAGCGGCCAAGCACAAGCGCGGCATGCTCTACCTCGACACCGAGGCTGGCTCCCCCGCCGAAGATTTCTACAAGGCCCTGGGTTACACCCGCGCCGGCGAAATTCCCGACTACGCCTGCGACCCGCACGGCACGTATCGCCCGACCGCCCTCTACTACAAGATTCTGCAAGGAGCCCGGCCATGATTCCCGGCCAGTACCAGATCCAGCCCGGCGACATCGAATTGAATGTCGGCCGCCGCACCCTCAGCCTGAAAGTCGCCAACAGCGGCGACCGGCCGATCCAGGTCGGTTCGCACTATCACTTTTTCGAAACCAACGACGCGCTGACCTTCGATCGCGCGGCCAGCCGTGGCATGCGCCTGAATATCCCGGCCGGCACCGCGGTGCGCTTCGAACCGGGGCAGAGCCGCGAGGTCGAGCTGGTGGAGTACGCCGGGCATCGGCGGGTGTTCGGCTTTGCCGGGCGGGTCATGGGTGATCTCTAAGTAATGCGGTGTCTGCTCTGGCCCCTTCGCGAGCAAGCCCGCTCCCACATTCGACCGCGTTCCTTCAGTTGAAATGCGGTCAATTGTGGGAGCGGGCTTGCTCGCGAATCTGTGAGCGCAGCGAACAGCCTCAAAGACCATTGAATTCCAAGGCGAACACATGAAGATTTCCAGACAAGCCTACGCCGACATGTTCGGCCCCACCGTCGGCGACAAGGTGCGCCTGGCGGACACCGAGTTGTGGATCGAAGTCGAAAAGGACTTCACCACCTACGGCGAAGAAGTCAAATTCGGCGGCGGCAAAGTCATCCGCGACGGCCAGGGCCAGAGCCAACTGCTCGCCGCCGAAGTGGTCGACACGCTGATCACCAACGCGTTGATCATCGACCACTGGGGCATCGTCAAAGCCGACGTCGGCCTCAAGGACGGGCGCATCGCCGCGATCGGCAAGGCCGGTAACCCGGACGTACAGCCCAACGTGACCATCGCCATCGGCGCCAGCACCGAGGTGATCGCCGGTGAAGGCATGATCCTCACTGCCGGCGGCATCGACACGCACATCCACTTCATCTGCCCGCAGCAGATCGAAGAAGCGCTGATGAGCGGTGTCACCACCATGATCGGCGGCGGCACCGGGCCGGCGACCGGCACCAACGCCACCACCTGCACCTCCGGGCCGTGGCACCTGGCGCGGATGCTGCAGGCCGCCGACGCGTTCCCGATGAACATCGGCCTCACCGGCAAGGGCAACGCCAGCCTGCCGGAGCCGCTGATCGAGCAGGTCAAGGCCGGCGCCATCGGCCTCAAACTGCACGAAGACTGGGGTACCACCCCGGCGAGCATCGACAACTGCCTGAGCGTCGCCGACCAGTACGACGTGCAGGTGGCGATCCACACCGACACCCTCAACGAATCGGGTTTCGTCGAAACCACCCTCGGCGCGTTCAAGGGCCGCACCATTCACACCTATCACACCGAAGGTGCCGGCGGCGGTCATGCGCCGGACATCATCAAGGCCTGCGGTTTTCCTAACGTGCTGCCGAGCTCGACCAACCCGACCCGGCCGTTCACCCGCAACACCATCGACGAACACCTCGACATGCTGATGGTCTGCCACCACCTCGACCCGAGCATCGCCGAAGACGTGGCGTTCGCCGAAAGCCGTATCCGCCGCGAAACCATCGCCGCCGAAGACATCCTCCACGACCTCGGCGCGTTTTCAATGATCAGCTCCGACAGCCAGGCCATGGGCCGCGTCGGCGAAGTCATCACACGCACCTGGCAGACTGCTGACAAGATGAAAAAGCAGCGCGGCCCGCTGCCGCAGGACGGCGAAGGCAACGACAACTTCCGCGCCAAGCGCTACATCGCCAAGTACACGATCAACCCGGCGATCACCCATGGCATCAGCCATGAAGTGGGTTCGATCGAAGTTGGCAAATGGGCCGACCTGGTGCTCTGGCGTCCGGCGTTCTTCGGCGTCAAACCGACGCTGATCCTCAAGGGTGGCGCCATCGCCGCCAGTCTGATGGGCGACGCCAACGCGTCGATTCCAACCCCGCAACCGGTGCACTACCGCCCGATGTTCGCCAGTTACGGCGGCTCGCTGCACGCCACCAGCCTGACGTTCATCAGTCAGGCCGCGCAGGAGGCCGGGTTGCCCGAGGCATTGGGCCTGAAGAAGAAAATCAGCGTGGTCAAAGGCTGCCGCGACGTACAGAAAACCGACCTGATCCACAACGATTACCTGCCGAACATCGACGTCGATCCGCAGACCTATCAGGTCAAGGCTGACGGCGTGCTGCTGTGGTGTGAACCGGCCGAGACCCTGCCGATGGCTCAGCGCTACTTCCTGTTCTGACGCACGGCAAAAGGCCCCGGTTTCGTGTCTTGCGCACGATCCCGGGGCCTTTTTCATGTCGCTGGAAAAGCACTGTGCAAACGGTCGTGTATTTCCCGCCAAAGGGGCTAATATTCGATTCGCTCCGCCTTTTTTCAGGAACTGCCCATGCGTCTTTCCGAGTTCATCGTGGCCAATATCGACCCTATCGTCGATGAGTGGGAACAGTTCGCCGCGACCATCACGCCGGCCGCCGACTATCTGGATTCCACTGCGCTGCGCGATCACGCCAGCGAGATTCTGCGGGCCGCCGCCCGCGACATGAACAAGCCGCAAAGCCCCGCCGAACAGGCTGCCAAAGCCAAGGGCGAAGGCCCGGAAAAGACCCCGAGCCTGGACGAGGCCGGCGCCAGCCATGGCGAACTGCGCCACACCGTCGGTTTTGACCTGGTGCAGATGACCAGTGAATTCCGCCATTTGCGTGCCTGCGTGATCCGCCTGTGGGTCAACAGCCTTGAATCGCCGGACATGACCTATTTTCAGGACATGATCCGTTTCAACGAAGCCATCGACGAGGCACTGGCCGAATCCACCGCGGCCTACGCCGAGCAGGTCAATCGCTCGCGGGACATTTTCCTCGCCATCCTCGGCCATGACCTGCGTGCGCCGCTGCAGGCGGTGAGCATGTCCACCGAACTGCTGCTGCGCAAATCCAGCCTTGAAGGCGATGCCCTGGCCTGCGCCCAGCACATCAAGCGTGGCGCGCGGCACATGGCGACGATGGTCAGCGATCTGCTGGAACTGGTGCGCAGTCGTCTGGGCCGTAGCCTGCCGATCGAGCCGGCACCGATGGATCTGGCCGTTGCGGCGCGAGCGGCGATCGCCGAAGCTTGCGCCGGTCAACCGCAATCCGATCCCAGGCTCACCGTGCACGGTGACACCAGCGGCGTGTGGGACGCCGGACGGATCGACCAGTTACTGCAAAACCTGATCGGCAATGCCTTGCAGCACGGTGCCAACCAGCGCGACGTGACCCTCGATCTGCGTGGCGAGGGCGACCACGTGTGCCTGTCGGTGCACAACTACGGCACACCGATTTCCGAAGAGGCGATCGGTACGATTTTCGACCCGCTGGTGCGCAGCGCCGACGAAGAACTCGGGCAGCCGTCGACCAGCCTCGGGTTGGGTCTGTTTATCGTCAAGGAAGTGGTGACCGCCCATGGCGGGACGATCGATGTCAGCTCGAGTGAGGCTGACGGGACATTGTTCAGTGTGGTTTTGCCGAGAAAGGTTTAAGCAGGCTTACCGCGTAATCGTTCTTCGCGAGCAAGCCCGCTCCCACATTTGACTGCTTTTCAACTGGAAAACCGCGGTCGAATGTGGGAGCGGGCTTGCTCGCGAAGGGGCCGGCAAAAACACTCAAAAACCAACGGTAAAACTATTCGACCACCAAGCGCCCCAATCGCTGACGCAGCATCCGGTTCTCCGCCCGCAACTCGTGCACTTCCTCCAGCAGATTCAGTGCCAGGGCGACGCCCTCCCACTCCAGCTCCAGCTCGCGCCGCAACTTCGCGGCGCGCTTGGCCAGGCTCAGCTCGTAGTCGGTGAACCGCCATTCCCGGGGCTGCGCGCCCTGAGGTTCGAGGATGCCGTGTTCGACGATTTCGATCACGTAGACGTCCGACAGATCGGCCGCCTCACAGAATTCTGCCATGTCCAGTTGAACGATCAGGGGGCTGCTCATGATGGGCTACTCCGTCGTCGGATTCAGAAGTTCTCGCGTGGGTTGAACGCGGCTTTTTTCGCCAGTTCCTGCCACAGCGCCTTGACCTCGTCGTCGGAGGTTTTCGGCATCACGGCCTTGAGCTGCACGAACAGATAACCACGCTCACCGGCCTTGTTTTTCAAGCCATGACCCTTGGCGCGCATGCGCTGGCCATTCTGGCTGCCGGCCGGAACCTTGAGGTTGATCTTGCCGGTCAGGGTCGGCACGGCCACTTCAGCGCCCAACGCCAGCTCCCACGGTGCCAATGGCAGGGTGATGATCAGGTTTTCGCCTTCGACATCGAATTTCGGATGCGGCGCAAAGCGAATGGTCAGGTACAGGTCGCCATTGGCCCCGCCACCGATGCCCGGTGCGCCCTGCCCTTTGAGGCGGATGCGCTCGCCGTCGGTGACGCCCGCCGGGATCTTCACGTTCAGGCTCTTGCTGGTGTTGCTGACGTGCTGACCGTTGGCGTTGTATTGCGGGACCTGGAAGCTGACCTTCTTCGACTCGTCCGACAGGGTCTCCTCAAGGAAGACCGGCAGTTCCATTTCCACGTCTTGCCCTCGGCGCCCTGCACTGCGTTGTTGCCGACCGTCGCCACCGAAACCGGCGCCGCGATTGCCGAAGATCGAACTGAAGAAGTCCGAAAAGTCGCCGGTGTCGCCACCGCCGCCGCCAAAACCGCCACGGCTCTGCCAGCCCGGCGGGCCCTGGAACGGCTGACCGTGCTGGCCATAACGGCGCAGCTCGTCATATTCGGCGCGCTTGTCGGCGCTTTTCAGCGCTTCATAGGCTTCCGAGGCGTCCTTGAACTTGGCCTCGGCATCTTTTTCCTTGCTGACATCGGGGTGGTATTTGCGCGCCAGCTTGCGATAGGCAGCCTTGATCGCCTTGTCGTCCGCTGTCGGCTCCACGCCGAGTATCTTGTAATAGTCTTTGAAGTCCATCGAAGGAATCACCATCCGTTATCGATTTCGCGCCGAGGCCAGCATGCGCTCATTCGCGCGTGCCGGGTTGACCGATCTCAACTTTGTGACCGGGTGGCGCAGCAGAAGTTTATCGGCAGTGGACGACGGTTCTTGCGACCGCCGGTATGTCTGTCGGCCCATGCCAGCAAGTTTGGGGCGAAGCTGCGACTTTCAAGAAGCTTAGTCGTGAAATAGCAGATGACCGGCCTTCGAATCTGCCGCGCACTGACATACACTGCGCGGCCGTTTTTTGACCGGAACCCGAAAGACATGAACAACGCCTCTCCAGCCCGTGCCTGCGGTATCGACTTCGGCACCTCCAACTCCACCGTCGGCTGGCTGCGCCCCGGCATGGAAACGATGATCGCGCTGGAAGACGACAAGATCACCCTGCCGTCGGTGGTGTTCTTCAATATCGAAGAGCGCCGTCCGGTTTACGGGCGCCTGGCCCTGCACGAGTACCTGGAAGGCTACGAAGGCAGGCTGATGCGCTCGCTCAAGAGCCTGCTGGGTTCCAAGCTGATCAAGCACGACACCAGCGTCCTCGGCACGGCGATGCCGTTCAAGGATCTGTTGGGGCTGTTCATCGGCCAGCTCAAGAGCCGTGCCGAAACGGCCGCCGGTCGGGAGTTCGAGCAGGTGGTGCTGGGGCGTCCGGTATTTTTCGTCGATGACGACCCGCTGGCCGACCAGGAAGCCGAAGACACCCTGGTCGAAGTGGCGCGCAAGCTCGGTTTCAAGGACGTGTCGTTCCAGTACGAACCGATCGCTGCGGCATTCGACTACGAGTCGACCATCGAAAAAGAAGAGCTGGTGCTGATCGTCGACATCGGCGGTGGTACCTCGGACTTCTCGCTGGTGCGCCTGTCGCCCGAGCGTCGCGGCATGGACAACCGCCACGATGACATCCTCGCCACCGGCGGCGTGCACATCGGCGGTACCGATTTCGACAAACAGCTGAGCCTGCAAGGCCTGATGCCGCTGTTCGGCTACGGCAGCCGGATGAAGAGCGGCGCCTACATGCCGACCAGTCACCACATGAACCTGGCGACCTGGCACACCATCAACTCGGTGTACTCGCAGAAATCCACCCTGGCGCTGGGCAGCATGCGCTACGACATTGAAGACACCGGCGGCATCGACCGGTTGTTCAAGCTGATCGAACAGCGCGCCGGGCACTGGCTGGCGATGGAAGTCGAAGAAACCAAGATCCAGTTGACCCACGCCGACAGCCGCCACGTACCGCTGGACCGTATTGAGCCGGGCCTGAGCGTGGAACTGAGCCGCGCCCTGTTCGAATCCTCCATCGACGCCTTGCTTGAGCGCGTGCGCGGCAGCGTTACGCAGCTGTTGAACGATGCCAACGTGTCGGTGGCTCAGGTCGATACGGTGTTCTTCACCGGCGGTTCAAGCGGCATTCCGGCGCTGCGCAACAGCGTTTCGGCGATGCTGCCGAATGCGCGACATGTTGAAGGGAATATCTTTGGCAGCATTGGCAGCGGTCTGGCGATTGAGGCGATGAAGCGCTACGGTTCGATGGCCTGATCCAGAATCAGCGGCGCGCCATTCGCGAGCAAGCCCGCTCCCACAGGATCACACTGAACCTGTGGGAGCGGGCTTGCTCGCGAAAGGGCACTTTCAAACGCTATAAGGCTTGAATCAAACCATCCCGCCCAGCTTCAACTCACTCTTCAGGTACGCGTAATAAATCGGCCCCGCCACCACCCCCGGCAGGCCGAACGCGGCTTCGAACACCAGCATCGCCAGCAGCAACTCCCACGACTTGGCACTGATCTGCCCGCCGACGATGCGCGCGTTGAGGAAGTATTCGAGCTTGTGGATAAAGATCAGATAGCCCAGCGCCGCCACCGCCACCCAGATCGACAGCGACAGGCCGACGATGGTGATCAGCGTGTTCGACATCAGGTTGCCGATCACCGGCAGCAGGCCGAGCAGAAAGGTCAGGACGATCAGGGTCTTGGTCAGCGGCAGCTTGATACCGAACAGTGGCAAGACCACCACCAGGAAAATCGCGGTGAAGAACGTGTTCAGCAGGGAAATCTTGATCTGCGCGAAGACGATGTTGCGAAAGGCTTGAACCACCAGGTGCAGACGGTCGAACAGGGCCGCGGCCAGCGGTTTGCGCTTGGTCAGATCCGGTACTCGCTGCAGGGCAATGATCGCGCCGAGGACCATGCCGATCAGCAGGGTGACGAACATATGCGCCGCGTCCTTGCCTACCAGTTGCAGCTCTGACAGGTGCTTGCTCGCCCATTCGCCGATGGCCACGCGAAATTCCGCTGCGCTGGCCGGCAGGTAGGCATCGAGAAACGGCGGCAGTTGCCCGCGCGCGCGATCGACCACGCCCATGAATTTGTCGAGCGAGGCGCCCGGATTTTCCGCTTCGTGCAGCAGGAAACTGATGGCGCCAGCAAAGATCAGCGCCAGCACACTGACCACCAGGGTGCCCAGCAGCGCCACCGCCAGCCAGCGCGCACGCCGACCTTCGATCAGCCGTTGCAGTTGCGGGGTGAGCATGTTGACCAGCTCGAACACCAGCAAACCGGCCAGCAGGCTGGGCAACAAGCGCAGCGGCAACGCCAGCAACAAACCGCCGCAAATGATGATGCAGCTGACCCAAAACACAACATGACGCTCAGAAAACGTTGGCATACAGCCTCAAAACGAACGGCGTAAAAGGATTGGCAGTCTGCCAGCGATCCGGGGAGAGCACTAGGGATATGCAGGGGCTATTGTCGTGCTCAATGGCCCCTTCGCGAGCAGGCTCGCTCCCACATTGGAATGCGCACTCCTGTGGGAGCGAGCTTGCTCGCGAAGAGGCCAGCCCGCTCACCACAAGACTCAAGTGCTTACTTTTTCTTCAGGCAATCACTCATGAAGGTCTTGCGCGCATCGCCGGTCAGCGCCTTGGTTTTCGCGTCGGCGTTGCAGGTTTTCATTTTCTCCTGCTGCGGGGTCAGCACTTTGCCGTCATTGGCGGCCGGTGCAGCCTTGAGGCAAGTGCTCATGAAAGTCTTGCGCTCGTCGCCCTTGAGGCTTTTGGCGGTAGCGTCAGCATTGCAGGTGGTCATTTTGTTCTGTTGCGCCGTGGCGGCGAAACCCTGGGAACACAGGAGCAGACCGATCATCAACAAAGGGACACGCAACATCTTCATGGAGTTTTCTCCTTGTCGCCGCATCGATGGATGCGGCCTCCGCTGAAGTGTAGCCAAATCTTGTTACACCTTCCTGCCTTCCACGTGGCTACGCCGATACTGTTCCGGCGTACACCCGGCCTGCCGGGCAAACATGGCAATGAACGCCGAGCCGCTGCTGTAGCCGAGATCGAAAGCGATTTCCTGCACGCTCTTCTTGCTTTCCAGCGCCTCGATCGCCGCGAGATAACGCAGGCGCTGACGCCATTCGCCGAAACTCAGTCCCAGTTCGCGCACGAACTGCCGGGCCAACGTACGCTCGCTGACGTGCACTTGCGCCGCCCAGTGGGCCAGCGGGAGGTTATTGCCCGGATCGGCCTGCAAGGCGTCGAGGATCGCCAGCAACCCGGGATTGCTTGCGTACGGCAGATAACATTCATGCACCGGCGCCTGTTGCAATTGATCGACCAACACTTGGGCCAGACGCTGGTCGGCATCCAGTTCGGGGATTTTCACGTCGCGGGCGGCGAAGTCCTTGAGAATCGCCTTGAGAATGTCGCTGATTGCCAGCGTGCAGGCGCGCGGCGGCAGATCGGCGCAAACCTTCGGATCGAGGCACACCGCGCGGTAGTTGACCGGTTGATGGCTGTAGAAACTGTGCTCGACCTGCGGCGGCACCCACACCGCGTAGTGCGGCGGCGACATGAAGCGGTTGCCGTCGACGTCCATGTGCAGCACACCGTGGGCCGCGTACTCCAGCGTGCCCCACGGATGACGGTGCGGCGCCGCGTATTCATGGGCGTTGAAGTCGGCATAGCGAAAGTACACCGCCGACGGCAGTTCGCTGAAATCCAGCAGATCGATGTGTTTGCTGTTCATGCTGTCCGGTTGCAGTGGCAGGTTGTCCGGTTCGCAGTATAGGGCTGCATCCAGACAGGCGATAATCACCGTTCATCAACGTTCTGGTTTTAACCCATGCAATACGCGTTTCCCCTGCTGGCGATTTTCATCTGGGCCGGCAATACCGTGATCAACAAACTGGCGGTCGGGGCGATCTTCCCCGCCGAGATCGGTTTCTACCGCTGGCTGCTCGCCGGTCTGCTGTTCACCCCGTTCATGCTCAAAGCGGTGATCGCGCACTGGCCGCAGATCCGCCCGAACTTGGGCAAGATCTTCATCCTCGGCGTGCTCGGGATGGCGGTCTATCAAAGCCTCGCCTACTTCGCCGCGACGCTGACCACGGCGACCAACATGGGCATCATCCTGTCGCTGATGCCGCTGATGTCGCTGGCTATGGCAATCATCAGCCTCGGCCAGCGCCTGACCGCTGGGGCATTGTTCGGCGCGGTGCTGTCGTTCGCCGGGGTGCTGGTGGTGGTGTCGTCAGGCAGCCTCGGCGCGCTGCTGCAACATGGAGTGAACCTGGGTGACGCGATGATGCTGATCGCCACCCTGGCCTACGCGATCTACAGCACCCTGCTGAAAAAATGGCAGCTGCGTTTGCCGCCGCTGGTGTTGCTGTACCTGCAGGTGCTGGTGGCGATTGTGGTGCTGTTTCCGCTGTACGCCGCCTCACCGAAAACCGGTTTCACCGCGCAGAACATTCCGCTGGTGCTGTACGCGTGCCTGCTGGCGTCAATGCTTGCGCCGCTGGCGTGGATGCAGGCGGTGCAGCGTCTGGGGCCGAGTCGCACGACCTTGTTCTTTAACTTGCTGCCGTTGATTACCGCGCTGATTGCGGCGGTGGTGTTGAAGGAAGAGCTGGCGATGTATCACCTGGTGGGTGGGGTGTTGACGTTGGGTGGGGTGATTCTGTCGGAGCGCTGGACCACCGTTCTAGGCCGAAAACTCAGCGTTGCCTGATCTGGCCCTGTGGTGAGGGGATTTATCCCCGAAGGGGCGCGAAGCGACCCCGCTATTTATCTCAAAACAAGGGCTGCTGCGCAGCCCATCGGGGATAAATCCCCTCGCCACAAAAGCGAGTCACAATCCGGCAGCCTTTAGCCGCGCCGCATGCTCGACAAACAACCGCACCGGATCCGCCCCTTTGCCCACCAGCCCCAGCGACTGATTGACGATGTCGAAGTGATCCAGCGGATAGTCGTCGCCAATCACCGTGCCGAGGTGCGAGCTGTAACGCCCGACCATCCCGTCACACTGCCCCGGCTCACGCACGAAGGTTTTCGCGAACAAGCGGCAGCTGCGGTTGGTGCCGTCGAACAGGTTGCCACCGCGATCGGTTTTGCCCGGTTGCAACGTCCCCGACCACGAGTAATAACGCACGCCATTGACCTCTTCCGGCCCGTGACCGCCCCAGGTCTCGGGCAGGCCCTGTGGATAACGCTGATTGAACAGCGCCACGCCTTCGCTGGTCAGCGATTGATGCGAAGCGTGGATGTCCACCGGCAGTTTCGGCCCGTGGTAACCGGTTTCCAGCAACGCCATCAGCCAGCCGACAAAACGCAACAGCACCTCCAGCACGCGGCCCTTGGCGCTGTTCGCCGGGTAGTGTTTCTGCAGATAGTCGGCCAGTTCAGAACCGTGATTGGGCCCGGCCACGGAGGTTACCGAGGCGACCAGATCCGGCCGTTTCGCGGCGGCATAACGCGCGGTCAACGAGCCCTGGCTGTGGCCGAACAGATTGACCCTGGCGGCGCCGGTCTCGCGCAGAATTTCGTCGATGCGCGCCAGCAACTGCTCGCCGCGCACCTCGGTGGAATTGAGCGGCGACACCTGCACCGCAATCACCGTCGCCCCGCCACGGCGCAACGCCTTGATGATGCCGTACCAGTACGGATACAGCAGCAGCCGGATAAACCCGAGCATGCCCGGCACCAGCACCAGTGGATAACGTGTCGCCGAACCTTGTGACATGGGCAAACATCCTTGTGGTCGCTGAGTGGATGCCAGACGTGCAAAACGCCCGCCAAGCCTCCTCCCTGATGATGACAACTGCACCATCAGCCTACTTCAGGCCCACCACCCCCGCCACAATCAGCCCCACTGACAGCAGTTTGACCAGGGTCAGACTCTCGCCGAGCAGGGCAAAACCGAGAAACACCGTGCCCAGCGAGCCGATCGCCGTCCAGATCGGATAGGCGATGCTCACCGGCAACTCGCGCAGCGCCAACGTCAGGAAGTAAATCCCGCCAATCGCCGCCACCACCGTGATCAGCGACGGCCACAAGCGGGTGAAGCCTTCGGCGTACTTCATGCCCATGGCGAAAGTCACCTCGAAGCCGGCGGCGATCAGCAGGCACAGCCAGGCCACTTAGAACGTCCGCGCGAGGTCGAGCAAACGCTGCTCGGCCTCGGCCACTGATACCGCGAAGGTGCGCTCGGCCGACTCTTCGCCCTCGGCTGCGACCACGCTGACGTCGTTGATGCCGACGAAACCCAGCGCCGTGCGCAGCCATGGATCGGCGTGGTTGAGGGCTTCCAGCTCACCACCGGGGCCGAAGCCGAAACCGCCACGGCTGGTGACAATCAGCGCTTTCTTGCCTTGCAGCAACGGCGTGTATTGAGCGATGCCGTTGTCCAGGGTGTAGTCGAACGTCAGGCCCAGACGCACGATCTGATCGACCCACGCCTTGAGGCCGCTGGGCACGCTGAAGTTGTACATCGGCGTGGAAATCAGCAGCAGGTCATGCTCGAACAACTCGCCGACCAGTTGATCGCTGAGCGCCAGATCGGCCTGCATCGACAGCGGCCGTGCTTCGGGTTCAGGGTAAAAAGCAGCCGCCACAAACGCTTCGTTGACCGCTGGAATCGGCGCCCGTCCGACTTCACGGCGGGTGACCTGCGCCTGCGGATGACGTAATTGCCAGGCGCTGAGAAAACTTTCTGCCAAACGCCGTGAGTGCGAACGATCACCGCGAGGGCTGGCATGGATCGCAAGAATCTTGCTCATCTGAATCTCCTTGGGACTAGACTTGAATGGCTGTGTAGCGCCAGATTGGCGCCGACCCGCCGCTGTCTCAAATGAGCAAAAATCAGTCGGGATGAATTTGTTTCATCCATGGAGTATTCAATGTTCGCCTCGTTGCCGCTGACCGCCCTGCGCGCCTTCGAATCCGCTTCGCGGCTGTTGAGCTTCAAGGCCGCTGCTGAAGAGCTGTCAGTCACACCGACGGCGATTTCCCATCAGATCCGAGCGCTGGAAGACTGGCTCGGCGTGGCGCTGTTCGAGCGTTTGCCGCGTCAGGTGCGCCTGACCGAAGGGGGCGAGCGGCTGTTTCGCAGCCTGCACGGGGCGCTGCTGGAAGTCGCGCAAAGCGTCGACACCCTGCGTCCGCAACGCAGCGGCAGCAACCTGACACTGTCGACCACCGCCGCGTTTGCCGCGCTGTGGCTGGTGCCGCGCCTCGGAAGGTTTTATGCGCAACACCCGAACATCAACGTGCGCCTCGATACCCACTGCGAAGTCATCGACCTGCATCAGGACGCCAGCGTCGATCTGGTGTTGCGCTACAGCCTCGACGACTACCCCAACCTTTACGGCTTGTGCCTGTTCGATGAGACCTTCGGCGTGTATGGCTCGCCGGAGCAGGTAGCTCTGGCCGCCCGACGCACACCGGCGCTGATCAGCGTGCGTTGGCACAACTCGAAGCTGTATGCCCATGGCTGGGAAGCGTGGTGCGCTCGCTCCGGCGAGCGCTGGCTGAACCAGCATCCGGCGATCCGCGAATACGACGAAGAGCACTACGCCTTGCAAGCAGCGATTGCCGGGCAAGGTCTGGTGCTGGCGAGCAATATTCTGGTGTCGCAGAGCGTCGCCAGTGGGTTGCTGGTGCCGTACAAGGGGCAGGTGCAAGTCGATGGTGCCGGATACAGCGCGCTGTGTGTGCCGGGACGGGAGCGGCATCCGCCGGTGCGGGCATTTTTTGCCTGGTTGCGCGAAGAAGCGCAGTTGTCCGGGCTGGTACCAAGGTCGCCGGAAATCTCATAAAACTTTTTGCGTCGCTCAGGACTCACAACTTGGGTAACCGATCACGCCTGTAGAGCGTGGCGCCATTGGATTAGCCTCCTGGAGATCAACATGAGCGACGACCTGCACTTGTCAGATGTCAAAACCCTGCGCGAACGTGCGCGACAACACGTCGAGAACGGCGCGGTAACCGAGAGCTACAGCGCCGACCGTGACGAGGTACTGCGCCTGCTCAATGAGTCGCTGGCCACCGAACTGGTCTGCGTGCTGCGTTACAAGCGTCACTACTTCATGGCCAACGGCGTGAAAGCCCACGTGGCCGCAGAAGAATTCCTCGAACACGCGACCCAGGAAGCGCAACACGCCGACCGTCTGGCCGAGCGCATCGTGCAACTGGGCGGCGAGCCGGAGTTCAATCCGGACCTGCTGTCGAAAATGTCCCACGCTCAATATGTGGCGGGGAACACCTTGAAGGAAATGGTCTACGAAGACCTTGTGGCCGAACGGATCGCCATCGACAGCTACCGCGAGATCATCCAGTACATCGGCGAGAAAGACCCGACCACCCGGCGCATCTTCGAAGACATCCTCGCGCAGGAAGAAGAGCATGCGGATGACATGGCCGACATTCTGAAAGACCTCTGAACCTTCGATACCGCTATCGCGAGCAGGCTCACTCCTACAAGTTTTGCGCTGTACTTGTAGGAGTGAGCCTGCTCGCGATGACGCTTTTACAGACGCTGAAGATTTACTTGGTTGGCTTGACGGTCACTGGCGCCTTGCCCGCCTTCATCTGCTCAAGCAGAGGCGCACACTGATTCGGCTCCCCGCCACTCGGCGCCACCAGCGCCAACAGCCC
The DNA here is from genome assembly GCF_017947305.1 of Pseudomonas sp. MWU347. Taxonomy (NCBI): domain Bacteria; kingdom Pseudomonadati; phylum Pseudomonadota; class Gammaproteobacteria; order Pseudomonadales; family Pseudomonadaceae; genus Pseudomonas; species Pseudomonas sp. MWU347. The sequence continues at coordinate 144,828 of NZ_JAFGZB010000002.1, forward strand.
CGCCGCCGGTGCAGCAATCACGCCCAGCGCCACCATCCCCGCCCCGCGCAGCATCAACGGCACGGCCTTCACCCCGGCGTCCGGCTTGATGAACTTGCCGCGCACGTACAGCGGTGAACGCAGCGAAATCAGACGCCAGCCCTTGGACTCCGGTGTCACCGTCAGGTCCAATTGCTCGGTGGCCATGTTCGCGGTGCCGTCGATGTAGATGATCGCGTTCTCGGTATCGAACACAAACAGCCGTGTGGTCGCCAGGCCAGTCTTGATGTCGAAGTCCGCCGCCGCGCAGTTGATCTTCACTTCCTTGTCGCCAAAGATCTTGCCGACCACGTAGTTGCCGACGTTGAGCCCTGCCAGTTCCATCAGCTCACGGCTGATCGCCCCGTCGTTGATCAGCATCTTCAACTGGCCATTGGCGCCGCCAAGCAGCTTGGCCACCGAGTTGCCGCGACCGCTGATATCAGCATCACCGTTGAGCTCACCGAAGCTGGTTTTCATCGGTTCGAAGGTCGGGAACAACTGCTTGAGCTTGAAGCCGCGCGCAGTCAGTTTGGCCCGGCCTTCCAGCGGTTCGGTGCGACCGTTGAGGCGGATCTGCGCGTCCAGATTGCCGCCGGCCACGCCGAAGCGCAGCGGTTCGAGGCTGAGTTCGCCGTCGTTGAGTTTCAGGTGGGTATAGAGGTCGGTGAACGGCAGCTTTTCACTGTGGACGATGCGCTTGCCGGTGAACTCGACGTCGGCATCCATCGCGCGCCAGCGGTCGGTCTTGAATTCTTCCACCGGCAGCACTTTGTCGGTCGGCTGCTTGCTCTCGCCGCCGCGGGCCTTTTGCTTGTCATTGGAGTCGGCGCCGATCAGCGGCGCGAGGTCGGCGAACAGCAATTGATTGGACAGCAACGCGCCGCTGAGCTTGGGCCGTGGCTGGCTGGCGACGTAGGTCAGATCGCCGTGAATGTCACTGCCGCCGATCTTGCCGTTGAACTGTTCATAAGTGAATTTCGCACCAGCGGCGTCATGCAACTTGGCAATCAGATGACCGTCGGTGGAATACGGCGGCGTGTCCGGCAGGGTCACGCCGGTCAGTGGATAGAGGTTGCCGAGGCTGGCGCCGGCCAGTTTCAGACGCAGATCGAGGGCGCCGAGGTTGAGCGGGTCGGTCAAGGTGCCAGCGAGTTCGATGCTAGTGGCGCCGATCTTCGCCTGAGCCTGCAGCGGGAATGGCTTGTTCGCGTCCTGCAACGCCAGTAATCCGCCGATCTTGCCCTGGCCGGTAAGATTCTGACCGTGGTACTGGCCTTTGACCTTCAGCGCGAATGCATAGTCCTGCGGCGCGGCGCCCTTGTCCTGCGCGGTCTTCGCGGCTTTGGCGCCGACGATATCGCTGAACGGAATCGGTTTGCCCAGCGGATCGATCAACACGTCGAGATTAGTCTTGAGTGTCTGGTCATCCAGGGTGACGTGGCCCTTGTCGAAACCAATGGCTCCGATGTCCACCACCCAGTTCGACGGTTCGGCATTCGGGTCTTTCGGGTCGAACTTGAAGGTCCAGTTGGCGCGGCCATCGGCCAGGCGTTGCAGTTGCGCGTTGGGTTCGGTCAGGTCGATGCGCGGGATCGTCACCCGTTGCGCCAGCAGTGCCAGCGGCGAGATGCGCAGTTCCACGCGTTTGAGCGTAACCATCTGCGGCTGCTTCGACCAGTCCGGGTTGCCCAGCGTCAGGTCTTCAGCCACCACATGCGGCCACGGCACCCAGGCCCGCCAGCCGCCCTCGTCCGGCTCACGCTGCCAGATCACCGCGAGGTTGCCATTGATGGCGAACGGACGATGCAATTCTTCCGAGACTTTGGCGTTGAGCGGCGGTTTGATCCGGTTCCAGTCGAAGAACACGATGATCAGAACCAGTACCGCCAGCAGCAGTACGAGGATGGCGAAGGTCCAACTGAAGATTTTTCCGGTGCGCGTCATGCACAAAACTCCTGATGACGACCGCACGCCGACTTCGCGACGCACAGCTGAAACGGCGGGCCAAAGCGGCCCTCATGAATTCTACGACTGGCAAACAGTGCGCAGGTTTAATCGGAATATAGATTCCGCGGCAAAAAATCGCCCGAATGCTGACCGATTGGTCGAACAGCGTTACCGCTGCCCGCACATTTGCGAGGCGCGAGTGAGTCGAAAATACCCACTGCGGTGCAAAACCACCGCCCGCAAATGCCCGAGCTAGAGCGCTCCCGCAGAACAATCAATTCTGTTGATTATTACCATTGCGTTTATGAACTTTTATATCGACTTATCGAGAGTAGCATTGGCTTCGTACCCACTTTATCGCCCTCCCAAGGAGCAACCCATCATGAAACGCCAATTACTGCTCAGCCTTACCCTGTCGATGCTAGCCAGCACCGCTTTTGCCCTGCCCGCTGCCGATCAGGCTACCCCACAAGTGAAATCCAGCCACTCGGTGTTCAGCCAGACTGTGGCGGCAGACGGCAGCGACCGTACTCCACAAGGTCAGACTCTGGCTGAAAACGGTCGTCATCGTCTGGAAGAAAAAGGTCTGGTTGAAGATGGCTACGACAAGACCCCACAAGGTCAAGCTGTAGCAGAAGGCGGCCGTGATCGCCTGGAACAGAAAGGTCTGGTTGAAGACGGCTATGACAAAACTCCACAAGGTCAGACCCTGGCTTCCGATGGCAGCGACCGCACTCCACAAGGCCAGACCCTGGCTGAAGACGGTTTCGATAAAACCCCACTGGGCCAAGCCGTTGCCGAAGGCGGTGGTGACCGTGTGATCGAACGCAACAGCGCTTTGAGCTAAGCCCATGGCGGCCTGGAAAAAAAGCCCAATCACCGGATTGGGCTTTTGACTTTTTCAGTACCGACAATCTGCGAAACCTTTTTTCCTACTGACTTTCCCCCCTGCCGTTCGACGCCAGCAAAGCCGATTTGCTAGAGTGCGGCGCTTGTCCCGCTCAAGAAAACGCCTTTGCGATGCTGCCCCGCGCCGAACAGAAACAACAGACCCGCAACGCCCTGATGGACGCTGCCCGCCATTTGATGGAAAGCGGCCGAGGTTTCGGCAGCCTGAGCCTGCGCGAAGTGACCAAGACCGCCGGCATTGTGCCCACCGGTTTCTATCGGCATTTTGCCGACATGGACGAGTTGGGTCTGGTGCTGGTCAGTGAAGTCGGCCAGACCTTCCGCGAAACCATCCGCCTGGTGCGCCACAACGAATTCGTCATGGGCGGGATCATCGATGCGTCGGTGCGGATTTTCCTCGACGTGGTCAGCGCCAACCGTTCGCAGTTCCTGTTTCTCGCTCGTGAGCAATACGGCGGCTCGCAGCCGGTGCGTCAGGCGATTGGCCGTCTGCGCGAAAACATCAGCGCCGACCTCGCGGCCGACCTGACATTGATGCCCAAGTTGCAGCATCTGGACGCTGCCGGGCTGAGCGTAATCGCCGACCTGATCGTCAAATCGGTGTTCGCCACTCTGCCGGACATCATTGACCCGCCCGCCGAGGCCCTGCCGGAGCATCTGACGCCGCAGGCGAAGATCACCCAGCAATTGCGCTTCATCTTTATCGGCCTCAAGCACTGGCAAGGGTTGGGCAGTACCGAGTAATTCCCCTTTTTTCAAACCCAACACAAATCCCTGTGGGAGCGGGCTTGCTCCGGGCGGCGATCCGACGAAAGCGGTGGGTCAGTCACTTCATTGTTGACTGATGCACCGCTTTCGCGAGCAAGCCCGCTCCCACATTGGTCATGCACCGCCGCTCACATTTGGTGCATGTAAAAATCTTCACGCACCAAAACCTTCCAAAATTCTGCAACATCTTGAAACATCCTCTACGCTCCGACAGGGATTTCCTACATCTCGTCCGGTTGGCAAGCCCCTTGCTCTAGCCCTCCTACAAGTCCACTGCTGGAAGCTTTCCGATGCTGGTGATTCATCGCAGAATCGACCCTCAACCTGTCTGGTCCGCCGAGTTGCACCTGACCTTCGAAGCGCGGAGCAAAAGCCGTCTGCGCTGTTTCAGTGCCGATGGCGAAGACGTCGGGTTGTTTCTGGAGCGCGGTCAGGCACCGTTATATGACGGCGAATGCCTGCAGGCCGAGGACGGCCGCATCGTTCGCGTCTGCGCCCGCCCCGAGCAACTGCTGCACGTCACCTGCGCCAATGCCTTCGAACTGACCCGCGCCGCCTATCACCTCGGTAACCGCCACGTTGCCTTGCAAGTCGGCGATGGCTGGCTGCGTCTGCTCGATGATTACGTGCTCAAGGCCATGCTCGAACAGCTCGGCGCCCAGGTCGAGGCGATTGAAGCGCCGTTCCAGCCGGAACACGGTGCCTACGGCGGCGGCCATCACCATTCGCGGCATGGCGACGAAGATTTCAACTACGCGCCCAAACTCCATCAGTTCGGCGTACGTCTGTGAATCCGGCCTGGGCGCTGTTGCGCCTGGCTAGTCCGCAACTGCCGATTGGCGGCTACAGCTATTCGCAAGGCCTGGAAATGGCGGTGGATAACGGCCGCGTGAACAACCCGGACAACGCCCGCCGCTGGATCAGCGATCAACTACTGCTCAACCTCGCCCGTTTTGAGGCGCCGCTGCTGCTGGCCCATTGTCAGGCCGCGGCCGAGGAAAACTGGCCCAAGTTGCTGCATCTCTGCGAAACCCACCGCGCCAGCCGCGAGACCCGCGAGTTGCATCTGGAGAGCCGGCAGATGGGCTACTCGCTGCAGCAATTGCTCAACGGTTTGCCGGAACTCGACGCGCCGGCCCGCAGCTTTCTTGAGCAATGCGCTGAACCGCACCTGGCCCTTGGCTGGGCACTCGCTGCCCGCGCCTGGCAGATCAGCCCACAGGACGCCCTCGCTGCGTGGCTATGGAGCTGGCTGGAAAACCAGCTCGCGGTACTGATGAAAACCCTGCCGCTGGGCCAGCAAGCCGCCCAGCGCCTGACCAGCGAACTGTTGCCGTTGCTGCAACAGGCGCAGCAGGACGCCACCCGCATCAATCCCGAACACATCGGCAGCGCCGCATTCGGCCTGTCTCTGGCGTGCATGGCGCATGAGCGCCAATACAGCCGTCTGTTTCGCTCTTAGGGCCTGTCATCTTGGAGAAGCACATGAACACACAACCCCTGCGCGTCGGCATCGGCGGCCCGGTCGGTTCCGGCAAGACTGCATTGACCCTGGCCCTGTGCCTGGCGTTGCGCGATCGCTACAACCTGGCCGTCGTTACCAACGACATCTACACCCGCGAAGACGCCGACTTTCTGGTGCGCAACGAAGCGCTGGCACCGGAGCGGATCATCGGCGTGGAAACCGGTGGCTGCCCGCACACGGCGATCCGCGAAGACGCTTCGATCAACCTCGAAGCCGTCGATCAACTGAACCGGCGCTTTCCGGGGCTGGACCTGATTCTGGTGGAATCCGGTGGCGACAACCTGTCGGCAACCTTCAGCCCGGAGCTGTCAGACCTGACCATCTACGTGATCGACGTCTCCGCCGGCGACAAGCTGCCGCGCAAGGGCGGCCCGGGGATCTGCAAGTCCGATCTGCTGGTGATCAACAAAATCGACCTGGCGCCGCTGGTCGGTGCCTCGCTGGAAATGATGGATAGCGACACCCAGCGCATGCGCAACGGCAAGCCATTCGTCTTCAGCAACCAGAAAACCGGCCAGGGCCTGGAAGACATCATCGCCTTCATCGAGCGCCAGGGCCTGCTGAACGCCGCCTGATTCAATGACCAACAAGGAAGCTTATCCATGACACTCAAACGCATTCTCGGCGCCGTGGCGCTGCTGCTGACCCCGGCACTCGCCTTCGCCCACCCGGGCCACGGCGACAGCGGCTTGATCGCCGGCATCAGCCACCCGATCGGCGGCCTCGACCACTTGCTGGCGATGGTTGCAGTCGGCCTGTGGGCCGCGCAGCAGCAAGGCGCGGCACGCTGGGCGCTGCCCTGCACATTCGTCGGCACCATGCTGATCGGCGGCATGCTCGGTTTTGAAGGGCTGGAGTTGCCGGCGCTGGAAAGCGGGATCGCCGCTTCGGTGCTGGCGCTGGGTCTGGCGGTGGCACTGGCGGTGCGTCCACCGCTGGTGATGGCGGTGGCGGCGACGGCGTTGTTTGCGTTGTTCCATGGCGTGGCGCATGGCCTGGAGCTGCCGGACATGAGCAGCCCTTGGGCGTATGCCGCCGGTTTTGTCGCGGCGACGGCGGCGCTGCATGCGGCGGGTTATGGCCTGGTGCGCGTGTTGCCTCAGGCTGCTGCACCATTGGTGCGAGTGGCGGGGGCTGCTTCGGCGGTGACCGGTGCATGGTTGCTGGCCGGCTGATCTTTATCGCCTGAACCGGCCTCTTCGCGAGCAAGCCCGCTCCCACCCTGGATTTGCGGTGTACACAAAACCTGTGGGAGCGGGCTTGCTCGCGAAGGCGGACTGACAGACACCGCGTCTCATCAGGCCGTCGCTCTGCTACCATGTCGCGCAATCGCCCCAGCCGTGACGACGTCCGCCAATGCCCCATGCTTGCCGCTCCACCTCCCTGCCCGAATTGACCGCCCTGTTCAGCGATGTGCGACAGCACTTTCTGAACGTGATCGTGCCGCTTTGGCAAGGCCCGGGCTGGAACGCCGACATGGCGCTGCCCTACGAGGCACTCGACGCGGCGCATCAACCTTTGCCACCGCAACGCTATCGGGCGATGGCCTGCGCACGGCAGCTGTATCTGTTTTCCAGCCTGATCGGGGTTGTGGATAACGCCGAGGTGCGCGCCACCGCGCTGTTTCGCTCGCTGCAACGGCATTTCCACGATGCCGAGCACGGCGGCTGGTTCTACAGCATCGACGCGCAAGGCAAGCCGCTGGATCAGCGCAAAGACCTCTACACCCACGCCTTCATCCTGTTCGCCTGCGCCCATTACTGGGCCAAGTCCCGGGAGCCGCTGGTGGAATCCACGCTCAACGCCGCACTGGAAGTCATCGCCCGGCGCTTCGCCACCGGTGACGGCCTGTACGAAGCGTGCCTGGACCGCGACTGGATCACGCTGCAAACCGGCCCGCTGCAGAACCCGCTGATGCACCTGGCCGAAGCATTTCTCGCCACCCTCGCGGTGCGCGAAGACGCGCCGACGCAGCAAGCGCTGCTCGAGTTATGCACAGCCATGCACACGCAGTTCGTCGATCCGCAGCACGGAGTGTTGATGGAGAAGCCGCTCGGGGCTGTGGATAACTGGTACGAGCCAGGGCATCAGTTCGAATGGTATTTCCTGCTTGAATCTTCAGCCCTGCTGCGCGGTTCGAAACTGCATGCAGCGCTGGACCGGGCATTCGCTTTCACCGAGCAATTCGGTGTTGAACAGCCTTCAGGGGCGGTGCGGGCGATGCTCGATCTGGAACTGGACGGTCGCCCGAAAGATTCGACTCAGCGCATCTGGGCTCAGGCGGAATACCTGCGCGCCCTGACCTTGCGCCCGGACAGCGAAGGCACCGTGCTGCGCCAGTTGCAGGCGCTGCAGCAGCGGTTTCTGCATGCGGGCGGGTGGCATGAATGCCGAGATGAGCTGGGAGAGGTCAGCCGCAAGGACATGCCTTCAACGACGCCTTATCACCTGGCGACGTGCTACAGCGGGCTGGCTGAATATCTGCGTTGATTGAAAAATAGCTTTCGCGAGCAAGCCCGCTCCCACATGGGAATTTCGGCGAACACATAATCTGTGAACAGCCTGGATCCCTGTGGGAGCGGGCTTGCTCGCGAATAGCCGTTACACGGTCTCTAGGCAATCCACTTCTTGTCACCGGTAAAGCTGATCGTCAACCAGCGTGCCGCATCCGGCTCGCCGAGCTGCGCCGAGATTTCCTCCCGCAACACATCCAGCTGACCTACGCTGCTCAGCGCATAATCCGCCGGCAACACCACATGAATCTCGATAAACCGCGCCCGCCCGTGCTTCTGCACGTAGGTCACGTAATCATCGAAACCATGCTCGACCTTCGCCGCTTCCATGACCTGACGCACCTGATCATCCAGGGTGTCCGGGGCAATACCCAGTACATCACGCAGTGCCGGGCCGAGGATTTTGAACGCCGGTGGCAACATGGTCAGCGCCAGCACGATCAGGATCAGCGGGTCGACAAACTTCGCCCACTCGTCAAAGCCCTGGGCCTTGAGCAGCAACGCGGCGAGAAAACTGATCAACAGGCCGACCGAGAGCATCGCGTCCACCAGCCAGCTGATGTTGTCGAACTGGATCAGGCTGGACTTGAGCTTGCGATTGCGCCGACGCACATAGAAGAAATAGGCGAATTCGACGACGGTGAACACCGCCGCATAAATGATCACCAGCCCCAGCTCGATGTCGCGGCCGCCGTTGATGATGCCGAACACACCGTTGAGAAAGGCATAGATCGCGATCAACAGCAGGAAGCTGCCTTCGATCAGCAGCACCATCGGCTCCAGATGCCAGAAACCGAACTGGAAGCGGTGATTGCTTTCTTTGGCGATCAGCCGGGCGGTGATCAGCATCAGCACTTTGATGAACGTTGCGATCAGCGAGAAAAAACCATCGAAAAGGATGGATTGCGAACCTGAAACAAAACCGGTGACGATCCCGGCAATCGACACCGCGAACATCAGGATGGTCGATTGTTTGAGCAGTGACTGCTCACCTCGGTTACTCACTTTAACTCCTCGAAAACCTTGAAAACCGCAGGGTGCGGTGGGGTTGTTGCGAGGAGAGTTTACCTTATCGGTATTTATTGCCTGTGACGGCCCCTTCGCGAGCAAGCTCGCTCCCACATGAGACCGCGATCAAATGTGGGAGCGAGCTTGCTCGCGAATGGCCTCAACGCGGTGTCAGGCCTTGTTACGCTCGATCGCAAACCCCGCCCAGGTCTGGCTCACCGGCATCAGCTCCAGGCTGTTGATGTTGATGTGCGCCGGGGCGTTGAGCACCCAGAAGATGGTCTCGGCGATGTCCTGCGGCTGGATCGGCTCAGCACCGGCGTAAGTGGCGTTGTAGCGTTCCTGGTCACCGGCAAAGCGCACCAGCGAGAACTCGCTTTCGCACAGACCCGGCTCGATGTTGCTGACACGCACGCCAGTGCCCTGCAGGTCGCAACGCAGGTTCAGCGAGAATTGCTTAACGAACGCCTTGGTCGCGCCATACACGTGGCTGCCCGGGTACGGGTAGTTGCCGGCGATGGAGCCGAGGTTGACGATACCGGCGCCACGGCCGTGAGCGATCAACCGCGGCAGCAGCAGACGAGTGCTGTACATCAGGCCTTTGACGTTGGTGTCGACCATAGTGTCCCAGTCGTCGAGGTCGCATTTGGGCGCCGGATCGACGCCCAGCGCCAGCCCGGCGTTGTTGATCAGGCCACGCAGCTTGGCGAACGACGGCGGCAGATTGGCAATTGCCTCTTCCATCGCCTTGCGGTCACGCACGTCGAGCACCAGGCCATGCACTTCAGTCTGCTTCGACAACTCGGCGCACAGCGCGTCGAGACGTTCTGCACGACGGCCGGTCAACACCAGTTTCCAGCCAGCCTCGGCGAAACGACGGGCACAGGCTTCACCAAAACCGGAGGTTGCGCCGGTAATAAACAGGGTGTTGGACATCGTGTTCTCCTTGCGTCGGCCGCCAGCGCAGCCATTGGAATAGAAAATCAGCAGCCAGCATGCCCGGCCCGGCATTTACGAGCAACACCCGCACCGGGACAACTTCCGATCAAATTTTGATCAACCGTCGCTACGCCATACCTGCCGTGGCCTGTAGCCATGTGCACGCACGTTATCCACAGTCCCTTCCACAGTTTCCGGGGGCAAGTGGAAACGCGCAAAGCCGCGCCATACAAGGCTTTGCGCGGGAAACAGAAAGTTTTTTGCTTGACCCTGAAGCGGCTGATGTGCCGGAGATGGCATTTTGCACGACCGGACGGTCAGTGCAGTGATTGCGCGAGGCCAGTAATTACGGCCCTCAGCGGAGTCTTTCCAGAGTTTAGTCACAGACTTATCCACAGGCTTGTTCACATCGGATTGTCGCCACAGCGCAGCCTAGAAAAAGGTTGACAACAGCGTCTTCAGCTCCAGCAAAAACGCCTGATCAAAAAGCGATCACCAGCCTGCAAGCCACGGAACACAAGGGCTTCAGCCAGCTACTCCCACGTTATTCACAGCCAGCTCCACAGTAAACGGGGACAAGTCAAAACTGTGGAAAAACAGCCATTTGCAGCGTCTATATGTCGCGCTCTGGCAGCTATGGGAATTTGTTTTCCACAATTCTGAAATCTGGCGCAGATCAACTGTGGGAGCGGGCTTGCTCGCGAAGAGGATGTGTCATAAAACACGGCGTTATCTGACACACCCTCTTCGCGAGCAAGCCCGCCCCCACAAGGGATTTGTGCGGGACTTGGGATGTAAAAAGCCCCGGGACTTTCGTCGCGGGGCTTTGTGGACAACTCAAGCAGAATCAGTGCCCGCCCAGATAAGCGTTACGCACCTCCTCATTCACCAACAACTCCTTGCCGGTACCGGTCAGGCGAATCTCGCCGTTGACCATCACGTACGCCCGATCCGACAGCTTCAACGCATGGTTGGCGTTCTGCTCGACGAGGAAAATGGTCATGCCGGTTTTCGCCAGTTCCCGCAGGGTGGCGAAGATCTGCTTCACCACGATCGGCGCCAGGCCCAGGCTTGGCTCATCGAGCAGCAGCAATTTCGGCCGGCTCATCAGCGCACGGGCAATGGCGAGCATCTGCTGCTCACCACCGGACATGGTCATCGCCCGCTGGGTACGGCGCTCTTCGAGCCGCGGGAACAGCTCGAACATGCGCTGCATGTCCTCCTTGGCGTACTTGTCGCCAATCGGGATGGTGCCCATCAGCAGGTTCTCCTCGACGGTCATGTCGGGGAACACCCGCCGCCCTTCCGGCGACTGCGCGATGCCGTTGGAGGCGATGTAGTGCGAGGACTTGTGGGTGATGTCGACGCCTTGATAGAGGATCTGCCCACCCGCCGCGCGCGGCTGGCCGAAGATCGACATCAGCAGCGTCGATTTACCCGCGCCGTTGGAGCCGATCAGGCTGACGGTCTCACCTTCGTTGATCTGCAGCGACACGCCCTTGAGGGCCTGGATCGGGCCGTAGAACACGTCCAGGTCTTTCAGTTCGAGGATCGGTTTGCTCATACCAGCTCCTCTTCGTCGGCGCCCAGGTAGGCGGCAATCACTTTCGGATCGTTGCGGATCGCCTCGGGACCGCCCTCGGCGATGACCACGCCGTGATCCAGCACCACGATGTGGTCGGAAATGCTCATTACCATGCCCATGTCGTGTTCGATCAGCACCACGGTCAGATCGTGCTCGTCGCGCAGCAGCCGGATCATCGCGCTCAGCGCTTCGGTTTCCTGAGGGTTGAGGCCAGCAGCCGGTTCGTCGAGGCAGATGATCTGCGGCCGCGTGCACATGGCCCGGGCGATTTCCAGACGGCGTTGCTGGCCGTAGGACAGTTCACCGGCCAGACGGTTGGCGCAGTCCACCAGATCCACCACTTCCAGCCAGTAGAACGCGCAGTCCAGCGCATCACTTTCGGCCTTGCGGTAGCCCTTGGTGTTGAGGATGCCGGCGAGCATGTTGCGGTTGACCCACATGTGCTGCGCCACCAGCAGGTTCTCCAGCACCGACATTTCCTTGAACAGGCGAATGTTCTGGAATGTCCGGGCCAGGCCGGCGCGGTTCACCAAATGGGTGCCGCCGAACATCTTGTAGTACAGGCGACTGAGGAAGCTTTTCGGCGAGACGAAGTCGGTCGGTTTGAACGACTCGCCCAGCAGCTGGATGACGTTGGTCTGCTTGCCGCGCACGTTGAGTTCGATCTTGCCGCCGGAGGCCTTGTAGAACCCGGTCAGGCAGTTGAACACCGTGGTCTTGCCGGCGCCGTTGGGGCCGATCAGGGCGAAGATCGAGTTGCGTTTGACCTTGAGGCTGACATCGCTCAGGGCCTTGATGCCACCGAAGTGCATCATCAGTTTTTCCACAGAGAGTACGACTTCACTCATGGCGCAGTCCTCTCATAGTGAATGGCACCTTTGCGTGGAGTGACCCCGGTACGGCTGATGCGAATCAGCCCGCGAGGTCGCCAGATCATCATCAACACCATCAGGATGCCGAACAGCAGCACGCGGTATTCAGCGAAGCCGCGCAGCAGTTCTGGAGCAACCGTCAACACGAATGCCGCAATCACCACGCCGATGGTCGAGCCCATGCCGCCGAGCACGACGATGGCGAGGATCAGCGCCGATTCGAAGAAGGTGAACGAGGTCGGGTTGACGAAGCCTTGATAGGTGGCGAAAAACACCCCGGCCAGGCCCGCGGTCGATGCGCCGATGGTGAACGCCGAAAGCTTGACCAGTACGTGGTTGAGGCCCATCGAGCGGCAGGCGATTTCATCTTCGCGCAGGGCTTCCCAAGCGCGACCCACCGGCATTTTCACCAGACGATGCTTGATGTACAGCACGGCCAGTACCACCAGGAACAAAACCGTGTAGATGAAGTAATACTTCACGTCCGGGTTGTAGGCGATGCCGAAGAACTCATGGAACGGCACCCCGCCATCCTTGGCCCGCTTGCCGAATTCCAGACCGAAGAAGGTCGGCAATGGCGCCGGCATGCCGTTCGGCCCGCCGGTCAGCGACAGCCAGTTGTTAAGGATCAGGCGAATGATTTCACCGAAGCCCAGGGTCACGATCGCCAGATAGTCGCCGTGCAGACGCAGCACCGGGAAACCGAGGATGCAGCCGGCCAAACCGGCAGTGATTGCCGCCAGTGGCAGCACGGTCCAGAAGCCCAGCCCGAGGTATTGATAACCCAGCGCCAGACCATAGGCGCCGATGGCGTAAAAAGCCACGTAACCGAGATCGAGCAGACCGGCCAGCCCGACCACAATGTTCAGCCCCAGACCCAGCAGCACGTAGATCAGCCCGAGGATGACCACGCCCAGCAGGTACGAGTTGGAGACAAACGGCACAATCACCGCCAGCACAATCAACAGCGGAATGATCCAGCGCAGGCGTGATTTGTGATCGGCAGGCAGCACATGCACACCGGAGCCGGTGCTCTCGAATCCATCGAGAATCTTCAGGCCCTTGGGCGTCTGCAGAAACAGGCTCAAGGCAAAGCGGCCGATCATGACAATGCCGATGATCCACGCCACGCGGGTTGGTTCGAGGTTGAAGCTGTAGCCTTCGAGCACGACGCCGACAATCGGACCGAACACGATCAGGGCAATCAGGCCGGCCAGAATCGCCTCAACCAGACTTTTTTTGATATCGATGGATTTTTGGGTGGTTGAAGACATCGCTTACACCTTCGACACAAGAGGACGGCCCAACAGGCCCTGAGGCCGGAAGACCAGAACAAGTACGAGCAGCGAGAAGCTGAACACGTCTTTGTAGTCGGAGTTGACCAGGCCCGAGAACAGCGACTCGGAGATGCCGAGAATGATCCCGCCGAGCATCGCGCCGGGCAGTGAGCCGATCCCGCCAAGCACGGCGGCGGTGAACGCCTTGATGCCGATGACGAAGCCTGCGTAGAAGTCGAACGTGCCGTAGTTCATGGTGATCAGCACGCCGGCCAGCGCCGCCATCGCTGCACCGATGATGAACACGTAGGAAATCACCCGGTCGGTGTTGATCCCGAGGATCGAGGCCATCTTGCGGTCTTGCTGGGTGGCGCGACACATGCGGCCGAGCTTGGTGTACTTGATCACGTAGGTCAGCAGGCCCATGCCGACAAATGCGGCGACCAGAATGAAGATCTTGGTGTAGGTCAGTTGGACGAAACCGCTGCCGACGTCGATGCGCCAGGCACCGGTGAGCAGCGTCGGAACACCCTGTTGACGGGCGCCCTGGCTGATCTGGGCATAGTTTTGCAGGATCAGCGAGATACCGATGGCACTGATCAACGGTGCCAGTCGGGTGGAGTTGCGCAGAGGTTTGTAGGCGACGCGTTCGATTACCCAGCCATAGACGCCGGTGACGACGATGGTGAAAACCAGCGTGCCGAGCATCAACAGCGGGAAGGATTCGATACCGAAGTAAGCCAGCAGAGCCAGACTGATTGCCGCGAGGTACGCGGAAATCATGTAAACCTCGCCGTGGGCGAAGTTGATCATGCCGATGATGCCGTAGACCATTGTGTAGCCGATGGCGATCAGGCCATAGACCGACCCGAGGGTCAGGCCATTGACCAGTTGCTGCAGGAAAATACCATCCATAACGCAATCTCACGCAATGAGAACCTGCCCACCGGAGCGGGCGGTTCTTCTAGGAAAAATACAGATTTACGTCGGAGCAATGCAGACACGTTCCCCCGGAACACCATCGCCTCCTGTGGGAGCGGGCTTGCTCGCGAAAGCGGTGTATCAGCTACCGTTGATGGCGACTGACATCCCGCATTCGCGAGCAAGCCCGCTCCCACAGGGGTTCATGGTGTTCGGATGATCGCGTCAGCCCTTACTTCTGTTTTTCCAGCTGATGGTATTTGCCGTCCTTGTCCCACTGGTAAACCACGTAGTCAGAGACTTTCAGGTCGCCCTTCTTGTCCCAGGCTTTCTCGCCCATGACGGTTTTCACCGGGTTGGCCTTGAGCCACTCGGCGGCTTTTTCGCCACTGTTGGACTTGGCGCCGTTGAAGGCGGCCGCCAGGGTCTGAACCGACGCGTACGCGTACAGGGTGTAGCCTTCAGGCTCGGTGCCGGCCTTGCGGAACGCGTCCACTACCGTCTTGCTGTCTGGCAGCAGGCGAGGGTCGGCGCCGAAGGTCATCAGCACGCCGTCAACGTATTGCGGGCCACCGGCGGTGGTCACCAGTTCGTCGGTGACGATGCCGTCATCAGACATGAACTTGACGTCTTTCAGGCCTTCGGTACGCAGTTGCTTGACCAGCGGGCCGGCTTCCGGGTGCAGGCCGCCGAAGTAGACCACGTCGGCACCGGCTGCACGAATCTTGGTGACCACAGCGCTGAAGTCTTTCTCGCCACGGGTCAGGCCTTCATACAGCACCGGCTTCACGCCACGTTTTTCCAGTTGAGCCTTGGTCGCATCGGCCAGGCCCTGACCGTAGGTGTCCTTGTCGTGCAGCACGGCGACCTTCTTGCCCTTGAGCACGTCGACGATGTAGTCGCCCGCGACGATGCCTTGCTGGTCGTCACGCCCGCACATACGGAACATGGCGCTCAGGCCGCGCTCGGTCACTTGCGGGTTGGTGGAACCCGGGGTGATCGCGATAACGCCGGCTTCGTCGTAGATTTCCGAGGCGGGGATGGTGGAAGAGGAGCAGAAGTGACCGACCACGCCGGCTACCTTCTGGTTGACCAGATCCTTGGCGACTGTCACTGCCTGTTTCGGTTCGCAGGCGTCATCGCCCTTGACCAGTACGATTTTCTCGCCGTTGACGCCGCCTGCCGCGTTGACTGCGTCCGCCGCTGCCTGTGCACCCTTCATGTACTGCTCGCCAAATGCCGCGTTGGCGCCAGTCATCGGACCCGCTACACCGATTTTCACATCAGCTTGAGCAAACGCAGAAACACCCAGCGCAGTAGCTACTGCGAGGGCCAGAAAGCCTTTCTTGTAAAACGTCTGGGACATGAGGTGGTGCTCCAAGGTTTTTTTTAGTTGGCACTGCGACTTCACTTCACTGAATGCTCTGAGCAAGCGCCGTGCCATCGGTTTTTTATTCTTCAAAAAGTCGCTGCTTTCTTGTTATTTCGACTGTTTCGTTCCCATTTTCATTGGGCGTGCAACCGTCTAAACCGCGGAAGGTGAAACCTTTTTAAATCTGAGGCGCAACCCGCTTGCGCCATCATTGCAACCGCGGCACCAAACGACGTGCAACCAGCCTGTAACAGCTCGCGTCACCGAACTGCACACTGCTGGTGCGGGACTGCTACAACCCGCACCATTAGAGGCTAGTCGCTACGCCGAAAAGCGCCGCTTCCGGCAACATATTTCAACACTCAAATGACGATGCGCAGGCACTGGCCCGCGTGATACAGCGAGAAGCCGGCCTCGTACAGGCAACTGCGCAGGCCGACGCCGGCCAGGGGCTGCATCGGTGCGAAGGGGATCGGCAGGGCTTGAGGATTTCCGTCACACAGGTAGTCGGCGAAGGCTTTGCCGACCACGGTGCCGGTGGTCACGCCACGACCGTTGTAACCGGTGACGGCCACCAGTCCCGGCGCCGGTTCGAACAGGCGCATCAGGTGATCGGGGGTGAAGGCGATGCGCCCGGTCCAGGTGCATTCCCATTCCACCGGTTTCAGGTTGGGGAAGTAGTGTTGCTGCACCCGGTCGGCCCAGGCCTTGAGGAACCACGTCGGCTTCTGATTGCCGTTGCCCAGACTTCCGAGCAACAACCGGCCGTCCTTGTCACGACGGATGCTGCTCAGCACTTGGCGCGTGTCCCACGAGCCCTGCCCGCCGGGGAGGATGTCATGGGCGGCGTCTTCGGTCAGCGGCACCGAAGCGACCTGATAGTAGTAACCGGGGAAGAAGTTGCGCTTGAGTTCGGTCCAGTCGCCCTCGGTGTAGGCGTTGGAGGCGATCACCACTTGCTCGGCGAGTACCGAACCTAGCTCGGTCTGCACCGACCATAGCTGGCCCACGCGTTCGAGACGGGTCACTGGCGAGTGATCGAACATCTGCCCGCCCAGGCCCTTCACCGCGTTGGCCAGGCCGGTGACATAGGCCATCGGGTTGAGCGTACCGGCGCGGCGGTCGAGCAGTGCGGCGGCGATCCTCTGCGTACCGGTGGCTTGCTCGCAGGCCTTGCCGGTGAGCAACTCGACCGGCGCCCCGCGACGCTTCCATTGTTGCTCGCGACTGCGCAGATCCGCCTCGCCCTTGGCGTTGTGCGCCATGTGCAGGGTGCCTTCGCGGCGCAACTGGCAATCGATGTTGTATTTATCCACAAGGCTGAACACCAGCGCCGGCGCCGCCCCGAGCATGCGGTTGAGCTGACTGCCGACCGCTTCGCCGAATCCGGCCTCGATCTCATCCGGCGGGATCCACATGCCGGCGTTGACCAGCCCGACATTACGTCCGGAGCCGCCATGCCCGGCACGATGCGCTTCGAGCACGCAGACGCTTTTGCCTTTTTCCAACAGATGCAGCGCCGCCGACAACCCGGTAAACCCGGCGCCGATCACGCAGACATCGACTTTGACCTCGCCGCGCAGGGCGGAGTTATCCGGGCGCTGCGGCGTGAGTTTTTCCCACAGACATTCTTCGCGTAACGGCATTGCCAGACTCCAACAGAAACCTGCCAAACACACTGCTGATCCTGTGGGAGCGGGCTTGCTCGCGAAAGCGGTGTTTCAGCCAACATCTGTGTCGACTGACCCACCGCTTTCGCGAGCAAGCCCGCTCCCACAGGGGATCTGCTTCATTCCAAACTCAGTCGAAGGTAATGCCCTGCGCCAGCGGCAACTCCAGCGAGTAGTTCACGGTGTTGGTCTGGCGGCGCATGTAGGCGCGCCAGGCGTCGGAGCCCGACTCACGACCGCCACCGGTCTCCTTCTCGCCACCAAACGCGCCGCCGATTTCCGCGCCGCTCGGGCCGATGTTGACGTTGGCGATGCCACAGTCGCTGCCGACCGCCGACATGAACTGCTCGGCCTCGCGCACGTCGGTAGTGAAGATGCACGACGACAGGCCCTGCGGCACCGCATTGTTCAAGCGCAGTGCTTCCTGGAAGTCGCTGTAGCCGACCACGTAGAGGATCGGGGCAAAGGTTTCGCTGCAGACCACGTCGCTCTGCTCTGGCATTTCGACAATGGCCGGCGACACGTAGTAGGCGTTGGGGAACTGATCTTCGAGCTGACGCTTGCCGCCGAACACCCGGCCGCCCTCGCTCAGTGCCTGCTCCAGCGCGTCCTGCATATTTTCGTAGCTGTGTTTGTCGATCAGCGGGCCGACCAGATTGCCTTCTAGCGGATGACCGATGCGCACTTTGGCGTACGCGGCTTTGAGGCGGGTGACGATTTCTTCCTTCACCGATTCATGAGCAATCAGCCGACGCAGGGTGGTGCAACGCTGCCCGGCAGTGCCGACCGCACTGAACAGAATGGCGCGCACGGCCATGTCCAGATCGGCGCTTGGGCCGAGGATCATCGCATTGTTGCCGCCCAGTTCGAGAATGCTGCGGGCGAAACGTGCGGCGACTTTCGGTGCCACTTCGCGGCCCATGCGGGTGCTGCCAGTGGCGCTGATCAGCGCGACACGCGGGTCATCCACCAGCGCTTCGCCAGCATCGCGACCACCGATGATCACTTGGCACAGGTGCGCCGGCGCATCGCTGAAATTCTTCACCACACGATCGAACAGCGCCTGACAGGCCAGTGCGGTCAGCGGGGTTTTCTCCGACGGCTTCCACACCACCGGGTTACCGCAGACCAGCGCCAACGTAGTGTTCCACGCCCACACCGCGACCGGGAAGTTGAACGCGCTGATCACGCCGACCACGCCCAGCGGATGCCAGGTTTCACGCATGTGGTGGCCCGGGCGCTCGGAGGCGATGGTCAAACCGTACAACTGACGCGACAGACCGACGGCGAAGTCGCAGATGTCGATCATCTCCTGCACTTCACCGAGGCCTTCCTGAGTGATCTTGCCCGCTTCCCACGACACCAGTTCGCCGAGGTCAGCCTTGTACTCACGCAGCACTTCGCCGAACTGACGCACCAGTTCGCCGCGACGCGGGGCCGGCACCTTGCGCCACAGCTCGAAAGCATGATCTGCGCGACTGATGTGCTGCTCGACTTCGGCCGGGCCTTCCCAGTTCACCGCGGCGATGCGGCTGCCGTCGATGGGCGAATGCACCGGCACTTTGCCGTTCTGATACAGGGCCGGGTTCACACCAAGACGATCAAGCAATGCGGCAACCATGGGTCACTCCTCAAGCGAAAAACAGAATGTGTGCGGACGCATTTTCGCGACCGGGCAGGCCTTTAGTTGTAGCTTCCCGAGGGCAAGGCAACAAACGACCTTTACGCGAGATATCATTCCGTTTATTCATGCTGCGCACAGAAAGACAAGAAAAAGGGATCACCCATGCTGAATAAACGCCACCTGCCATCGATCACCGCGTTGCAGTGCTTCGAGGCCGTGACCCGGCACCTGAGCTTCACCCGGGCCGCCGAAGAGCTGAACCTGACCCAGAGCGCTGTCAGCAAGCAAGTGGCGCAGCTTGAGGAATTGTTGCAGCACTTGTTGTTCCGTCGGGTGCGTCGTCGCTTGCAGATGACCCCGGCCGGGGATTTGTACCTGGTGGAAGTCCGAAAAATCCTCACCCAGGTGGAAATGTCCACGCATTACCTGCGCTCCTACGGCGGCGAGACCGAAGTCCTGCGCGTCTCTACACCCTCGACCTTCGGCGCGCGCTGGCTGGTACCGCGTCTGAAGGGCTGGCGTCTGCGCCATCCGTCGATCCATCTCGACTTGTGCAACGAACAGGAGGCCGACGATTTGCTGCAGGGGCGCAGCGATCTGGCGTTCTATTTCGGTCAGGGCTCACGCCCCGGCACCGAATGCCTGAAGCTGTTCGGCGAAGAGCTGGTGCCGGTCTGTGCGCCCGGCAGCCTGCCGGATCAGCCCTTCACCGATCCGACGCAACTGACCGATCTGGTGCTACTGCAAAACGCCTCGCGCCCACAGGCCTGGCATGACTGGTTCGACAGTCAGGGTTACCACACCGAACACAGCTACCACGGCCCGCGTTTCGAAACCTTTTATATGTGCATCCGCGCCGCCCAGGTCGGCTGCGGTGTGGCGCTGCTGCCACGGTTTCTGGTGGAAGAGGAATTGGCCGACGGCAAACTGGTCATTCCATGGCAGCATGCAATGCCCAGTTCCGACGCCTATTACCTGGCCTACCCGGAACATGCGGCGGAAGTGCCGAAGGTGCGGGATTTTGTGAAGTGGATGCTGGAGCAGATTGATAGCCCGGACCTGACGCCGATATAGAGTTTTCAACAACCCTGTGGGAGCGGGCTTGCTCGCGAATGCGGTGCATCAGTCACATTTGAATTGACTGACCCACCGCATTCGCGAGCAAGCCCGCTCCCACAGGTGATCTCGACGCTCTTAAAAAATGCTGGCAATCCCCACCGCTGATATGCGCCACTAGCGTCATTGATTGATCCCGCGCATCCGCGCGGTGTACCTGGAGACCCCGTTTATGAGCGAGAGTGTGTTTGCCGATCGCATCGTGCAGAACCTGCTCGACACCGACTTTTACAAACTGACGATGATGCAGGCGGTGCTGCACAACTACCCCAACGTCGAAGTCGAATGGGAGTTTCGTTGCCGTAACAGCGAGGATCTGCGGCCGTATCTGGCCGAGATTCGCTACCAGATCGAGCGCCTGGCCGAGCTGAGCCTGAGTGCCGACCAGTTGAGCTTTCTCGAGCGCATCACCTTCCTGAAACCGGATTTCCTGCGCTTTCTCGGACTGTTCCGCTTCAACCTGCGCTACCTGCACACCGGGATCGAGAACGGCGAGTTGTTCATCCGCCTGCGCGGTCCGTGGCTGCATGTGATCCTCTACGAAGTGCCGCTGCTGGCGATCGTCAGCGAAGTGCGCAACCGCTATCGCTACCGGGAAATCGAACTGGTGCAGGCGCGGGAACAGCTGTATCGCAAGTTCGACTGGCTCAGCGCCAACGCCTCGGCTGACGAACTGGCGCAATTGCAGGTCGCCGACTTCGGCACCCGCCGGCGCTTTTCGTACCGCGTGCAGGAAGAAGTGGTCAACGTGCTCAAGCACGATTTCCCCGGGCGCTTCGTCGGCACCAGCAACGTGCACCTGTCACGGGAACTGGATATGAAGCCGCTGGGCACCATGGCCCATGAATGGATCATGGCCCACCAGCAACTCGGCCCACGGCTGATCGACAGCCAGATCGCCGCCCTCGACTGCTGGGTGCGCGAGTACCGTGGTTTGCTGGGGATTGCTCTCACCGATTGCATCACCACCGACGCCTTCCTCGGCGATTTCGACCTGTTCTTCGCCAAGCTCTTCGACGGTCTGCGCCACGATTCCGGGGATCCGGTGCAGTGGGGTGAAAAGTGCATCGCCCACTACCACAAGCTCGGCATCGACCCGATGAGCAAGACCCTGGTGTTCTCCGACAGCCTGACCCTGCCCAAGTCGCTGGAGATCTTCCGCGCGCTGCACGGGCGGATCAACGTCAGCTTTGGCATCGGCACCAACCTGACCTGTGACATTCCGGGTGTCGAACCGATGAGCATCGTGCTTAAAATGACCGCCTGCAACGGCCAGCCGGTGGCGAAGATCTCCGACGAGCCCGGCAAGACCCACTGCAAAGACCCGAATTTCGTCGCCTATTTGCGACATGTGTTCCAGGTTCCTGCCGTTTCCAGCCTATCTAGCAAGGAGTGAATTCATGCAAGCCGTACAGCGTGAGATTGCTGAACAGCTCAAGGTGCAACCGCCATTCGCCGGGCATCAGGCCCTCGAAGCGGAAGTCGCCCGGCGCATCACCTTTATCCAGGATTGCCTGGTCAATTCCGGCCTCAAGACCCTGGTGTTGGGCATCAGCGGCGGCGTCGACTCGCTGACCGCCGGCCTGCTGGCCCAGCGCGCCATGCGTGAACTGCGCGAGCGCACCGGCGACGACGCCTACAAGTTCATCGCCGTGCGCCTGCCGTACGAAACCCAGTTCGACGAGCACGACGCCCAGGCGTCGGTGGACTTCATCGCTCCGGACGAACGCCACACGGTGAACATCGGCCCGGCGGTCAAATCACTGGCCAAGGAAGTGGCGGCGTTCGAAGGCAAACATGCGGTGTCGGTGGATTTTGTGCTCGGCAACACCAAGGCGCGGATGCGCATGGTCGCCCAGTACACCATCGCCGGCGCCGCGCACGGTCTGGTGATCGGCACCGACCACGCGGCGGAAGCGGTGATGGGCTTCTTCACCAAGTTCGGTGACGGCGCCTGCGACCTGGCCCCGCTCAGCGGCCTGGTGAAAAACCAGGTCCGGGCGATTGCCCGCAGCTTCGGCGCACCGGAATCGCTGGTGGAAAAAGTGCCGACCGCGGATCTGGAAGACCTGTCGCCGGGCAAACCGGACGAAGCCTCCCACGGCGTGACCTACGCCGAGATCGACGCCTTCCTGCACGGCGAGCCGGTGCGTCAGGAAGCGTTCGACATCATCGTCAGCACCTACAACAAGACCCATCACAAGCGGGTCATGCCGTTCGCGCCTTGATCGGCGACCGAATGAAAAAGCCCGCTGAGGAGCGATCCTCAGCGGGCTTTTCTTTGGCCAGTTCACCTGTCGATGCTGATGGCCTCTTCGCGAGCAAGCCCGCTCCCACAGTGTCCCGGTTGTTCACAAAATGTGTGACCGACACAAACCCTGTGGGAGCGGGCTTGCTCGCGAAGAACGATAACGCGGTGAGCCTGCTTACTTCACAGCAATGGTGCCTTTCATCATCGAGATGTGGCCCGGGAAGGAGCAGAAGAAGCCGTAGTCAGTACCAGCGGTCAGCTTCGATACATCAATGGTCAGCGTGTCTTTCTCGCCGGCACCGATGATCTTGGTGTGAGCGATAACGCGCTCGTCACCGTCTTTCAGGTAGTTCTTGTCGATGCCAGCGGCCAGGCCGTCGGTGGCGATCGGCTGCATGTCAGCGGTTTTGCTGACCACCAGGTTATGGCCCATGACGTTCTTCGGCAGGCTGCCGGAGTGGGTCAGTTCGACGGTGAAGGTCTTGCAGCTCTTGTCGATCACGATCTCCTTGGTGTTGAAGGACATCTGGTCGGTGGAATCAACGGTGGTTTTGCACTCGGCAGCCATCAATTGGCTGCTGGCCAGCGCCAGCAGGGATACCGCAACAACTTTGGAAAACATGGTGAATCTCCAAGGCAGGGTTAACAAAAACACTAATGGTGGAAAGACTGCCTGAAATCTTCGCAAGTTCCTATGACTTGAGTCAAAAATTGTATACAACTTTCAGGCTATGACACTCATCGAAACAATCTACCGGCGATAATCCCGGGCCGGGCCTATGATCGGCGCATCTACTGAAACGGAGTACCGATCATGTTCTTTAACGGTCTGTTGTGCAGTTTGCTCGCCGCCTACGCCTGTGGCGCCAGCGGTACCTTTGAATCGCCAGAACGCGAAGCTTAGTCCTTGGATCAAGGCGTGCCAGCCATTACCCTGTGACGGATTGACCCAGGAGGAAGGCATGTCTCTCAAATCCGTTTGTGTATTTTGCGGTGCCAACGCCGGCACTGATCCAGCTTATACCGAAGCCGCCCAAGCCCTTGGCCGGGCTCTCGCCGAGCGCCAGCTGACGCTGGTTTACGGTGGGGGTGCCGTGGGCCTGATGGGCCTGGTGGCGGACGCCGCGCTGGCCGCTGGCGGCGAAGTGATCGGGATCATTCCGCAAAGCCTGATGGACAAGGAGATCGGTCACAAAAGCCTGACGCGCCTTGAAGTGGTCGATGGCATGCACGCGCGCAAGGCCCGCATGGCTGAACTGAGCGATGCGTTCATCGCGTTGCCCGGTGGCCTCGGCACGCTGGAAGAGCTGTTCGAAGTCTGGACCTGGGGCCAGCTCGGTTACCACGGCAAGCCGCTGGGGCTGCTTGAGGTGAACGGTTTTTACAGCAAACTCACCGCTTTTCTTGACCATATCGTCGGCGAAGGCTTCGTTCGCGCCCCACACCGTGACATGCTGCAAGTGAGCGAATCAGCACAAACGCTGCTCGACGCCCTGGATAACTGGAAGCCGACCGTCACGCCCAAGTGGGTCGACCAAAAACCCGGCTAACCGCCAGGCACCGATACAGGGCAGAATACGCGCCGCTCAACCTCACCTTCGACCCCAGAGGATCGCCCATGGCCAAACCCAATTACTCCTTCGCCAAACGTCAACGAGACCTGGAAAAGGAAAAGAAGAAAGAGGAAAAGCTTCAGCGCAAGAAACAACAGGCTGAAGAAGCGGCACTAAACCCTGACGGTGAAGTGGCGACTGACAACGATGATGAAGTTGTTGATGCACCGAAAGACCAGGCGCCTGACGCCTGAGCCCCACCGGGTTTGATGATCGAGTCAGACCCTGCGGATTTGTGACGGGGCTGGCGGTTCAGCCGCTGGCCCCCACACCCTCCCCGTTTTCCGAACACGATACGGCTTCCTGTGGGAGCGGGCTTGCTCGCGAAGGCGTCTTCACCTTTAACATTGATGTAACTGACACACCGCCTTCGCGAGCAAGCCCGCTCCCACATGGGTTGCTGTGTTATTCCAATGGCATCACCGTGACCCGCACTTCCGGATCATGCGAACCGCCCCCCAGAATCACCCCCCGCAACGGCGACACATCGGAAAAATCCCGGCCCCAGGCCAGGGTGATGTGCTCCAGCGCCGGCTGCACGTTGTTGGTCGGATCGAAATCCACCCAGCCCAATACCGGACAGAACACCGACACCCAGGCATGCGACGCATCGGCGCCGATCAGCCGTGGCTGCCCCGGTGGCGGCTGGGTCAGCAGATAGCCACTGATGTAGCGCGCTGCCAGTCCTCGCGAGCGCACGCAAGCGAGCATCAGATGCGCGAAGTCCTGACACACGCCACGCCGGCGCTCGAGCACCTCGACCAGCGGCGTCGCCACTTGCGTGGCCTCGGCATCGAAGGTGAATTCGCTGAAAATTTTCTGCATCAAGGCCTGCACGCCCAGCAACAAGGGCCTGCCTGGAGGAAAACAGCTTTCGGAAAACTCGACGAAGCTGCGTTTCAAATGCACGTAGGGTGATTGAAACCGATAGCGACAAGCCTCCAGCATTTCGGCGGACAACGGCTGACTGCTGTAGGTCAGCGCGTTGCGCGTCTGCTCCCACGCCGGGGACAGACTGAAATCCGCCAGTGGCCGCGCCAGCACCTCAACCGTGAGCCGGGCGTTGACCTGCAACTCGTCATGCGGGCGCTCGAAGGCCAGTCGGGTCAGCGGATTGCCGAACACATCCAGTTCATCCCGCCGCGTGGTCGGGTCCGGGCTGATCAGCAATTGCTGCTCGGTGCAGCGTTGCCACGTGCACTCACGCGGCCACAGGTGCGCGAGTTGCTGTGCCAGCGAAACCGGGCTGTCGTAGTGGTAACAGGTGTCGTGAAAGATCTGGTAGTGCGCGCTCATCAGACGGACACCGTGCGCTGGCTGACATCATCGACATGGGCAAAGTGGCGCAGCGCCAGCCGATCGGACACCTGACCGCTGGCTTCGGCAATCTCTTGCAGCAAATCCGCCAGACCATCGAGCGCGGCACGCACGCTGTTTTCCCCGAACAGCGGGTTCTCCAGACAGCCCAGATCGAACCGAGCCAGACGCTCGACCAACTGCGGCAATCCGGCCTCGCGAGGCACGCCGAAATCATCGTTCAAGCGTTTCAAAGTGCGGGTCACCAGTTTTAACTGGAACAGCACCGCGTGCGGGTTCTGCTCATCCAGCAGCAACAGGTCGAGCACCGGAATCAACTGCGCCACCGCCAGATACCGCGAACGGTAGGTGATGCTGCTGTTGCCCAGTTCCAGCAGCCATTCCAGCCCCGCCTGATCGAACGCCCCGGCGCCGCGCAGAAATGCGGCCAGACTGCGGCTGAGAAACTGCAAGCGTTCGATCCGCCGACCGATCATCAGAAAGCGCCAGCCTTCGTCGCGGGTCATGTCGTCGAGCGCGAAACCCGAAAGCGCCGCCAGCGACATCACCAGCCGGTTGAGAAAATCCAGCAACTCGCCGAAGTCCGGCTCCTCGGTGTCCAGTTCCAGCGCCTCGCGTTGCAACTCGACCAAGGCCTGCCAGTTCTCCCGCGAGAGCTTGCCGCGCACCTGCGAGGCCGCCCATTGCAGGCGCTGCAGGTTGGAGCGCAGGCTGAACGACCAGTCCTCGCCGAGCAGCGCCGCCAGCAGCCGCTCCGGCAGCTCACCCTCCTCCGGCAGCAACATCAGACGCTCACCCAGCTCCACAGCGGCCTGCAACGCTTGCGGATCATCGCCATCGACATACCGCGCGAGCATGATCCGCAGCAGTCGCGCACTGTCGTCACAACGCTCGCAGTAACGACCGAACCAGAACAGGTTTTCCACTACCCGCGAGGGCAGATAAGGATCGCGGCGCACCAGATCGTGTACGCCGACGTTGCGCTGGGTTTTCCATTGTTCGCCACTCGGCGCACGCTCGCCCAGCACCCAAGTGTCCTTGCTCGCGCCACCGCGCTGCATCGACACCACTTCGGCATCGGCCTCGGCGGCGACCCGGGTCAGCCCACCGGGCAATACGCGATAGCCATCGCGACTGGCCACGGCGTACATGCGCATGCCGATGGCTCGCGGTTGCAACTGGCCGTCTTCGGCTTGCCAGATCGGCGCCTGCGACAACTGCGCCAGCTCTTGCGCGACATACGCGTACGGCCGCGCCTGCATCCGCTCGGCGAGTGCCTGGCGCTGTTGTTCACTCAGATCGCGGCCGAATACCGGGGCGAAGCTTTGTGAGGGGAACGCCGGTTTGATCAGCAGCTCCGGAAGCTTTTCCAGCGCCTGCGCCAATACCGGTGCCTCGCCGCACCACCAGGTGGCGATGGACGGCAGGAGCAGTTCCTCGCCGAACAGGTACTGATTGATCTTCGGCAGAAATCCAAGCAATCCCGGCGACTCCAGCACGCCGCTGCCCAACGCATTGGCCACCAGCACCCGGCCCTGACGCACCGCTTCCAGCAAGCCAGGCACCCCGAGTGCCGAGTCGGTGCGCAGCTCCAGCGGGTCGCAGAAGTCATCGTCGAGCCGGCGCATGATTGCGTGCACCCGGCGCAGACCACTGAGGGTTTTCAGGTACACCGTGGCATCGCGCACGGTGAGGTCGCCGCCCTCCACCAGCGGATAACCGAGCTGGCGTGCCAGATAAAGGTGTTCGAAGTAACTTTCGTTGAAGCGCCCTGGCGTGAGCAACACCACCAGCGGCGCGTCATCGGCACACGGCGCCTGACGCGCGAGGGTTTCCTGCAGGGTGCGGAAGAAGCCGGCCAGGTGCTGCACTTTCAGATCGCGGTACAACTCGGGAAACGCCCGCGAAACGATGGTGCGATTTTCCAGCGCATACCCCGCGCCCGACGGCGCCTGAGTACGATCCGCCGTGACCCACCAGCGCCCGTCCGGCGTGCGCGCCAGGTCCACGGCGTACAGATGCAGAAAGGCATCTTCCGGTGGCGCGATGCCCTGACAGGGCCAGAGAAAATTGTTGTGGCCGAACACCAGCTCCGCCGGTAACAACCCTTCGCTGATCAGCCGCTGTGGCCCATACAGATCGGCCAGTACCGCATTGAGCAAGCGTGCTCGCTGGGCAATCCCCGCCGACAGTTGCTGCCACTCATCAGCAGCGATCACGTGCGGCAGCAGGTCCAGCTCCCACGGGCGGTCAGCGCCCTTGGGATCGGCATAGACGTTGTAGGTCACGCCGTTTTCCTGAATCTGCCGGGCCAGCAACGCCTGCCGCTGCACCAGTTGCCCCGGGGTGCTGCGCTGCAATTGATCGAACAGCCGCCGCCAATGCGGGCGCACTTCCCCGCTGTCATTCAGCAGTTCGTGATAAGTGCCCGCGGTCAGCGGGTAGCGGTCTAGCAGGTCAGGCATGGAAAGCTCGGCAGACAGCAGGGAACGGTCAGACTAACGCAGGCACATGACGTGCGGATATACGAAAAATCCGCATGTCGTGCAGGACTTAGAAACGTCGCAAATCGAGCGTCATCGGCAACTCGTCGGAGATTGTCAGGTTCGGTATCGGAAGTTTCCCCGGCGTGTGTCCGATGCGGAAAAACCGCGCCATGCGCCGGCTCTCCGCTTCGTTGGCATTGACCGGTAACGTCTCGTAATTGCGCCCGCCCGGGTGCGCCACGTGGTACTGGCAACCGCCCAGTGAACGCTGCATCCAGGTGTCGAGCAGGTCGAACACCAGCGGCGCGTGCACCGGGATGGTCGGTTGCAGGCAGTTGGCCGGTTGCCAGGCCCGAAAGCGCACGCCGGCGACGAACTCACCGATGCGCCCGGTCGGTTGCAGCGGCAGCGGAATGCCGTTGCAGGTCAGCAGATAGCGCTGCGGCGGCAGGCCGCTGAGCTTGATCTGCAAACGCTCCAGCGACGAATCGACATAACGCACCGTGCCGCCGGCCGTACCCTCCTCGCCCAGCACATGCCAAGGTTCCAGCGCCTGGCGCAGCTCCATCTCGATGCCGCTGACCGCGTAATCGCCGACCTTGGGAAAACGGAACTCCAGATGCGCAGCGAACCACTCGGCGCGCAATGGATAACCGGCGTTGTTCAGTTCGACGATGACGTCGGCGAAATCCTGCTCGATAAAGTGCGGCAGCATGAAGCGGTCGTGCAGCTCGGTGCCCCAGCGCGCCAGTTTCGGCGGCGCGTAGGGCTCGCGCCAGAATCGCGCAACCAGCGCACGCAGCAACAACTGCTGAGCCAGGCTCATCCGCGCATGCGGCGGCATTTCGAAGGCGCGCAGCTCCAGCAGGCCAAGGCGCCCGGTAGCGCCATCCGGCGAATACAGTTTGTCGATGCAGAACTCGGCGCGGTGAGTGTTGCCGGTGACGTCGATCAGCAAATTGCGCAGCAGTCGATCCACCAGCCACGGCGCGCACGCTTCGCCCGGTTCAGGCATCTGCGCGAAGGCGATTTCCAGTTCGTACAGGGCGTCGTTGCGCGCTTCATCGACCCGCGGCGCCTGCGAGGTCGGGCCGATGAACAAGCCGGAAAACAGGTAGGACAGTGACGGATGGTTGTGCCAGTAGCTGATCAGGCTGCGTAGCAGATCCGGGCGACGCAGGAACGGTGAGTCTGCCGGGGTCGCGCCACCGAGGACGAAATGGTTGCCGCCGCCGGTGCCGGTATGGCGCCCGTCGATCATGAATTTTTCGGTGGTCAGGCGGGTTTGCCGCGCCTGTTCATAGAGAAACTCGGTGCGTTCGACCAGTTCGTCCCAAGTCGCGGACGGCTGCACGTTGACCTCGATCACGCCCGGATCCGGGGTGATGCGGAAGTTGCTCAGGCGCGGATCGCTCGGCGGCTCGTAACCTTCCAGCAGCACCGGGCAATGCAGCTCTTCGGCGGTGGCTTCGATGGCCGCCACCAGTTCCAGATAGTCCTCGACCCGCTCCAGCGGCGGCATGAACAGATACAGACGCCCTTCGCGCGCTTCGGCACAGAAGGCGGTGCGGGTCAGCCAGTCGGCGGACTCGTCAATTTTCGGCGCGCGTTCGGCGGCCGTGGCGGGTTCGGCATGACTGTTGAGCTGCGCGGTGTTCGGCAGCTCGGGGAAGTCCTGATTCGGATCGTTGGGATGAATGAACGGATACTCGGCGGCCTTCACCCACGGCTGCGAGCCGAGTGGCAAGCGATAACCCAGCGGCGAATCCCCCGGTACCAGTCGGCAATGCTCGTCGCGCAGATACCAGCGCCCGCTCTGCCATTGATCACCCTTGCCGGTGCGGGCCAGCGGCAGCACCTGGCCGATCACTTTATCCAGGCCCTGCGCGAAAACCTTGCGCAGACGCGCACGCTCCAGCGGTTCTTCAAGACGCGAGTCTTCAGCGCTGACGTTGCTCGGCAATGCGCCCTCACGCCAGAGGTAATAAAAATTGTCTTCGTAGGCTGGAAACACGAAACGAGCAGGCAGTTTCAGGCGTTCGGCAACACTCGCAAGAAAGCGTCCCGCCAGTTCGCCATCGGCGCCGTAGTCCTGCTGCTCATCGGCGATCAGCGCGCTGTTTTGCCAGATCGGCACGCCATCGCGGCGCCAGTAGCAGTTGAGCGACCAGCGCGGCAATTGCTCGCCCGGGTACCACTTGCCCTGACCGAAATGCACCAGACCTTTCGGCGCATAGTGCTGGCGCATGCGCTGGAACAGTTCAGCGGACAGTCGGCGCTTGTCCGGGCCTAGCGCGGCGGTGTTCCACTCGGCGCCGTCCGGGTCGTCGATGGAGACGAAGGTCGGCTCGCCGCCCATGGTCAGGCGCACATCGCCTTCCAGCATGTCGGCATCGATCTGCCGGCCCAGCGCCTGAATCGCCAGCCACTGCTCATCGGTATAGGGTTTGGTGACCCGTGGCGCTTCCCAGATCCGCTCCACCGACATTTCGTGGCTGAACTGGCATTCGCACGGCTCGACCAGACCACTGATCGGCGCGGCTGAGGATGGATCGGGGCTGCAGGCCAGCGGGATATGCCCTTCGCCGGCGAACAACCCGGACGTAGCATCCAGACCGATCCAGCCAGCGCCTGGCAAGTACACCTCGCACCACGCGTGCAGATCAGTGAAGTCCACTTCGGTGCCGGACGGGCCGTCGAGGCTCTTCACGTCGGCGGTCAGTTGAATCAGGTAACCGGAAACGAACCGCGCGGCCAGCCCGAGGTTGCGCAGCAGTTGCACCAGCAGCCACGCCGAGTCGCGGCAGGAGCCGGAGGCATGTTCGAGGGTGTGTTCCGGGGTTTGCACGCCCGGTTCCATGCGGATCAGGTAGCGGATGTCTTCGCTGAGGCGCTGGTTGAGCATCACCAGG
The DNA here is from genome assembly GCF_017947305.1 of Pseudomonas sp. MWU347. NCBI lineage: Bacteria > Pseudomonadati > Pseudomonadota > Gammaproteobacteria > Pseudomonadales > Pseudomonadaceae > Pseudomonas > Pseudomonas sp. MWU347. The sequence continues at coordinate 175,474 of NZ_JAFGZB010000002.1, forward strand.
AAATCCACAGCGGGCAGCGGCGTACGGTCGATCCCGTCCAGATAGGCTTTGAATGCCGGGGTCAGCGGCAGGGTTTCGAGGTACGGCGCCAGCTCTTTGCGCTCATCGGCCGCGTAAGTGAAGGGGATTTTCTCGGCGTAGGGTTCGAGGAAGAAGTCGAACGGATTGAACACCGCCATCTCGGCCAGCAGATCGACTTCGATGCGCAACTCGTCGGTTTTCTCGGGGAATACCAGACGCGCGAGGTAGTTACCCTGCGGGTCTTGCTGCCAGTTGATGAAATGCTGCTCGGGCGAGACCTTCAGCGCATACGAAAGAATCCGCGTGCGGCTGTGGGCGGCCGGACGCAGGCGTACGATCTGCGGGCCGAGTTCGACAGCGCGGTCGTAGCGGTAATGCGTGACGTGATGCAATGCGACATGAATCGACACGGCGTGCCTCCTGCGAGCCTAAGCGTATTCGAAAGCGCGCAAGACTTATGCCATGCAGAGGCTTGGGCGCTTTCCCGGAATGCTCAGGGCAGTACAGCACCAAAATCGGGCGATGCGGGGAAATGGATTGAGGAAGTTGCGCCTAAATGTGGCGGCAGTGGTAGATGCGGCGCCTAAGATGACGCCTTCGCGAGCAAGCCCGCTCCCACAGGAGACCGCATTCCAACTGTGGGAGCGGGCTTGCTCGCGAAGGGGCCAGTCGATTCAGCGCATTTCCTGAAACCTGAAATGCAAAACGCCAACCCGAAGGTTGGCGTTCTGTTGAAACAAAAAGCGATTTAGCGCGGTACGACGGGCTTGCGAGCCGGTTTCGGCCCCTTGCCCTTGGCCGCTTCCTTGCGCTCCTTGGCCGCCTGCTGGTTGCGGGCGAATGCCGCAGCCTTGGCCTGTTCACGCTTGTCCCAAGGATTGCCACCGTCGCTGGCACGCGGCGGCAGGCCGTTGTGCTGGGTGAGAATCTTGGTGGTCTTCTCTTTCGCGACCTTGTGGCTGCCGGCCGGCGTCGAGTTCTTGCGACGGGCGCTCTGGTAGCTGTCGGTAGCCGGTTGATGCAGCGGAATCAACTGATCCTTGCCCGGACCGATCAGATCACCACGGCCCATGCGAATCAACGCTTCGCGCAGCATCGGCCAGCCTTTCGGGTCGTGATAACGCAAGAACGCCTTGTGCAGGCGGCGCTGCTCTTCGCTCTTGACGATGGTCACGCCGTCGCTCTTGTAGGTGACCTTGCGCAGCGGGTTCTTGCCCGAGTGGTACATCGCGGTTGCGGTGGCCATCGGCGACGGATAGAACGCCTGCACCTGGTCGGCACGGAAGCCGTTGCCCTTGAGCCACAGCGCCAGGTTCATCATGTCTTCGTCGGTGGTGCCCGGGTGCGCGGCGATGAAGTACGGGATCAGGTACTGCTCTTTGCCTGCTTCCTTGGTGTACTTCTCGAACATGCGCTTGAACTTGTCATAGCTGCCAATGCCCGGTTTCATCATCTGGTTGAGCGGACCTTCCTCGGTGTGCTCCGGGGCGATCTTCAGGTAGCCACCGACGTGGTGGGTCACCAGTTCTTTGACGTACTCCGGCGACTCGACCGCGAGGTCGTAACGCAGGCCGGAGGCGATCAGGATCTTCTTCACACCCGGCAAGGCACGGGCGCTGCGGTACAGCTGAATCAGCGACGAGTGGTCGGTGTTCAGGTTCGGGCAGATGCCTGGGAATACGCAGGACGGCTTGCGGCACGCGGATTCGATTTCCGGGCTCTTGCAGGCGATGCGGTACATGTTCGCGGTCGGGCCGCCGAGGTCGGAGATGACACCGGTGAAGCCCGGAACCTTGTCGCGGATCTCTTCGATTTCGCGAATGATCGACTCTTCGGAACGGTTCTGGATGATCCGGCCTTCGTGCTCGGTGATCGAGCAGAAGGTACAACCGCCGAAGCAGCCACGCATGATGTTCACCGAGAAACGGATCATGTCGTAGGCCGGGATCTTCTCCTTGCCGTACGCCGGGTGCGGAACCCGTGCGTAAGGCATGCCGAAAACGTAGTCCATTTCTTCAGTGGTCATCGGAATCGGCGGCGGGTTGAACCAGACGTCGATCTCGCCATGTTTCTGCACCAGCGCGCGGGCGTTGCCCGGGTTAGTTTCCAGGTGCAGCACGCGGTTGGCGTGGGCGTACAGAACCGGGTCGTTACGCACCTTTTCCATCGACGGCAGGCGGATCACGGTCTTGTCGCGAGTCATGCGCGGGCTGGCCAGGATCTGTACGACCTTGGCTTCCTCGGGATCATCCACCGGGCCCTTCTCTTGCTCGATGGCGCAAGCCTGGGTGTCCTGGGTGTTGACGTACGGGTTGATGATCTTGTCGACCTTGCCCGGACGGTCGATACGCGTGGAGTCGACTTCGTACCAGCCCTGCGGCGTGTCACGACGGATGAACGCGGTGCCGCGCACGTCGGTGATGTCTTCGATCTTGTGCCCGTAGGACAGACGCTGGGCCACTTCGACGATGGCGCGCTCGGCGTTGCCGTACAGCAGAATGTCGGCGCTGGCGTCGATCAGGATCGAGTTGCGCACGCGATCCTGCCAGTAGTCGTAGTGGGCGATGCGACGCAGGGAAGCTTCGATGCCGCCGAGGACGATCGGCACATGCTTGTAGGCTTCCTTGCAGCGCTGGCTGTAAACCAGGCTCGCGCGATCCGGACGTTTGCCCGCCATGCCACCCGGGGTGTAGGCGTCGTCGGAACGGATTTTCTTGTCCGCGGTGTAGCGGTTGATCATCGAGTCCATGTTGCCGGCCGCGACGCCGAAGAACAGGTTCGGCTCGCCGAGCTTCATGAAGTCGTCTTTGGATTGCCAGTTCGGCTGGGCAATGATCCCGACGCGGAAGCCCTGGGACTCCAGCAGCCGGCCGATGATCGCCATGCCGAACGACGGGTGATCGACGTAGGCATCACCGGTGACGATGATGATGTCGCAGGAATCCCAGCCGAGCTGATCCATCTCCTCCCTGCTCATCGGCAGGAATGGCGCTGGCCCGAAACATTCGGCCCAGTACTTCGGATAGTCAAATAACGGCTTGGCTGCTTGCATGTCGATAACCGGTGTTGGCTTTCATTGAATTTCGCGGGCGCGGAATATAGCACAAATTTTGACCAATTCCGACGGCTGTGGTCGGAAATTGCGCCACGCCCATTCGCGAGCAAGCCCGCTCCCACATTTGAATGCATTCCAGGTGTGGGAGCGGGCTTGCTCGCGAAAGCGTCAGCTCAAACGATGAAGAATTTACTCATCGTCGTCGAAGTTGTAACTGCCCGGCGCGAGGTTTTCGAAGCGGGTGTACTTACCGATAAAGGCCAGGCGGATAAAGCCGATCGGGCCGTTCCGCTGCTTGCCGATGATGATTTCGGCGATGCCCTTGTGTTCGGTTTCCGGGTGATACACCTCGTCCCGGTACACGAACATGATGACGTCGGCGTCCTGCTCGATCGCTCCGGATTCCCGCAAGTCGGAGTTCACCGGGCGCTTGTTGGGACGTTGTTCCAGGGAACGGTTGAGCTGCGACAGCGCCACCACCGGGCAGTTGAATTCCTTGGCCAGGGCTTTGAGGGATCGGGAGATCTCGGAAATCTCGTTGGTCCGGTTGTCACCGCTGGAGCCGGGAATCTGCATCAGCTGCAGGTAGTCGATCATGATCAGGCCGATGTCGCCGTGCTCGCGCACCAGACGCCGGGTCCGCGCACGCATTTCCGACGGGCTGATGCCGGCGGTATCGTCGATGAACAGCTTGCGATCGTTGAGTAGGTTGACCGCCGAGGTCAGGCGCGGCCAGTCGTCGTCTTCGAGCTGGCCGGAACGCACCTTGGTCTGATCGATACGACCGAGGGACGAGAGCATACGCATGATCAGCGATTCGCCTGGCATCTCGAGGGAGTACACCAGCACCGCCTTGTCGCTGCGCAGTACGGCGTTTTCCACCAGGTTCATGGCGAAGGTGGTCTTACCCATCGACGGACGGCCGGCGACGATGATCAGGTCGGACGGCTGCAGGCCACTGGTCTTCTCGTCGAGGTCGGTATATCCGGTGGAAAGACCGGTAATCGCGTCGGCAGTGTTGAACAGGGTGTCGATGCGATCGATGGCCTTGGTCAACAGTTCGTTGACCCCCACCGGGCCGCCGGTCTTCGGCCGCGCCTCGGCGATCTGGAAGATCTGCCGTTCGGCTTCGTCGAGGATCTCTTCGGCTGTACGGCCTTCAGGGTTGAAGGCGGCGTCGGCAATTTCGGTGCTGATACCGATCAGCTGGCGCAACGTCGCGCGCTGGCGAACGATCTGCGCATAGGCTTTGATGTTGGCGACGGACGGCGTGTTTTTCGCCAGCTCGCCGAGGTAACCGAGGCCGCCGACCTGGGACGTCTGACCTTCCTTGTCCAGTTGCTCGGCAAGGGTCACGACGTCGATCGGCATGTTCTGATCGGCCAATTTGGCGATCGCACGGAAGATCAGACGGTGGTCATGTCGGTAGAAATCGCCGTCGGAGACTTGATCGAGCACGCGTTCCCAGGCGTTGTTGTCCAGCATCAGACCACCGAGTACGGCCTGTTCGGCCTCGATGGAATGCGGCGGCACCTTCAGGGCAGCGGTTTGCAGATCGTATTGCTCGGGAGCGGTGATTTCGTTCATGGCCACTTGGAGTCAGGTTTGAAAACGGGAGTACCAGAAAGACAAAGGGCACGACCTGTAAACAGGATCGTGCCCGATGTTACCGGCAAGCACCCGAGGGTGCCAGCCGACAAGTATTGCTTAAGCTGCTACCACGACAACGCGTACGGTGGCTTCAACTTCGGCGTGCAGGTGCACAGCCACGTCGAATTCACCCACGTTGCGGATGGTGCCGTTCGGCAGACGAACTTCGCTCTTCTGCACTTCAACGCCGGAAGCGGTCAGTGCGTCAGCGATGTCGTGAGTACCGATCGAACCGAACAGCTTGCCTTCGTCGCCAGCGGTGGCAGTGATGGTCACTTCCAGCTCGGCCAGTTGGGCAGCACGGCTTTCAGCCGATGCTTTACGGTCTGCGGCGGCTTTTTCCAGCTCGGCACGACGCTCTTCGAACGCAGCCAGGTTGGCAGCGGTCGCAGCGGTAGCCTTGCCGAAAGGCAGCAGGTAGTTACGGCCGTAACCGGCCTTAACGTTTACTTTGTCGCCCAGGTTGCCCAGGTTGGCGATTTTTTCCAGAAGGATCAGTTGCATGTGGAAATCCTCTTAACTTTTAACCTTCACCGTTCGCGTTATCGGTGTCTTTCGACACGTGACGACCGCGAAAATCAATCAGGCTGTCGACAATGGCCAGAACCACGAGCAACGGATAGAGCAGCTGCATGAACAACAGCAGCGTGACGTACAACCCCACCAGCCAGAAACCGGCCAGTCGCTTCTGCCCGACCAGCCCGTGAATCAGGGCGAGTCCGGCGAACACCAGCGGTACACTGCACAACGGCGTCAACATGGCCATCTGTGCACCGAGATTCGGGCCCAGAAGCATCAACGCCAGCAGCAACATCGCCGGCCCCAGCGGGATCCGGATGGCGCGAAACTCGCGACCAAAACCACCCGGGTTGTACAACAACGCTTGCCAATGCCGCCCGACAATCAGGCTCAGCACGCTGACGATCTGCAACAGAGCCGCAATCAGTCCGGTCAGGACTGGTGCAATCAGGGACGCGAAGCGCGCTTGCTCATCGACCGACAATTGCTTGTAGGTTTCACCAAGAAGCGCCGGCATGACCTTTATCAAGGCCTGCGCGAGCATCTCGATCTGGGCCGCAAACGCTGCCCCGAGCACCACTGAAAACACCACTCCAATCACTACGCTGACCAGCAGCGTGCGAACCCAGGACTCGCTTGCGCGCAACACCAACGCAAGCCCCGAAGACCCCAGCAGCACCAGAAGTGCCCGTGGATCATCGGCATACAGCCACCAGACCAAAGCCGGCAGCAGCCCCAGGGACAGAACGCCAATGGCGTCCGTCAGTCCGCGCCGCAGAAGCACCAGGCTCCCGGCGGCAGCACCCAACCAATACAACAACGGCAATGTTGCACATCCGGCCACCACGAGAGTGGCCTGCATACGGCCTCGCATGATGAACTCAGCTAAGGCACGCATGCATTCAATCCTTTGCTACTTGTCGACTGCCCGGTCTCAGCGGCCGTGGCTGTCGGTGTAGGCCAGCAGGGCCAGGAAGCGGGCGCGCTTGATAGCGGTGGCCAGCTGACGCTGATAACGAGCTTTGGTACCGGTGATGCGGCTTGGAACGATTTTGCCGGTCTCGGATACGTAGGCTTTCAGAGTGTTGAGATCTTTGTAATCGATCTCTTTCACGTCTTCAGCGGTGAAGCGGCAGAATTTACGACGACGGAAGAAACGTGCCATTTGATAGGCTCCTTAAAAGGTCCGTGGATTACTCGTCAGCGTTATCGCTGTTGTCGCTGTCATCACCCTCAACGCCATCAGCGTCGGAGTGCTCAGGACGGTCGCGACGCTCACGGCGCTCACTGCGGTTTTCTTCAGCCTTGAGCATCTCGGACTGGCCGGTAACGGCTTCGTCGCGACGGATGACCAGGTTACGGATCACAGCATCGTTGTAGCGGAAGTTGTCTTCCAGCTCGGCCAGGGCCTTGCCAGTGCACTCAACGTTCAGCATCACGTAGTGAGCCTTGTGAACATTGTTGATTGCGTAGGCCAGTTGACGACGGCCCCAGTCTTCCAGACGGTGGATTTTGCCGCCGTCTTCTTCGATCAGCTTGGTGTAACGCTCAACCATGCCGCCGACTTGCTCGCTCTGGTCAGGGTGGACCAGAAAGATGATTTCGTAATGACGCATGAATGCTCCTTACGGGTTGTAGCCTGCCGCTCAAAAACGGTCAGACAAGGAGTGAATGACACTTATGGACTTGCTGGCGCGGGGCACATGCGTGCCTGCCGTCACAGCAAGGGGCGCAATTGTAGAGAAGGGACTGCGGAGGTGCAAGGCAATTGGTGATTATTTGAACAATCACCATTTCTTTGCCTTCGCACAAAACACTGTGGGAGCGGGCTTGCTCGCGAATGCGTTTCATCAGGCAACATTATTGTTGTCTGACACACCGCTTTCGCGAGCAAGCCCGCTCCCACAGTTTGTTTGCGTACAGCCTTAATTCTTGGCTGCAGCCTTGGCCTTGGCGCCGCGTTGACGCTGTGCTTCGAACAGACACACACCGGTGGCCACGGACACGTTGAGGCTGCTGACGCTGCCGGCCATCGGCAGGTTCACCAGATAGTCGCAGTGCTCGCGAGTCAGGCGACGCATGCCTTTGCCTTCGGCGCCCATGATCAGGATGGTCGGGCCGGTCAGGTCCTGGTCATAAATGCTGACCTCGGCCTCACCCGCCGTGCCGACCACCCACAGACCGCGCTGCTGAAGCTTTTCCAGAGTGCGCGCGAGGTTGGTCACCGCCACCAGCGGAATCACTTCCGCCGCGCCGCAGGCCACTTTACGCACCACCGGCGTCAGGGTTGCCGACTTGTCCTTGGGCACGATCACCGCCAGCGCGCCGGCAGCATCCGCCGAACGCAGGCAGGCGCCGAGGTTGTGCGGGTCGGTCACGCCGTCGAGCACCAGCAACAGCGGTGCGCCTTCGGTACGGTCGAGCAGCTCATCGAGCATCGCCTCGCCCCAGACCTGGCTCGGACTGACGTCCGCCACCACGCCCTGGTGCACGCCTTCAACCCAGGCGTCCATTTCGCGGCGCTCGGCCTGACCGATCTGCACACGATTTTCGTTGGCCAGTTCGATCAGGGTCTGCACGCGCGGATCGTTGCGGCTTTCGGCCAGCCAGATCTGCTTGACGCGTTTCGGGTGGTGACGCAACAACGCTTCTACCGCGTGAACGCCGTAGATTTTTTCCAACTGACTCATGACTTCGCCTTCGGTTTACGCGACCCGCCACTTTTGGCTGGAGCCGAACCCGCTTTTGGCGGGCCTTTACGGTGTTTGCTCGGTTTGGCTGGCTTGCCGCCGACGGCCTTCTCAGGCGCCGACCGTCCGGTCTTTCCCCCAGACGCCGCTTTACCACCGCTTTTGGCTTCGGCCAGCAAGGCCTTCTTCAATTCACGGCTTTTGCGCAGCTCGGCATTTTTCGCCACGGCATCGCTCGGGCGATAGGCCTCGACAGCTTTTTCCTTGGCCGGACGACGGCTAGCGGTTTTGGCCGGAGCCTTGTCTTCCACAGCCTTGCTCGCAGGCGCTGCGGTATCGGCGCCACGTTTCTTGCGACCAATCGGTGCGCTGATGGTTTTTTCGGCCATCTCGAAGTCGATCTTGCGCTCGTCGAGATCGACGCGCATCACGCGCACTTCAACGGTATCGCCGAGACGGAAGCTGCGACCGGTGCGCTCGCCCGCCAGGCGGTGATGCACAGGGTCGAAGTGGTAGTAATCGCCTGGCAGCGCGGTGACGTGCACCAAGCCTTCGACGTAGATATCGGTCAGCTCGACGAACAGACCAAAACCGGTCACGGCGGTGATCACCCCCGGGAACGATTCGCCCACGCGATCTTTCATGAACTCGCACTTGAGCCAGTTCACCACATCGCGGGTGGCTTCGTCGGCACGGCGCTCGCTCATCGAGCACTGCTCGCCGAGTTGCTCCAGCGCCGCTTCGTCGTACGGATAGATGCGCGCCTTCGGAATGGTCATCGCCCCGGCACGACGAACGTGCGGAGTGTCCTGTTTCGAATGGATCACGCTGCGGATGGCGCGGTGCGTGAGCAGGTCCGGGTAACGACGGATCGGCGAGGTGAAGTGGGTATAGGCTTCGTAATTCAGGCCGAAGTGGCCTTCGTTCTGGGCGCTGTACACCGCCTGGCTCAGGGAGCGCAGCATCACGGTCTGGATCAGATGGAAATCCGGACGGTCCTTGATGCTCGCCAACAGGGCCTGATAGTCCTTTGGCGACGGGCCATCCTTGCCTTTGTGCAGGGACAGGCCGAGCTCGCCGAGGAACGCGCGCAGTTTTTCCAGACGCTCCGGTGGCGGGCCGTCGTGGACACGGTACAGCGCGGGGATTTCGTGCTTCTTGAGGAATTCGGCGGTGGCCACGTTGGCCGCCAGCATGCATTCCTCGATCAGCTTGTGCGCATCGTTGCGGGTGGTAGGACGGATTTCGGCAATTTTGCGCTCGGAACCGAAGATGATCCGGGTTTCCTGGGTTTCGAAATCGATCGCGCCACGCACGTGACGGGCAGCCAGCAACACTTTGTACAGCGCATAGAGCTGCTTGAGGTGCGGCACCACGTCGGTGTATTCGCCGCGAAGCTTGCGCGCTTCGGTGGCTTTCGGGGTTTCCAGCATCGCGCTGACCTTGTTGTAGGTCAGACGGGCGTGGGAATGGATCACCGCTTCATAGAAGCAGTAGTCGGTCATTTCACCGGACTTGGAGATGGTCATCTCGCAAACCATGGCCAGACGATCGACGTGCGGGTTCAGCGAGCACAGGCCGTTGGACAGCTGTTCAGGCAGCATCGGCACCACGCGCTCGGGGAAATACACCGAGTTGCCGCGTACCTGGGCTTCGTTGTCCAGCGCCGAACCGATCTTCACGTAGCTGGAAACGTCGGCAATCGCCACGTACAACTTCCAGCCGCCGGAGAACAGGCGCAACTTGCCCGGTTTGGCTTCGCAGTAGACCGCGTCGTCGAAGTCGCGGGCATCTTCGCCGTCGATGGTGACGAACGGCAGATGGCGCAGGTCGACACGCTTCTCTTTGTCTTTTTCTTCGACTTCCGGCTTGAGCTTGGCGGCTTCTTTGAGTACCGCTTCAGGCCAGACATGCGGAATGTCGTAGGTACGCAGCGCGACATCGATTTCCATGCCCGGCGCCATGTAGTTGCCGACCACTTCGACCACATCGCCTTGCGGCTGGAAGCGCGGCGTCGGCCAGTGGGTGATTTTCACCTCGACGAACTGACCGATCTGCGCGTTGGCGTTGCGGCCTGGCGTAACCAGCACTTCCTGCTGGATCTTCGGATTGTCGGCAACGACAAAACCGATACCGCCCTCTTCGAAGTAGCGACCGACGATCGTTTCGTGGGCACGGGACACCACTTCGACGATCACGCCTTCACGGCGGCCACGACGGTCGAGACCGGAAACACGGGCCAGCGCACGATCGCCATCGAACACCAGACGCATCTGCGCCGGGCTCATGAACAGGTCATCGCTGCCGTCGTCCGGCACCAGGAAGCCGAAACCGTCACGGTGGCCGCTGATGCGGCCGAGGATCAGGTCGAGCTTGTCCACCGGCGCATAGGTGCCACGGCGGGTGTAGATCAATTGAGCGTCGCGCTCCATGGCGCGCAGGCGGCGGCGCAGGGCTTCGATCTGGTCTTCTGTGGTCAGACCAAACTCTTCGACCAGTTGCTCGCGGGCAGCAGGCGAACCCCGATCGGCGAGATGCGCCAGGATCAGTTCGCGGCTGGGAATAGGGTTTTCATATTTTTCCGCTTCACGAGCGGCCTCGGGATCGAGGGACTGCCAATCGGCCATTAGAGAGTTTTCACCTTGTCTATATGCGGGTTAGTTTGGCATAGGCGCCATCAAACGGGAAATTTCCGACTATATAAGGCCCTTCTGGAGCCTTGTATCGACGCCTGAAAGCCCTTTTGAACACCGCTGGTAAAAAAATTCATTTTTTTTGCTGACAGGGGTTTACAGTTAAAAAGGCGCTCCGTATAGTGCGCGCCATCGACGACGTACATACGTTGACGAGATGCCCAGGTGGTGAAATTGGTAGACACGCCAGCTTCAGGTGCTGGTGACCTTACGGTCGTGGAAGTTCGAGTCTTCTCCTGGGCACCAATTTCGAGTTTGAGACTAGATCAGCTTCAAGACTCACACAAAACCCGCGAAAGCGGGTTTTTTGCATTCTAAGGAACGGGTTTGTTAAAACTGATTAATTAAAATTAAATCAGGGGTTTACAGATCAAAAAGCGCTCCGTATAGTGCGCCACATCAACAGCGGCAACGCTCGCGATGAATGCCCAGATGGTGAAATTGGTAGACACGCCAGCTTCAGGTGCTGGTGACCTTACGGTCGTGGAAGTTCGAGTCTTCTTCTGGGCACCAATTCAAACTCAAGGTTACGACGTTGAGTTTCCCAAAAACCCGCGAAAGCGGGTTTTTGCGTTTCTGGCGTTTGAAAACCTGCAGCTCCCTCGCCACACATGATCACCAGATCATGCTCTAGCAAACCTCCGCCCTCGTCGCAAGGCGCACTTGAGAAACAATATCGTTTATCATTGTTGCAAGTTTTTGCAATGCGACAGTGAGGAACCCTGCGAATGATGTTTCGAAATACCCTGCGCCGCGGCTTGACCTTCACCCTGCTCGGCCTGGCACTCGCCACTCCCCTCACCCAGGCAGCCGATGCGGTTTCCCTGACGCTCTACAACGGTCAACACAAGGAAGTCGGCGATGCGATCGCCAAGGCTTTCGAGGCCAAGACCGGCATTCACGTCAACGTACGCAAGGGCAGCAGCAACCAGCTCGCCAGCCAGGTCATCGAAGAAGGCGACCGTTCCCCCGCCGACGTGATCTACACCGAAGAATCTCCTCCGCTGAACAACCTCGGCGAGCAAGGCCTGCTGGCCAAGACTGACGACGCCACGTTGGCCGTGCTGCCCAAGCAATACGTCGCCGGCAACGGCACCTGGATCGGTGTCACCGCGCGGGTTCGCGTGGTTGCCTACAATCCGAAACTGGTCGATGAGAAAGACCTGCCGAAGTCGGTGATGGAATTCTCCGATCCGAAATGGCAAGGCAAAGTCGGTTTCGTACCAACCAGCGGCGCCTTCCAGGAACAGGCCGTGGCGATCATCAAGATGCACGGTCGCGACGCCGCTGAGGAATGGCTGACCGGCCTGCGCGCTTTCGGCAAGACCTACAGCAACAACATGGTCGCCCTCAAAGCTGTGGAAAACGGCGAAGTCGCCACCGTACTGGTGAACAACTATTACTGGTTCGCCCTGCAGCGCGAGAAAGGCAAACTCGACTCGAAACTGCATTACTTCACCGGCGGCGACGTCGGCGGACTGATCACCGTATCCAGTGCTGCCGTGCTGAAATCCAGCAAACATCCAAAAGAAGCCCAGCAATTCCTTGCCTACATGGCCAGTGAGGAAGGCCAGCGCGTGATCACTCAGACCACCGCCGAATACCCGCTGCACAAAGGTATGGAATCGGATCGCGGGCTCAAGCCGTTCAGCGAACTGCAAGCGCCAAACGTGACCCCGGCCGACCTGGGCAACGCCGAAGAAGCGCTGGAGCTGGAACGTGAAGTTGGCCTGAACTGATGGCCGCATCGTTATCCACCCCCGCCGCGCGCGGGGGTTACGTACCACGACGCAAGCGCCCGTCGATCTGGCTGGTGCTGCCGGTCTTATTGCTGGTGATCATGAGCCTGTTGCCTCTGGCCTATGTCGGCCTGAAAGCCTGGCAGGCCGGCTGGGCCGAAGCGCTGCACCTGTTATGGCGCCCTTACGTATTCGGTCTGCTGCGCAACACCCTGGCGTTGATGGTCGGCGTAACGCTGACTTGCGGCGTGATCGGCCTGTCACTGGCGTGGCTGCTGGAGCGCAGCAATCTACCGGGACGTCGCCTGTGGGGGGTGGTTCTGTGCTTGCCGTTCGCGGTGCCGGCGTTCGTCAGCAGCTTCACCTGGGTGTCGTTGAGCGCGCAGTTCGAAGGCCTCGGCGGGGCGATTCTGGTGATGAGCCTGTCGAAGTATCCGCTGATCTTTCTGCCGGTCGCGGCGACCCTGCGCAACCTCGATCCGTCCCTTGAAGAATCCGCCCGCACCTTGGGACAGAACCGCTGGGGCGTGTTTTTCCGCGTCACCCTGCCGCTGCTCTGGCCGTCGCTGCTGGCCGGTTCGCTGCTGATTGCCCTGCACATGCTGGTCGAGTTCGGCGCGCTGTCGATCATCGGCCTGCAAACCTTCACCACCGCCATCTACCAGCAATTCGAACTGGAATTCAGCAACGCCAATGCAGCGATGCTTTCGGCGGTGCTGCTCGCGCTGTGTCTGATGCTGCTGTGGCTGGAGCTGCGGGTGCGCGGTAAAGGGCGCCATGTGCGCACCGGCCAGGGTGCAGCGCGGCAGGCTGAACAAGTACGCCTGGGGCGGTGGGCGGTTGTCGGTCAGCTGTATTGCCTGTTGCTGGCGATCGTCGGCAGCGGGATTCCGCTGGGCATGCTCGCGTATTGGCTGGCGGTGGGCTCATCGGCAGCGTTCCCGGTCGCGGCGATCACCGAAGCCCTGCTGTCTTCGCTGGCCTTGTCGCTGGGTGGCGCAGCGCTGTGCCTGCTGCTGGCGGTGCCGGTCGGGCTGCTGGTGGTGCGTTACAAGGGCCAACTGGCGATCTGGGCCGAACGCTTGCCGTATCTGCTCCACGCCTTGCCGGGCCTGGTAATCGCGCTGACGCTGGTGTATTTCGCCCTGCACTACGTGCCGGCGCTGTACCAGACCTCGGCATTGCTGCTGATCGCTTATGCGCTGCTGTTCCTGCCATTGGCACAGGCGCCGATCCGCACGGCACTGAACAAGGCTGCGCCGCAGCTGGAGGAAGCGGCACGCACGTTGGGGGCATCGTCATTCACCGCGTTTTGCCGGGTGACCCTGCCGATCATTTTCCCGGCACTGGGTGCGGCGTTTGCGCTGGTGTTTCTGGATGCGATGAAGGAATTGACGGCGACGCTGCTGCTGAGCCCAACGGGACTTAATACACTGGCGACGGAAGTGTGGGCGCACACCGCGAATGTCGAGTTCGCGGCGGCGGCGCCTTATGCGGCGTTGTTGATTGTGGTGTCGGGGTTGCCGGTGTATCTGCTGACGACGCGGATGTATCTGAGCCGCTGAAATCGCCTTCGCGAGCAAGCCCGCTCCCACAGTTTGACCGAGTCCCACCAGAGGAATGCGATCGAATGCGGGAGCGAGCCTGCTCGCGAAGGGGGAAACATCAGGCCCTGAACTGCCCCAGGCTGGCTTTCAACTGCGCCGCCAGCCCATCCAGTACCTTTCCACTGGCCGTGGTTTCCACCACCGCCTGCGCCGCTTTCTCGGCCTGGGCATGAATCGTTTCGACCCGCCCACGCACCGCCTGCGCGCCCTGCGCCTGATGCGCCGCAGCCTGGGTCGCTAGACCAATCGCCGCATGCACCTGCTCAACCGAAGCCTGCACCGATTGCTGCAACCGCGCGCTGTCGCGTAACACCAGCAAACCTTCGCTGGCCTGACGCCCCGCCTGGCCGATCGCTTCGACCGCCTCACGCGCGCCCTGCTGCAACGCGACGATGTGCGCCTGAATGTCACCGGTCGAGCTTTGCGTCTTGCTCGCCAGCGCGCGCACCTCGTCCGCGACCACGGCAAAACCGCGGCCGGTCTCACCGGCCCGCGCCGCTTCGATCGCCGCATTCAGGGCCAACAGGTTGGTCTGCTCGGCGATGCCGTGAATCACCGTCAGCACCACTTCGATCTGTTCGCTCTGCTGCGCCAGTCGCTCGATGACTTTCGCCCCGGTATCAACCTGCCCTGCCAGCGCCTCGATCAGGCTGCCGACTTTCGCCGAGGTACGAGTGTTTTCATCGGTGGCCTGGCGAATATCCACCACCTGCTTCAACGCCGCCTGCATGGCATGGCTTTCCGATTGCGCCTCGTCAGCCATTTGCGACAGCGCGCGCAGGCTTTCCGCCACTTCGTCACGCTGCATCCCGGCCGCTGCGTCGGCACCGGCATTGCGCAGGGTCATGGCGCCGATTTCCACACCGGTACGCTGGGCCACGTCGCCCGCCTCGCGCACGATCGGCTGCAACTTATCCACAAAGCGATTGACCGCCGAGGCCATGTCGCCGATTTCGTCCTTGCTGTTGATCTGCACGCGCTTAGTCAGGTCGCCCTCGCCTGCCGCCAGATCGTCCATCGCCGCATTGAGCATCTTCAAGCGATTGACCACCCGGTGCCCCAGCACCACCGCCAGCAACAGCAGCACGCCACAGCCGACCAGCGCCAGACCCATGCCGATGCGCCAGCGCAAGGTCGCAGCGGCGTCCTGTACCGTGCTGGTGGTATTGGCTTTCATTTCGGCAGCGGTGGATTGCGCCGACTGCAGGCGCGCCTGCATTGCCGTCGCGCTGTCGGCGGCGGCGCCCTTGAGGCTGTCGCCCACCAGTTGATCACTGCTGGCGATCAGCGCCGAGAAGCGCTGGTCGAGCGCCGCCAGATCGGTTTCCACCGACGCGGTCGAGACGCCCATCAGCACTTTGCCGATTTCCACGCCGTTAGGGTTGATCGAGGCTTCGAGGTAGTAGACCGACGGATCGTTTTTCGCCGCGTCCAGCACCTTGTCCAGCGCGCGCTCGCCCTGGCCTTTTTCCAGCAAAGCCTTGTTGATCGGATTTTCGCGGTTGAGGTAACGCGTCAGGTGTTGACCGGTGGCATCGTCGTAAACCACGAACAACACGTTGGGATTGCGCTGGGCGCGACGAGCAAATTCGGACAGGGTCGGCACGTCGCTGTCCCACATGGCGCGCGGCGCCACCGAGGCGAGCAACTGAGCCATGTCATTGGCCGAGTCCTTGAGATCTTTTTCCAGTGTCGTACGCAGTTGCGCCTGCTCCTCCTTCAGACGGGAAGACAGGCCGGCGGTCAGACGCTGCCGGGTACTTGAGGAAAGGTTATCGAGGCTTGAGGTGACTTCACGCCCGGCCTGCTCTAGCTCGCCGGAGAGCTTTTGGCTGTCAGCGCCCAGACGAGTGCCGAGATCGGCTTCCAGCGCCGTGACCGTGCTTCGTGTCAGGGCGACTGCCACCAGCACTTGCACCAAAAGGGCGATACCAAGGGTAACGAACACGGGCCGCAACAAACGGCTTTGTAACAGTGAGAGAACGGCCGACACTGTGAATCCCTCTACTTCTGACGCCATTAATTTGATGGCACTCTTGTAGGAAGATTTACAGCAAAGGTCATGCCGTCCAACAGGCATAAACGACAAAGGCCCCGATTAAGGGGCCTTTGTTTTTTACATCAACGACTTATCAAGCGAACGGATGACGCAAAACGATGGTTTCGTTGCGGTCCGGGCCCGTCGAAATAATGTCGATCGGCGCGCCGATCAACTCTTCAACGCGTTTAATGTAGGCACGAGCATTAGCTGGCAGCTCTTCCAGGGTTTTGGCACCCACGGTCGATTCGGTCCAGCCCGGCACTTCTTCGTACACAGGCTGCAGGCCCACGTAGCTGTCAGCGTCGGTCGGCGCCACGGCATTGCCTTGCGCGTCCTTGTAGCCGGTGCAGATGTTGATGGTTTCCAGACCATCGAGTACATCCAGCTTGGTCAGGCAGATGCCCGAGATGCTGTTCACATCGATAGCGCGACGCAGGATGACGGCGTCGAACCAGCCGCAACGACGGGCACGACCGGTGGTAGCGCCGAACTCGTGACCTTGCTTGGCCAGATGCGCACCCACGTCGTCGAACAGCTCAGTCGGGAATGGACCCGAGCCGACGCGAGTGGTGTAAGCCTTGGTGATGCCCAGGATGTAGTCGAGGAACATCGGGCCAACGCCCGAACCGGTCGCCACGCCACCTGCGGTGGTGTTGGAACTGGTCACGTACGGGTAGGTACCGTGGTCGATGTCGAGCAACGAACCCTGAGCGCCTTCGAACATGATGTCTTTGCCGGCGCGACGCAGGTCGTGCAGCTCGGCAGTCACGTCGAGCATCAGCGGCTTGAGCAGCTCGGCGTATTCCTTGCACTCGGCCAAGGTCTTTTCGAACTCGATGGCCGGCTCCTTGTAGTAACCGACCAGCATGAAGTTGTGGTAATCCACCAGCTCACGCAGCTTGTCTTCGAAACGCGGCATGTTCAGCAGATCGCCCACGCGCAGACCACGACGGGCAACCTTGTCTTCGTAAGCCGGGCCGATGCCGCGACCGGTGGTACCGATCTTCAGCTCGCCGCGGGCTTTTTCACGGGCCTGGTCCAGCGCCACGTGGAAGGACAGAATCAGCGGGCAGGACGGGCTGATACGCAGGCGCTCGCGCACCGGTACGCCTTTCTCTTCCAGCTTGGTGATCTCACGCAGCAGGGCGTCAGGTGCAACCACCACGCCGTTGCCGATCAGGCACTGCACGCCTTCGCGCAGCACGCCCGACGGGATCAGGTGCAAGACGGTTTTCTCGCCGTCGATCACCAGGGTGTGGCCAGCGTTGTGGCCACCTTGGTAGCGCACTACGGCGGCAGCATGTTCGGTCAGCAGATCAACGATCTTGCCTTTGCCCTCATCACCCCATTGGGTGCCCAGGACTACGACATTCTTACCCATAACACTTGTCCTCATTCGCGCAAACTTGGTGCCGGCGATGGCCGGCAGGAAAACTCAAGAAGCCAGTGGCGATACTTGCCAAAGCCCGTTCTGCTGAATCAATTGCCGGTCGCAGTCCGCATCACGGGCGGCGGCCAAAGGTTGTCCAGGCAATGCCTGAACGACACGCTGACCCTCACTGCGCAACTGGCAAACCTGCTGCCAGAGTGCCGCATCCGTACTGTCAGGCATCCAGATACCGCCAGACGGTAGCTCGATCTCAGCACGCCCCAGGGTCACCAGGGTTTTCAAATCGGTAGAGAAGCCGGTCGCCGGACGGGCACGACCGAAGTCGGCGCCGATGTCGTCGTAACGACCGCCCTGAGCGATGGACTGGCCCACGCCCGGGACAAACACCGCGAACACCACACCCGTGTGGTAGTGGTAGCCGCGCAGCTCGCCCAGGTCGAAGTACAGCGGCAACTCCGGGAAACGCGTCGCCAGACGATCGGCGATCTCCAGCAAATCTTCCAGCGCCGCCAGAACCGGCGCCGGTGCATTGGCCAGACGCTCACGGGCCGCACTCAGTACTTCACGGCCGCCACACAGATCGACCAGCGCCCGCAGCATGCCGGACAGATCGGCCGGCAGGCCTTCGGTCAAGGTAATGACCTCGTCGATGGCCTTGCGTTGCAACGCATCGAACAACTGCTGCTCGACTTCACCGGACAGACCGGCGGCACGCGCCAGACCACGGTAGATGCCGACATGGCCAAGGTCCATGTGTACATCCGGCACATCGGCCAGTTGCAGCATGGCCAGCATCAGGCTGATCACTTCAACGTCGCTGCTCGGGCTGGCATCGCCGTAGAGCTCGGCACCCAACTGGATCGGGCTGCGCGAGGACGACAGTGCACGCGGCTGGGCATGCAGCACGCTGCCGGCGTAGCACAGACGGCTCGGGCCTTCGCGACGCAGGGTGTGCGCATCGATGCGCGCCACTTGCGGCGTGATGTCGGCACGGAACCCCATCTGCCGACCCGACTGCGGGTCGATGACCTTGAAGGTACGCAGATCCAGGTCCTGGCCCGCACCGGTCAGCAGGGATTCCAGGTACTCGATATGGGGAGTCACGACAAACTCGTAACCCCAGCTCTGGAACAGATCCAACACCTGACGACGCGCGACTTCAATGCGCGCCGCTTCCGGTGGCAGTACTTCTTCGATGCCATCTGGCAGCAGCCAGCGGTCTACCGTTGCCATTACGCCATTCCCCTTTGATCCGGGCGGCCAGCCTGCGGGCGAGCCTTGAGTGAAGCAGAAAATGACCGATCCGTTCAAAACGCACGCGCATGAACGACGCGGCGAAAGGCCTGTTACCGGCTTCGCCCATCACTTTCCTCGAAAAACGCTCGGGCCATTCAACCCGATGCCTGCAACAAAAAACAGCAATCAAACGTGCAGACGCAAAAAAGCCGGGAATTTCCCGGCTGCCGCATCATACACACGTTTTCCCAAAGGATCACCCCGCCCGAGGTTTTAGCCGCCGGGCGGAATGATTCAGGTCAACGTCGTATCAAGGCTTGGACTTTTCCAGGTAACGGAAGAAGTCGCTGCTTGGGTCGAGAACCATGACGTCGGATTTGTTCGCGAAGCTTTCACGGTAGGCACGCAGGCTACGGTAGAAACCGTAGAACTCCTGATCCTGGCCGTAGGCCTTGGAGTAGATCGCAGCGGCCTGGGCATCGCCATCACCGCGAATCTCTTCGGACTCACGATAGGCTTCAGCCAGCAGCACGCGGCGTTGACGATCGGCGTCGGCACGGATGCCTTCGGCCAGCTCGTTACCCTTGGCGCGGTGCTCGCGAGCTTCACGCTCACGCTCGGTGCTCATACGTTCGAACACGCTGCGGTTCACTTCTTTCGGCAGATCGATGGCCTTGACCCGGACATCGACGACTTCGATACCCAGCTCTTTTTCCGCCATCTTGTTCAGCGACGCGGTTATGTCAGCCATCAGCGCATCACGCTCACCCGACACCACTTCGTGCAGGGTGCGCTTGCCGAACTGGTCACGCAGACCGGATTCCAGACGACGGGACAGACGCTCGTCGGCGATCTGCTTGAGGCCGGAAGTCGCGGTGTAGAAGCGCTCGGCATCTTTCACGCGCCACTTGGCGTAGGCATCGACCATCACGGCTTTCTTTTCCAGGGTCAGGAAGCGCTGTGTCGGTGCATCCAGCGTCATCAGACGTGCGTCGAATTTACGCACCTGGTTAACGTAAGGCACTTTCACATGCAGGCCCGGCTGGACATCGGCCTGAACCACACGACCGAATTGCAGCAGCACCGCGCGCTCGGTCTGAGCCACGATATAGAAGCAGTTCCAGCCCACCAGCACCACGACAACGCCAACGATCAGGGCGATCAGCGATTTATTGCTCATCAGCGGGTCTCCCTTGTACGTGTCTGCGGCAGGTCAGTGACATGCGGCGCGACGTCCGTGTTGTTGCTGGCGGCAGCCGAACCGGTAACCGGTGCATTGCTGCCCGAACTGTTCTGGATCATTTTGTCCAACGGCAGGTAAAGCAGGTTGCTCTGGCCGTTCTTGTTGCCGGTCACGAGTACCTTGCTGGTATTGCTGAAGACTTCCTGCATGGTGTCCAGGTACAGACGCTGGCGGGTGACTTCAGGGGCCTTGCGATACTCGGCGACCAGTTTGGTAAAGCGATCCGCCTCACCCTTGGCGCGCGAAACCGTTTCGTCGCGGTAACCGTTGGCATCCTCGAGGATACGCTGGGCCTGACCACGGGCTTCCGGCACGACGCCGTTGGCGTAGGTTTCCGCCTGGTTGCGCGAACGCTGCTCGTCTTCACGGGCGCGGATCACGTCGTCGAAGGCTTCCTGCACTTCACGCGGTGCCGCTGCGCTCTGTACGTTGACCTGGGTGACGGTGATACCGGTGCGATAGGTATCGAGGAAACGTTGCAGACGCTCCTTGATTTCGCTGGCCATCAATTCACGACCTTCGGTCAGCACCTGATCCATGGCGGTCGAACCCACCACGTGGCGCAGGGCGCTGTCGGTCGCATGCTGCAGACTGATTTCCGGCTGATCGACGTTCAGCACGAAGTCCTGCAGGTTGCTGATCTTGTACTGCACGGTCAGCGGCACTTCGACGATGTTCTCGTCTTCAGTCAGCATCTGGCCCTGCTTGGTGTAGGCACGCTCACGCGTGACGTTTTCCATGTACTTCTTGTCGATCGGCGGGAAGTAGATGTTCAGGCCGGGGCCGACGGTCTCGTAGTACTTGCCGAAGCGCAGCACCACGGCTTGCTCCTGCTCGTCGACCACATAGACCGCGCTGTACAGCCAGACAGCCGCCAGCACCACGAGGCCGATGCCGAGCAGACCGCCGAAGCCGCCACCACTCCTGCCCGAACCACCGCCGTCATCACCACCGCGTTTCTTACCACCACCGAACAACCCGTTCAGGCTTTCCTGCAGCTTTCGGAAGGCCTCGTCGAGATCCGGTGGCCCCTTGCGGTCGCCGTTATTGCGGCGCTTGCCACCCCAAGGATCCTGATTATTCGAGTTGCCACCCGGCTCATTCCAAGCCATAGCGCTCTCCATCTGATAAAGCAAAGACGCACCCACGGCGCGCCGACCAATGCTACAGAATGCCTGCCGTTGCGGCACAACCGCTTTGCCAGGCTTTTATTGCAAAGTGTGTTGCTCGATGAATTCCATCGGCTGCAATCCTTCGCGGCTTACCAGTCGATTCAACTCGACCCGGGGCAAACGAACGGCCAGCAGGCAGATGCCTTCTTCGTCATGCTCTTCTTTCTGTACCGCACCGAGTTCGAAGAACTGCGCACGCAGTCGAGCGAACCGTTGCGGCAAGCGCAATGTCCCCACAAACAAATCACTGCCCAGCAACTCGGCAATGGCTTGCTCAAGCAATTCCAGCCCCGTGCCATCGCGCGCCGACAGCCAGACCCGCTGCGGTTTGCCATCGGCATCGCGCTGGATCTGTGGCTCAACGCCTTCAAGCAAATCGAGTTTGTTGTATACCTCGAGGATCGGCAAGTCCTGGGCTCCGATCTCGCCCAGTACCACCATCACCTGCTCGATCTGCAACATGCGATCCGGTTCGGCCGCATCGATCACGTGCAACAGCAGGTCGGAATTGCTCGACTCTTCGAGCGTAGACCGAAATGCCTCGACCAGCTTGTGCGGCAAGTGCCGAATGAACCCTACCGTGTCAGCCAGAACGATCGGCCCCAGGTCGTCCAGTTCCAGACGGCGCAGGGTCGGGTCGAGGGTGGCGAACAACTGGTCGGCCGCGTACACCTCGGATTTGGTCACGTTATTGAACAGCGTGGATTTGCCGGCGTTGGTATAGCCCACCAGAGACACGGTAGGGATATCCGCACGGGAACGGCCGCGACGCGATTGCTCGCGCTGGCTGCGCACTTTTTCCAGACGACCCTTGATCTGACGCAGACGAACCCGCAGCAGACGCCGGTCGGTTTCGAGCTGGGTTTCACCCGGGCCACGCATGCCGATACCGCCACCCTGACGCTCAAGGTGAGTCCAGCCGCGAACCAGGCGGGTGCTCATGTGATCAAGCTGGGCCAGTTCTACCTGGAGCTTGCCTTCATGGGTACGGGCGCGCTGAGCGAAGATATCGAGAATCAGGCCGGTACGGTCGATCACGCGACACTCGAAAACACGTTCGAGGTTACGTTCCTGACTGGGCGTGAGAATGTGATTGAAAATCACCAGATCGGCCTTTTCGGCATGGACCAGGTCGCGTAATTCCTCGACCTTGCCGCTGCCAATCAGGAATTTGGCGGTTGGCCGATGACGCGGTACGTTAAAAAACGCAACGGTCTCGGCGCCCGCCGAATTAGCCAATTCCTGAAACTCCTGCGGATCTTCGCGCGCCTCAGGGTCCTGACCTTCCAAGTGAACGAGGATGACTCGCTCACCACCACCGTGGCGCTCAAAGAACAAAGGAGACTCCTATCAGGCGTTACCTGGCTCAGCGTCACCCGCATCGGATTCGGTTGCGCTAGGCAGACGAATTGGACGTACTGGCACGACTGTCGAGATAGCGTGTTTGTAAACCATCTGGCTGACGGTGTTTTTCAGCAGGATAACGAACTGGTCGAACGACTCGATCGTGCCTTGCAGTTTGATACCGTTGACCAGGTAGATGGAAACCCCAACTTTCTCTTTACGTAAAGTATTCAAGTAAGGGTCTTGTAGCGAATGCCCTTTTGACATGTGCCGCACTCCTTTAAGGATTCAATAATAAAAATAGGTAATTCAGATGGCTTTGGCCGCCACACCCCCAAGGATAGACGGCAATTGCAAGGACTCAGCTCAATATGGAGATGGTCCCAAGGTATTTCAAGGCGCGTGGCAGATTGTCGCAATCAAGACTGTCCAGCCAGTGCAGTTCTTCCCAGCTGCGCAGCCAGGTGAACTGGCGCTTGGCCAATTGACGCGTGGCAATGATGCCGCGTTCCTGCATTTCAGCTAACGACAGCTTGCCATCCAGGTAGTCCCAGACTTGGCGGTAGCCTACCGCACGTATAGACGGCAACCCGGAATGCAGGTCACTTCTTTTACGCAGGGCTACGACCTCGTCGATGAACCCCTGTTCCAGCATATTTGTGAATCTTTGTTTAATGCGCTCATGCAGTACCTGGCGATTTGCCGGAGCAATGGCCAAGTTCGCGACAGTATAGGGCAATTGTTGCCGTCCCGAAGCGGCTGCTTCAGTACTTTGCGCAGATTGTTGCTGACGCAGGGCAGTCATGCTCTGACCGCTGACCCGATAAACCTCCAGCGCCCGACTCAGGCGCTGCGGATCGTTCGGATGAATGCGTGCCGCCGATACCGGATCGATGCTCGCCAGTTGATCATGCAAGGCTTGCCAGCCAAGGCGTGCAGCCTCTTCCTCGATCTGCGCACGGACTTCGGGATCCGCCGCCGGCATGTCCGCCAAGCCATCAACCAACGCCTTGTAATAGAGCATGGTGCCGCCGACCAGCAGCGGAATTTTCCCGCGTGCGGTGATTTCAGCCATGGCTTGCAGGGCATCGCGGCGGAAATCCGCAGCCGAATAGGCCTCGGCCGGATCAAGAATGTCGATCAACCGGTGCGGAAACTCGGCCAGCAGTTCTTTCGATGGCTTGGCGGTGCCGATGTCCATGCCGCGATAGACCAGCGCCGAGTCGACGCTGATCAGCTCGCACGGCAGCACCTTGGTCAGCTCGATGGCCAGGTCGGTCTTGCCCGCAGCGGTCGGGCCCATCAGGAAAATCGCTGGAGGAAGCTGGCTCATCAACGACCGCGCAGGAACAGTTTGTCCAGATCGTCCAGGCCCAGCTGGGTCCAGGTCGGTCGGCCATGGTTGCATTGTCCACTGCGCTCGGTGTTTTCCATGTCGCGCAGCAGGCCGTTCATTTCCGGCAGGGCCAAGCGCCGGTTGGCGCGGATCGCGCCGTGGCAGGCCATGGTCCCGAGCAGTTCGTTCAGGTGTGCCTGAATCCGGTCGCTGGTGCCGTATTCCATCAGGTCCGACAGCACGTCACCCACCAGCCGATTGGCCTCCGCCTGCTTGAGCAGCGCCGGAATCTGGCGGATCGCCAATGTTTCCGGGCCCAGACGCTGCAGCTCGAAACCCAGACGCTGGAACCATGCGGCGTGTTCTTCGGCGCAATCGGCTTCACGCTGACTGACCGCCAGCGACTCCGGCACCAGCAGCGGCTGGCCGCTGAGGCCTTCGCTGGCCATGGCGATTTTCAGGCGTTCGTACATGATCCGCTCGTGCGCGGCATGCATGTCCACCAGCACCAAACCCTGAGCATTCTCGGAGAGAATGTAGATGCCCTTGAGCTGCGCCAGCGCGTAACCGAGCGGCGGAATGTCTTCCTGGCCGGCTGGCAGCGCGTTGGCATTCGCTTCCGGTAACGGTGCGAAGAACTCGCGGTAAGCAGCTTGTGCCTCGGCGGCCGGCACAGCCGACTGCGGACGCGGCGTGTACTGATACTGATAAGCGCCACCAGCGCTGGCGCCCGACGAAGTATTGAACGCCGGTTGCGCCTGCGGCTGTTCCAGCAGCGCGTTGGCCGCCAGACGCATTTCGCCCTGCGGGCCGAACTCGCCGGCCTCGATGCCGCTTGGACGCACCACAGCGGTGGTGACAGAGCCGGCTAGCTGATCTTCCGGACGCACATCACCCAAGGCGCGGTGCAACGTGCCATAAAGGAAGTCATGCACCATGCGCCCGTCACGGAAGCGCACTTCGTGCTTGGTCGGGTGCACGTTGACGTCCACCGCCGCCGGATCGACTTCGAAAAACAGCGCGAAGGTCGGATGACGACCGTTGAACAGCACATCGCGATAAGCCTGACGCACCGCGTGGGCCACCAGCTTGTCGCGCACCGCACGACCGTTTACGAAGAAATACTGCAAGTCCGCCTGGCTGCGGTTGAAGGTCGGCAACCCGACCCAGCCCCACAGATGCAGGCCATTGCGCTCGATCTCGATCGGCAGCGCCTGCTCGAGGAACCCCGAACCACAGATCGCCGCCACACGCCGGGCGCGGGCTGCATCATCGTGGGCCTCGTGCAGGCTGAGGATGGTCTTGCCGTTGTGGCGCAGATGGAAGGCCACGTCGAAACGCGCCAGCGCCAGACGCTTGATCACTTCTTGCAGGTGATCGAATTCGGTTTTTTCGGTCTTGAGAAACTTGCGCCGCGCCGGCGTATTGAAAAACAGGTCGCGCACTTCCACCGAGGTACCGACCGGATGCGCCGCCGGCTGCACCCGAGGCGCCATGTCGCGACCTTCGGTTTCGACCTGCCAGGCCTGATCAGCATCGCGGGTGCGCGAGGTCAGGGTCAGGCGCGCCACGGAGCTGATCGACGCCAGTGCCTCACCACGGAAGCCCAGGCTCATCACCTGCTCCAGATCTTCGAGATTGCGAATCTTGCTGGTGGCGTGACGGGCCAGCGCCAGCGGCAGGTCGTCGGCGGAAATGCCGCTGCCATCGTCACGCACCCGCAGCAGCTTGACGCCGCCCTGCTCGACATCGACATCGATGCGCTTGGCACCGGAGTCGAGACTGTTTTCCAGCAACTCCTTGATCACCGAAGCCGGGCGCTCGACCACCTCGCCGGCGGCGATCTGGTTCGCCAGCCGCGGGCTGAGCAGTTCGATGCGTGCGGCGTTCAACACCTGATTCATTCTTTGGACGCCAGTTCGGTGCCGGGAATGGTCAGGTGCTGGCCGATCTTCAGCTCATCGCTACTTAGATTGTTGGCACTGCGCAGCGTCGCGGGGGACACCTGATAACGCACGGCGATCATCGCCAGCGTCTCGCCCGGGCTCACGCGGTGATCGCGCGGGCCTTGGGCGATCTTGCCGGAGTCACGCAGCCAGGCAATGTAGGTGCCCGGTGGCGGATTCTGCTGGAAGAACTGGCGCACGCCGCTGCTGATCGAACGCGCCAGCGCCTGCTGGTGGCTTGAAGCCGAGAGCTTGTTCGCTTCGTTGGCGTTGGAGATGAATCCGGTTTCGACGAGGATCGACGGGATGTCCGGCGACTTCAACACCATGAACCCGGCCTGCTCCACGCGCTGCTTGTGCAACGGAGTCACGCGACCGATGTTGGTCAGGACTTTCTGGCCGACGTTGAGGCTGGAAGTCAGCGATGCGGTCATCGACAGGTCAAGCAGTACGCCGGCGAGCATGCGGTCCTTGTCGTCGAGGCTGACGTTGCCGGCACCACCGATCAGGTCGGAACGGTTTTCGCTGTCGGCCAGCCAACGGGCGGTTTCCGATGTCGCGCCGCGATCAGACAGGGCAAACACCGAGGCACCGAAGGCTGCCGCAGACGGCGCAGCGTCGGCGTGGATCGAAACGAACAGGTCGGCGCCCTTCTTGCGGGCAATTTCGGTGCGGCCGCGCAACGGGATGAAGTAGTCGCCGGTACGGGTCAGTTCGGCGCGGAAACCTTTCATGCCGTTGACCTGACGCTGCAGCTCGCGGGCGATCTGCAGCACCACGTCTTTCTCACGCTGGCCGCGCGAGCCGGACGCACCCGGGTCTTCGCCGCCGTGACCGGCGTCGATCACCACAATGATGTCGCGCTTGCCAGCCGGGGCCGGTGGCAACTTGATCGCCGGTTCAGACGGTGTCACCGGCACTGCCGGCACGGTGGCGACCGATGGCGTTGGCGCAGGCGGCGGCGCGGCATCGGCCGGGTTGTCGAACAGGTCGACCACCAGACGGTTGCCATATTGCGCGTTCGGCGCCAGCGAGAAACTTTTCGGGGTGACGGCTTTTTTCAGGTCGATGACCACTCGCAGATCGGTCGGCGTGCGCTGGGCCGAGCGCATCGCGGTGATCGGCGTGTTAGCAGTCGAGACCTTTAACGGCGCCCCCAGGGTGGCGCCATTGATGTCGATCACCAGCCGATCCGGTGCGGTCAGGGTGAAGACGCTGTGCTGCACCGGGCCACTCAGGTCGAAGACCAGTCGCGTGTTGTCCGGCGCCCGCCACAGGCGCACGCTGTTGACCTTTGTCTCGGCCACAGCGTTGACGGTTACTGCCATCAACATCAGTCCAACGGCAGCCACCAACGCGCGAAAGCGCATACCTAACCCCATCATTTAATTGGATTCCAATGCCAAAGCGGCACACCAGGCCTCGCCACGCGAGCCCTGGGATAAAATTTTCAGCGAACGCCCGCTGTCTTGCGGGCTAATGGTAATGGTCAGGTCAGGCTTTGGCAAAAAGCCTGCACCTTTATCGGGCCACTCGATCAGGCACAGTGCGTCGTCTTCGAAATAGTCGCGGATGCCGAGAAACTCCAGCTCCTCCGGATCGACCAGGCGATACAGGTCGAAGTGGAAGGCACGCACGTCGCCGATCTCGTAGGGTTCGACCAAGGTGAAGGTCGGACTTTTTACCGCGCCGACATGCCCCAACCCACGAATGATGCCCCGCGACAGGGTGGTTTTACCCATGCCCAGATTGCCTTCCAGGAAAATCAGGCCGTGGCCCTGGGTAATGCGGGCGATCCGTGCGCCAAAGTCGCTCATGGCCTGTTCATCGGCCAGGTACAGGGTTACTTCAGACACGGTGCATGCTCCTCCAACAACTGACGAATGACTGGAATCAGATCACTGGCCGCCAGTCCACGGCCGAATTTACCTTGTTGCGCGCCGGCATTGGCGTGCAGCCAGACGGCCAGGCACGCGGCATCGAAGCCATCCATGCCTTGGGCCAACAACGCGCCAGTCAAGCCGGCGAGTACGTCGCCCAGGCCGGCGGTGGCCATGGCCGGATGGCCTTGATGACACAGCGCCAGACGCCCATCGGGGTGGGCGATCAGGCTGCCGGCGCCTTTGAGCACGACGACGGCCGAGTATTTTTTGCTCAACGCCCGCGCGGCGGCCGGACGATCTGCCTGCACCTCGGCAGTGCTGATCCCTAACAGGCGCGCCGCCTCGCCCGGATGCGGGGTGATCACGCATTCCTTGGGCAGACTGACAAATCCGCTCGCCAGCAGATTCAATGCGTCGGCGTCCCAAACCTGTGGCAGCGGCGCATTGGCGGCAGCGGACAACAGTGCCCGCCCCCAACTCGCCTGTCCGAGTCCCGGACCAACCACCACCGAAACCTTTTCCAGCAGCCCCATCAACTGATTGGCCGACGACGTGCCGAGGGCCATGACTTCCGGGATTCGCGTCAGCGCTGCCGGGACATGCTCCGGACGGGTCGCCAGCGACACCATGCCCGCGCCGCTGCGCAAGGCCGTTTCGCTACTGAGCAGAATCGCCCCGCCAAAACCCTGATCGCCACCGATCAGCAGCAAATGCCCGAAGCGCCCTTTGTGTGCAGCGGGCGCACGCGGGGCCAATCGTGGAAGATTAGCCGCCGAGAGACGCAGAGCGCTGACAGGAATGTCACGGTAGATGTCGGCGGCGGCTTGCAGATCGTTAAACACCAACGCCCCGACCTGATCCGCCGCATCCCCGGTGAACAGGCCGAGCTTCAAGCCGATGAAAGTCACGGTAAGGTCAGCGTGAACCGCAATGCCGAGGACATGTCCGGTATCGGCACACAGTCCGGAAGGAATATCCACCGCCACCACCGGCAGGCCACTGGCATTGATCGCCTTGATTGCAGCGGCATACGGTTCACGGACATCGCCGGCCAGCCCAGTGCCGAGCAAGGCATCGACAATCACCCCGCGCAGCTCGCTTTGCGCGGTCCAACCCTGCACGGCGACGCCATCGTTGATGGCCTGCGCATAAGCCTGTGCTGCATCGCCCTGCAAACGTTGCGGATCACCGACGGCCAGCACCCGCACCGCCCACCCGGCCCGGTGCGCCAGCGCGGCGATCAGAAAACCATCACCGGCGTTGTTGCCATGCCCGGCAAGCACAGTCATTTCGCTCGCCGACGGCCATTGCCGCACCAATGCACGCCAGGTCGCGTGCGCGGCGCGCTGCATCAATTCGAAGCCCGGCGTGCCCGCAGCGATCAGCCGCGCATCGAGTGCTCGCACCTGTGCAGCGCCATACAGCGCGTCGGGTAATTCATCTTTCGTGTGCGGCATGCGTCTTCGGGCTCCGATGTCTGGCAGAATTATACGCACCTCAGCTCCGGTTTCTCTCGCCTCATGTCCGCCATCACCACAGATCTGCCCGCCCTCGCCCAATCGATCAAGGATTGGGGCCGCGAGCTGGGCTTCCAGCAAGTCGGCATCAGCGGTCTGGACCTGGCCGAGCATGAGCAGCACCTGGAGCGCTGGCTCGCCGCCGGCTACCACGGCGAAATGGATTACATGGGCGCCCACGGCAGTAAACGCTCGCATCCGGAGCAACTGGTTCCGGGTACGTTACGCGTGGTTTCGCTGCGCATGGACTACCTGCCCGGCGACACGCAAATGGCGCAAATGCTCGCGCAACCGGAGAAAGCCTACGTTTCGCGTTATGCCTTGGGCCGCGATTACCACAAATTGATCCGTAAACGTGTGCAGCAATTGGCTGACAGGATTCAGTCGGAGATCGGCCCGTTCGGTTTTCGCGCCTTCGTCGACAGCGCCCCGGTGCTGGAAAAAGCCATCGCCGAGCAGGCCGGGCTGGGCTGGATCGGCAAAAACACTTTGGTACTGAACCGAAAGGCCGGCAGTTATTTCTTCTTGAGCGAACTGTTTGTCGATCTGCCGCTGCCGGTGGACGAACCGCACAGCAGCGAACATTGCGGGCGCTGCACCGCGTGCCTGGACATCTGCCCGACCAACGCCTTCGTCGGCCCCTATGTGCTGGACGCCCGGCGCTGCATCTCCTACCTGACCATCGAACTGAAAAACGCCATCCCCGAAGACCTGCGCCCGCTGATCGGCAACCGCGTGTTCGGCTGCGACGACTGCCAGATCGTCTGCCCGTGGAACCGCTTCGCCAAGCCATCCGGGGAAAGCGATTTCAAGCCCCGGCACAACCTGGACAACGCCGAACTGGCGGAACTGTTCATGTGGGACGAGGATAAATTTCTCAGCAGCACCGAAGGCTCGCCGCTGCGCCGCGCCGGTTACGAGCGCTGGCTGCGCAATCTGGCGGTCGGCTTGGGCAACGCGCCGTCGAGCATTCCGGTGCTGGAAGCCTTGAAGGCGCGCCGCGACTACCCGTCAGAGCTGGTACGTGAACACGTCGAGTGGGCGCTGAAACAGCACGGTCAATTGTAGGAGCTGCCGCAGGCTGCGATCTTTTGACTTTGATTTTTAAAAGACAAGATCAAAGGATCGCAGCCTGCGGCAGCTCCTACAGAGAAATGTATTAATGCTCGTCGTTGTAGACGAACTTGGGCATTTCCCAGTGGAAACGGATGGCCAGCAACCGCAGCAGAAAGCCGCCGAACAAGGTGATCAGAATCGCCTGTTCGCTCGGCACATTCAGGTACAGGCAGAGCATGTAGCACCACGCGGCGGCGAACGAGACGCTGGCGTACAGTTCGCGGCGGAAGATCAGCGGGATGTCGTTGCAGAAGATGTCGCGCAGGATGCCGCCGAAGACGCCGGTGATCACACCGCTGACCGAGGCCACCAGCATGCCGTGGCCCATTTCCAGAGCGGTCATGCAGCCGATCAGGGTGAACGCCACCAGGCCAACCGCATCGAGCACCAGAAACAGCGAACGCAGGTGGCGCATCCAGCGCGCGGTGAACACGGTGAGCATCGCGGCGGCTGAGGTCAGCACCAGGTATTCCGGGTGTTTGACCCACGTCAGCGGATAATGCCCAAGCAACACATCGCGCACCGAACCGCCGCCCAATGCCGTGACGCAGGCGATCAACACCACCCCGAACCAGTCCATGCCGCGCCGCCCGGCAGACAGCGCGCCGGTCATGGCTTCAGCGGTAATGGCGATCAGATAGAGCATCAGCAACATGGCGGCGGTCCTGGCAGGAAGGCGCGCAGTCTAGCCATTTCAGCGCCGCACCAGAAGGGGGCGCGCTCCGGGATGCATTTCTGACTTGAATCTTACGGGACTCTGACGCCCTCTTCGCGAGCAAGCCCGCTCCCACAGGGGGGACGCATTCCAAATTGTGGGAGCGGGCTTGCTCGCGAAGACGTCAGGGCAGACACCCCTCAATCAGAACTTGATGAAATGCTTGCGGTAGTGCTGCAGCTCGGCGATCGACTCGCGGATGTCGTCCAGCGCCAGGTGAGTGCTGCCCTTCTTGAAGCTGTCGCGCACGTCCGGTGCCCAGCGTGCGGCCAGCTCTTTGAGTGTCGACACGTCGAGGTTGCGGTAGTGAAAGTAGCTTTCCAGTGCCTTCATGTGGGTATAAAGGAAGCGACGATCCTGGCAGATGCTGTTGCCGCAGATCGGCGACTTGCCCTTCGGTACCCATTTCTCGAGGAAAGCGATGGTTTCGGCCTCGGCCTCGGCCATGCTGATACGGCTGTCACGCACGCGCTGGGTCAGGCCCGAGTTGCCGTGGGTGCGGGTGTTCCACTCGTCCATGCGGGCGAGCACTTCGTCACTGTGGTGAATGGCGATCACCGGGCCTTCGGCCAGGGTGTTCAGGTCACTGTCGGTGACGATGGTGGCCATTTCGATGATGACGTCGTTTTCCGGATCCAGACCGGTCATTTCCAGGTCGATCCAGATCAGGTTCTGCGGGTTTTGCATATTCGGGCTCCTAGGCAATGCTGCGCAGTTTAGCCTAGGCCGGTGCCCGGGCGTGCTAAACTCGCGGCCGTTTTACCTAATCGCTGCATTCTTCAGACGGAACACCCATGGCCAAACGCCAACTCAATCGTCGTCAAAACTGGCGCATCGAAAAGATTCAGGGCGAGCGCGCCGCCCGCGCCGCCAAACGCGAGTCCTCGGCGGTCGAAGCCCTCGAGGGCGGCGACCTCGGCCCAGAGCAACACGGCCTGGTGATCGCCCACTTCGGTGTGCAGGTCGAGGTCGAGGCCGT
Organism: Pseudomonas sp. MWU347; assembly: GCF_017947305.1. Lineage (NCBI taxonomy): Bacteria > Pseudomonadati > Pseudomonadota > Gammaproteobacteria > Pseudomonadales > Pseudomonadaceae > Pseudomonas > Pseudomonas sp. MWU347. The sequence goes on from NZ_JAFGZB010000002.1 coordinate 207,366, forward strand.
GGACGGTGAACAGGCCGGCCAGGTTTTCCGTTGCCACCTGCGCGCCAACCTGCCGGCGCTGGTAACCGGTGATCGGGTGGTCTGGCGCGCCGGCAACCAGGGCATAGGGGTGATCGTCGCGCAACTGCCGCGCAACACCGAGCTCTGCCGCCCGGACAGCCGTGGCCAGCTCAAGCCGGTCGCCGCCAACGTCGACATGATCGTCATCGTCTTCGCACCGCTGCCCGAGCCGCATGCCAACCTGATCGACCGCTACCTGGTCGCCGCCGAACACGCCGGCATCCGCCCGTTGCTGTTGCTGAACAAGTTCGACCTGATCGACGAGCAGAACGCCCCGGCACTCAACGCCCTGCTGGCGGTGTACCGCACGCTGGGTTATCCGGTGCTGGAAGTCTCGGCGCATCACGGCAATGGCATGGAACAGTTGCAGAAGCAGCTCGACGGGCGCATCAGCGTGTTCGTCGGCCAGTCCGGCGTCGGCAAGTCGTCGCTGGTCAACAGCCTGCTGCCGGAAGTCGAAACCCGCGTCGGCCCGTTGTCGGAGCTGTCCGGTCAGGGCACGCACACCACGACCACCGCACGCCTGTTCCACTTCCCGGGCGGCGGCGAGTTGATCGACTCCCCGGGTATCCGTGAGTTCGGTCTGGGCCACGTCAGCCGCGCCGACGTCGAAGCCGGTTTCATCGAGTTCAACGACCTGCTCGGCACTTGCCGCTTCCGCGACTGCAAGCACGATCGCGAACCGGGTTGCGCACTGCTCAAGGCCCTGGAAGACGGCCGCGTGCAGCAGCAGCGGATGAACAGCTACCGCTCGATCATCGCCAGCCTGCCGGAAAACGGCTACTAAACAGCTGCACCGGCAGCCCCTCGTCCGAGGGCTGCCGGATGTGGGACCGCGCCTGACAAATCCTCGATTCCGTTAAACGTCAGACTCTTCTGACAGACTCGTTCGCACCTGTTTGCAGGACATTTCTCTTTCACCGCCCAGCCCTTGTAGGCTCGCGTCAGATGCCTAGATTGGGGTCCTCCTTCGCACCTTCGCGACCTTCGAGGAACCCCATGCAAACCTATCACCTGTTCATCAGCCATTCGTGGAACTACGCCCACGCTCACGACAATCTGGTACGCCTGCTCGGCGCCAGACCGGATTTCAGTTTCAAGAATTTTTCCGTGCCGCCGCACAACCCGATCATGGGCGCGCAGACCGACAAGCAACTCGAAGAAGCCATCGAGAACAAGATTCGCCCGTGCTCGGCGGTGCTGATCATGGCCGGGATGTATTCGACTTACAGCAAGTGGATCAACAAGGAAATCGAGATCGCCAAGCGCATGGGCAAAGTGATCATCGCGATCAAGCCGTTCGGCGCCGAGCGTATTTCCAGCGTCGTGCGTGAGGCGGCGCACGCCGAGTGCGCGTGGAACACCAACAGCATCATTGGTGCGATCCGTCAGCACACGGCGGTGTAACCATGCGCAAGGGACTGTTTATCGGCATCAACCACTACGACCACGTCTCGCCCTTGAGCGGCTGTAACAACGACGCCATGGCCATGGCGTCGGTGCTGGAGCGTCATGCCAACGGGCGACCGAACTTCAGCAGCAAAGTGCTGACTTCAGCCGAAGAAAAACTCACGCTCAGCCACATGAAACAGCAGATCCAGAGCCTGTTCTCAGGCGATTGTGACGTGGCACTGCTGTACTTCGCCGGCCATGGTCAGTTTGACACCAGCATCGACGAAGGACTCCTGATTCCCCAGGACTATCAGCCTGGCGGAGACGGGATCCGCATCAGCGACATTCTGGAATGGGCGGACAAGGCCCCGCACATCAAGAACAAAATCATCATTCTCGATTGCTGCCAGGCCGGCGCAGCAGGCGCCATGCGCAATCTGCGTGGCGGCAGCAGTGTGATCGGCGAAGGCGTGACCATTCTCACGGCCTGCAAAAAAGAACAGTACGCCCTGGAAAGTCGCGGTCATGGCGTATTCACGGATCTGTTGCTGCAAGCGCTGCACGGTGGCGCTGCCAACGTACTCGGCAAGGTCACCCCCGGTAGCGTTTACTCATTTGTCGACAATGCGCTGGGCGCCTGGGAACAGCGTCCGGTATTCAAGACCAATGTCTCGCAGTTCGTACCGCTGCGCGAGGTCGCGCCGCTGATTGCCGAGGAAACCCTGCGCAAACTCAAGGACTGGTTCCCGGAGCCGAGCTTCGTTTTCAGACTCGATCCCAGCTACGAGCCCACCGAAGCGCTGTTCGACCCCGAGCACGGCGACATTTTCAAGCAACTGCAAATGTGCAATCGCCACAGCCTGATCGAACCGGTCGACGCCGAACACATGTACTACGCCGCCATTCACTCCACTGGCTGCCGCCTCACGGCGCTCGGCGCCTATTACCGTGAACTCGCCCTCAAAGGACACTTCTGATGCCCGTATTCATCAGCTACCGCCACATCGATCGTCCGCAAGCCATGGCGATCAATGCGCAATTGATGCAGGCCAACATCAAGACTTACCTCGACGTACTCGACCCGGAGTCGCAGACCACCGACGACATCACCGGGGTGATCACCCGCAACATCACCGAATGCACGCACCTGCTGGCAGTGGTTTCGGAGAAAACCGCGTTGTCGTGGTGGGTGCCGTTCGAAATCGGCGAAGCGACGATCAGCAACCGCCGGATCTGCTCGTTCCGCACCGGGCCGGCAAAGCTGCCGGAGTATCTGGACAAGTGGCCGAAGCTGAGCACGGCCAGTGATCTGAATTTCTTCATCGATGCCTATCGTGAAGAAGTATCGAGCAAGCGCTCGATGACGCTGGATTCGAGCAACGAATCCTTCAGCGGCACCTATAAGCGCAACGCCGATCTTTTCCATGAACAACTGAAGAACCGGATTCGGCGCGGTTTCTGAGGCCAATCGACAGCCACAAAAAAGCCGACATCACTGTCGGCTTTTTTGTCGCTCACTGCTTCGGCGCAGGGGCCGGTGCAGCGGCTGGCGGAGCTGTTGGCGCTGGCGCCGCAGTCCCCGGCACTGCCGGTTTCGGTGCGGCGTCGTCGAACAGGTTCAAGCGTTCGCGCAACTCGTGCGCCGGCACCGGTTGCTGATCCGCCGGCAGCGCGTTCGGATCGACCGGCGTCGCCGGAGCGGCGCCGTTCTGACCTTCGGCGGCTGGCTTGGCCGCGTCGGCACCTTGCGAACCTTCGATGGCGGCCTGGGCCTTTTTGGTCAGGACCACGATGTCGATGCGGCGGTTGACCGGATTGAACGGGTTTTCCTTGTCGAACAGCGCCGACGAGGCATAACCGACAACCCGCGCCACCTGCGAATCCGGATAGCTCCCGGCCACCAGCGCACGCCGTGCAGCGTTGGCACGGTTGGCCGAGAGCTCCCAGTTGCCGAAATCGCCGGTGCCGATGTACGGCTTGGCGTCGGTGTGGCCGCTGATGCTGATCTTGTTCGGCACCGCTTTGATGGTGTCGGCCATGGCCAGCAGGATGTCTTCGAAGTACGGCTTCAGACGCGCGGAGCCCGAGTCGAACATCGGCCGGTTTTCCGCGTCCATGATCTGAATGCGCAAGCCGTTCGGGGTGATCTCGAACAGGATCTGATCCTTGAACTTCTGCAGCTGCGGGTTCTCGTCGACCTTGTTCTGCAGTTCTTGCAGCAACAGCTCCAGGCGTTCTTTCTCGACCTGCTCGGCCATGCCTTCGACCTGCTCGGTGTCGACCGTGACCTTGTCCGGTTGCGGCTGCGACTTCACCTCAGGGTTGAGGGTGTTTTCCGGCGCCAGGGTCGGCGTGCCGCCCAGATCAATGATGTACGGCGTGCCACTTTCGGAGAAGCCGACCGGGTCCTTGAAGTAACCGGCGATGGCGATCTTTTGCTCAGGCGTTGCGGTGGACAGCAGCCACAACACCAGGAAGAACGCCATCATCGCCGTGGCGAAGTCGGCGAAGGCGATTTTCCACGCCCCGCCGTGGTGCCCACCGGCTATGCGCTTGACGCGCTTGATGATTATCGGCTGATTATTTTCCATGGCTTAGCGACCGCGAACGGCTTGTTCCAGCTCGGCAAAGCTTGGACGGTGCGCCGGGTACAGAACCTTGCGCCCGAACTCCACGGCCAGCGATGGCGGCATGCCGGAAGCCGACGCCACCAGCGAGGCCTTGATGGCTTCGTAGACGTTCAGTTCTTCCTTGGCATCGTGCGCCAGGGAATGCGCCAACGGCCCGAAGAAGCCGTAGGCCGCGAGAATACCGAAGAAGGTACCGACCAGTGCCGCACCCACGTGCAGACCGATGGATTTCTGATCGCCTTCACCCAGCGACGCCATGGTCACCACGATACCCAGTACCGCCGCGACGATACCGAAACCGGGCATGGCGTCGGCGATGCCGTTCACCGCATGGGACGGGTGCTCGAGGTCTTCCTTGAGGCTGTAGAGTTCCATGTCGAACAGGCCTTCCAGCTCATGCGGAGCCATGTTGCCGGAGGACATGATGCGCAGGTAGTCGCAGATGAACGCGGTCATGCGTTCGTCTTTGAGCACGGCCGGGTACTTGGCGAAGATCGGGCTCGCGGCAGCGTCTTCGATGTCGCCTTCGATGGCCATCATGCCTTCGCGGCGGCTCTTGTTGAGGATCTCGTAAATCAGGCCGAGCACTTCCAGATAGAACGTGTGGCTGAAGCGCGAACTGAACATGCTCAGGGATTTCTTGAGCACGTGCATCGTCATGTAACCGGGGTTGGCCTGGAGGAATGCACCGAGGGCCGCACCACCGATGATCATCACCTCGAAGGGCTGGATCAGGGCGGCAATTTTGCCGTGGGAGAGCACGTATCCGCCGAGCACGCTCGCGAATACGACGATGATGCCGATAATTTTAGCCATAGGTAGAAAGTACTTATTTAAGTCGGGTTCAAGGTCATATTCGGAAGTTAAAAAATCTCTTCTTCTACTTATCGGCAAAACTGCGCCAGACTATAGCCAGTTCAGGCGAAAAGCCAATTTAGCCCATGCCGGGCGCGTCTACAGTCAGTGAAGATCTCGTCCAGACATGGCTAATGAAACGAACGTCCCACACGCAAAACCGACCACGCTCGAGGGCTGGGTCAAACTGCTCGATGGCGTGCGCCTGCCCGTGCCGCAAGAGGCGCACGACAAGGTTTGCCGGGCGATCCGCGACAACCGCAGCTCGTTGCGCGATATCGCCGACCTGATGCAGGACAGTCCGGCGCTGGCCTTGAGCATCATCCGTGAGGCAAATCGTCACACCCACGGCACCATGGCCGCTCCGGCGGAAAATCTCGAGGTGGCGATCAACCGTCTGGGCCTGGCGCGTACCGAAGAATTGCTCGCACGTCTGCCCGTCGAACCGCAGATGCAGATCCCCAAGGCCTTGCGCCAACTGCAGATGATCAGCCAGCACGCGACACAACAGGCCAACGGTTTTTTTGCCAGTCGCCTGGCGCGCCTGTGGCAGGACATCCACTGGGGCAGCCTGTTGTTTCTTTCGCCGTTATGGCCGCTGGCGCTGACGTTTCCCGAATTGCTCGAAGAGTGGGAGCTGCGGGTTATCCACAAGGGCGAATCGGCGCGCACGGTCGAGAAGCAACTGTTTGGCGTGCGCCTGCTGAAGATCGCCGAAGCGCTGGTACAAGTCTGGCACCTGCCGATCTGGGTGCAGCAAGGCTATAAACTGCTGCTCAGCGAACAGCGCGAACTGGTGAAAGTCCTGCGCATCGCCCGCGACAGCGAGCATCCGCTGCGCCAGCAGAATCGCCTCGACGACGATCCGACCCTGCGCCGCTGGCTCAATCAACCGGCCAACACCGTGTTGCTGGCCAACGGCCTGGCGCTGTCGGCGCAACAGGCCTGGGACAGTCCGCACAGCGAGCGCTGGCAGTACCTGACCAGCCTTTATCTGCAAATCTCGATGGACGAAGTGCAGCAGCAGTTGCACCAGCAAGCCGCCAACAGTGCGCGCCAGCATGCCATGCCCGATCTGTGGCACCCGGCCGTTTCATTATTATGGCCATGGGGCACCCATCGCTTGCCGGCCGGGATGCTGCCGGCGGCGGCGCCGAATGCCGAGGATCTGACTCAATGGCGCCGGCAATGCGCCGAACTGCTGGCCGAGCCAAGTCGCTTCACCAATGCCATGAGCCTGACCGTCGCCGCCCGTGATGCGCTGGTCGCCAGCGGCATGCGCCGGGTGATGATTCTGATGGCCGACCGCACGCAATCGAATCTGCGGGTGAACCAGACCTTCGGTTTGCCGAAGGAAGCCGCCGCGCTGAATTTTGTCGTCAGTCAGAGCAAAGTCTTGCAGCGCCTGCTCGCACAACAGGCACAGGTGCGGATCAACCCCGAGAACAACGCACAATTTTCCGCATTGTTGCCGCCGGGCCTGCGTGCGCTGTTCCGTGGCGAGCATCTGTTCCTGCGTTCGCTGGTCAATAACGGCCGGGTGATCATGATCGTCGTCGCCGACCAGGGCGGTGGGCCGTTCGCCGACATCAGCGTGCAGGCTTTCGGCAAAACCGCGCAGTGCATCGAAAAGGCCCTGCACAGCTTTAGCAGCCGTGGCCGATGAGGCTGCGCTACAATCCCCCCCTTTGTGCTCTGGAGACCTCACATGTCTGACTTCTCTGGCTTGCCGCTCGTCATCGAACCGAGCGACCTGCTCCCTCGGCTGGATGCCAGCGAACTGATTCTGGTGGACCTGACCAGTGCCGCCCGCTATACCGAGGGCCATCTGCCCGGCGCACGTTTTGTCGACCCCAAGCGCTCCCAGCTCGGCCAGCCGCCGGCGCCGGGGCTGCTGCCGGCCAAAGCGGATCTGGAAGCGTTGTTCGGTGAGTTGGGCCATCGTCCAGACGCGGTCTACGTGGCCTATGACGACGAGGGCGGTGGCTGGGCCGGGCGTTTCATCTGGCTGCTCGACGTGATCGGTCACGACAAATACCACTACCTCGACGGCGGTCTGCCGGCGTGGCTGGAAGCGGGCATGCCGATGTCGATCCAGGTTCCGCCTGCGGTGGGTGGGCCGGTGGCGCTGACCCTGCATGACGAGCCGACGGCAACCCGCGAATACCTGCAAAGCCGTCTCGGCGCCGCCGATCTGGCGATCTGGGACGCACGCGGGCCGCTGGAATATTCCGGTGAGAAAGTGCTGGCCGCCAAGGGTGGACACATCCCCGGCGCGGTGAACTTCGAGTGGACCGCCGGCATGGACAAGGCGCGTCAGCTGCGGATTCGCACGGACATGCCGCAGATCCTCGAAGACCTCGGGATCACCAAGGACAAAGAAATCATTACCCACTGCCAGACCCATCACCGGTCGGGCTTCACTTATCTGGTGGCCAAGTCCCTCGGTTATCCGCGGGTCAAGGGCTACGCCGGTTCCTGGGGCGAATGGGGCAACCACCCTGATACGCCTGTCGAGATTCAAGGTTCTAAGGACAACTAATGAAAGAGCGTCTGTTTATCCTCAGCCAGTACCTGCTGCCTCATCACCTGCTGTCGCGCCTGGCCGGCTGCGTCGCCGAGTGCCGCGTGCGCTGGTTCAAGAATGCCTTCACCCAGTGGTTCGCCAAGCGTTATCAGGTGGACATGTCGCAAGCACTGGTCGAAGACCTGACCGCCTACGAGCACTTCAACGCCTTCTTCACCCGAGCCCTGAAAGACGGCGCGCGGCCACTGGACCAGACTCCGGGCGCGATCCTCAGCCCGGCCGACGGTGCGGTCAGCCAGCTCGGCCCGATCGAACACGGTCGGGTGTTCCAGGCCAAGGGCCACAGCTTCAGCGTGCTGGAACTGCTGGGCGGTGACACGGCGAATGCCGCGCCGTTCATGGGCGGCGACTTCGCCACCATTTACCTGTCGCCGAAGGATTATCACCGCGTGCACATGCCGCTGGCCGGCACCCTGCGCGAGATGGTCTACATCCCGGGCCGGATCTTCTCGGTCAACCAGACCACTGCGGAAAACGTTCCGGAGCTGTTCGCCCGCAACGAGCGTGTAGCATGCATTTTCGACACCGAACGCGGGCCGATGGCCGTGGTGCTGGTCGGCGCGATGATCGTCGCTTCGATCGAAACCGTGTGGGCCGGTCTGGTCACCCCACCGAAGCGCGAACTGAAAACCTTCCGCTACGACGAAGCCGCCCGTGCGCCGATTCATCTGGAAAAAGGTGCGGAACTGGGGCGCTTCAAACTGGGTTCGACGGCGATCGTGCTGTTTGGCCCGGATCAAGTGAAATGGGCTGAAGAACTAGTGGCGGGTTCGCCAGTGCAAATGGGCCAGGCCCTGGCCCTGCCGACGGCCTGAGCCGGCTGATCCGCCCTTTCACACGTCTGTGAAGGGGCGGACACGACCTGGGAGGCGCCGTTACTCTATCTGCCCACGGAAGCCGATCGGCCCTTCGTTGGCGTAGGTATTGGTGCCACTGAGGTTTTTCCCTCCATCGCTGGAAGTGACGCTCAACGCGACAACGTTCTGATTGTCCCGGCCACCGATCACCCACTTGCCGCCCGGATGCCATGGGGCATCATTGCCACCCCACTGGTTCTCGACGTTGTATTGATTTTGACCGGTGCGCTGCGCCTTGAAGCCAATCGGGCCTTCGCCGGCGTAAGTCATGGTGCCGGTGAAGCTTTTGCCGCCATCGCCCGACTTGATCTCGATGGCGACGACTTGCTGGTTGTCCCGCCCGCCCAGCACCCAGGTTCCACCCGGATGCCACGGTGCCGAACTACCGCCCCATTGATTTGCCACTGCATATTTAGACATGAACCTCATCTCCTTGAAGTTTCGGGAGACCTGCCCGAGGTTGACGGCAGGCCGTGCAACCGTGCGTTTCCGATCGCACGTCTGAGAGACTAGTAGGGCTTGTTGAATGGCATCCGGCCAGCAGACCAGCGGTCAAAAAGCCTGATGCCATCCGGCGAAACAGACCACAGCTGCTAGAGTTCTTGGTGTTGCCAATTTCGCCGCTGGAGCCAGTCACGGCATGAGTGAGTCACGCCCCCAACCCTCCCTGCGCGCCTCGATCCCGACGCAAACGCGCCTGTCGTTCTGCGAAGCCACCCCGCGCGACCTCAAGCGCTGGATCGCCGGCCTGCCCAAGGCCAACATCGGCGAAACCGCCCGCCAGTTGTATCAAGGCCTGGGCGAACTCAACCAATTGCTCACCCCCAGTGACAATCGCCTGCAACTCCTCGAACTGCTGCGCCCTGAGGTTTACTTCGTCTGCCAGCATCTGGAGCGGCATTTCCTGCATCAGGCGATCATGCTCGATGACCGTTCGCGCAAGATCAGCAACCTGTGTCAGGCGCTGCAAAGTCATCTGGCTATCGGCTACAAGCAGATCGTTCTGCGCATTGTCCCCAAGTACCACAAGGATCGTGCGGCGCTGGTCAGTCAGGCCCTGCAACGGGCCGCGCATGCGCTCAAGGGGCAACTGCTGCGGGCGACGCAGCTGTACAGCCCGCCGCCGGAACATCTGTGGTTCGAGCTGCATCAGTTGTATCGCTGCGCTTGCGCCTTGCAGTTGCAACAGCGTCGGGTGCATGACGATCTGGCGAGCCTGAGCAGCGAACTGAGCCTGGAACAGACCTACATTGCCGCCCTGCTGCTGGGCAGCGCCCGTTGCAATCAATTGCGCCAGAACCAGATCGCCCGGCTGGCCGAAGTGCTGGAGCCGTGGAGTGCCCTGCTCAAGCTGCATCCCGGCAGCCCGCAGGATGGACTGTTCGCCATCAGCGCTGAACTGGACGCTGGCCCGCGCTACCGCAGCATGTTTCGCAAAGAACAACAGGGCGCATTGCTGGGCTTCGATCCGCAACCGCTGGTGAACATGATCGAAGCGCATTTACTGCAGCAGGAGACGTCGACGCCGCTACCGGTCCCGGCAGGACTGAGCCTCGATACCCTGCAACATTTGCACGCCAGTTGGGGCCAGGCCGCCGAGCGCAGTTTTCAGCGCACCGCCGGTCAAGGCAGCCTGACCGTGTGCGTCGGCATGAGCGCCCTGCACTTTTACCTGGGCGGCGAACGCAGCTTCAGCGAACTGCTGAAACATCCCGGTGCTCGCGCGGCCAACTTCAGTCGCGTCGTGGTCCAGGGCGAAAAGGACAGCTGGAGCCAGGCCTTCGACGCCGCACCGCAGGGCGAGACTGAAGAGTTGCTGCCGTACGAAGAAATCCAGTACGACCATCTGGGCGAAGACGAGAGCAACACCGACAGCCCTCCACACTATCCGACCTACAGTTTGCCGGTGATCAACCACAGTCCCGGCGGCTATTGTCTGGCGTGGCCGAGCGAAGTACCCGCCGAATTGCAGGCCGGGGAAATGCTCGGAATTCAGGACAGTGCGAATCAGGGCTGGAGCATTGCGGTGGTGCGCTGGATTCGTCAGGTGCGCGGCAGCGGGCCGCAAATGGGCATAGAACTGGTGGCGCCACACGCCGAACCTTGCGGTTTGCAACTGGTGCGCTCGCGAGATGATCACAGTCAGTATTTGCGCGGTCTGCTGCTACCGGAGATCAGCGCCATCGACTTGCCCGCGACCTTGCTCGCCCCGCGCCTGCCGTTTCAGGAAGGCAATAAAGTGCTGATCAACACCCACGGCGAAGAACACCGCGCCGGGCTGGATCGACGGGTGGCGAGTACGCACAGTTTCAATCAGTTTGCCTATCGCTCGCTGGAGGCCGCGCAGAATGGCGGGGGCGAGGAGGATTTCGATTCGTTGTGGAAGTCGCTTTAGATCGGGTTGAGCCCTTCGCGAGCAAGCCCGCTCCCACAGGAGACCGAGTTCAATGTGGGAGCGGGCTTGCTCGCGAAAGGGCCCGCTCAGACTACAGAGATATCAGAGCTGCCCGTCGCGATCGCGAAAGCCCAGCAGATACAGCACGCCATCCAGCCCAAGGGTAGAAATCGCCTGCTTCGCCGACTGTTTGACCAGCGGCTTGGCGCGGAACGCCACACCCAGCCCGGCAATCGCCAGCATTGGCAGGTCATTCGCGCCGTCGCCCACAGCGATGGTCTGCTCCAGACGCAAGCCTTCCTTGTGCGCCAGTTCCTTCAGCAGATCCGCTTTACGCTGCGCATCGACGATCGGCTCGATGGCCACGCCGGTGCACTTGCCGTCGACCACTTCCAGTTCGTTGGCGAACACGTAGTCGATGCCGAGTTTGGCCTGCAACTGCTTGGCGAAGTAAGTGAAGCCGCCGGACAGGATCGCGGTCTTGTAGCCCAGGCGCTTGAGTTCGGCGAACAGGGTTTCGGCGCCTTCGGTCAGGCGCAGCGAAGCGCCGATCGAGTCCAGCACGCTGACATCCAGACCTTTGAGCAACGCCAGGCGCTCCTTGAAGCTGGCGCGGAAGTCCAGTTCGCCGGCCATCGCGCGCTCGGTGATGGCCGAAACTTGCTCGCCCACCCCGGCGGCCTTGGCCAGTTCATCGATGACTTCGGCTTCGATCAGGGTCGAGTCCATGTCGAACACCGCCAGACGCCGGTTGCGCCGGAACAGCGAATCTTCCTGGAAGGCGATGTCGACGTTCAGCTCTTGCGCGACGCTGAGGAATTCGGCGCGCAGCGCCTGCGGATCAGCCGCTTCGCCACGCACGGAGAACTCGATGCAGCCCTTGCCCTTGTCCGCCGGAGTGTCCAGCGGCATGCGACCCGACAGACGGTCGATATGGTCGATGTTCAGGCCATATTTGGCGGTGATCGCGCTGACTGCCTGCAATTGGCCGGCCGTCACTTTGCGGGTCAACAGGGTGACGATGTGGCGTTTCTTGCCCTGATTGCCCACCCATTGCTGGTAATCCTCTTCGGACACCGGGGTGAAGCGCACCTGCTGGTCGAGCTCGTAGCCCTTGAACAGAATGTCCTTGAGCACGGCTTTGCCTTGCTCGGAGTCGGGAATCTCGACCAGGATGCCGAACGACAGGGTGTCGTGGATCACCGCCTGACCAATGTCGAGAATGTTCACACCACCCTGGGCCAGAACGCCGGTAATGGCCGCAGTCAGACCCGGACGGTCGACTCCCGTGATGTTAATCAGGACGATTTCGCGCAACGCGCACCCCCGCAACTGGAAAAAAACCGCATTCTACCCACTTTCAGTGACCATCGGGCACCGCGAGCGCTTTGCCGGTCTAGGGCCTGTCGCTATACTGCGCGTCAACTTCACGGACAAAAGAGCCGAGCTCAGTGAACCGGCCCACGCCAGTTAAAACCGATAACTTCTTCCTGCTGATCTTCCGTGCACTGCGCCACCGCCGTGTGCCGATTGCATTGCGCATTGCCAGCCATAACGTGATCCTGGTCGCTCTGGCCCTGGTGATCTATGCCGGGGTGATGGGCCTGCAGTTCAAGCAGGCCATGCACGAGCAGGCCGATGCGCTGGGCGAAAGCCTGACCACGCAGACCGCCACCTCTGCCACTGAACTGTTGGTGTCCAACGACATCCTCAGCCTCAACGTGCTGCTCAACAACCTGACCAAGAACAAGCTGGTGGCCCACGCGGCTATCTATAGCGTGGACAACCGCATCCTCGCCGAATCCGGTCAGCGCCCCAAGCACAGCCTGCTGGGCGAAGCCGAGGGCATGTACGAGAGCAAGATCACCTTCCAGGACGTGACTGCCGGGCAACTGCGCATCAGCCTGGACATGGATCAGTTCCAGCAGCCGATGACCATCAGCCTGCAGAGCATGGGCATTCTCAGTGCGATCCTGCTGGCCTTGTCGCTGGCCCTGAGCCTGCGCATGGGGCGCTATCTATCGACGCCGTTGCTGCAATTGCGCGTCTGGCTGCGGCGCATCGACGAACACACGCCGGGCATAGATCGTCAGGACGAAATCGGCGATCTGGCGCGTCAGCTGCACGCCAACTACGCTCCGGAGCCTGCGCCTGAACCTGAGCCAGAGCCGGAACCCGAGTTCGAGGAAGAGGATGAACCAGAGTTCGAAGTGCGCAACCTGCGCGATCCGAGCTTTGACGAAACCCGCCCGATGGCCGCGCAAAAACCGGCGCCGCGCCACGTGGTCAGCACCGTTGAAGACGATGATGACGACGAAGACCCGTTTGCCGATCTGCGCGACGAGTCGCTGACCGAAGCTGTTCCGGCGCCGCGTAAAGCGACACCAAGCGTGCCGCAGCACAGCGCGGTGCTGGCGATCCAGCTGGGTTCGCAAGAGCAACTGCGGCGCCTGCCGCGTGCCCGTCTGGAAGAGTTGCTGGAGCGCTACCGCGATTGTCTCGATCAGGCCGCTTCGCTGTATCAGGGCGAAATCGAAACCCTGAACGATGGCAGCACACTGATGCTGTTCCACACCGAAGACAGCGGTGACGACTACCTGACCAACGCCATCTGCTGCGGCGAGTTGCTGCGGGCGCTGGGCCATCAGTTGCAGATCGAAGTCGCCGACAGCGGCATCACCCTGCAATTGCAACTGGGCCTGACCCTGGGCGACGAGCTGTTCGGCCTGAGCCAGATCGACCTGCTGCTGACCGATTCGGCTCAGGATGCCCTGGCCCTGTCGCAACACAGTCGCAACCTGCTGCTGGTCGAGCGCAAGATCGGTGACGATGCGCTGATTCGTCAGCGTGCGCGGATCCGCCCGATCGCCAGCCCTGAGGGGGCCTGCTGTGTCGAGCGGTTGATGGAGCCTTATCCCTCGATGCTCGAGCGACAACTGGCGCGGATGCATGAGCGCCGGGCGTAAGCCTTAGCCAGATGCACAGAAGCCCGCAGACAAGTGATTGTCTGCGGGCTTTTTTGTGGGCGATTGAAAAGCCCCTCACCCTAGCCCTCTCCCGGAGGGAGAGGGGACTCATTGGGGGATATTCCAGAGTTACACCGACCTGCCCCTGCTCTACCGAATCCACAATCGCCAACATCTTCCAGGTGGACGTATGACGCATAACACCTCGGTCAGTCCCCTCTCCCTCCGGGAGAGGGCTAGGGTGAGGGAGATACAACAAAGCCCGCAAAAGGCGGGCTCTGGTTTGACGCTGATTCAGACTTAGAAGCGGAACACTTCCATATCCGTGCGAATCGGCGAAGCCATCGGAATCTTCGGCTGCTTCTCTGCATCCGCCGCCGGCGCTGCCGGTTTAGGCGCTGCCTTACGCGGTGCTTCGGCCACCGGAGGCTGGTTGGCCAATGGCTTGAGCGCCACCGACAACTGCTCGGCCAGACGCTGCAGCAGAATCCCCTGCGCCTGCACCTGCGAAGCCGTGGTACCGGCATGCAGCTCCTGCAGATGAACGATGCGGTTATCGCGCACCTGACCACGACGGTCGATCAGACGCCATTGTGCATCGAGGATCGCCGGTTGCTTCTCACCGGAGTCCAGACGCGTGATGGTCAGCAATACCTGCACATCCGGGGCAAATCCCAGTGTGGCCGGTGCCAGTACCACACGCTGGCTGTCCAGATGACCGGCCACCTGACGCATCAGCAATTGATCGATATCCGACGAAAGGCTGCCCGCCCAGCGACCGTCGGTCGAGGCTTGCAGGCTGCCGTCCGGTTGACGTTGCAGCAAAGTTTCACGTTGCAGGTAATCAGCAATGACTACCGGACCCAACAAAACCGCCATGCCTGTGCTTTGCGCAGGCTGAGCCGGACTTCCGCTGTCCAGCTGATACAGCGACACCGGCTGGTGAACGCTGCAACCCGCCAGGCCCAAAACGCCGGCGAGCAGGAAAATAAGGGGGCGCAGAGCAGTCATCATCCCGTCCAGGTGGCCGCCACAAGGCTGACCACAGTGAAAATACTCAATAAATATGAAGAACGCTCGGCCACGCCGGCGCTTGGAAAGGCCATATCATCCGTGAATATGCGTTCCGACTCCAGCGCCAAAGCGTCGATCTACGCGTTAAATCGTAGATCGACGCCTCTAGATGGGCGTTTTCGCCTAATTGAGGTTTTCGACGAGCAGTGCATCGACCCGCTGGAAGCCACGTGGAAGCTTGTTGCCACGCCGTCCACGCTCACCTTTGTAGTGTTCGAGGTCTTCAGCTTTCAGTTTATACGGACGTTTGCCTGCTTGCAGGATCAACGTTGCACCCGCGGGAATCACAGCAATGTCCGTGACAAACTCTTCACGGCTGGCGACACGGTCACCCGGTACACCGATGATCTTGTTGCCCTTGCCCTTCGCCAGCTGCGGCAAATCGCTGATATTGAAGACCAGCATCCGCCCCTCGCTTGTCACGGCGGCAAGCAAGTCATTCTCGCGATCAGTCACCGGACGCGGCGCGATCACCTTGGCGTTGTTCGGCAAGCTCAACAGGGCTTTACCGGCCTTGTTCTTGGCTTGCAGGTCTTCGCCCTTGACCACGAAACCGTAACCGGCGTCGGAGGCGATCACGTACAGCGCATCGTCTTCCGGCATCAGCACGCACTCGAAGGTCGCACCCGGTGGCGGGGTCAGACGGCCGGTCAACGGTTCGCCCTGGCCACGCGCCGACGGCAAGGTGTGGGCGGCGACCGAATAGCTGCGGCCAGTGGAGTCAATTACCACGGCAGACTGGTTGGAACGTCCCGACGCCGAGGTCTTGAAGCCGTCACCCGCCTTGTACGACAGGCCGGTGGCATCGATGTCATGGCCTTTGGCCGAACGGATCCAGCCTTTTTCCGACAGCACGACGGTAACTTTCTCGTTCGGCAGCAGATCGTGTTCGGTCAGCGCTTTCGCTTCAGCACGTTCGACGATCGGCGAACGACGGTCATCGCCATAGGTTTCAGCGTCTTTGAGCAGCTCGGTGCGCACCAGCTTCTTCAGCTTGGCTTCGCTGCCCAGCAGGGCTTGCAGCTTGGCCTGTTCCTTGAGCAGTTCGTCTTGCTCGTCGCGCAGCTTCATCTCTTCCAGACGCGCCAACTGCCGCAGGCGGGTGTCGAGGATGTAGTCGGCCTGGATCTCGCTGAGGGCAAATCGCTCGATCAGCTTGGCTTTCGGGTGCTCCTCGGTGCGGATGATGTGGATCACTTCATCCAGGTTGAGGTAGGCGATCAGCAAACCGTCCAACAGGTGCAGGCGACGCTCGACCTTGTCGAGGCGGAATTGCAGGCGGCGCCGCACGGTCAGCACGCGGAACTCCAGCCATTCGACCAGCAATGCACGCAGGTTCTTCAGCTGCGGCTTGCCATCCAGACCGATGATGTTGACGTTGACCCGGTAGGTCGATTCCAGCTCGGTGCTGGCGAACAGGTGCTGCATCAGCGCTTCGTGATCGACGCGGCTGTTGACCGGAATGATCACGATGCGGCACGGGTTTTCGTGGTCGGATTCATCACGCAGGTCAGCGATCTGCGGTGCTTTCGACGGCTTGGCCTGCATCAGCGCGGCGATCTGCTCCAGCACTTTGGCCCCGGAGACCTGGTGCGGCAGCGCGGTGACGATGATGTCGCCGTCCTCGACGTGGTACACGGCGCGCATGCGTACCGAGCCCTTGCCGGTTTCGTACATTTTCAGCAGGTCGGCGCGCGGCGTGATGATTTCCGCTTCGGTCGGATAGTCCGGGCCTTGAATGTGTTCGCAGAGCTGTTCGACCGTGGCTTTCGGCTCATCGATCAGGCGCACACAAGCGGTGGCGACTTCGCGCAGGTTGTGCGGCGGCACGTCGGTGGCCATACCGACAGCGATGCCGGTGGTGCCGTTGAGCAGGATGTTCGGCAAACGTGCCGGCAACACCAGCGGTTCCTGCAGGGTGCCGTCGAAATTCGGGCCCCAGTCAGCGGTGCCCTGGCCCAGTTCGCTGAGCAGCACTTCGGAATAGCGCGACAGGCGTGCTTCGGTGTAACGCATGGCGGCGAAGGACTTCGGATCGTCCGGCGCACCCCAGTTGCCCTGGCCGTCGACCAGCGTGTAGCGATAGCTGAACGGCTGGGCCATCAACACCATCGCTTCGTAACACGCCGAATCGCCGTGCGGATGGAACTTGCCGAGCACGTCACCGACGGTACGCGCCGATTTCTTGTGCTTGGAATCGGCGTCCAGCCCCAGCTCGCTCATCGCATAAATGATGCGCCGCTGTACCGGTTTCAGGCCGTCGCCGATATGCGGCAGAGCACGGTCCATGATCACGTACATGGAGTAGTTGAGGTAGGCATTTTCGGTGAAGTCAGCCAGCGATCGGCGTTCTACGCCGTCTAAGCTGTCTGCAAGGATGTCGCTCAT
Organism: Pseudomonas sp. MWU347; assembly: GCF_017947305.1. Taxonomy (NCBI): domain Bacteria; kingdom Pseudomonadati; phylum Pseudomonadota; class Gammaproteobacteria; order Pseudomonadales; family Pseudomonadaceae; genus Pseudomonas; species Pseudomonas sp. MWU347. Next base: position 224,570 of record NZ_JAFGZB010000002.1, read on the forward strand.
GCGGGCCTCATCGGTTCGTTGTCTGGCGCAGCAGCATGGTGCCGCCGCGCTGGGTAAATTCAAGTTTGTTCAGGGCGCTCATGCCGAGCAGCACCTGATCGCCATGCAGACCTGGCGCCACCAGCGCGCGGACGTCCCGCAGCACGATGTCGCCCAGTTGCAGGCGGTCGATCTTTGTCCGGTAGCCTTGGCTCAGGCCGTTGGCCGTGCTCAGGGTCACGCCGAAACCTTCTTCCAGCTTTAACCGTTTGGCCAGATCCGCCGGGATCGCCACATCGGTCGCGCCGGTGTCGAGCATGAACTCCACCGGCTCACCGTTGATCTGGCCGCTGGCGACAAAATGCCCTTGGGCGTTGCCGGCCAGCTTCACTTCGATCACGCCACCGTGCTGCTCGGACGTGACCACCACGTTCGGATTCTGCTGACGTTCTTCCCACTGGCCGAAAAACCGCGTGGCCAGAAACAGCCCCGCGCACCAGGCCAGAATCATCAACACCCGGCCGGCGCGTTTGCCCGGCGGTTGCTGACTCACGGCTTGGCGCTCCAGCCACCTTCAGGCGCGGCGAAGCGCCAGACGATCGGTCGAACCTCTCCGTCGGCGCGGGGGCCGAAATTATTGTCGACGCCGACCCACGCACCCTCAGCGTCAACGATCAATGCCTCTTCCAACCCGAAGTTTTGCGAGTAACGGCGGTTGGCCTGCAACAGTTCAGCGGCGTACGACCAGCAGCGCTCGACCTTGGCAGTCTGCGCATCGCGCCGACAAATCTGGAAGGCGTTGCGTTCAAGGGTAAACAATTTGCCGTTGAACAACGAAAGGTCGGAAAAGTCGCGGTCGACCGCTTTGGCGTGCGGGAACTGCGGCGGCTGCATCTCCTTGCCGCCCTCGCTGAGCAGCACGCAACGACCGTCGCAATCCCACACCGTCTGCTGACGCTTGATCAGCAGCAAGCCGCGGTTTTGCCGTTCGCCGGCCAGCCACATCTGATCGCCCGCCGGGTTGATCGCCAGACCTTCGAAGATCGCATTGAAATGCAGGAGCATGCCACTGGCCCGCGCTTCGCGAACCATCATCGGCGAAATCTTCAGCCAGTTGACCGGGCCGCTGACGGGCACCTGCAAGACCGCCGCGTGGCCCTCGCTGACAATGTAGCGATTGCCGGCGCTGTCGCAGCTGATGCCTTCGAAATCGAGGTCGCCACCGCGCACGAACGACGCGGCCCAATTGCGCGAGCGCAATCCCCACGGCAAACCGGTCTCCGGCACCAGCGGCACGTCGATGTGCAAGGCTTCGGCCTGCCAGACCTGATCGGCGGTATTGAGCCGATAGATCTGATCGTCATCGCGGTCCGACACCGTCCACAACTCGCTGCCACACATGGCCAGTCCCGACAGGTTGCCACCACGCATGCCTTCGACCGGATGTTCCGAGAGCACGCGCAATTCCTGCAGCGGCTCCGCCGACACGCTCATCGCACTCAGCAGCAACGCACCCGCCAAGGCCCAGCCAAACCGCATCAGGCCAGCACCTCGGCCAGGTTGCCCTTGGATTCGAGCCAGGTCTTGCGGTCACCGGCGCGTTTCTTCGCCAGCAGCATGTCCATCATTTCCGAGGTTTCGGCGAAATCCTCGCCCAGCGTCAGTTGCACCAGGCGCCGGGTGTTCGGGTCCATGGTGGTTTCACGCAGTTGCGGCGGGTTCATTTCACCCAGACCTTTGAATCGGGTGACCTGCGGTTTGCCGCGTTTCTTCTCGGCAACCAGACGATCGAGAATCCCGTCGCGCTCGGCTTCGTCGAGGGCGTAGTAGATCTCTTTGCCGAGATCGATGCGGTACAGCGGCGGCATCGCCACGTAGACGTGACCGGCGTCCACCAGTGGGCGGAAATGCTGGACGAACAACGCGCACAGCAGCGTCGCGATGTGCAGACCGTCGGAGTCGGCGTCGGCGAGGATGCAGATTTTGCCGTAGCGCAGCTGGCTCATGTCTGCAGCGCCCGGATCGACCCCGATGGCCACGGCGATGTTGTGCACTTCCTGGCTGGCCAGCACTTCGCTGCCATCGACTTCCCAGGTGTTGAGGATCTTGCCGCGCAACGGCAGGATCGCCTGGAATTCCTTGTCCCGCGCTTGCTTGGCGGAACCACCGGCGGAATCACCTTCGACCAGGAACAGCTCGGAACGCATCGGATCCTGTCCGGCGCAGTCAGCCAGTTTGCCCGGCAACGCAGGGCCTTGGGTGACGCGCTTGCGCTCGACCTTTTTGCTTGCCTTGAGGCGGCGACCGGCGTTGTTGATCGCCAGTTCGGCCAGCGCCAGACCGGTTTCCGGGTTGGCATTGAGCCACAGGCTGAATGCATCTTTCACGACGCCGGAAACGAATGCCGCCGCTTCACGGGACGACAGACGCTCTTTGGTCTGGCCGGAGAATTGCGGCTCCTGCATCTTCATCGACAGCACGAAAGCGATGCGCTCCCAGACGTCTTCCGGCGCCAGCTTCACCCCGCGCGGCAGCAGGCTGCGGAATTCGCAGAACTCGCGCATCGCGTCGAGCAGGCCCTGACGCAGACCGTTGACGTGGGTCCCGCCCTGCGCCGTCGGGATCAGGTTGACGTAGCTTTCCTGCACCGCGTCGCCACCTTCCGGCAGCCACAGCAGCGCCCAGTCCACCGCTTCTTTATTACCGGCGAGGCTGCCGCAGAATGGCTCGTCCGGCAGGCGTTCGAATTCGCTGACCGCGTCCACCAGATAGGAGCGCAGGCCGTCTTCGTAATGCCATTCGACTTTCTCGCCGGTGCCCTTGTCTTCGAAGCTGACCAGCAGCCCCGGGCACAGCACAGCCTTGGCCTTGAGCACGTGCTTGAGGCGGCTGATGGAGAATTTCGGTGAATCAAAATATTTCGGATCCGGCGCGAAGTACACGCTGGTGCCGGTGTTGCGCTTGCCAACGGTGCCGACGATTTCCAGCTCGGTGGCCTTGAAGCCATCCTTGAAGGTCATCTGGTATTCGTTGCCGTCACGCTTCACGCGCACCCGGACTTCGGTCGACAAGGCGTTGACCACGGAAATACCCACCCCGTGCAGACCGCCGGAGAACTGGTAGTTCTTGTTGGAAAACTTGCCGCCCGCATGCAGCTTGGTGAGGATCAGCTCGACACCCGATACGCCCTCTTCCGGGTGAATGTCGACCGGCATGCCGCGACCGTCGTCGCTGACTTCCAGCGAGTGATCGGCGTGCAGAATGACCTGCACCGATTTGGCGTGGCCGGCCAGGGCTTCGTCGACACTGTTGTCGATGACTTCCTGGGCGAGGTGGTTCGGCCGACTGGTGTCGGTGTACATGCCGGGGCGTTTGCGCACCGGGTCGAGGCCCGAGAGGACTTCGATGGCGTCGGCGTTATAAGAGCTAGCGCTGGGAGTGGCCATAGGGTCTCGTCGTCAGTGATTCAATGAAAAAGGGGCAAGACTTCACAGTGCGGTGAAATCGATTGCCTGATACAAATCGGCGCCAATGCCGGCAAAACTCAACAACGCCGGTAATTGTTCGGCAAAACCCTGGTAACCATGGTCGCCGCCGGCCTGAATGCGCAAGGCGCAGGCCCGGTAATGCTGCTGGGCGAGGCGATAATCCAGTGTTTCATCGCCGGTCTGCAACCACACCTGATAACGCTGTGCATCCACGGGTGCCGGCACTTCCAGCTCGGCCAGGGCCGTCACATGGTCGTGGGTCAATTCCCAGGTCTCATCGGTATACAGGTTTTTCTGTGTGCCCAGGTAGCCGTCGAACATCCGGTGCGGGCTGACCGCCGGGTTGACCAGCAGGGCTTTCAAGCCGTGGCGCTCAGCCAGGTGAGTCGCATAGTAGCCGCCGAGTGAGCTTCCCACCAGCAACGGCCGGCCCAGCTCGGCAATCGCCCGCTGCAACTGACCGATGGCTTCACGCGGGTGGTGATGCAGCGCCGGGACACGCAATTGGTCGCTCAAACCCAGCCGTTCCATCACCTCGACCAGCTGACAGGCCTTTTTCGAGGCCGGCGCGCTGTTGAAACCGTGGATATAGAGGATCGAACCGGACATTTGAGCTCCCTGGGTGTCGGCGAAAGATAGCGGAGTTTACAGGGAGAAAGCCCCTCACCCTAGCCCTCTCCCGGAGGGAAAGGGACTGAATGGGGGATATTCAAGAGCTACACCGACTTGAGCGAGTTTCAGCGAATCCATAATCGACACATTCTTTCAGGTCGATGGATAACGCCAGACACCTCGGTCAGCTCCCTCTCCCTCCGGGAGAGGGCTGGGGTGAGGGGCTCTTGATCGAAATCAGTAGCCTTCGGAGCCGTAATCGACGGTGAATTGGAAGTCGGTAACGCGCTCGACACCGGTTTCCAGCCGCCCGTCCGGCAACAGCCGCAACCAGCGATAGCCCGGCGCCTGTTCGCCGACCTTGAAGTCGTGACTGCCGGGCTCGAACTGAATGCAGGTCGATGGCGAGGCCATCAGCCGTACGCCGTTGCGTTCGCGGTCGATCTCCTGATGCACATGCCCCCACAGCACCGCGCGAGCCTGAGGAAAACGATCGAGCACGTCGAAGAATGCTTCGGGATTGCGCAAACCGATCGGCTCCGCCCAGGCACAACCCACCGGCACCGGATGATGGTGGAAACACACCAGATGATGGCGCTCCGGCGCTTCGCTCAGCGAGCGCGCCAGCAGTTGCAACTGATCATCCTGCAGATACCCCGGCACAGAGCCCGGCACCGCCGAGTCGAGCAAGGTCACGCGCCAGTTGCCGACATCGACCACTGACTCCAGCAATGCACTTTGCACTGCGGCCTGAGCCATGATTTGCGGCTCATCGTGATTGCCGGGAATCCAGCGCGCCGGCGCATCGATCTGCGCCGTCATCTCACGAAACTGTTGATACGACTCCAGAGTGCCATCTTGGGAAAGGTCCCCCGTGGCCAGAATCAAGTCGATCCGAGGTTGCTGCCTGAGCACCAGTTCGATGACCTTTTGCAGGCTCTCGCGGGTGTTCATGCCCAGCAGTGTGCCGTCCGCCTCGGCGAACAGATGACTGTCGGATAACTGCACCAGCAACGCCGGATCGGCGGTGGTCAATGTGGATACGCTCGGCAAGGCGTTCTCCCAGGGCAAAAGCACGGAATCGGTTGAGTGCCGCAATTATGCTGGGGGATGACGCAAAGAGGAAACCGGCGAACCGGACGCAGTTCACAACTAGCGTACGACTTCGTACTCGTGCCCCAGGGCCAGACAATGGCTCAGCCATTCCCCGAGGAACAGATTGAGCTGGGCCTTTTCATCCGGCTGATGCATCGCGGCGTTCGGGTAAGGATAGATGCCGCGAAAGCGTCGTGCATGTTCGGCGCTGATCACCTCGGCCATGCGCGCGTCGTGATAGACCTGCACTTCCAGTTGCGGCACCGGCAGCCACGGCAAACTGTGTTCCTGACGCACCTGCAAAGTGGTGGTGTAGGGGCAAGTCTGCAGCACTTCGAGGGCCAGCACGCCGAGCATCTGCTCGCCCTGGGTCACGGCGATCCGCCGCGCCTCGGGGTCGTTGCGCATGTCCGGCACCAGTCGCATCAGGCGCGCGTAGTTGGCCTCGCAGGCGGCTTGCAGCCCGGCGAGGTCGACTCGATAGCGATCGCGCAGCTTGTTTACGACCATAACCCCCTCACTTCGGCGCGGTTCAGCGCCAGCCATTGCAAGGCGATGATGCTCGCCGCGTTGGCAATGCGTCCGTCACGGACGGCCTGCAAGGCATCTTCAAAGGCCCAGACCGTGACACGGATGTCTTCTGCTTCTTCCTCCAGCCCATGCAGGCCGCCTACGCCTTCTGTACTGCAACGCCCCAGAAACAAATGCACGTATTCGTTGCTGCCACCCGGCGACGGGAAATATTGGGTCATCGGCCACAGGGCCTTGATGTCCAGCCCAGCTTCCTCCTGCGCCTCGCGGTGAGCAACTTCTTCCGGCACTTCGGCCTTGTCGATCAGACCGGCGACCAGTTCAACCAGCCACGGGTTGTCGGTCTTGCCCATGGCACCGACGCGAAACTGCTCGAGCAGCACCACTTCATCGCGCTGCGGATCGTAGGGCAGCAGGCACACGGCATCGTGACGCACGAAGACTTCGCGGTTGATCTCGCGGCTCATGCCCCCGGCGAACAGCTCATGGCGCAGGTGCAAACGGTCGAGCTTGTAGAAGCCCTCGTAGCAGCGCTCGCGCTTTACAACATCGACGGTGGCCGGAGTGGCGTTGGCAAAATCTGTCATGAGCATCCTCTCTTGCTGCAAATCCAATACGAGGCTGCTTTTGGTTACTGGCGGCCTCGACTTCGCGCCATCCTAACGCGCCCGCGATGATTGATGCAGCCCCTTTACCGTCAGCGGGATGGACGGTGGAGGCGAAACCCACTCTAATTAGCTTAGTGGCGAACTGACTGCTTCGGCGAGAGTCGAAGCGGATAACTTTTTGCCTTCCCCTGTTTCAGAAAGGACGCCCATGTCGCTTTTCAAAATTGCCTCCGTGGCCGCCATCGCCCTGACCCTGGGCGCCTGCGCCAACCTGTTCCAGCCCAACTACCGCACGCCGCTGGAAACCACCCGCGATGCGTCGGAAACCCTGAAACCCGGCTGTTCCAACCCGGACTGCCCGCTGGTGAATATCGATACCGTGCACTTCGCGGCCGAGCCTGCGCTGGACGGCATTATCGAAAAACGCCTGCTGCAAATGACCCGCACCGAGCAAAACGCAGCGGTAGCGCCAACCCTGGCCGCCTATCGTGATCAATTCCTGCGCAACGCCGGCCCGCGCAACAGCAGCTATTTGCAGGCCAAGGTACGCGAGCAGCATGACGGCTTGGTGATCATCGAACTGTCGAGCTACCTCGACACCGGCGGCGCCCATGGCACGCCGGGCCGCGGTTTCATCAACTATTCGCGTCAGCAGCATAAAGTGCTGAACCTGTCGGACATGTTGCTGCCGGGTCAGGAAGAGGCGTTCTGGAAAGCGGCGCAAGTGGCGCATAACAGCTGGCTGATCAGCACCAAGCTCGATCAGGAAGCGGATTTCGTGAAGAGCTGGCCGTTCGTCAAAACCCCGAACGTGGCGCTGACCTACGGTGGCGTGATCCTCAAGTACGACGTGAGCACCATCGCGCCTTACGCGCTGGGCCACGTCGAACTGAAGATCCCTTACCCGCGTCTGAACGGCATTCTCAAACCCGAGCTGTTTCCCGGCCGTAACTGAACGCCCGACCGAGCACCAGTTGCAACAGCCCTGCCAGCACCAGTGCCGGCAGGGTCGCGCCGACATCCGGATACAGATTCGCCAGCAAGTGGTAGGTGCTGATCCCGCCCAGCCACGCCAACAGCGCCGGCCAGCGCAATGCGGCTGACGCCACCTGAGCGCTGCGCTTGCGCAGGATGAAGTGATCCACCAGCACCACGCCGAACAGCGGCGCAAACACCGAGCCGATCAGCAACAGGAAGTTCTGGTACTGCGCCAACGGCGCCAGCAGTGCAATCAGGGTGCAGATCACGCCGATGGCCAAGGCCAGATGCTCGACTTTCAAGCGCAACAGAATCCCGCTCGACACCGCGGCCGAATGAATGTCGGCGAAAGCGTTTTCCGACTCATCCAATAGAATCAGCAACAGTGGAATGCCCAGACCGGCCCCGGCCAGTGCCAGCAGCAACGCATTGACTTCTCCGCTCGGCGCAAACGCCAGGGTGTAGGCCACGCCGAGGCTCATCAACCAGAAATTGCCGATGAAGAAACCGATGGCGGTGCCGCCGAACACGTGCTTCGCACGCTTGCCGAAACGCGAGTAATCGGCGATCAGCGGCAGCCACGACAACGGCATGGCGATGGCAATATCGAAGCCCACGGCGAACGGCATCGAACCGTCCCCGGCACGCGCCCAGAGTGCCGCCAGATCAGCCTTGGCGAACAGATTCCAGGTCAGCCAGATGCACGCGGCGAGGATCAGCCAGATACCCCATTTACGCAGGATCTTGCGCACGAACGTCAGCGGCCCGCTGACTGCGAGCAAAGTCGCCAGTGCACCGAAGCACAAGGTCCAGAGCATCGGACTGGCCCACAGCGAACCCTCGCTGAACGCGCGAGTGCCGAGCAGGCTGGCGGCGTCACGCATGACGATGATTTCGAACGAGCCCCAACCGATCAGTTGCAGCAGGTTGAGCAGCGCCGGCAGGCTCGCGCCTTTGCTGCCGAGGCTCAGTTTCAGTGCGGCCATCGACGACAGACCGGTGTCGCTGCCGATCACGCCGACCGCGGCCAGCAGCAGCACGCCAACCAGCGTGCCGAGGAAAATCGCCAGCAGCGAACCGGAGAGGCCCAGACCCGGCGCGAGCAAGGCGCCGGTCTGCAATACCATCAAGCCGATGCCGAGGGAAAACCACAGGGAAAACAGATCGCGACCGCCGAACACCCGCTTGTCGGCGGGTACGGCGAGGTCAGGGGAATAAGTGCCGGGTTGAATGCTCAAGGGTGTTATCTCAGAGGGACATTTGTTGTTGTGTGTGATCAAGCTGGCCCACTTGTGGCGAGGGGATTCATCCCCGATGGGCTGCGAAGCAGCCCCAAAACCTGAGAATGCGGTACATCTGAAGGACCCGGTTCTCAAAATTGCGACTGCTGCGCAGTCGATCGGGGATAAATCCCCTCACCACAAAAGATCAGTCAGGGATCAGACTTTTTTATAGAGCTGACTGCCTTCCTTCTTGAACCGCTCAGCCTGTTCCGCCAGGCCTTGGGCGACGTCCACGTCGACCGCGTCGATCCGCTGGTTGGCCGCGTATTCACGGACTTCCTGAGTGATCTTCATCGAGCAGAATTTCGGCCCGCACATCGAGCAGAAGTGCGCGACCTTGGCCGAGTCCTTCGGCAGGGTTTCATCGTGATACGAACGTGCAGTGTCCGGGTCGAGACCGAGGTTGAACTGGTCTTCCCAACGGAATTCGAAACGCGCCTTGCTCAAGGCGTTGTCGCGAATCTGCGCGCCCGGATGCCCTTTGGCCAGGTCCGCTGCGTGGGCGGCAATCTTGTAGGTGATGATCCCGGTCTTCACGTCATCCTTGTTCGGCAAGCCGAGGTGTTCCTTCGGCGTCACGTAGCAGAGCATGGCGCAACCGAACCAGCCGATCATCGCCGCACCGATACCCGAGGTGATGTGGTCGTAACCCGGAGCGATGTCGGTGGTCAGCGGGCCGAGGGTGTAGAACGGCGCCTCGTCGCAGCACTCCAGCTGCTTGTCCATGTTCTCTTTGATCAACTGCATCGGCACGTGGCCCGGGCCTTCGATCATGCACTGCACGTCGTGTTTCCAGGCAATCTTGGTCAGCTCGCCGAGGGTTTCCAGTTCGCCGAATTGCGCTTCGTCGTTGGCGTCGGCAATCGAGCCCGGACGCAGGCCATCGCCCAGCGAGAAGCTGACGTCGTAGGCCTTCATGATTTCGCAGATTTCGTCGAAGTGGGTGTAGAGGAAGTTCTCTTTGTGGTGCGCCAGGCACCACTTGGCCATGATCGAACCGCCACGGGAAACGATGCCGGTCACGCGTTTGGCGGTCAGCGGCACGTAGCGCAACAGCACGCCGGCGTGGATGGTGAAGTAGTCGACGCCCTGCTCGGCCTGTTCGATCAGCGTGTCGCGGAACAGCTCCCAGGTCAGGTCTTCAGCGACGCCGTTGACCTTCTCCAGCGCCTGATAGATCGGCACGGTACCGATCGGCACCGGCGAGTTGCGGATGATCCACTCGCGGGTTTCGTGAATGTGTTTGCCGGTGGACAGGTCCATCACCGTGTCCGAACCCCAGCGAATGCCCCACGTCAGTTTCGCCACTTCTTCTTCGATGGACGAACCCAGGGCGCTGTTGCCGATGTTGCCGTTGATCTTCACCAGGAAGTTACGGCCGATGATCATCGGTTCCAGTTCGACGTGGTTGATGTTGGCCGGAATGATCGCGCGACCACGGGCGATTTCTTCGCGGACGAATTCAGCGGTGATTTCTTTCGGAATGCTCGCGCCGAAGCTGTGGCCGGCGTGTTGCTGGTTCAGCAGGCCGGCGGCGCGGGCCTCTTGCAGCTTCATGTTTTCGCGGATGGCGACGTATTCCATCTCGGCGGTGATGATGCCTTTGCGCGCGTAGTGCATCTGGCTGACGTTGGCCCCGGCCTTGGCCCGGCGCGGGTTGTTGACGTGAGCGAAACGCAGTTTGGTCAGTTCAGGGTCGGCGAGGCGCTCCTGACCGAAGTTGGAACTCAGGCCTGGCAAACGCTCGGTGTCGCCACGGTCGTCGATCCACGCCGAACGCACGTCGCCCAGACCTTTGCGCACGTCGATCACCACGTTCGGATCGGTGTACGGGCCGGAGGTGTCGTAGACGGTGACCGGCGCGTTGATTTCGCCACCGAAATCGGTCGGCGTCACATCGAGGGTGATTTCGCGCATCGGCACGCGGATGTCCGGGCGCGAGCCCTGAACGTAGACTTTTTGCGAACGGGTGAACGGCTGAACCGACTGCTCATCGACCTTGGCCGAATCACTCAGGTTGATCGCGTTTTTTGCTTTTGTAGTCATCACGGGCTCTCCAGACAGCATCCAGGCAATGGATTGTCGGAGCAGAACCTGAAAGGCACGGACGCACCAGGACTGGTGCTGTGCATCGTCGTCGAGCGTTCGATTGTCGAACAATATCCCGGACGAAGCACAAGAGGACTCGCCGGGTGACGAGAAATCTTGTTCCCTACGCAGGCGCTAACCTGATCAGGTTCAACGGGATCCGAAATTATTCGATCTCAGCCTCATAGCAAGGCACCCCGACAAGAACCCGGCCAGTCTAGACACAACCAGCAAAGAACGCCAACACCGCGGCAAACACCATGATGAATGGCGCAATTACCGGGACTTGCAGGATTGTTGCCGCACGATTGCGCAACTACACTCGCTTTGCCCTGCGCGCCTTGACGCTGCCGGGGCCGCGCCGTAGCCTTGGCGCGCACATTATTTCCGTAATATTTTTGCTAGGGATCGCCTCATGCTGCGCAAACTTTCACTGGCTCTTGCCGTGTCTTGTGCGTCCAACGCAATGGCCTGGGCAGCAGAAGCGCCCTTGTCGACCAAGACCGATCTGGTCAGCGTCTATCAGGAAGCCGTCGACAACAACGCCGATCTGGCCGCCGCCCGCGCCCAGTACGGCGCCCAGAAAGAAGTGGTGCCACAGGCCCGTGCCGGCTTGCTGCCGAACTTGTCTGGCGGCGCCGAAGTGGCGAATGTGCGCACCTCGATCGACCAGCCTTCAGCCATTGCCAATCGCAGCGCGCATTCCTATCAGGCGACCCTGGCACAACCCTTGTTCCGCGCCGATCGCTGGTTCCAGTACCAAGCGGCGAAAGACGTCAACGAACAAGCCGCCCTGCAACTCTCGGCCACCGAACAGAACCTGATTCTGCAATCGGCTGAAAGCTACTTCAACGTGCTGCGCAGTCAGGACAACCTGGCCTCGACCAAGGCTGAAGAAGCCGCGTTCAAGCGTCAGCTCGACCAGTCCAACGAGCGTTTCGATGTCGGCCTGTCGGACAAGACCGATGTCCTGCAATCGCAGGCCAGTTACGACACCGCGCGCGCCAACCGTATCGTTGCGCAGCGTCAGGTTGACGATGCGTTCGAAGCGCTGATCACCCTGACCAACCGTCAGTACAACTCGATTCAGGGCATCGTCCACACGCTGCCGATCCTGCCGCCGGCGCCAAACGACGCCAAGGCCTGGGTCGACACGGCGGGCAAACAGAACCTCAATCTGCTGGCGAGCAACTTTGCGGTCAGCTCCGCCGAACAGACCCTCAAACAGCGCAAGGCCGGTCACCTGCCGACCCTCGATGCCGTGGCCAAATACGAAAAGGGTGACAACGACGCCCTCGGTTTCGCCAACCCGAACGCCTTCGGTACGCCGTACAGTGGCAACGTCGAGCAAAGCACCCTGGGCCTGCAACTGAACATTCCGATCTACAGCGGCGGGCTGACCAGTTCGCAAGTGCGCCAGTCCTATGCGCAACTGGATCAGAGCGAGCAACAGCGCGAATCCCTGCGCCGGCAGGTGGTGGAAAACACCCGCAATCTGCACCGCGCGGTGAACACCGATGTCGAGCAGGTGCAGGCGCGCCGCCAGTCGATCATCTCCAACCAGAGCGCGGTGGAAGCCACGGAAATCGGTTATCAGGTGGGTACGCGCAACATCGTCGACGTGCTCGACGCCCAGCGTCAGCTGTACACCTCGGTGCGCAACTACAACAACACCCGCTACGACTACATCCTCGACAACCTGCGCTTGAAGCAGGCGGCGGGAACGTTGAATCCGGGTGACTTGCAAGACCTGGCGCGCTATCTGAAGGCCGACTACAACCCGGACAAGGACTTCCTCCCGCCGGATCTGGCCAAGGCAGCGGAAGCACAGCTCAAGGCGCGCCCCTAAACAATCTGGAAAATCCCCTGTGGCGAGGGGATTTATCCCCGATGGGGTGCGTAGCAGCCCCAAAACCATTCACCGCGGTGATTCAGTCTGATATGGCAAGCAGGGTTAACGACTGCTGCGCAGCCGATCGGGGATAAATCCCCTCACCACAATAAATGTTCCGGGCGACTATTTGATCAACCGGCCCAGCCCATCCAGCAACCGCTGCAGCGCCCCCTGATTACGCCGCATCACCGCCAGCCCGGCCTCGGCCATGCGTTGCGCATCGCGCGGCAATTCGAACAAGCGCTGCACTTCCACCGCCAGCCCTTCGGCATCATCCACTTCGGCCAGCGCACCGGCCTCGCGCAACTGCGCGGCGATGTCGAGGAAGTTGAACAGATGCGGGCCGCTGAGCACCGGTTTTGCCAGTGCCGCCGGCTCCAGCAGGTTATGCCCGCCGTTGGGCACCAGGCTGCCGCCGACGAAAGCACTGTCAGCCAGCGCATAGAGAAACAGCAGTTCGCCCATGGTGTCGCCAAGCAGCACTGAAGTGTCCGCTTCGACGTTGGCACCGGTGGAACGGCGCACCGTGGCAAAGCCTTCACGCTGGCACAATTCGAACACCGAGTTGAAGCGCTCGGGATGGCGCGGCACCAGGATCAGCAATGCATTCGGGTAGTTCGCCAACAGCCGGCGATGGGCGTCGAGCACCACTTCGTCTTCGCCTTCGTGGGTACTCGCAGCGATCCACACCGGGCGCTCCAGCGCCTGCCATTGGCCGCGCAACTCATGGGCGCGCTGCAGCAGTTGCGGGTCGATGGTCAGGTCGAACTTGATCGAGCCAGTGACCTCGACCGTCTGCGGACGCGCGCCGAGATCGCGGAACCGTTGGGCTTCGGCTTCGGTCTGCACCGCAAAAAAACTCATTTCAGCGAGCATCGGCGCGGTCAGCTTAGTGAAACGGCCATAGCCCCGGGCCGATCGTTCGGACAACCGGCCGTTGGCCAGCGCCACCGGGATCCCGCGCTTGGCGCACTGGTGAATGTGGTTGGGCCACAGTTCGGTTTCCATGATCACCGCCAGTTTCGGTTTGGCGTGATCAAGAAAACGCGCCGCTGCGCACGGCAAGTCGTAGGGCAGATAACAATGCTGGATGCGCGGTTCGTTGGCGAACAGCGCCTGAATCCGTTCTGATCCGGTCGGGGTCATGCAAGTCACGGTGATCGGCAGCTGTGGATAACGCTGCAGCAAGGCGCGAATCATCGGCGCGGCGGCAATGCTTTCGCCCACCGACACCGCGTGCACCCAGATCCCGCCGGGTTGCAGTGGTGGCATCCCGTAAGAGAAGCGCTCGCCAATCCGCTTGGCATACGCCGGGGCCTTGCGCGAGCGCAGCCACAGCCGAATCGCCACCAATGGCAGCCCCAGGTAAAACAGCGCGGTGTAGAGAGTTCTATTCATGGCGGCGGAGTTTATCGACTTTTGTCGCCAATCGCCCGCAAGTGCACGGCAAAACGTTCAGCCAGCCAGCGCGCAGCCGGGCCGAGGGGTTCATCCCGGCGCCAGACCAGCTCCACCACCAACGCCGGCGGGGTCCATTCGCTGTCCAGTTCAACCATCAGGCCCTGATAAGCCGAATACTGCACCACATGCCGGGGCAGCCAGGCCCAGCCCAGATCCCGCACCAACCATTCGGCCATCACGTAGAAACTGTCAGCGCGCCAGACTTGCGGGCTGGCCGGTTCGTTGCCGGGGTAGACGCTGGTTTGCGTCGACATCAGTAATTGCCGATGCTGTGCCAGTTGCTGGCAGGTGACATAGGACTGCGTCGCCAGCGGATGATTGATGCCGCAGACGGTGACCATTTCCACCCGGCCCAATACCCGACGCTCCAGCGCTTCGGGAATTTCGTCGTGATAGAACAGCAGGCCCAGATCAGCGCGACGCTCGACCAGTTTGCGTGCGACTTCACCTTGAGCGGCGCTGGTCAGTTGCACTTCGAGGCTGGGGAATTGCTCGGCCAGCGCATCGAAGCTTTCCACCAGTGCCTGATACGGCATGGCTTCATCCTGAGCCACCCGAAGCTGCGCTTCCTGACCGCGCATCATTGCCATCGCCCGACCGTTCAGCCGCGCACATTGGCGCAACACTTCCCGGGCTTCTTCGAGCAGGGCTTCGCCCGCTTCGGTGAGCCTGGGTGAGCGACCACTGCTACGCTCGAACAGGCTGACGCCCAAATCGTCCTCCAGCATGGCAATCGCACTGCTGATCGCCGACTGCGCCTTGCGCTGCTGGCGCGCCACGGCAGAAAACGAGCGCTGTTCGGCGACGCTGACGAAGGCGCGCAGTTGTTCCAGATTCCACAGGGTATTCATGCTGCAACCCATCTTCAAAACAGATAGGTAATGACTTTACCCCATCTGAAGAGCGACTAGAATGCCGCCTCAGCAAGCAACGTTTTACATGAGGATCTACACATGAACGCCTACGCCTTCCTGGCTATCGCCATCTGCGCCGAAGTGATCGCCACCGTTTCGATGAAAGCGGTCAAAGGCTTGAGCACCCCGCTGCCGTTGATTCTGGTGATCGTCGGCTACGGGATTGCTTTCTGGATGCTGACGCTGGTGGTGCGCACTGTGCCGGTGGGGGTCGCCTACGCCGTGTGGGCGGGCATGGGCATCGTCATGGTCAGCGTCGCAGCGCTGTTCATTTATGGGCAGAAGCTGGACGTGCCGGCGATGCTCGGGATGGCGCTGATCGTGCTCGGCGTGGTGGTCATCCAGCTGTTCTCCAAGACTGCCGGGCACTGATTTGCAGTAACGCAAATCCCCTGTGGAAGCGGGCTTGCTCGCGAAGGCGGTGTATCAGACAACATTTCCGTTAACTGACACAGCGCATTCGCGAGCAAGCCCGCTCCCACATTTGGTTTTGCATCTGCCCTGTTGATCATCGACAAATCCCGCTCTTTCCCGAGTCTGTATACTGCGCCCTCGTCTTGAACACTGAGGTCGTTGCATGCCATCCGTTATTTCCACCGACGTTCTGATTGTCGGCGCTGGTGTCGCCGGCCTCTGGCTGAACGCGCGTCTGCGCCGTCAGGGTTTTTCGACCGTGCTGGTGGAGAGCGCCAGTCTCGGCGGCGGGCAGAGCGTGAAGTCCCAGGGCATCATTCACGGCGGCGCCAAATATGCGTTGCACGGTGCGCTGACCGGCGCCTCGGAAGCCATCGCCGACATGCCGCGCCGCTGGCGTGAAGCGCTGGCCGGCAACGGCGAGCTGGACCTGTCCGGCGTGCGCCTGTTGTCCGAAGCGCATTACCTGTGGTCGCCCGGCACCCTCGCCGGCAACCTCACCAGTTTCTTCGCCAGCAAAGCCGTGCGTGGCCGGGTCGATCAGGTCAAGGGCGATCAACTGCCGCCGGCCCTGCAAGACAAGCGCTTCAAGGGCAAGGTCTATCGCCTCGCCGAACTGGTGGTTGACGTGCCGAGCCTGATCCAGCGCCTGGCCGATCTGGCCGGTGACGGCCTGCTCGCCGGGCAAACCATCGAGCCGCTGCTGGAAGCCGGTGTGCTGGTCGGCCTGAAGGTCGACGGTCGTGAAATCCACGCCCAGCGCATCGTCCTCAGTGCCGGCGCCGGCACTGCCCGATTGCTGGAAGACCTGGGCCTGACCCATCCACAGATGCAACGCCGACCGCTGCACATGATCATCGCCAAAGGCCCAAGCCTGAAGCCGCTGTACGCTCACTGCCTGGGCGGCGGCACCAAGCCGCGCATCACCGTCACCACCCACCCGGCCGCTGACGGCAACTGGGTCTGGTACCTGGGCGGCGACATTGCCGAAAGCGATGGCGTGGCCCGCGAACCTGCCGAGCAGATCGCCACCGCGCAGAAAGAGCTCGGCCAGTTGCTGCCATGGATCGATCTGAGCCAGGTGCAATGGGCGACCTTGCGCGTCGATCGCGCCGAGCCCCTGCAAACCGGCCTGACCCGCCCGGACAACGCCTTCCTCGCCGAGGAGGGTCGCCTGCTGGTGGGCTGGCCGACCAAACTCGCACTGGCGCCGGACTTCGCCGACCGGGTCATCGCTGCGCTGGACCGCGACGGCATCCAGCCGCAACCGGCCGAGCCATTACCGGCACTGCCAAAACCACCGATGGGCGTTCCAGCCTGGGAGCAACTGTTGCCATGAGCGTAGCGACCCTGCACGAACTGCATCGCCCCTTGGGCAGCACCGGCCTGATGGTTTCACCGCTGGGCCTGGGCACGGTCAAACTTGGCCGCGACCAAGGCGTGAAATACCCCAACGGTTTCCAGATCCCCGACGATGACGCGGCACGCATGCTGCTCAAGCAGGCCAAAGGGTTGGGCATCAACCTGATCGACACCGCCCCGGCCTACGGTCGCAGCGAAGAACGCCTCGGCCCGTTGTTGCGCGGCCAGCGGCAGGATTGGGTAATCGTCAGCAAGGTCGGTGAAGAGTTTGCCGACGGCCTGTCGCGCCATGACTTCAGTGCGGCGCATACGCGGATGTCGGTGGAGCGCAGCCTGCAACGTCTTGAAACCGATTTTATCGACCTGGTGCTGGTGCACTCCGACGGCAACGACATGGCCATCCTCGAACACGAAGAGGTCTACGCTACCCTCGCTGCACTCAAGGCCGAGGGCAAGATTCGCGGTTTCGGCTTCTCCGGCAAAACGGTCGAGGGCGGACTCAAGGCGCTGGAGCAAGGGGACTGCGCGATGGTCACCTACAATCTGAACGAACAGAACGAGAAGGCAGTCATTGACTATGCTGCTGCCCACGGCAAAGCCATTCTGGTGAAAAAAGCCCTGGCCAGCGGCCATGTATGCCTGAGTCCGGGCGTGGATCCGGTGCGCGCCAGCTTCGAGTTGTTGTTCCAGCAGCCCGGCGTGGCCAGTGCTATTGTCGGGACGATCAATCCGCTGCACCTCGCCCATAACGTTGCGACCGTTGCCCAGGTCCTCCGTGGTCACTGACGCCGCCCCGCGGCCTTAAGCAGGAGCCGACATGCCGCGCACGCTCATCAGAAAGAACCCGAGCAACTTCAAGACGCTGCCGCTGTTCGTCGAGGCCACGCCCGAAGGCCTGACGTATCAGAGCGTCGGCATGCCGCTGAATTTCGCCCAGACCCTGCAGCGGCGCAAACCGGTGAGCGTGGCGGATGCCGAGCGCTTTGCGGTGGAACTGGCCAACCTCGGGGTCTCGGTGCGCCTGACCCTGCACTGGCAGAATCGCGATTACTGGGTGCTGGTGCGCCAGCGTCGGCAGGATCGCGGCGACGTCGTGCTCAAGCTGATTTCCGGTTACGTGCCTGCTCAAGAACTGAACATCCCGCTGCACACGGCGATTCAGGAAATTGCCGAAGAGTGCCTGCTGGAAACCCCGGAAGGCTGGCTCGGCGGGCGCTTCAACGACACCTGGCTACCGGCGCCCTACGCCTCCGCCCTGCATTATCGCGAGGCCCTGCCGTTTCGCCTGACGCCGCAGTCCGGTTCGGCGCGACCGGTGCGCTGCGCCAATCTGCAATTGCTCGAACGACCACGGGCCTACGTGCATCTGCCGACAGCATCGCTGCAACTGATCTACGACTTGCGCCTGGACGTGCCAAAGGAAGCCAAATCCCTGAGTCTGTTTCACGTCGATGAACGCCTGGAAGGTGATCAACTGGTGGCGCGACTGGACCGCAAGCGCCCGGATTTGTACCTGATGCCGTTGCAGGACGGCGAACCGCTGGCCGAGCTGTATACCTTGAAGAAAGGTCAGCTGTCTCCGGCGGGCACGCGCGGTCTGTATCTGGCCGAAAGCTTTGCCAGACAGGATGGCTGGCTGGTGCGTGACGAGCGGATTCGCTGGAAGGACTGGTTACGCCAACAAGGCCTGACCCCGCCGGAGAAACCCACGGGACTGGCGCGGTTGCGCGGCAAGGCCAGGCAATTGCTGAAGAAGATCGTACCGCGCAAGAAAGTCAGTTCCTGAAACGCAAAAGATCGCCGCCTGCGGCAGCTCCTACAGGGAAACGCATTCCAATGTAGGAGCTGTCGCAGGCGGCGATCTTTTTAGCTTGAATCAGTTACCGCGGATTTTTTCCACGATCGCCGTGGTCGAGCTGTTTTCCACCAGACCCAGCACTTTCACCGTGCCGCCGTAAGCCTTGACGATATCGGCACCAACAACCTGGTCGATACCGTAATCACCGCCCTTGACCAGCACATCCGGCTTGACCTCGCGCAGCAGGTTTTCCGGGGTGCCTTCGGGGAAGCTGATCACCCAGTCCACCGCACCGAGGCCGGCGAGTACCGCCATGCGTCGGTCGACACTGTTGATCGGACGTCCCGGCCCCTTCAGACGGCTGACGGAGGCGTCATCATTGATCGCCACGATCAGCCGGTCGCCCTGCGCGCGCGCCTGCTCGAGGTAGGTCACGTGCCCGGCATGCAGAATGTCGAAGCAGCCGTTGGTGAAGACGATGCGCTCGTTATGCGCACGGGCATCGGCCACTGCCAGCACCAGCTGTTCCAGACCTAGCACCCCACGCTCCGAACCTTCTTCACGCTGAATCGCGCGGCGCAGTTCCGGGGCGCTGATCGCCGCAGTACCGAGTTTGCCGACCACGATGCCCGCCGCCAGATTGGCCAGCGCCACCGCGTGCGGCAGTTCTTCACCGGCAGCGATCGCCGCCGCCAGGGTGGAAATCACCGTGTCGCCGGCACCGGTCACGTCGAACACTTCGCGGGCACGGGCCGGCAAGTGCAGCGCCGGATGCTCCGGACGCAGCAGGGTCATGCCGTGTTCACCACGGGTGACCAGCAGCGCGCCGAGCTCGAGATCGTGCATCAGGGTCGCGCCCTTGCTCACCAGTTCGTGCTCATCGGCGCAACCGCCGACGATGGCTTCGAATTCGCTGAGGTTCGGCGTGATCAGACTGGCGCCACGGTAGATCGAAAAATCCTTGCCCTTGGGATCGGCCAGCACCGGAATGCCTTTGGCACGGGCCGCCTGAATCAGGGTCTGATGGTTCTTCAGCGCGCCTTTGCCGTAGTCCGACAGCACCAGCACCTTGATGCCTTCGAGCAGATCATCGACCTGCGAGGCCAGGGCCAGCGCATCGGTGGCAAACGGTTCTTCAAAGTCGATACGCAGCAACTGCTGGTGCCGGCTCATGACCCGCAGTTTGACGATGGTCGGCTGGTGCGCGATGCGCTGGAACAGGGCACGCACGCCCGCGCCCTTGAGACTGTTGCTCAGGCTGTCGGCGGCTTCATCGTCGCCGGTCACACCGACCAGTGACGCCGGCGCGCCCAGCGCGGCAATGTTCAAGGCAACGTTGGCAGCACCGCCCGGGCGGTCTTCGATTTGCTCGACTTTTACGACCGGTACCGGTGCCTCAGGGGAAATCCGTGAGGTTCCACCATGCCAGTAACGGTCGAGCATGACATCGCCGACCACCAAGACTGGGGCTTGATCGAATCGCGGCATGGACAACTTCATGGAGCAACCCACATACAAAATGAACAGGGGCGCGATATTAACACAGGGTTGGCGCAGGCTTGCGTGCAGCCTGCAACAGGATGAAACAGTCCGTTACTTTGCTCATTTTTTGAGCACCAGTGCCGCCAGTTGTCCACAGGCTTCGGACAATTCCAGCGCCTCGGTGTCGATTTGCCACTCGGCTGCCAATGGCGCTTCGTAAGGACTGTCCACGCCCGTAAAGTGCGTGATCCGGCCTTCCCGTACGGCCTGATACAGACCTTTCGGATCGCGCCGGGCGCAGACTTCCAGCGAAGTGCTGACGTGCACTTCAATGAATTCATCCTGGGCAAACAGCCTGCGCGCGGCGTCGCGTTCGGCGCGGAACGGCGAAATGGCCGCAACGATCACAATCAGCCCGGCGTCGACCATCAACCGCGCCACCTCGGCCATACGCCGGATGTTTTCCCGGCGGCAGAGATCGCTCATGCCCAGGTCGCGGCACAGGCCATTGCGCACATTGTCGCCATCGAGCAAAAACGTGTGCAGACCCGACGCATGCAGGTGCAGTTCGAGGGCATTGGCCAGGGTTGACTTGCCGGCGCCGGAAAATCCGGTCAACCACAGGCAGCGTGGGTGTTGTGCCTTGAGCGCTGCCCGGGCCTGGTGCGAGAGCGCCAGACCGTAAGGCCGAATGGCGAGCTTCTGTAGCGGCAGTGACAGGGACTCATTCATACCCGAGCAACTCGTAATCACGCTGATAAACCCGACGTACCAGACGCCGGGTGCGCACCGAACAGAACTCGCGCGCCGGCATCGATTGCCGTTCCCGCGAGCCGTTGACGTGAGGCAACTCGCCAGTCAGCCCCAACTGTTCGCAAACCAGACGAAAATCCCGCGTCAGGTGTTCCTGATAACCGATGAAGTCCAGCGCCAGATGCCCCAGCGAGTCCGTCAGAAAGTCGGTCTGCGCGGCAAAGTGCAATTGCCGGGCAATCGTTTCCGGATGCAGCCAGCGCGCGACAAAATCGTCGAAATCCCGGTACTGCCGCACCAGCCGTTGCGCCATATGGTCACGCGCGCTCAACTCGTTGCCACGCAAAAAGGCGTAGGCCGAATAGGCACGTTCCAGCGGGTCGCGAACAAAAGCGAACTTGAAGGCGTTGGCGAACTGCTCGGGAAACTGCTCTTCATACCAATACAGCGGCAAGTGCCCGGGTCGCCAGCCGTCGAACAGCGCCGTGCAAACGCTGCTGCCGGCGCATTTCGGAACATGGATAAACAGGCAGGAGCGCTGCTGGAAGGCCTGAGGAAACGTCAGGTTGGCCGACATCGACTTGTTCACCACCTGCCGATCGACCACCGACAGGCGCCCGAGCAGAAAAGCCCGCTGTGGCTTGGGCAGCAGTTTCCAGAGATAGCGTTGCAGCATGAAAGCACCCGCGCGACGGGGATGGCCCCCTCGATGGAAGTCAGAGTTCGTTGAGGAACCTTAACAAGCGCGGTGCCCGGTTTTATTCCGGTTTGGTCAAGAAGGGTAAAGGTCTGGATACAAACGACTGTGGGAGCGAGCAGGCTCGCTCCCACAGGGCAGGGCCTGGAGTCAGGCGATATCTTCGGCCGGGGCATCGAGGCCCATGGCGTTGAGGCGCGCGTAGTAACCATTTTGCGCCAGCAACTGGTCGTGGGTGCCGCGCTCGACGATGCGCCCCTGATCCATGACCAGAATCAGGTCGGCCTTCTCGATGGTCGACAGACGGTGAGCGATCACCAGCGTGGTACGCCCCTTCATCACCTGATCCAGTGCCGCCTGAATGTGCCGTTCGGACTCGGTGTCGAGTGCCGAGGTGGCCTCGTCGAGAATCAGCAGCGGTGCATTCTTCAGCAACGCACGGGCAATCGCCAGACGCTGGCGCTGGCCACCGGAAAGCAAGACGCCGTTCTCGCCGACCTGAGTGTCCAGGCCTTGCGGCAACTGCGAAATGAAGTCCATCGCGTAGGCATCACGCGCGGCTTTTTCAATGTCTTCACGCGGCGCACCGGCCAGATCGCCATAAGCGATGTTGTTGGCCACGGTGTCACTGAACAAAGTGACGTGCTGAGTCACCTGAGCGATGTGACGACGCAGGTTGAGCAGTTTGTACTGTTCGACTTCCACATCGTCGATGAGGATTTCGCCCTTGTCGTGGTGATAGAAACGCGGAATCAGGTTGGCCAGCGTCGACTTGCCGCTGCCCGAACGCCCGACCAGTGCGACCATCTGCCCTGGCTGGACCGAGAAACTGATGTCGTCCAGCACCTGGCGTTCGGTGCCAGGGTAGGTGAAGCTGAGGTTGCGCACGTCCAGACGGCCACTCACCGCATCGCGCTCGACGGTGCCGGTATCGACTTCCGGCTCGACATCCAGCTGCTCGAAAATGCTCTCGGCACCGGCCACGCCTTTCTGAATGGTCGAGCTGACTTCGGACAATTGACGGATCGGCTTGGGCAGCAGGCCCGCCAGCGTGATGTAGGCGACCATGTCACCGGCCGAGGCGTCACCGCGCAGGTACAGCACCAGGAACATCAGCACGGCCATGGCGGTGTAGATCACCAGTTGCAGCATCGGCGTATAGATCGCACCCGTGCGAGTCATGCGCAGTTGCTTGTCGGTGTTGCCCTGGCTGGCATCGAGGAAGCGCTTTTCTTCATAGGCCTCGCCGCCGAAGCTGCGAACCACGCGATAACCCTGGATGGTTTCCGAGGCCACATGCGTGACATCGCCCATCGCCAGCTGGATCTTCTTGCTCTGCTTGCGGAATTTTTTGCTGGCGGTGCGCACCATTACGGCGATCAGCGGCAGGATCGCCACCATCACCAGGGTCAGCTTCCAGTTCATGAACAACAGCGAGGCAAACAGGAAGATCACCGTCATGCCTTCACGGATTACGACCTTGATCGCATCTGTTGCCGCCCCCGTGACCATCGTCACGTTGAAGGTGATACGCGAAATCAGATGACCGGAGTTATGCTTGTCGAAATAGCGGTTAGGCAGCACCAACAGGTTGTTGAACAACTGCACACGCAAGTCATGCACCAGCCCGAGAGAAACCTTGGCCAGGAAATAGTTGCCCAGATAGGAGCCCAGTCCCTGCCACGCGGCGATCAGGATGATCAACAGCGGCACGGCCTGCAGCAGCTGCAGGTCACGCAGATAGGGCACGGAGGGAAACAGCACCGCTTCAGGGTTGGACAGGCCATCGACAAAGTACTTGAGGATGTAGCCAAGCATCGGTTGCGTCGAGGCGAAAATCAGAAAGCCGACGATGCTGATCAGGAACAGACTGATGTACGGCCGGACATAGCCGAGCAGGCGGAAGTAGATTTTCAAGCTCGATGGGCTTGCGGCGGGACTGGAATCGGTCATATCACGCGAAAGTCGATAAAAAGGACGCTGACTTTAGCACAGCTTCTTCAGGGTTCTGGCAATCGGCGAAAGGCTGTTATTGTTATGCACCTCTTCTGTATCAAATAGCCATCACTCGAATGGTCGATCAACCTCAGGAATGAATCTCACAGCATGCAACTTCGCGGCTTCAGCAGTACGTCCAATCGGATTTTCGATTTCATTAGCCTGTGGATTCTTCCCACCGGTTTTTTCCTGCTCCTGTGCGCGCTGTTCTTCTTGCCGGGTCGAAGTCTGCATCACAAGTTGTTCTATGGCCTGTTCAGCATTCCGACACTGATCGCGCTGTGCCTGCGCCCGCGCGAACTCAAGGAGCTGCTGCGCGAGCCGATTTTCACCGCGGTTCTGCTGTTCGCCGCCTGGGCATTGCTCAGCCTCGCCTGGGGGCCGGGCGGGGAGCCGCTCGGCGGAATGTTCAAGCCGCCACTGCATACCTTGCTGCTGTTTGCCGGCTGCTACCTGCTGGTGCGCTACCGCAGCGACATCCTGCAACCCTTGCTGTTCGGCGCCGCGTTGGTCGCGCTGATTGCCACGACCATTTTCCTGTTCATGTTCGCCCGGGTTTATGAGCCGGGCATGCGCCTGATCGGCGGTGGTGCCTTCGATAACCCGTTGCTCAGCTCGCACCTGTTCGGCTTCTTCAGTGCCTACTGGCTGAGCGTGACCATGACCTGCAAACGTCGCCAGATGATGTGGCTCAGCTTGCCGGCGATGGCAATCATGTTCATGGCCGTGATCGGCACCGGTTCCCGGACGCCGTTGGTGGCACTGACCATGGCGGCGCTGTGGCTGTGTTTCATCTGCTGGAACAAGCGCTCGGTGGGGTTACTGATCGCGCTGGTCCTGAGCGGCGTAGCAGTCATTACGCAGTTTTCGCAGATGATCACCGAACGTGGCGACTCCTATCGTCTGGAAATCTGGCAGAAGGTACTGCACATGATTGCCGATCATCCATGGATCGGTCATGGCTACAGCGCCAGCCTTGCCGTAGACCCCGGTAACGGCATCAGCTTTCAGGAGCCGCACAGCTTTATCCTGGGTGTGCTGTATTACGTCGGCATCATCGGCTTGCTGCCCTGGTTGTTCTTCCTGCTGTGGGGCCTGCTGAGCAGTTGGCGCCAGCGTGTGCAGCCACTGCTGATCATTGCCTCGACCTGGCTGGTATTCGGTATCGGCGCCGGGCTGACCGAAGGCGGCGGAATAATCTCGCGGCCCAAGGAGCACTGGTTCCTGTTGTGGATCCCGCTGGCACTGATCGCAGCGTTGAGCATCAATCAACGCGCGCGGCGCCTGTTGACCCAGCCGGTGCAAAAGCTTGCGACCGCTGACCTGGAGCACATGAGCAGCACGGCCCAGATCATTGAAGAAGATGGCCTCGGCCCGAAAGTCCTGCGCCTGACCGACGGCAGTTTCCTCAAGCTGTTCCGCCGTCGCCGCTGGTACACCTCCGGCAGTTTCAATCCCTACTCCGAACGTTTCGCGGTCAACAGCGAACAACTGCGTAAGATGGGCATCCCGACCCCGCAAATATTGAATCTGTACCGTCTCGACGATGGCAGCAGCGCTGTGCATTACGCGCCGTTGCCGGGGCACACGCTGCGTCAGGTGCTGCAGAGCATTACCGCTCCTGCGGTGCGCCAGGCGCTGGTGGAGCGCTTTGGCAAATTCATGGCGCAACTGCACGAGAAAGGCGTTTATTTCCGCTCGCTGCACCTGGGCAACGTACTGGTACTGGAAGACGGCGAGTTCGGCTTGATCGATCTGGCCGACCTGCGTATCTACCCTACTCCGCTCAGTCTTTCCCTGCGGCAACGCAATTTGCGTCATATGCAACGTTACACTGTCGACAAACGCTGGCTGTTCGAGGATCACCTCGATGCGTTGCTCCAGGGGTACGCCGTGACGGCGTCCAAATCCGCGGTTGAAAATCTGCAAAGGCAAGTGCTGGCCGGCAACACCCCGGTCCGGGTTCATTGATGATCGAAACCAATCCGCTTATCGCGCTGGCAGCCTATCTGCTGGCCATCGTCACTTCCGCCCTGCTGTTGCGTGCGGTGCCGAAAATCGCTCGGCACCTGCAGCATTCCGGCGAAAGTCGATATGCCAGCATCGACGGCCTGCGCGGCTATCTGGCGTTTGGTGTGTTCGTGCACCACTCGGTCATTACCTGGATCTTCTTGCGCACCGGGGTGATCGACTTTCCGCCGAGCAACTTCTATTCGATGCTCGGTCAGGGCAGCGTCGCGCTGTTCTTCATGATCACCGGTTTTCTGTTCTGGAGCCGCCTGCTCGCGCAGGGACGCAACCATGACTGGCTGGCGTTCGGCGTGTCACGGGTATTTCGCCTGTATCCGCTTTATCTGCCACTGATGCTGCTGGTGTTCGTCTCGATCTTCCACTTGCAGGGCTGGCAAATGAAGGAGCCTGGCCTGGAGCTGTTCAAACAGATCCTCGCCTGGCTGACGTTCGACCGCCCGGACATCAACCAGTACCGCCACTCCGGCATGCTGATATCCAACGTCACCTGGACGCTGGCCTATGAGGTGTTTTTCTACATGGCGCTGCCATTGGCCGGGCTGGTGTTCATCTACCGCGGCAGCTGGTTGCAGGTGGTGCTGTGCCTGATCGGCATCTACACGCTGTACCAGGTCATCGGCTGGGAACATTCGCTGAAGAAACACTTTCTGGCGAGCTTCCTCGGTGGCATCGCCGCCGCCTACTGGATTCGCCGGCCGGCGCTCGTGGCGTGGAGCCAGTCGCGTCTGGCGAGCATCATCGCCGTGCTCGCGCTGTTGATCGCGTTCACCGCGTTCAGTCGGGCGTTCAAGACTGCACCGCTGTTTTTGCTGGGGTTGTTTTTCGTGATCGTGGCGTCCGGCAATAATCTGTTCGGCGCGCTGAAACCACGCAGCATTCGCTGGCTCGGCGAAATTAGCTACAGCACCTATCTGCTGCACGGGTTCGTGCTGTGGCTGATGGTGCAACGGCTGCCGCTATTGCTGAATATCGATGCGCGGGAAACGGCGGTGTACCTGCCCCTGGTGGCCGTCTGCACCTGCTTGCTGATTCTGATCAGCAGCGCGACGTTCCTCTATATCGAGCAGCCGGGCATGGCTGCCGGCAAGAAGGTTGTGCATTGGCTGCGCCAGCGTCAGAAGGGCGAAAAGCGCCTGCCGGAGAAGGTCGCCCGCTGAGCGCGAGCGACCGCTGCCTCAGTCCTTTTCCAGCGGGGAAAAGAGTAAACGCCCCAGTCCGCGCCAGGTCTTCTTGTTCCAGGCCTTGAACGGGATCTGCGCCAGCAGCTCCCTTGCCAGTTTGCGATTGCGGTTGGCGGTCTTGAGGAACATCGAGTTCAGCGCCTTGAAGCGCACTTCGTCGTACAGCGGATGATCGCTGAACAGCGCATAGGTGCGCAGGATGTTCTCGATCATGAAGCGATGATTCTTGTACGAGTTGGTGGCGTGCTTGCGGTAGCGCGCCATCACCACGTTCAAACCGTCGATGAAGTAGCCAGCACGGGTCACCTTGAGCTCGATGTACAGGTCTTCAAGACGAATCGTCGGATCGAACCCTCCCACCTTTTCCAGCGCCTCACGACGGATCATCAACGTCGGTGCTGGCGGATACGGCTTGCGTTCAAGAAACATGTCGTCGAAATCGAGGCGGCGAAACGGCACGTCGCGGCGCTGACGCTTCTCTGGATACAGGCTGCCGTCGGCGTGCATCAGCTCGATATTGCCGGCACAGATCCCGACTTCAGGCTTGCCGTCCATGTACGCCACCTGGGTGGCAATACGTTCGGGGTACATGATGTCATCGGAGCCGAACGGCACAATCAGGCTGCCCTTCGAGCGGGCGATCGCGCCGTTGAGGGTATTGGTCAGGCCCTGATTCTGCTGCACACGGAAATCGAAGCCGTACTGCGCCTGCAACGCGCTGATGCGCTCGACGCTGTCGTCCTTCGAACCGTCGTCGACCACCAGCAACTCGATGTTCTTGTAGCTCTGGTTGAGGACACTGAGGATGCTCTCCTCGATGTACGGGCCGTGGTTGTACGAGGCGATGATCACGGTGACGAGGGCGTTGGCTTCGCTCATGACTCTTTCTTCGCTCACGGTTTTCTCTTCGCTCACGGCTGTTCCTTGCGGGCCTGCTCCAGGCCGGAGTCGATCAGGTCCAGATATTCCTGACGGAACACCTCGATGTCGTGCTGTTCTTGCAGATAGCGGTAAGCCTGCTCGCCCTTGGCCTTGAGCTCGTCGTCCGACAGCGCCAGATAGTGATCCAGCGCGGCGACCAGACTCGGCACGTCCTTGGGCGTGATCGCCAGACCACCGGCACCTTCGATCAGCGGCAACATCGCCGGCACGTTCGAAGCGATCACCGGCAAATGGCCGCTCATGCCTTCGAGCAAGGCCAGGCCCAGGCCTTCGGCCAGCGACGGCATGGTCCAGATGTCGAACGCACGCACGTATTGCAGAGCGTTTTCCTTGAAGCCCAGCAGGTGCGCGCGACCGCTCAGGCCCAGTTGCTCGATCTCGGCCGCCAGCGGCGCTTGCAGGCGCCCGGCACCGATGATCGCCAACTGGGTGTTCGGGTATTTGTCCTTCAATGCGGCAAAGGCTTGCAGCAGATAGGTGTGGCCCTTGACCGACACCAGCCGCCCCAACGCACCGATCAAACGCACATTCGGATCGAGGCCCAACAACTCGCGAGCTTTTTCGCGGCTGTGCTGCAAGCCCTCGGCCTGCTCGATGTCGATGGCATTGGTAATGGCGTAGGTGTTCTGGTCGGTAAAGCCGCAATCGCAATCGAGCAGGTACTGTTTGACCGCCGGCGACACGCCGACGAAGCGCCAGTGCCGATCGATCAGACGCTGGGTCTGGCGTCGTCGGTAAAAGCGATCGTACTCACCGAAACCATGGGAGATGCCAATGCACAGCGGCACCTTCAACCAGCGGTTGAGCGCGAGCATCATGTTCACCGGTTTGAAGCGGTTGCAGATCACCACGTCGAACTTTTCCCGGCGGCAGAACTTGTACAACTGCCACATCGCCCGCAGGCGCATGCCCTTGAGCGACTTGTCGGAAAACTCGAAGTACACCGAATGGTCGGCGCGGCTCACCGGCTCGCCCGGCCCCGGTTTGCCGCGCAGGAAAGCGGCGGTGATCTCATAGCGCTCGCTCGGCAATGCCTTGACGATCTGCTCGGCGAGGTCGGCAAAGTCATGGGCTTTGACGTTGTAGTCGGGTTGCAGCTGCAACACCTTGAACCGTTGACTCATGACTCTCCCCGCTGGACGCCTGTCTCACCGTGCTTCAGTAGCCAGAACAACTCCTGGCGCCTGACTGCTTTTCGAAAAAATTCGTTTTCGCCGTACACCGACCCAGCCCGCCCGGCGAGCACACGCTGGATAACCCGGCGCAGGCGACGCTTGAACGGTGCCGGCGGCTGCAGGTCATGCATCATGCCCAGCGCCATGGCCTTGTCCCGTTGCAGCTCGATGGACAACGGCAGGCACAGCGGCTGCATCGGCACCGCCGCATCGAAGGCCGGCGGCAAGGCAATGCCCTGCCCGGTGTTGCCCATCGGCCAGCGGTCGTTGTCGTGCAAGTGGTTGGCGTAACCGAGCAGCGTCGGCTGCCAGTCGAGGCCTTGGAGCGCCTGCAAAACCGCTTGCTGGGCGCAGATATGGTCAGGGTGCGGATCGAGGGTCGGGTGCGGCAGCACGATCACCTCTGGACGGGCGCGCAGCAGCACTTCACGCAGGTCGGCCAGCAGGTTGTTCCAGCTCGGCGCACCATCGGCATCGCCCGGCAGAGTGAACGGATTCAACTGGCGAAACAGTCGCGTGTCGTTCAGGTCGGCTTCGCGCGAGCCCACCGCCTGATTCGGCGCGGCCTGCATCGCCGCCAGTTGCAGGCAAAAGTAACCGAGTTGCACGCAGTGTTCCTGCGGCACACCGGCCCAACGCGGCACGGCGAGGCTGTCCCAGGCGCGCAACCGGCCCTTGAGCCGTGCCGCCTCGACCTTGCTCATGCCCATCTGTTGATAGTGTTCGGGTTCGATCTCGCCAGCGGTCAGGGTGACGATCCAGGCGTCATCGGCCTGACTGTACAAGCCATACGCCGCCAGTTCGGCATCGTCGGCGTGCGGGGCGATCACCATCACCCGCTGACGGCGGTAGTCTGGTTGCTCCAGCGCCCACAGCACCGGCTCGCCAAAGACCCGGCAAAAGCGCCCGCGCAAGCGCAACTGACCTTGCGCCAAGGCTTGCGCCTGACCGCTGAGGTTCAGGTAACGCAGGCCATTGACCCCGCGCTCGAAGGTTTGTGCATCAGGATGCGTCCCGCCGAGCAGTTCCACGCGCGGATCGAGAAAACGTCCCAGCCAAGTGCTTTTGACCTTTACCGCGAGGATCAACGTCGCTTCGTCGACCAGCATCACACCCTCGTCCAGGCGCAATTGCTCGCCGCTCAAATGCACCTTCGGCTGCGGTGTAAACGGCGGAAAGCTGTACTGGTAATCGTCTTTCGGCGAATAGAACAGGTGATCGGCAAACCACGCTTCATGGGCGACCCAGCCAACCACCGCGAGCACCAGCGGCAACCACCACGCGACCAGCACACCGAGCGCGATCAACACGCTCAGGGCGATCAGCAAGGTAATGCGTTTATTGCGACGATGACGCTTGAGCAGTTGCTGTTTGCGGCTCATGGGCTGACTCATACGGTGAACACCGGCACAGGATTGCACCAGCGATCCTTGTATTCACGGTCGGCGCGACCGAAGGAAAACCGCAGCGGCTTGTTCAGGGCGCGCGCGTGTTCCCAGGCGCTTTGCGTATTGAGGAAGCTCAACACGCTGCCGGGGCTGAATTCGCGGGTTTCGGGATCGACGCCGCCGTTGATGTACTCGACGCTGATCCACTCTGGGGCCTCAACGCGGTACACCAGTTGAATGGCGATTGGCGCGTCGTTGAGGAAAATCACCGAGCCAATCAGCAGTTCGCGCAGCAGCTCGATGACTTCGGCCATGCGCGCCGCGCCGGTGGCCGGGAAGCCCCAGCGGCGCTGGAACAGATCACAGTAGATCGCCGCCAGTTCGGCACTGGAGAACTCGGCAACCGGACGCACCACGCCACCCGCCTCTTCCAGTAAACGCAATTCGCGGCGCTGGTTGTAACGAAACTTCTTCGACAGCTCTTCAGGGGTGCGGGCCATGGCCAATTGTTCGGTCTGCAACTTGAGGCCGCTGAAGCGGTTTTCGTTGAGCGCCGACAGATAGCGTGCGCGATGGCGCAGGGGTGCCTGGACATCGGCGGCGGCCGGCAGGATCAGCTCGGCATTGCCGAGGTCGAACAGGCCTTTCTTGCCATTGCGCTTGAGCACGTCTTTGGACAATGCCAGATCGCGGCCCCAGGTCGGGATCGCCGCTTTGACTTCGCCGTCCTGTTCCCAGGCCAGATAACGCACCGGGATGCCGGCCAGATCCGCCAGACGTTCGACTACCAAAGGATGCGTCGCGACGCTGCCGCCAAAACGTTGCCAGGCGCTGGCATAGGTGGAGGCGTCAACGGGCGACCAGCCACGTTCGCGCCAGCCTTGAAATCGGTTGAGCATCAGCCCCTCGGTGCCAGATCGGTAACTTGCGGCAGACGCCAGAAGGTGTCGCGCACCGCACGGTCGGAGAAACGCTCACGCAAACGATCAAGCATCAGCTCGGCGCACTGCCGGCGTTGCTGATCATCCATACCGGCCAAATGTTGCAGGCCTTGTGCAAGGTGTTCGGCATCGCCCAGCGGGAACAGAATCCCCACGCCTTCGACCACTTCCTTGGCCCCGCCACAGGCCGTGGCGAGCAACGGCACGCCAGCGGCCATGGCTTCGAGCAGCACCATGCCGAACGGTTCGTGATCGGAGCTCAGGGCAAACACATCGAAGGCGCGGAAGTAATTGCGCGCGTCCGGCACCTGGCCGAGAAACAGCACCCGGTCACCGATGCCCAGTTCGCGCGCCAGCTCCTTGAGGTCCTGTTCCAGACGGCCCTTGCCGAGAATCACCAGCTGACTGTTGCCCGGCAGACCGGGCAATGCCGCGGCAAAACCGTGCAGCAACGTCGCCTGATCCTTGTCCGGGTGCAGCCGACCGACGTTGCCGACAATGAACGCATCCGCCGCCAGCCCCAGGGTCTCGCGCGCTTCGCGGGCTGACACCTGACTGGCCTGCAAGGCCGGCACATCGATGCGGTTGTACAAGGTCTGGATGCGAGTGGACGGCCATTTCGGCAGGCAGCGCCGCATGTCGTCGCGCACGGCATCGGAGACGCCGAGCAGACTCAGACGCTTGCGGAAAATGTGCGCGAACAGCTTGCGCGTGCCACGTTTGTAATCGTCAAACGCGTGGTGCACGCCAATCACCGGCAGCGACGTGCCGAGCAAGGCGATGTAGATCGGCTTGAAGCGATGGGCGATGCAGAAACTGAAATTGCGTGAAGCGGCGATCTTGCGCAGATCACCGATGGCGCCCAGCTTCAGGCCACGAATGGCCTTGGAGCTGTATTCCATGAACAACACTTCATCGGAAGCACACGCTGCAGCCACCTCGCTATCGGCGGCCCCGGTCAGAAAGACCGTGGTCACCCGATAACCGGTGCCCGCGAACAGGCTGGCGTACTGCCGTGCGCAGTCGAGGAACGGCCCGTCATAGCCGTGACAGAACTGCAGCACATGGCGTTCAGCCGAGCGAGTCATAAGCGTTTGCGCCCTCTTTGACCACCAGAATGTCTTCCATGATCAGGTACTGCAGATCGGAGCCGAAGAACATGTTCAGGGCGTCGGTCGGCGAGCAGATCATCGGTTCACCACGACGGTTCAGCGAAGTGTTCAGCGACACGCCGTTGCCGGTGAGGTTTTCCAGCGCCTTCATCATGTCGTAGTAGCGCGGGTTGTATTCGCGCTTGAGGACCTGGGCACGGGAAGTGCCGTCTTCGTGGACGACTTCCGGCACGCGGGTCTTCCACTCTTCCGCCACTTCGAAAGTGAAGGTCATGAACGGCGCCGGGTGATCGATCTTGATCATCTGCGGTGCAACGGTGTCGAGCATCGACGGGCAGAAAGGCCTCCAGCGCTCGCGGAACTTGATCTGGTGGTTGATCCGGTCAGCCACACCGGCCACGCTCGGGCAACCGATGATCGAACGACCACCGAGCGCACGCGGACCGAATTCCATGCGGCCCTGGAACCAGGCCACCGGGTTACCATCGACCATGATTTTGGCGATCTGCTCCGGCATGTTGTCGAGCTTGCGCCAGGTCGGCTTGTTCTCGTGACGGGCGCACGCGGCGATCACGTCTTCGTTGCTGTACGACGGGCCGAGGTAGACGTGTTCCATCTTCTCGACCGGCACGCCACGGGCGTGAGACACATAGGCCGCTGCGCCCACCGCGGTGCCGGCATCGCCGGACGCCGGTTGCACGAACAGTTCCTTGATGTCATCGCGGGCGATGATTTTCTGGTTCAGCTTGACGTTCAACGCACAGCCACCGGCGAAGGCCAGCTTGCCGGTTTCCTTGAGCACGTCGCCCAGGTAGTAGTCGATCATCTGCAACGCCAGTTTCTCGAACAGCGCTTGCATGCTCGCGGCGTAGTGGATGTACGGCTCGTCGGCGATGTCGCCCTCACGCTTCGGACCCAGCCACTCGATCAGCTTCGGCGAGAAGTAGAAGCCTTTACCCTTCTCTTTGTAGCGACGCAGGCCGATCACGTTGGCGTAGTCGGTGTTGATCACCAGTTCGCCGTTCTCGAACGAGGCCAGACGCGAGAAGTCATATTTGCTGGCGTCGCCGTACGGCGCCATGCCCATGACCTTGAACTCACCGTCGAGCATCTCGAAACCGAGGAACTCGGTGATCGCGCCGTACAGGCCGCCGAGGGAGTCCGGATCGAAGAATTCCTTGATCTTGTGGATCTTGCCGTTTTCGCCATAACCGAAGAAGGTCGTGGCGTACTCGCCCTTGCCGTCGATGCCGAGGATCGCGGTTTTCTCTTTGAAACCCGAGCAGTGGTAGGCGCTGGAGGCGTGAGCGAGGTGGTGCTCGACCGGCTCGATCTTGATCTTCTTCGGATCAAAACCCAGCTGCTCCAGGCACCAGACGATCTTGTTGCGATAGCGCTTGTAGCGACGGTTGCCCATCAGGATCGCATCGAGGGCGCGATCCGGTGCGTACCAGTAACGCTTGGCATAGTGCCAGCGGGCCTTGCCGAACAGGCTGATCGGGGCGAACGGAATCGCCACCACGTCAACGTCGGACGGCTTGATACCGGC
Organism: Pseudomonas sp. MWU347; assembly: GCF_017947305.1. Classification (NCBI taxonomy): domain Bacteria; kingdom Pseudomonadati; phylum Pseudomonadota; class Gammaproteobacteria; order Pseudomonadales; family Pseudomonadaceae; genus Pseudomonas; species Pseudomonas sp. MWU347. The sequence goes on from NZ_JAFGZB010000002.1 coordinate 258,324, forward strand.
CTGTTCCAGGCAGAACTTCGCCGATTCGTAGGGCATGCGGTTCTTTGCATGCTTATCGCGGACGAAGCGCTCTTCTTCAGCCGCCGCCACCAGCTTGCCGTCGATGTACAAGGCGGCTGAAGGGTCATGGCTAAGGGCGCCGGACAGGCCAAGAATCGTCAATGCCACAGGGTCTAGCCTCTTTAGTCTGCATTCAGGCGCGATGCGCCTTGAAAATTGATGTGCCCTCGCACCGGGCGAGAGACAGCTAAAGGGCGGGATTATAGCGTAAAAGCGCCGACAAGCCTCTAGCGGAACTGGCCGGCCTTTGCGTTGACACTCCCGAGCCTCTCAACATAGACTTCCGTGCAAATGGGCTGGGGGATCCCGGTCGGCGCTAATGCCTCGGTGAGATCACCGGGGCTTTTCGCTTTCTGGGGGAGGGAAAACCTTCAACCCCCAATTCTCGAAACCTTTCCCAACTTTATTCCGCCCACCGCTGCAATAGAACTTGCGCCTGAGCACATCAAACGCGCGATTTTCCTGACCCACCCTCAAAACACTCATGCCGATGGGCCTTGCAACAAGATCAGCCAGCTGCAATCCGGTGGAATTGACTTGTTTTGTGGCGAAGACGATGTCAAACGGCAGTTGAACCCCCAATCGGTTAGACCCGCCACAAACCCTGCGAAACTCCAGCTCAAGCTCGTTATCCTCCCGCTTGCCTCGCCGCTCGAAAATCACATGTGTCAACGCCTTATGTTGAAGCTTTTCCTGCAAAAACTCATGCAGCGTTTCCAGACAGAAGCCGAGAGCCAAGTGGTAGGGGTTGTCCGCAGATGCCTGCTTTGCGCGCAGCAAGGCCTTGTCGATAACGCAACTGATCAGGACAAAATTGATGGCCTCGATAATGCCGGTCAATTCGTCGAGAAAGGCATGCTTGTGCACTCTCGAAGTGAACAGGCTGGAGAACGCTCCTTTTTCTTTTCGAATCTCCAGCTCATGCAGCACGATCAGATCGTGCCCCATATGGTTGAACTTGAATTTCTGGACAGTCGGAATGACCTTTTCGCAGTAATGCCTTTTGTGAAAGACGCAAAAAGCAAGCACGAATATCGGGTAATAGGGATCCAGCTTCTGCATCCCTTGATCACCGCTTTCATCAACATAGACGATGTAGTCGCTGTATCTCCCGGACGGATACAAGAGCGCTGCCGCTTCAACAATTGCTTGCGACTCGCTCTGGTTTTCAAACAGAGAAAATTGCAAAAAAAGTTACCCGCGATCTGTTCGCCAATAGATGCCGATATTGCCATCCACGACCTGTTGATAAATCGTATACGGCAACACCACCGTATCCAGCACCCCGGACAACGGCAGGTCCAGCAGCACAAATGGCAGCAGCACACCGGTAGGGTCAGGCGGGGCATTCAGTACGCAGAAATCGAACGCCAGCCCGCTGTAGATCCGTGGAATCGATTGGCAGTAGGTTTTCTGTTTGCGCATGTCACGGGCGACGTCAGCGTCCATTTGCAGGACCGAGGCGGCGGTGCCGCAGCCGGATAAAAGCCATGCGCAGGTGCTGAGTGTTAAAGCGTTTTTGATGGTCAAGTCTTGCCCTCCGAAGTGGTCAGGGCAAGCTAGCATCGGGGCTGGAGCGGGCACAGTTCATGGCTTCTGGAGAAGCTGTAGGACAAGTCAGTGGTGTTTGTCCGCTATTGCTCAACGGGAGTTTTCTGGGGCTTTAAAGCCCTGTTGCGAGCAGGCTCACTCCTACAGGGGAATGCTATCCCATGTGGGAGTGAGCTTGCTGGCGAAGGCGGCTCAGGCCGCGCTGGAGATGTCCTTGGGCAATCGCTGATCGATCACCTGATACAGCGCGCTGCTCTCGGGCCAGTTGCGCATGAACCGTGCCCGATCTCGCGCGTAGGCCGGCGCGAAACTTCCGACAGAACTGTGCTGACACATCGAATCCAGATCGATCAGTGCCCAGCGATCTTCCTGCCAGAACAGGTTATGACCCTTGAAGTCGCCATGGCTGATGCGCTCGGCAATCAACCGTGCGAACAGTCGATCCAGCGCCTGCAACTCGGATTCCGGCGCCGCACCGCTTTCCACATACGGCGCAAAGCGCTCGATGATGTCCGGCCCCGGCAGGAACTCGGTCACCAGATAAGCACGGCTGCGCAACCATAAAAAACGCTTTTCCAGCACCGCCAGCGGTTTCGGCGTGGCGATGCCGAGGAACGCCAGGCGATTGCCTTCACGCCACGAATGCCACGCGCGGCTCGGGCGCCAGAAGCGCTTGAGCCAGTGCGCAAAGCCTTTGATGTTGTAGCGCTTGATCACCAGCGTACGCCCGGCCACTTCGACCTTGCCGACGCTCGCCGCGCCGCCGGTCTTGTACAGATGGCCCTGATCGAGCAATGCATCGGCCTGATCCAGCACCGGCAGCATCGCCGCTTCTTCCTCGCGACGGATCGCCCGCAGACCGAACGCACCGCGCTGCACACTGAACAACGTGCACTCGCGGCCCACCTTGATCAGGTAATCCTTCAGGCGCCAGGCGCGCACCTTGGCGATCTGCTTCTGCAAGGCTTCCAGCGGCAACGCGTGTTCGCTGTTGCTCAGCAGGTAATACACCAGCAATTCTTCGGTGAACGGCTCCAGCGACTTGGGCAACTGGGCGAAAAACACCCCGAGGTTTTCCAGCACTTTCTGCCGCGACAACGGCTGGCCAGCGGTCTCGGCGCAGATCCCGGCGCCATCGATCAGGTACAACTGACCGCCCTGGCGCAGCAGGTTGTCGAGGTGCAGATCTTCCTGCCACAGTCCTTTGCCATGCAGTTGGCCAATCGCGCCCAGCGCCTCGGCGAGTACCGCCGATTGCTCGTCCGCCAGCACCGGCAGTGATTCGACTTTCTGCCAGGCATCACCGAGGCTTTCAGCACCTTCGAGGAACTCGAACAGCAGCCAGCCGCCCTCGCCATCCTTCAGGCCATCAGCCAACAACAGCGGCGTGGTCAGACCTTGTTCGGCGAGCAACTTGACGCCCGCCAGTTCGCGCTGAAAATGCCGCGCAGCCTTGCTGCCCACCAGTAATTTGGCCAGCACCGGCCGCCCGCGCCAGACCCCGGCACCGACATAGCGCTGCCCCGGCAGCACCCGCAGCAGACTCAGCAATTGCAGATCCGCTGGGCCTGCCGCATCGGCAAGCGAAATCGTCAGCGGCAGACTCGGCGCACGTCCGGCGTTTTTCAGTTCGGACAAGCGCATCAACGGGTCTCCTTGCGACTGCGCCGCGCAGTCAGGCGCGTCACCCAGCTGTCGACCAGCGAACTGTCGACTGGCTGATCGAGATAGGCCGCGAGCAATTCGCGTAATTGCGCCTCGCTCCATTCCGGGGCACGACGCAGCAGCGGCTCCAGATCCTTGACCCGGTCGCGCATGCCGAACAGCAGGGGCCGGGTCTTTTCCAGATCGATCAACTGTGCCTTATACGCGTCGCCATCAGCCTGCAAAAAGATGTGCTTCGGATAAAAGCAGCCGTGCACCTGACGCACGCCGTGCAGCCGGCGCGCCAGCTGTCCACAGGCCTTGAGAATGGCCGATTGCTGCGCGGTGCTCAGCTCGGACCAGCGTTGCAGCAACGAGTCGAGATCATCCCAGCCGTCGAGGGCACGGGTCAGCAGGATCGCCTGCACATCGCCCTTGACCTTGCGCTCACCGAAGAACGCCGCTTGCAGCGCCGGGATTCCCAGCTTGTTATAGCGGCTGATATTGCGAAACTCGCGGGCGAAACTCGGCTCGCCGAACGGCGCATGCAGGGTGCGGGTCAGGTAGTTGCTCTGGCGCTTGAGGTAGTAGGCCTGCCCTTCCAGCTCCAGGCGAAACACGCTGCTCCAGCCACCGCCATCGGTGTTCGGTTCGTCCACAGCTTCGAGCTGTTTGGCCCAGAGCGCGTCGAAAGTGCCGAGGCCATGACGCTCAAGCAGCGCCCGGTCTTCAGCGGCCAGGAAATCAGTCATTCGCGTCCCTCGAAAAATCTCACCACGTGGCGAATCCGTTTCTTGTCGGCGGCATTCAGCCGATCACGTCCGCGGTATTGCAGGTAGAAGCGCAGGCGCTGGGTGTTCGACAGGTGATACTTGGCCACCTTGTCGAGACAGGCCAGATCCTTGGTGATCCGGTATTTGAGCCAGAAGCCGCGCCAGAAATCGCCGTTCGGGCAGTCGATCAGAAACAGCTGCGCCTGATCGTCGATCAGCAGGTTGCGCCACTTCAGATCGTTATGGGTAAAGCGGTGGTCGTGCATGGTTCGGGTGTAGCCGGCCAACTGCCGGCTGATGCCATCGACCCACAGGCGATCCTTGAGTTTCGGATCATTGCGCTCGGCCAGGGCCGACAGGTCTTCGGTGCGCGGCAGCTCGCGAGTGATCATCGCGCCACGGGCATAGGCCGCGCCACGTCGCTCCAGACCCCAGGCCACCACTTCGGCGGTGGGAATGCCCCATTTGGCGAAGCGTTTGAGGTTCTGCCACTCCATCTTCACCCGGGGCTTACCCAGGTAACGGCGCAAGCCTTTACCGGCGCCGACGTAGCGTTTGACGTAGTAATTCACGCCGTTGCGCTGCACGCGAATGACTTCGGACAGCGGATCACGGGTCAGACGTTCGCCCTGCAGGGCAAACACCGCTTCGAGGCTGCCGAAATCTTCGGCCAGTTCGCTGTATTGCGGTTCAAGCGTCCAACCCGCCATCAGAGCGCATCCCCGTAACGCTGTTTGCGCGCATAAAGCTTGTTGGCCTTGCCTTCGAGCCAGCTCAGCAACGGCGCTTCTTCGGCGAGGATCTGCCGTAGCGGCTGCTGAAAGTAGCCTTTGAGGAAACGCAGCTTGTCGCGTCGGGTCAGGCCGATGTCCAGTGCCGAGAAATACAGCGCGGCCAGATCCTTGTTGCGCCAGCGTTGAGTAATTCTTGGGCGGGTTTGGGCGCGGTGCAGGTCGATCACCGAGAGTTTGAAATCTTCGGGAGTGATCGGTTTGTCGGTGTGCAACAGAAAGTGGCAGATGTAGCAGTCGCGATGGTTGACCCCGGCGCGGTGCATCATGCCGGTCATGCGCGCCACTTCAGCAATCAGCGCGCGCTTGAGTTTCGGCTGCGGCGGGTTCTTGACCCAATCGATGCTGAAGTCTTCGAGGCTGATGGTCGGTGCCAGCTCTTCGGTGACGATGAACGAATGCTGATCCGCCGGGTTGCTGCCCTTCTCGCCGTAAGCCACGGCGGTCATGGTCGGCACGCCGACTTCCTGCAGACGCTGGATCGCCATCCACTCCTGACCCGCGCCGAGCACCGGCAGCTTGGCGGTCAGCAGGTTCTTGAAAATCTCGCCCCAGCCGATGCCCCGGTGGATCTTGACGAAAAATCCGTTGCCGTCGACTTCCGTGCGCAGAGTCCGTCGAGCTTCCAGCTCGCGGTAGACCTCGCCCTGCAAGCCTTCGACTTCGGCGAACGGGTCGCGCCCGGCCCAAAGGCTCTTGAACGGTTCAGCCAGCATCAACTTCATTTAAGCGTGCTCCGCCAGAATCACATCGGCCGCGTGCTGCGGCATGCTGTAGAGGTCGGCCGTCTCGGCAAAGGCCAGACCATTGCGGCTCCAGGCCGCGCGTGCAGCGTCGTCATTCAACATGTCAGTCAGGTACTGCGTCAGTTGCGCCTGATCGAACGGCTCGTCCAGCACTCGCCCGGCGTCCGCCTCGGCGATGTAATGGGCGTAACCGCAGACCGCGCTGACCAGCACCGGCAACCCGGCGACCAGCGCTTCGAGCAATACGGTGCCGGTGTTTTCGTTGTACGCCGGGTGGATCAACAGGTCGGCGCCAAGCAGGAAGCGCGGGATATCGCTGCGACCCTTGAGGAAGGTCACGTTGTCGCCAAGGCCCAAAGTCGTACTCTGCATCTGGAACAATTTGGGGTCATCCTGGCCGATTACAAACAGCCGGGTGCGCTTCTTCAGCTCGGCGGGCAGTGCAGCCAGCGCCTTGAGGCTGCGATCGACGCCCTTGGTCTTGAACCCGGAACCGATCTGCACCAGCAGCAGTTCGTCGTCCTTGAGGTTGAATTCGGCGCGGAAACCGGCGCGAATCTCGTCGGCATCCGCCGGCCGGCGACGGTCCTGGGCGATACCCGGCGGCAGCAGGTGGAAGCGCTCCAGCGGCGTGTCGTAGTGCTTGATGAACAGCGGCTGCTGCACTTCGGAAATCATCAGCACTTCGGTTTTCGCGTCTTTGGCGAACACCGCGCGCTCGTACTCGGCGAAGTGGCGGTAGCGGCCCCAGCGGCGGTACAACGAATGGCGCAGGTTCTGCGCCTTGTCTTCGAAGCAGCCGTCGGCGGCGTAGTAGACGTCCAGCCCCGGCATCTTGTTGAAGCCGATCAAGCGGTCCACCGGACGCTTGGCCAGATCCGCTTCCATCCACGCCGTGAGTTTCTCGTTGCGCCGATGATTGAAGAACGCCTTGACCGGCGCCACCAGCACTTCGAAACCGGGCGGCACGTCGCCTTCCCAGATCAGCGTATAAACACGGATCTGATGGCCGCGCTTCTGGCATTCGAGGGCGATGCGCATGAAGTCGCGCTGCAAGCCACCGAACGGGAAATATTTGTACAGAACAAAAGCCAATTGCATCAGCGCAGCTCCTCAGCCATTAACAACGTGCTCAGTCGGCTGGCGACACGCTCGGGATTCAGACGCGTGAAGCACAGCGGCTGCTCGCGTTTCAGGTCAAACTGACGGGCATCCTGCACGGTCGGTTGGTAAGTGCATTTCTTTTGCAGGCAAGGGGCGCAGGGGAAATCACTGGCCATGTGAATCTGCACCTTGCCGTAGGCGCCAGTCAGGCCCGGGTTGGTCGGGCCGAACAGGGAAATCGTCGGCACGTCCAGCGCGGCTGCGAGGTGACCGAGACCGGTGTCCACCGCGACGCAAGCCTGGGCGCCGGCCAGCACTTTGCCGACCCCGGCCAGATTCAGCTTCGGCAACACTTCGGCGTGTTTAAAACCGGCGGCAATCCGTTCGGCACGGGCCTTCTCCAGCGGGTTGCCCCACGGCAGTTTGACCCCGACGCCCAGATAGCCGACGCGTTCGGTCAGCTCGCGCCAGTAGGCTTCCGGCCAGTGCTTGGTGTCCCATGTGGTGCCGTGCAGGAACACCACGAACGCGCTCTTGCGCGGCAATTCCACCAGACGCTCGACGTTGAGGCCGTAGTCGCCCAACCCTTTGGGCAGGTCATAACCGAGGGCGATGGCGAACAGCTGACGCACCCGTTCGACCGCATGCTGCCCACGGGCCACCGCCAGTTTGCGGTCATAGAAACGTGCAGCGATCGGCTCGCGCGCCGAGCCTTTGTCGAGGCCGGCCACCGGGGCTTTGACGTAGCGCGTCAGCCAGGCGCTTTTCAGCAGGCCCTGAGCGTCGATCACCAGATCGTATTGGCTGGCGCGCACGCTTTGCTTGAAGCGCTTCCAATCGCCGCTCTTGATGGTCTGCCAGAGGTTCTTGCGCCAGCGGCGGATCGCCACGGGAATCACCTTGCCGACGGCCGGGTGCCAGGTCGGGATCTCGGCGAAGCCTTCTTCCACCACCCAGTCGAACTTGATCCCGGGGATGGCCCGGGCCGCGTCGGTCAGCGCCGGCAACGCGTGAATCACGTCGCCCAGCGATGAAGTCTTGATCAGCAATACCCGCAACTTAATGAACCTCGACCACGGAGCCCTGCAGTTTCTGCAAGGCATCGTTGACCGCGTCCGGCATCAGCTGGCGCAGGCAGTTGTAATGGCCGAACCGGCAGGTACGGTCAAAGCACGGACTGCAATCGAGACCCAACCGAACAATTTCGACGTGCTCGGCCAGCGGCGGGGTGAAGCCCGGCGACGTCGAGCCGTAGACCGCCACCAACGGGCGGTTCAGCGCCGCAGCGACATGCATCAGGCCGGAATCGTTGGACACCACCGAGTCGGCACAGGACAGCAGGTCGATGGCCTCGGCCAGCGAGGTACCGCCGCTGAGGTTGACTGATTCCTCACGCAGGCCGGGAATCAGCCGTGCGCGAATGTCTTCGCCTACCGCGTGGTCGTTTTTCGAGCCGAACAGCCACACCTGCCAGCCTTCGCGAATCCGCGCTTCGGCGACCTTGGCGTAGTGCTCGGACGGCCAGCGCTTGGATTCGCCGAACTCGGCGCCGGGACACAGGGCCAACACCGGACGGTCCAGAGTCAGGCCGAACTTGGCCAGCGCCGCTTCGCGGGTCACCGGATCGATTTGCAGGCTCGGACGCGGATAAGGCTTTGGCAGCTCGGCGTTCGGCTCGTAAGCCAGCGCCATGAAGCGCTCGATCATCAGCGGATAACGTTCTTTATCCAGCGTGCGCACGTCATTGAGCAGGCCGTAGCGGAATTCGCCACGCCAGCCGGTGCGTTGCTTGATGCCGGCGAAGAATGGCACCAGCGCCGACTTCAGCGAATTCGGCAGCAGGATCGCCTGATCGTACTGGCCGGCCAGGGACTTGCCGATTCGCCGGCGAGTGGCCAATTCCAGCGCGCCATGGCCGAGCGGGAAGCTCAAGGCCTTGCGCACTTCGGGCATGCGTTCAAGGATCGGCCGGCTCCACTCGGGGGCCAGCACGTCGATTTCGCATTGCGGGTGGCGCTGCTTGAGACACTGAAACAGTGTCTGCGCCATCACCATGTCACCGACCCAACTGGGCCCAACGATCAGAATATTCATGTGGTTTCCATAAACGAACCGGGGAGGCCAATGCCTCCCCGCCTCGAGAATCACTGAGGGAGCGGCGCTGCTTGCGATGGGTCATTACCTTCAACATGACTGTCGACTGTCACTCCGCTATCGCGAGCAGGCTCGCTCCCACATGGTTTGTTCGCCTTACTTCGGATCTACAAACACTGTAAATCCACTGTGGGAGCGAGCTTGCTCGCGAAGGGGCCATCACATCCGACATCGGTGTCATCTGACACTCCGTCTTCGCGAGCAAGCTCGCTCCCACAAGGTAATCGGTGCTTCAAATATCCGGTTTCAGCTTAGCCCCAACTCTTTCCAGATCCGCAATACCTGCCGGCGCTCCTCGACAAACTGGTCGCCTGCAATCACCCCGGCGTCCTTCTGCAAGGCCTGTCGGTGGGCGGCGGAGCGGTAGGCTTTATAGGCCTCGCGCAACAGGCTGGCATCTTCGGCAGGCATCAGCCCTTCGTGTTCCAGCTCTTCCAGAATGCGGATGTTATCGGTCCAGCGCAGCAATGGCGGGTGGCTTTGCGACCACGCCAGGGCCGCGTATTGCACCATAAATTCAATATCGACGATACCTCCGGCGTCCTGCTTGAGGTCGAACGGCGCCGTGGCCTCGAAGGCATTTGCCGCGGTACCGGCCGCCGTGCTCTTGCTGCCGAGGTTATCGCGCATCTTGGCGCGCATCTCGCTGACTTCCTGTTGCAGCTTCGCCAGATCCCGCGCCTTGCCCAAAACCTGCGCGCGGACTTTCTCGAAGGCCTGGCCGACATCCTGACTGCCGACCAGCACCCGCGCCCGCACCAGGGCCTGATGCTCCCAGGTCCAGGCTTCATTTTCCTGATAGCGCTCAAACGCCCCGAGCGAGCTGACCAACAGCCCCGACGCGCCGGACGGGCGCAAACGCATGTCCACTTCATACAGCTGGCCGGAGTTGGTCTGCGCCGTCAGCAAGTGAATGATCCGCTGCCCCAGCCGGGTGAAGAACTGCGCGCCATCGATGGGCTTCGGCCCGTCGGTTTCCGCCTGCGGATCGCCGTCATGGATGAACACCAAGTCCAGGTCCGAACCATGCCCCAGTTCCAGCCCGCCGACTTTGCCATAACCGACAATGATGAAGCCGGGATCGCACAAACTGCCGTCAGTGCGCAGCGGCGTGCCGTATTTGGCCACCGTCTGACGCCAGGCCAGCGCCAGCACTTGCTCGAGAATCGCTTCGGCGAGCCAGGTCAGGTAATCACTGACTTTCATCAGCGGCAGGCTGCCGGCGATTTCCGAGGCAGCGACGCGCAAACGGTGAGCCAGTTTGAAGTGGCGCAGCGCTTCCATCTGCTGTTCGAGGTCGTCTTCGGGGATCCGCGTCAGGCGCTCGCGCAATTCGGCGGCCAGTTCCGGCGCCAGTGGCGGCTTGAACAGCCGGCCTTCGTTGAGCAATTCATCGAGCAGCAGCGGGAAACGGGTGATCTGCTCGGCGATCCACGGACTGGCCGCACACAGCGTCAGCAAACGCCGCAGGGCGCCGGGGTTTTCCGTCAGCAACACTAAATAAGCCGAACGTCGCGCCACGGCTTCGACCAGTGGCAGCACCCGCTCCAGCACCAGATCCGGGTTGTCATGCTCCACCGCCTGGGCCAGCAGACGCGGGATAAACGCATCAAGACGCTCGCGACCCAGCCGCTGCATCGCGCGCAATTGCGGACTGCCACGCAGGCTCGCCAGCGCTTTCAGGGCCTTGGTCGCATCGGCGAAGCCGCCCTCTTCGAGCTGCCGGCAAGCGGCCTCTTCATCCTGCGCCTCTTCCCACAGCGGCAACCACTCACCGCCGACCACCACTTCGCAGTCGGCGCCCTCTTCTTCATCGGGATCGGCGATCACCTGCGCGAAGTGCCAGGCCACGCGACCGCGCCAGAACATCAGTTTTTCGTGGAAAGCTGCCCAATCGGCAAAACCGAGCATGAACGCGATACGCGCCTGATCCTGAGCGCCGTCCGGCAACATCTGGGTCTGGCGGTCGGCAATCGCCTGGATCGCGTGCTCGGTGTAGCGCAGGAATTCATAGCCTTCGCGCAGCTCGCTGATCACCGCCGGTGGCAGGTAGCCCTGCCCTTCCAGCGTGCTCAGCACCTTTAATAGAGGACGCTGTTGCAGGCTGAGGTCGCGCCCGCCGTGGATCAACTGGAAGGCCTGGGCGATGAACTCGACCTCGCGGATCCCGCCAGAGCCGAGCTTGATGTTGTCGGCCATGCCCTTGCGCCGCACTTCCTGCTGGATCAGCTGCTTCATGGTGCGCAGCGCTTCGATCGCCGAGAAATCCAGATAACGCCGGTAGACGAACGGCCGCAGCATATCGAGCAACTGCGCGCCAGCCGCTTGATCGCCAGCCACCACCCGCGCCTTGATCATCGCGTAGCGTTCCCAGTCGCGGCCCTGATCCTGGTAATACTGTTCCAGCGCATTGAAGCTCAGCACCAGCGCGCCGGATGAACCGTACGGACGCAGGCGCATGTCGACGCGGAACACGAAGCCGTCGACGGTCATCGGATCGAGGGCCTTGATCAGGCGCTGACCGAGACGAATGAAGAATTCCTGATTATCCAGCGCGCGTTTCACGCCGACGGTTTCGCCGCCCTCGGGGTAGGCGAAGATCAGGTCGATGTCCGACGACAGGTTCAGCTCGACCGCGCCGAGCTTGCCCATGCCGAGGATGACCATCTGCTGCGGCAAGCCGCTGCGCCGGCCGGTCGGCGTACCGAACTGCTGGCAATGGCGGCTGTACAGCCATTGGTAGGCTTGGTCGATGGTGGCGTCGGCCATGTCCGACAGGTCGCGACAGGTCTGTACCAGATCAGCCTGGCGGTTCAGGTCACGCCAGATGATCCGCACTTGATGGCGGGCACGCTGGCGACGCAGGACGCGACCGAGTTCGTCTTCGCTTTGCGCGGCAGCCACCGCTGCGGCAATCTGCGCGCAGAGTTCACCCGGCGCGAACGGCCGGTCGAGTTCACCGGACTGCACCAGTGACAACAACATCAAAGGGTCACGAACGCTCTGTTCAATAACGAAATCGCTGGCGGCACTGACGCGGGCGAATTGCGCCCAGCGCTCCGGGGTCCAGTTGGAGAAGCCGTGATCGTCTTCCAGGGCGGCGACGGCCGTACGGAACGACTGCTCGGATCGAGTGACCAACGGCAGGAGAATGGCGGGGAGTTCAGCGAGCACGGGCAGGGTCATGGTCTATCCTTGATCGGCGTGTAAATGGCCGCTTGTAGTGTTTGATGAAAACCCGCTACGCGAAGGACTGTCGAACAAAAGTTAGAAATAGCTGAAATTTCTTCTTCTTTGGCATCCAGCATCAAACTTTCACCTTTTTCGGATGGTAATCGACCAACCTTAACGATTATTCTCACAACGCAGTCGGAGGCCACAAGCCTTTCCTCTGTAGTTTTACTACTCGTCTATACAGGCGAAAGGCTGAAATGCTCAAAGATTTGTAGTAAAACTACACGCCGCCGGAACAACCTGTCGGCAATCCAAGAATTTTAAATCGTCTGCCCACAAGGCCAGTCGCAAACTCAGGCAACCGATTCTGGAAGCCTTTCCGCCCTGGAGCAAGCCATGCAAGACCTCGATCCCGTCGAAACCCAGGAATGGCTGGACGCCCTGGAATCGGTTCTCGACAAAGAAGGCGAAGACCGTGCTCACTATCTGATGACCCGTATGGGTGAACTGGCGACCCGCAGCGGTTCGCAGCTCCCTTACGCCATCACCACGCCTTACCGCAACACCATCCCGGTAACCCACGAAGCACGCATGCCTGGCGACCTGTTCATGGAACGCCGCATTCGCTCGCTGGTGCGCTGGAACGCAATGGCCATGGTAATGCGTACGAACCTGAAAGATTCTGACCTGGGTGGTCACATCTCCAGCTTCGCTTCCAGTGCGACCCTGTATGACATCGGCTTCAACTATTTCTTCCAGGCCCCGACCGACGAACACGGCGGCGACCTGATCTACTTCCAGGGCCACACCTCGCCAGGCGTTTACGCCCGTGCGTTCATGGAAGGTCGCATCACCGAAGACCAGATGAACAACTTCCGCCAGGAAGTCGACGGTCAGGGCCTGTCGTCCTACCCGCACCCTTGGCTGATGCCTGACTTCTGGCAGTTCCCGACCGTATCCATGGGTCTGGGTCCGATCCAGGCGATCTACCAGGCACGCTTCATGAAGTACCTGGAACACCGCGGCTTCATCCAGCCGGGCAAACAGAAAGTCTGGTGCTTCCTGGGCGACGGCGAGTGCGACGAGCCGGAATCCCTCGGTGCGATCTCCCTGGCCGGCCGCGAGAAGCTGGACAACCTGATCTTCGTCATCAACTGCAACCTGCAGCGCCTCGACGGCCCGGTTCGCGGCAACGGCAAGATCATCCAGGAACTCGAAGGCGTGTTCCGCGGTGCTCAGTGGAACGTGACCAAAGTCATCTGGGGCCGTTTCTGGGACCCACTGCTGGCCAAGGACGTCGACGGCATCCTGCAACGTCGCATGGACGAAGTCATCGACGGCGAGTACCAGAACTACAAAGCCAAAGACGGCGCGTTCGTTCGCGAGCACTTCTTCAACACGCCTGAACTCAAGGCGATGGTTGCCGATCTGTCCGACGACGAGATCTGGAAACTCAACCGTGGCGGCCACGACCCGTACAAGGTCTATGCGGCGTACCACGAAGCGGTCAACCACAAAGAACAACCAACCGTCATCCTCGCCAAGACCATCAAGGGTTATGGCACCGGTGCCGGCGAAGCGAAAAACACTGCGCACAACACCAAGAAAGTCGACGTCGACAGCCTGAAGTTGTTCCGCGATCGCTTCGACATCCCGGTCAAGGACGAAGAGCTGGAGAACCTGCCGTTCTTCAAGCCAGAGCCAAACAGCGCCGAAGCCCGCTACCTGAGCGAGCGCCGTGCCGCACTGGGCGGTTTCGTACCGCAGCGCCGCGCGCAGAGCTTCAGCGTACCGACCCCGGACCTGGACACCCTGAAAGCCATCCTCGATGGTTCGGGCGACCGTGAAATCTCCACCACCATGGCCTTCGTGCGGATCCTCGCGCAACTGGTCAAGGACAAGGAAATCGGCCCGCGCATCGTGCCGATCATCCCGGACGAAGCCCGTACCTTCGGTATGGAAGGCATGTTCCGCCAACTGGGCATCTACTCCTCCGTCGGCCAGCTGTACGAGCCAGTCGATAAAGACCAGGTGATGTTCTACAAGGAAGACCAGAAAGGTCAGATCCTTGAAGAAGGCATCAACGAAGCAGGCGCCATGAGCTCCTTCATCGCTGCCGGTACTTCGTACTCCAGCCACAACCAGCCGATGCTGCCGTTCTACATCTTCTACTCGATGTTCGGCTTCCAGCGTATCGGTGACCTGGCCTGGGCCGCCGGCGACAGCCGTACCCGTGGCTTCCTGATCGGCGGCACCGCCGGCCGTACCACCCTGAACGGTGAAGGTCTGCAGCACGAAGACGGTCACAGCCACCTGCTGGCCGCGACCATCCCGAACTGCCGCACCTACGATCCGACCTACGGCTACGAGCTGGCGGTGATCATTCAGGACGGCATGAAGAAGATGACCGAAGAACAACAGGACATCTTCTACTACATCACCGTGATGAACGAGTCGTACCAGCAGCCAGCCATGCCGGCCGGTGCCGAAGAAGGCATCAAGAAAGGCATGTACCTGCTCGAAGAAGACACCCGCGATGCGGCGCATCACGTACAACTGATGGGCTCCGGCACCATCCTGCGTGAAGTACGTGAAGCGGCGAAGATTCTGCGTGAAGAGTTCAACATCGGCGCTGACGTATGGAGCGTTACCAGCTTCAACGAACTGCGTCGCGACGGCCTGGCCGTAGAGCGCAGCAACCGTCTGAAGCCTGGCCAGAAGCCTAAGCAGAGCTACGTTGAAGAGTGCCTGAGCGGCCGTAAAGGTCCGGTCATCGCTTCTACCGACTACATGAAGCTGTTCGCCGAGCAGATCCGTCAGTGGGTACCGTCCAAGGAATTCAAAGTCCTGGGCACCGACGGTTTCGGCCGCAGCGACAGCCGCAAGAAACTGCGTCATTTCTTCGAAGTCGACCGTCATTTCGTGGTGTTGGCAGCCCTGGAAGCACTGGCTGACCGTGGTGATATCGAACCTAAAGTGGTGGCCGAGGCCATCGTCAAGTTCGGCATCGACCCGGAAAAACGCAACCCACTGGACTGCTGAGGAGACATTTTGTGAGCGAACTCATTCGCGTACCTGACATCGGCAGCGGTGAAGGTGAAGTAATTGAACTGTTTGTGAAGGTCGGCGACCGTATCGAAGCCGACCAGAGCATCCTGACCCTGGAATCGGACAAGGCCAGCATGGAAGTGCCGGCCCCGAAAGCCGGCGTCATCAAAAGCCTGAAAGTGAAGCTGGGCGACCGTCTGAAAGAAGGCGACGAACTGCTTGAGCTGGAGGTCGAGGGCGCCGCTGAAGCGGCCCCTGCACCTGCTGCTGCACCGGCTGCAAAAGCTGAAGCCAAACCGGCTGCCGCTCCTGCTGCAGCCGCGCCAGCCGCTGCCCCTGCTGCCGCTTCAGTGCAGCAAGTGCACGTGCCGGACATCGGTTCGTCGGGCAAGGCCCAGATCATCGAGATCCAGGTCAAGGTCGGCGACACCGTCGAGGCTGATCAATCTTTGATCACCCTGGAATCCGACAAGGCCAGCATGGAAATCCCGTCGCCTGCCGCGGGCGTGGTCAAGGCCATCAGCGTCAAACTCAACGACGAAGTCGGCACGGGCGACCTGATTCTGGATCTGGAAGTGGCGGGTGCTGCGGCCCCTGCTGCGGCCGCTCCGGCTCAGGCCGCTGCGCCAGCCGCTGCTGCTGCGCCTGCTCCGGCTGCCGCCCCGGCTGCTCCGGTTGCCGACAGCGTTCAGGACATCCACGTTCCGGACATTGGTTCGGCCGGCAAGGCCAAGATCATCGAAGTCCTGGTCAAGGCTGGTGACAGCGTTGAAGCCGACCAGTCGCTGATCACCCTCGAATCCGACAAGGCAAGCATGGAAATCCCATCGCCTGCCGCTGGCGTGGTGGAAAGCATTTCCATCAAGCTGGACGACGAAGTCGGCACCGGCGACCTGATCCTCAAGCTGAAAGTCAAAGGCGCAGCCCCTGCTGCTGCCCCGGCTCCAGCTGCCGCCGCTGCGCCAAGCGCTCCGGCACCGGCCGCTGCTGCTCCGGCTGCCGCTGCACCTGCTGCTGCCGCTCCGGTTGCTGCTCCGGCCAAGCCTGGTGCCAAAGTTCACGCCGGCCCGGCCGTGCGTCAACTGGCCCGCGAGTTCGGCGTCGAGCTGAGCGCCGTTGGCGCCAGCGGTCCGCACGGTCGCATCCTCAAGGAAGACGTGCAGGTTTACGTCAAGGCGATGATGCAGAAGGCCAAGGAAGCACCGGCCGCTGCTGGCGGCGCAACCGGTGGCGCGGGCATCCCGCCGATCCCGGTCGTGGACTTCAGCCGCTTCGGTGAAATCGAAGAAGTGCCGATGACCCGCCTGATGCAGGTCGGCGCTGCCAACCTGCACCGCAGCTGGCTGAACGTGCCGCACGTGACGCAATTCGACTCGGCGGATATCACCGAGCTGGAAGCCTTCCGCGTTGCGCAAAAAGCCGTCGCCGAGAAGGCCGGCGTCAAGCTGACCATCCTGCCGCTGCTGCTCAAGACCTGCGCGCACCTGCTCAAGGAGCTGCCGGACTTCAACAGTTCGCTGGCGCCAAGCGGCAAGGCGATCATTCGCAAGAAGTACGTCAACATCGGTTTCGCGGTCGACACTCCAGATGGCCTGCTGGTACCGGTCATCAAGAACGTCGACCAGAAGAGCCTGCTGCAACTGGCTGCAGAAGCTGCTTCGCTGGCTGAAAAAGCCCGCACCAAGAAGCTCTCTTCGGACGAGATGCAAGGCGCCTGCTTCACCATTTCCAGCCTCGGCCACATTGGCGGCACCGGCTTCACGCCGATCGTCAACGCGCCGGAAGTGGCGATCCTCGGTGTTTCCAAGGCAACCATCCAGCCAGTCTGGGACGGCAAAGCCTTCCAGCCGAAACTGATGCTGCCACTGTCGCTGTCCTACGATCACCGTGTGATCAACGGCGCCGCCGCTGCACGCTTCACCCAGCGTCTGGGCAGCCTGCTGGGCGACATCCGCACCATCCTGCTGTAAAGCGTTCGGCCCTCCGGCAACGGAGGGCCGATTGCGTCCCACGTTTTCGAGCGCCACACGCTCGTACCTCAACCCCGTCAGTTTGACGGGGCTTTTTTTGCCCGAAGAAAAGTCACAACGCTTTTATTCCTACAACTTCGGTCTACTTAAGCCACGAGTCCAGTCCACTTCGCGCCGATATTTTTTATCCGCCGACAACTAACCTTGGCGGCACAAGTTAAACGAATAACTTGCTAAACACTGACCGTTATTCAAGTATCAATTCGAACGGATTCGAACATGTTAAAACCAACTGTCGGCCCGATTATTGGCCATACAACAACTAATCACGCACGCATCTTCATGCGCGGCGACTTGCAAAACAACGCCACCACATTTGCCGGCCTGCGTTATCGAAAGCGCGACAGCAATCAATGGTCAAATAGCCTTTTTTCCCGTTTAAGTGCTTTGCGCGATTTTTGCCAGGTCTTTTCATTGAATGACCTGGAGAGCCATTGCGAATACGAATACCAGACGGGCTGGTTCAGCCCCATGAGCCCGGTGCATACCGTCGAAAGCATCGCCGAATTGCCTTTGCAATGGCCGCGCGAGATCTACCGCTTTAGCACCCGTGCCAGCGACGCCGCGCAGCCACGCGCTTATATCATCGGCTCCTGTCGCTACTTGCGCATGACCGCCGGCATTGCTTCCCTGCCCCAAATTGGCGACCGTATATTCGCCTCGATCAATCAGTTGATCGAAGGCGCCGAGCCGCCGATCAGCGCCACCCTGATGACCGGAGACCAGATCTATGTCGACGACCTCAACCTGATTGCCCCGGATCGCGAATACAAGGACATCCTCGATAAATATCGCGCGGCGTTCTCGCAACCGAATATTCAGCGGCTGATGTCCGGCACTTCGACTTACATGATCCTCGACGATCACGAAATTGAAGACAACTGGCCGGCGAACGCCAGCAAGTCCGATCATGAGTTATATCGCAATGCAATGGCGGCGTATGAGTTGTATCAAGCCAGTCATAGTCCGGCGCATGAACTAACAGTTGATGGCGAGATTGATCATTCAAAACTGGCGCATTACTGGTATCAGTTCAGCGATGGCGATATTGAATGGTTTGTCACTGATAGCCGCACTCGGCGCAACCTGGCTGCTGATGATCGACGCATCCTGGACAGCGAGCAGGAACAGGCCCTGGTCGCCTGGCTGAGCAACAGCAAGGCACGGGTCAAATTCGTGGTCACCAGCGTGATGTTCTATCCGGATCGCAAACTGCACGGCGACGATGCCTGGAAAGCCTTCCCGGAGCAGCGCCTGCGCCTGCTGGAAACCATCCGCACCCGACAGATCAGGAATGTCGTATTCGTCTCGGGCGACGTGCACGGCTCGCTGACCTCGCGCCTGACCCACAGCGAAGACCCGAATTTCGAAGTCCACACCATCGTTTCCTCGCCGCTGTGCAACAGCAAGCTGTTGCCCTATGCCAAGGCGTCGACGTTCATCCTCGATCAACCGCTGGCGCGCACGGCGGCGGGCGATTATCGGCATGAATTGACCAGCGCGGTGGTCAGTGAGGACAACTTCGCCCATGTGGTGGTCGAGGCTGATCAGATTTTGATCAATTACCATGATCGGGATGGCAAGAAGCTGCAATCGATCAGCATTAAATTGCGTTGAATTCTGAAAAGATCGCAGCCTGCGGCAGCTCCTGCAGGACTTCGTATTTCCTGTAGGAGTTGCCGCAAGCTGCGATCTTTTGCTCTTTTCAACCACCCACTGGAGAAATGCCCCGAGCGGCCGACACATTCTTATAGCACTTGGCCTTCATCTCTCTTGTCAGTCGGTGCCGCAATGATGCAACCTTGCCGCAGGCAACAGTAAAGAGGGCGCGAGCCCGGCGCGTTCAGCATATTTCCAAGCGAGTTCCTTCATGAAGAGCCAACCCGATGCCGCCAGCCGTATGGCGGCCGAGGTAGTGACGCAGTTGCCTGTGCCCTCGCGGCTCGGCATGCTGCGTTTCGAGCGCTTGAATGAAGCCAGTTGGGCGATGCTGTTTCTCGATCCCAATTGCGAACGCCAGTTCGGCCAGCCGGCCGTCGAGCTCTGTGCACTGGTCGGTTCACCGTATGCCAGCCTGATGGAGCCTGAAGCGCGCTATCAGTTGCACGATGCGATCCAGCAGCAACTGCGCGACAGCCCGCATTATCTGGTGCGCTACACCCTGCACACCGCTGCGGGCGTGCTGAGCATTCTCGAACTGGGCGAAGCCTATAAACAGCACAACCGGCATCTGTTGCGTGGCTACCTGCTGGCAGTCGATGACGTGTTCGACGAAGCGCCAACGCTGCCGTCCGTTGACCTCGAAACCCAGAACTCGCGCCTGCAGATCGCCCTCGAACTCAACCAACGTGCCCAGCAGGAGCAACTGCAGCACCTTGATCGGGTGCGCGCCCAGCAGGATCTGATTCTGCTGCTCGCCCGCCAGCGCTACAGCAGCCACAACTCGCTGCAGGAAGCCGCCGAACTGATCACCCGCTGCGCCTGCGATATCTATGAAATCGACTGCGCCAGCCTGTGGAACCTCGAAGGCAATCTGCTGGTGCCGATTTCGGCGTATCACCGCGCGACGCAGGAATACATCCTGCCGGAGGTGATCGACATCAGCGGTTTCCCCGACTACATGGAAGCGCTGCACGGCAGCCGCGCCATCGACGCGCATAATGCGATGCGCGACCCGCGCACCCGTGAGATGGCCGAAGCCCTGCGCCCGCGTGACGTCAACGCCATGCTCGACGCCAGCATCCGGGTCGACGGCCAGGTGGTCGGCGTGCTCTGCCTGGAGCAGACCGGCGTCACCCGCGCTTGGCAGTCCGACGAAATCGCCTTTGCCGGTGAGCTGGCCGACCAGTTCGCCCAGGTCATCAACAACCACAACCGCCGCACCGCCACCAGCGCCCTGCACCTGTTCCAGCGTGCGGTCGAGCAAAGTGCCAACGCCTTTCTGCTGGTCAATTGCGACGGCGTGGTCGAGTACGTCAACCCGAGCTTCACCGCGATCACCCAGTACTCCACCGAGGAAGTCCACGGCCAGCGCCTGTCGGAACTGCCGGCTCTGGAGAACCTCAGCGAATTGCTGTTCGACGCGCCCTCGGCGCTGGCCAAGAGCAACAGCTGGCAGGGCGAATTCAAGAGCCGGCGCAAAAACCTCGAACCGTACTGGGGCCAGTTGTCGATCTCCAAGGTGTACGGCGACAACCGTGAGCTGACGCACTACATCGGCATCTACGAAGACATCACCCAGACCAAACTGGCGCAGCAGCGCATCGAGCGTCTGGCCTACACCGACAACTTGACCAACCTTGGCAACCGCCCGGCGTTTATCCGCAATCTGGACGAACGCTTCGCCCGCGATAGCGACACACCGATCAGCCTGCTGCTGGTGGACATCGACAACTTCAAGCGGATCAACGACAGCCTCGGTCACCAGACCGGTGACAAACTGCTGATCAGCCTCGCCCGGCGCCTGCGCAACAGCCTGAGCCCGAGTGGCAGCCTCGCGCGCTTCGCCAGTAACGAATTTGCGGTGCTGCTCGACGACACCGACCTCGCCACCGGCCAGCAGATCGCCAACCAGTTGCTGGCGACCCTCGACAAACCGATGTTCGTCGACAACCAGCTGATCAGCGTCACCGGCTCCGTGGGCCTGGCCTGCGCGCCTCTGCACGGCCGCGACCCGCAAACCCTGATGCGCAACGCCGGCCTCGCGCTGCACAAGGCCAAGGCCAACGGCAAACATCAGGTCCAGGTGTTCACCGAAGCGTTGAATGCCGAGGCCAGTTACAAGCTGTTCGTCGAGAACAACCTGCGCCGCGCCCTGACCCAGAACGAGCTGGACGTGTTCTACCAGCCCAAGCTGTGCCTGCGCAGCGGGCGCCTGCTGGGCATGGAAGCGCTGTTGCGCTGGAACCACCCGGAGCGCGGCATGATCCGCCCGGACCAGTTCATCAGCGTTGCCGAAGAGACCGGCCTGATCATTCCGATCGGCAAGTGGATCGCGCGTCAGGCCTGCCGCATGAGCAAGGCGCTGACCGGCGCCGGCCTGGGTAACCTGCAAGTGGCGATCAACCTTTCGCCGAAGCAGTTCTCCGACCCGGATCTGGTTGCCTCAATCGCCAATATCCTCAAGGAAGAAGCCCTGCCGGCCAATCTGCTCGAACTGGAGCTGACCGAAGGCCTGCTGCTGGAAGCCACCGAAGACACCCACTTGCAACTCGACCAGCTCAAGCGCCTGGGCTTGACCCTGGCCATGGACGATTTCGGCACCGGTTACTCGTCGCTCAGCTACCTGAAGAAATTCCCGATCGACATCATCAAGATCGATCGCAGCTTCATCCACGAAATCCCCGACAACCAGGACGACATGGAAATCACCTCCGCGGTAATCGCCATGGCGCACAACCTGAAACTCAAAGTCGTGGCCGAAGGCATCGAGACCGCCGAGCAACTGGCGTTCCTGCGTCGCCACCGCTGCGACGTCGGCCAGGGCTACCTGTTCGACCGGCCGATCCCCGGCGCCGAGCTGATCCAGGCGCTCAAGCGCTACCCGCGCGGCCCGCTCTGCCTCTAGCCCCCACCGATGTCCCTGTCGATGAACTCCCCTTGTGGGAGCGGGCTTGCTCGCGAATGCGGTTTGTCAGGCAATGTTGATGTCGACTGACACACCGCATTCGCGAGCAAGCCCGCTCCCACATTTGAATAGTGCGAAATCCGGCATCATTCGGCACACTGACGGTCTGACTTTTTACATCCCATCCTGACTGAGAGGAACGATCATGGTTCTGCGCTCGGAAATTCTGGTGAACAAAAACGTGCTACCGACCAAAGATCAAGCTCTGCCCGGCCGCGAAACCGCGATGACCCTGCCTGAAAAGCATTTCGTCTTCGAAGAAACTCCGCTGCTCGGCCCGTTTTTCCAGGACGTCGACTTTGCGATCTTCGGTCTGGGTTGCTTCTGGGGGGCGGAGCGCCGCTTCTGGCAGCGCGAAGGCGTGGTCAGCACCGTGGTTGGCTACGCCGGCGGCTACACGCCGAACCCGACCTACGAAGAAGTCTGCTCGGGCCTGACCGGCCACGCCGAAGTAGTGCTGGTGGTGTATGACAAAGCCAAGGTCAGCTACGAAGAGCTGCTGGCGATGTTCTGGGAGCTGCACAACCCGACGCAGGGCATGCGACAGGGCAACGACATCGGCACCCAGTACCGTTCGGTGATCTACGCCACCTCGCCAGAGCAACTGGACGCTGCGCTGAAGAGCAAAGCGGTGTATCAGGCTGAACTGTCGAAGGCGGGTCTGGGCGACATCAGCACCGAGATCGAGCAGGCGCCGACCGTGTACTTCGCCGAGGCGTATCACCAGCAATATCTGGCGAAGAACCCTGAGGGCTATTGCGGGATTGGCGGCACCGGCGTGTGCATGCCACCGAGCCTGGCGGGTAACTAAACCCCAAAGCATCGCGGGCAAGCCCGCTCCCACAGGTTTAGCGCCGACTTCAAAATGGCGCAGTACTTTGTGGGAGCGGGCTTGCCCGCGAAGGCGTCCGTTCAGACACCGCTAAAACAGTTGATCAGCTTTCAGCAATCAACCAATCCATCTGCCACCCACCCTGAGTCTGCCCAAGCTTCTTCGACAACCACGGCAGCAGCTCACGCAATTCTTCCTCCAGCCCCCACGGCGGATTGGCAATCGCCATCCCCGAGCCGTTGAGGCTGTTCGGCGTATCCAGCGGATGCACCAGCAGTTCCACGCGCAGCAACTTCGGCGCACCGGTACCAGCCAGATCCTGATAGAAACGTCGCAGCGCACGCTGGTCCTTTACCGGGTACCAGATCGCCGCCACGGTTTGGCGCATCCGGCCAATCGCTTCTTTCAGCGACGCCGCACACTTTTGCATCTCGTCGAGCTGCTCGAACGGCGGATCGATCAACATCACCGCACGCTTCTCCTGCACCGGCAGCATCGCCCGCGCCACATGCCAGCCCTCGCCCAGATGCACTTTCACCCGACGGTCACCGGCCATGTTCTCTTTGAGCTGCACGCCGTCTTCCGGGTGTTTCTCGTTGAGCATCACCCGATCCTGCGGCCGGGTCAGACGCCGCGCCAGCTCCGGCGAACCCGGGTAGTAGCGCAACTGGCCATCCGGGTTCATCTCGTGCAGCACCTTCATGTAGTCGGCGGTCAGCGCCGGCAGATCCGGCTGATCCCACAAGCGCGCGATGCCTTCCAGATACTCGCCGGTGCGGTTGGCCTGATCGCCCTGCAGGTCATACAGACCGATACCGGCGTGGGTGTCGAGATAGGCAAACGGCTGCTCCTTGCGCGACATCAGGGCGATGAGGCGGGTCAAGGTCAGGTGTTTGAACACATCGGCGTGATTGCCGGCATGGAAGGCGTGACGATAATTCATGGCTGCTCCTGCGAGGGCCGTGAAGTTTACCTTTTACCGGCCGGCAAGTCAGGGGTTGGCGGCCGAGCGGACCTCAACAGCAAAGATCGCAGCCTTCGGCAGCTCCTACACGGGATTGGCGTTCCCCCCTGTAGGAGCTGCCGAAGGCTGCGATCTTTTGCCCTTGCCTTTGTGGCGAGGGGATTCATCCCCGATGGGCTGCGCAGCGGCCCCAAGACCTCAATCCCCCATTTCGTCTGACACCGCGACAACCGGGTTGCGGCTGCTACGCAGCCGAGCGGGAGCAAGCTCCCTCGCCACAAAAACGCTCTCAGGCTTAAAGGGACAGGTTGCCGAGGCGTTTGCCAATCACATCCAGCACATCACAGCCGTCACGCAGCGGAATGGCGCAGAGCATGGCGAAGTCGCTGAGGATGATCGAGTCGCATTCGACCGAGCCGCGCATGCACATGTTTTCCAGCACTTGAATCACGGCGCGGATGCGGTGGTTGGCGGCGTCCATGAGGATGTCGAGGGGGACTTGGGTGTCGATGAACAGAGTGGGCATGTCGCTGCAATTGCCGGTCAGGGCCATGAAGCGATTATCGGGATGGGGGATGATTTTTTCGTAGGGTGGGTCGGGTTTAAGCATCGTCATGTTTTCTACCATGGATGTGAAAATGAACTGCCTCGCTCCTTCCTACGGGATCGGGTGGCAGCTGTGCACGGGAGTAGGAACCGACCCATGGAATTCGGCCACGCCAAAGCGTGCCCCGCACACAGCCGCCGCTAAAGATATTGCTGGCACAAGTTACATGTCGCAATTAAATCAACAGCGCTGATGCACCATAGGTAACGGGTTCCTACACCCTGTCACCACTCTCGCGGTGACAACGAAAAGACTATCCCCGCAACCCACCGCCCACCAGTTCATGAAATCCGCCGCAACTCGCGGGAAATTTCCGAAGCCTTCGCCCGGAAATTTCACTCCGCTTCGTCCTGCAAATATGCCAATAACGCCGATTGCGACGATTCTTCCGACGCCGAAACCTGAAAAAACTGCTGAACCTTGCAGCGCAACACAGCCTGCGGAAACGCCTCGTACAGCGCCGGATGCTCCTCGCTCAGCCACTGCAGCGCATTCCCGATCCGGACTGAATTCCCTGCTGAAGCCAGCACTGACTCAGGCACTTTCCACCAGGGAAACACCCGCCCTGAAACCTGCGCCCTGCCCCCGATATCCACGGCCTGTCCATTGATCAAGCCGCGCGAGATCACCGGCATCAACTGCGCAGATTGCACTTCATCGGACTGCAGGATCGGCAACAAAAACCGCCCATCCCAGAAGCGAAAAAACACCGCTGCGCCGTCCGGCATCAGCACTTGAGTCAGGCTGCGAAAGTGCTCAACTACCACCTCCAGGCTCGCCGAGGACACCGCCAACCACCCCCAGTCGCGAGACTCGGTACTCGCCACCCAGTCGAGAAACTCACTGTCCGCCGCGACAATTCCCACGAAGGGCATCACCGCATCCCACTCGGCGTAGATCGTCTCAGCCCAGATCGGGCTCGGTGCAACCAGCGGAGGCCTGGCGTCGCTGGCGCTACTGAAGATCGCGAACAGTTGCTCCGCAGGTTTCAGCGGTTCACGCGCCAACCACTCTGCAGGTGTGAGGCACTCAAGCTGCACAGACACCGTCCTTGCAACGCTCGCACTCTTCGCAGAATGGTGCATCACCTTTAAAGCTCATGATTTGCGCAGCAGTGAGCATGGCCGCTGGTGCTGCTGCGAGTTTTACCGGCAACCCCGGCACACTCGGCGCCGCGCTCATCGCCGCCATTGGCGCCCCACCCACGACAATCGGCACGCTACTGAAAATCCCGCCGGGGCCGATGTTGATCCATTGCCCGCCGGCCTGAATCGTCGCGCTCGCGCCACCGTCGATCACCACTTGTTGCCCGGCACTGACGTGAATTTGTGCGCTCGCACTGGTTGCCTGACTACTCACCCGAATATGCCGATCACCAATAACCGTGAGGTGATCGTCCTGTTTCACTTCGGTCTGGCGCTGGCCGTGGGTGATGCGCTGCTCGTCAGCCTTGAGTTCATGGCTGGCAAGGCCAGTGACGACAATGCTGCGCTGGTTGTCGACCTGCACCTGCTGGTCGTGCAGGACATGCTGCGTCCAGTTGCGCTGGGCGCGCAGGTAGATTTCTTCGGCGCCCTTTTTGTCCTCGATGCGCAGCTCGTTGTAACCGCCACCACCGGGGCTGCTCTGGCTGCGGAAGATGCTGCGGGTCTGGTCGGCGGGCAGGTCCAGCGGCAGCGGAGTTGCGGCGTTTGGCAGGCAACCCATCACCAACGGTTTGTCGGCATCAGCGTCGATGAAACCGACCAGCACTTCCATGCCGACCCGCGGGATCAGCACGCTGCCGTAATGATCATGCGCCCAACCCGTGGCAACGCGCAGCCAGCAACTGGAATGCTCGTTGAGCTCGCCGTCACGATCCCAGGCCAGTTGCACCTTGACCCGGCCGTACTCGTCGCAATGGATTTCCGTGTCTTGCGGCCCGGTGACCACGGCCGGTTGATAACCGGGCATGCGCGGTTTTTCCGGCCCCAACGCCGGACGAAAGAACACCTCCCACGGCGTGGCAAGAAAGGTATTACGGTAACCCTGGAATGTTTCCCCATCGCTGGTCACCGATTCCTCCAGCACTTGCGGCTGTCGGCCATGATGCTCGATGGCGGTGAGCAGCCACAGGTCATTCCAGTCCTGGCGCGGATGCTCGCTCAGTTGCAGGAAATGTCCGCAAACCAGTGCGGATACGTCGCTGATGCCCTCAGCCTGACGGTAGTCGGCGACATGCCTTTCCAGCGTACGTTGCGCCAGTTGCCTGCCGGTTTCTCGATCGTTGAATTGGCCGGGAAAGTGATAGTCCTCGAGCACCGGGCGCTGCTCACTGTCGCTGCGGCTGTGCAGTTGCAGTCGCGGCTTTTCGAAGTTGTAGTCGCGCCGGGTGACCACGCTGGTGCGAGTCTCCACCCGGACGTTGAAGCGCTTGATGGCCGGCGCCGTCGACGCCATGCCGCTACCCGGCAGATACAGCGTCGGTTCGGCCAGGCGCGGAAACACCGTTTGATCGTCGCCGAACACCAGCACATGCCCCTCCGGGCTGTGCTGAAAGTGGTAATGAATACCCACCTCGGCACACAGGCGCTGGATGAACGCCAGATCGCTCTCGGCGTATTGCACGCAATATTCCCGCACCGGGTAATCGCTGCCGAGGCGGAACTCGAAGGCATCGCGCAGGATTGCGTGATCCTTGAGGATCTGCGCGACGATCTGCGGAACCGTCTGATGCTGAAAAATCCGCTGATTGATGCGGTGACCGAGGTAGGTCAGACGCGACACCAGGCTCAGGTGGTAGCGCGTCAGACGTTTCCCGGAATCGCCCTGCCCGACCTGATAAATCTGACCATGGACACCGGAACCTTCCGCATCGAAGCTCAGAAACGCCTGACGGTGCAGCAGGCTTTCGAGGTCCAGATCCGGACGCTCACTGACCAGTTCCAGCTCGAAACGAAAGGGTTGGCTGATGGCTTCCTTGCCCGTGAACTCAAGGACTTTGAGATCAACTTGGGCGCCTTCGAGGGTCAACGTGAAACGCGGTTGATTGGCAGGCGCGAACATCCGATGTCTCTCTGCAGATTGAGGGCGGGCGATTCTGCATGAGGGGCAAGGGGTGTTGGGTGGGTGACGGGAAAATCAGATTTGCCCTACTTTTCCTGTCGAAAAAGCCTTCGCAAATCGGCGCATGCGACTACAGACAACCCTCTCAAACTCACCACCGATCTCCTGTGGGAGCGGGCTTGCTCGCGAATGCGGTGGGTCAAATGAAATCAATGTCGACTGGCACGACCCTTTCGCGAGCAAGCCCGCTCCCACAGGGGATCTATGCTGACTCAGGGATATTGCAGGCATAAAAAAACGGCCCGCCTCCTGTAGGAAGCGGGCCGTTTTCTGGTGAGCCGAAGCTCAATGCATCACTTGTTCAGGTGGAAATCTTTTTCCGCCGCTTCAAAGCGCTGCACCATGCCTTTGGTTGGCTCACCCATTTTGCTGACGATGTAGATGGCCAGACTGGCGAAGATGAAGCCCGGGATGATTTCGTACAGACCCAGCAGTTCGAAATGCTTCCAGACCACTACCGTGATCGCGCCGACCAGGATGCCGGCCAGTGCGCCGTTGCGGGTCATGTCCTTCCAGATCACCGAGATCAGCACCACCGGACCGAACGCGGCACCGAAACCGGCCCAGGCGTAGGACACCAGGCCCAGTACGCGGTTTTCCGGGTTGGCGGCCATGGCGATAGCGATCAGCGCCACCAGCAACACCATCGCGCGACCGACCCACACCAGTTCCACCTGGGAAGCGGATTTGCGCAGGAAGGTTTTGTAGAAGTCCTCGGTCAGAGCGCTCGAGCAAACCAGCAGCTGGCAGCTCAGGGTGCTCATCACAGCGGCGAGAATCGCCGACAGCAGGACACCGGCAACCCACGGGTTGAAAAGAATTTTTGCCAGCTCGATGAACACCCGCTCGTGGTTCTCGGTGACTGGACCGGCCACTTCCGGGTGCGCCGAGAAGTAGGCGATACCGAAGAAACCCACGGCGACGGTGCCGCCCAGGCACAGGATCATCCAGGTCATGGAGATGCGACGGGCGTTGGCAATCGACTTCACCGAGTCAGCGGCCATGAAACGCGCGAGGATGTGCGGCTGACCGAAGTAACCCAGACCCCAGCCCATCAGCGAGATGATGCCGATGAAGGTGGTGCCCTTGAGCATGTCGAAGTTGCTTGGGTCCTGAGCTTCGATGGCGAGGAACGTGGTATCGACACCACCGGTGGCCAGCAGCACGATGATCGGCGTCAGCAGCAGGGCGAAGATCATGAGCGTGGCTTGTACGGTGTCAGTCCAGCTCACCGCGAGGAAACCGCCGACGAAGGTGTAGGCAATCGTCGCCGCAGCACCGGCCCACAGCGCCGTCTCGTAGGACATGCCGAAGGTGCTTTCGAACAGACGGGCGCCAGCCACGATGCCGGAAGCGCAGTAAATGGTGAAGAACACCAGAATCACCACCGCCGAGATGATGCGCAGCAGGCCGCTTTTGTCTTCGAAACGGCTGGAGAAGTAGTCCGGCAGGGTCAGGGCATCACCGTTATGCTCGGTCTGCACACGCAGACGGCCGGCGACGAACAGCCAGTTCAGGTAGGCGCCGACGATCAAGCCGATGGCGATCCAGCTTTCGGACAGACCGGACATGTAGATGGCGCCCGGCAGGCCCATCAACAACCAGCCGCTCATGTCGGAAGCACCGGCAGACAGAGCCGTCACGACGCTGCCCAGGCTGCGGCCGCCAAGAATGTAGTCAGAGAGGTTATTGGTGGAGCGATAGGCCATGAAGCCGATCAGCACCATTGCTGCGATGTAGATCACGAACGTGATCAGTGTTGGATTGCTTACGCTCATTAAGTTACGCCCTGGCTTTGTTTTTATGTTGCAGCGGTGATTGATCGTCCACAAACGACCACGTTTGGCAGACGAAACGGGATCCCGCGCATTTAGGACTGATGTTTCCCCAGGAAAGCCACCAGCCGATGCACCGGGTTATCCCGGTTGCACCTTGGGCGCGAATGCTATGCAACAAAGTAAAAAAGGTGCAACCAGTTTCTGGCGATTAAGTTGCACCTAGTCGGATATACCGATAAATACGCCGTTTTTGCTCCCTTTTAGCGCAGTCGAGTCTCTCTGCTAGAAGTAAAAGCACCAAGCAGGAGCGGCACTTCAGTACCAGAAAATAATTCCTGACGAAGCGTTTATTTTTCCGACAAAAAAAGGGTTGCACCCGGTTGCACCTCTTCCGGCGCACGGCTAATCTTGCCGCCAGCTGATGCCACGCAACTGTGGCAACCATGAGGATAAAAATATGGCTACCACCACCCTTGGGGTCAAACTCGATGACCCGACCCGCGAGCGCCTGAAGGCTGCCGCGACCTCGATTGATCGCACACCGCACTGGCTGATCAAGCAGGCAATTTTCAATTACCTGGAAAAACTCGAGGGTGGTGCAACCCTGACCGAGCTGAACGGTTTGACCGCCAAGGACAGCGATGACGCTGGCGAAGTGCAGACCGATCACGCCCACCAGTGCTTCCTCGAATTCGCTGAAAGCATCCTGCCGCAATCGGTACTGCGCGCATCGATCACCGCTGCTTACCGTCGCCCTGAGCCGGAAGTGGTGCCGATGCTGATCGAGCAGGCACGCCTGCCGGCACCGATGGCCGACGCCACCAACAAACTCGCTGCGACCATCGCGGAAAAACTGCGTAACCAGAAAAGTGCCGGCGGTCGTGCAGGCATTGTTCAGGGCCTGCTGCAGGAATTTTCCCTGTCGTCCCAGGAAGGCGTGGCCCTGATGTGCCTGGCCGAAGCACTGCTGCGTATCCCGGACAAAGGCACTCGCGATGCGCTGATCCGCGACAAGATCAGCACCGGCAACTGGCAGCCGCACCTGGGCAACAGCCCGTCGCTGTTCGTCAACGCCGCCACCTGGGGTCTGCTGCTGACAGGCAAACTGGTGTCGACCCACAACGAAGCCGGGCTGACTTCGTCGCTGAGCCGGATCATCGGCAAGAGCGGCGAGCCGATGATCCGCAAGGGCGTCGACATGGCCATGCGTCTGATGGGCGAGCAGTTCGTCACCGGCGAAACCATCGCCGAAGCGCTGGCCAACGCGAGCAAGTTCGAAGCCAAGGGCTTCCGCTATTCCTACGACATGCTCGGTGAAGCGGCACTCACCGAACACGACGCGCAGAAGTACCTGGCGTCGTACGAACAAGCCATTCACTCGATCGGCAAAGCCTCCCACGGCCGTGGGATTTATGAAGGCCCGGGCATTTCCATCAAGCTCTCGGCGCTGCACCCGCGTTACAGCCGTGCGCAGTACGAGCGGGTGATGGACGAGCTGTACCCGCGCCTGCTGTCGCTGACCCTGCTGGCCAAGCAATACGACATCGGCCTGAACATCGACGCCGAAGAAGCCGACCGCCTGGAGCTGTCGCTGGATCTGCTCGAGCGCCTGTGCTTCGAACCGCAACTGACCGGCTGGAACGGCATCGGCTTCGTGATTCAGGCTTACCAGAAGCGTTGCCCATACGTGATCGACTACGTGATCGATCTGGCCCGTCGCAGCCGTCATCGCCTGATGATCCGCCTGGTGAAAGGCGCGTACTGGGACAGCGAAATCAAGCGCGCCCAGGTCGAAGGCCTGGAAGGCTATCCGGTCTACACCCGCAAGGTGTACACCGACGTGTCCTACATCGCCTGCGCCCGCAAACTGCTGTCGGTGCCGGAAGTCATCTACCCGCAGTTCGCCACGCACAACGCCCACACCCTGTCGGCCATTTACCACATTGCCGGTCAGAACTATTACCCGGGCCAGTACGAATTCCAGTGCCTGCACGGCATGGGCGAACCGCTTTACGAGCAGGTTGTCGGCAAAGTGTCCGAAGGCAAGCTGAACCGTCCGTGCCGCGTGTACGCACCGGTCGGTACCCACGAAACCCTGCTGGCGTACCTCGTGCGTCGTCTGCTGGAAAACGGCGCCAACACTTCGTTCGTCAACCGCATTGCCGACCAGTCGATTTCGATTCAGGAACTGGTGGCCGATCCGGTGGCCCAGATCGAGCAGATGGCGACCGTGGAAGGTGGTTTCGGCCTGCCGCACCCACGCATTCCGCTGCCGCGTGACCTGTATGGCTCCGAGCGCGCCAACTCCGCCGGCATCGACATGGCCAACGAACATCGTCTGGCCTCGCTGTCCTGCGCCCTGCTCGCCACTGCGCACAACAACTGGAAAGCCGCACCGATGCTCGGTTGCGCTTCCAGCAACGAAGCCCCGGCGCCAGTGCTGAACCCGGCGGATCACCGCGATGTGGTCGGTCACGTGCAGGAAGCCACCGTCGAAGACGTCGACAACGCGATCCAGTGCGCCCTGAATGCTGCGCCAATCTGGCAGGCTACTCCGCCAGCCGAGCGCGCGGCGATTCTGGAGCGTGCCGCCGACCTGATGGAAGGCGAGATCCAGCCACTGATGGGCCTGCTGGCCCGTGAAGCCGGCAAGACCTTCGCCAACGCCATTGCCGAAGTGCGCGAAGCGGTCGACTTCCTGCGTTACTACGCGGTGCAGGCGCGCAACGATTTCAGCAATGACGCCCACCGCCCACTGGGCCCGGTGGTGTGCATCAGCCCGTGGAACTTCCCGCTGGCCATCTTCAGTGGCCAGGTCGCTGCCGCACTGGCCGCCGGTAACCCGGTACTGGCCAAACCGGCTGAGCAGACTCCGTTGGTTGCCGCGCAAGCCGTGCGCTTGCTGCTGGAAGCCGGGATTCCCGAAGGCGTGCTGCAACTGCTGCCGGGTCGCGGTGAAACCGTCGGCGCCGGTCTGGTCGGTGATGAGCGCGTCAAAGGCGTGATGTTCACCGGTTCCACCGAAGTGGCGCGCCTGCTGCAACGCAACATCGCAGGTCGTCTCGACAGCCAGGGCCGTCCGATTCCGCTGATCGCCGAAACCGGCGGGCAGAACGCGATGATCGTTGACTCCTCGGCGCTGACCGAACAAGTGGTGATCGACGTGGTGTCCTCGGCCTTCGACAGTGCCGGTCAGCGTTGCTCGGCCCTGCGCGTGCTGTGCCTGCAGGAAGACTCCGCCGACCGTGTCATCGAAATGCTCAAAGGCGCGATGGCTGAAAGCCGCCTCGGCAACCCTGAGCGTCTGTCCGTGGACATTGGCCCGGTGATCGACGCCGAAGCCAAGGCCGGCATCGACAAGCACATCCAGGGCATGCGCGATAAAGGTCGCAGCGTGTACCAGGTGGCTATCGCCGACAGCGAAGAAGTCAAACGCGGCACCTTCGTCATGCCGACCCTGATCGAATTGGAAAGCTTCGATGAACTGCAACGCGAGATCTTCGGCCCGGTGCTGCACGTGGTGCGCTACAAGCGCAAGGACATCGACCAGTTGATCGGCCAGATCAATGCCTCCGGTTATGGCCTGACCCTCGGCGTACACACCCGCATCGACGAGACCATCGCCAAGGTGATCGACAACGTCAACGCCGGTAACGTCTACGTCAACCGCAACATCGTCGGTGCCGTGGTCGGCGTGCAGCCATTCGGCGGCGAAGGCCTGTCGGGTACTGGCCCGAAAGCCGGTGGTCCGCTGTACCTGTACCGCCTGCTGTCGACCCGTCCTACTGACGCGATCGAACAATCCTTCGCTCGCGGTGATGCAGCCGTCGCCCCGGACGTGCGTCTGCGTGATGCCATGAGCAAACCGCTGAACGCCTTCAAGGCCTGGGCCGAGAGCAACCAGTACGCCGAACTGAGCACCCTGTGCGTGCAGTACGCCGCGCAATCGCAAAGCGGCATCACCCGCGTGCTGGCCGGCCCGACCGGCGAGAAGAACAGCTACGCGATCCTGCCGCGTGAACACGTGCTGTGCCTGGCCGACGTCGAAGGCGATCTGCTGACTCAACTGGCGGCGGTCTTGGCGGTCGGCGGTTCGGCGGTATGGCCGGAATCCGACATCAGCAAGGCCTTGTTCGCACGCCTGCCGAAGGACGTTCAGGCGCGGATCAAACGGGTTGCCGACTGGCACAAGGATGAAGTGGTGTTTGATGCCGTGCTGCATCACGGCCATTCCGACCAGTTGCGTGGTGTCTGCCAGCAGATTGCCAAGCGTGCCGGTGCGATCGTTGGCGTTCAGGGCTTGTCCCAGGGCGAGACCAACATCGCGCTGGAGCGTCTGGTGATCGAGCGGGCGTTGAGCGTCAACACCGCGGCGGCGGGGGGTAATGCGAGCTTGATGACCATCGGTTAAACCCGATAAGTCAGGCAACCGCGATGGTTGCCTGACAATCAAATCCCAATGTGGGAGCGGGCTTGCTCGCGAAGGCGTTGTGTCAGTCGACATCTCCAGTGACTGATCCACCGCATTCGCGAGCAAGCCCGCTCCCACAGTTGTTTTGGGGTGTTTGTTAAGTCGGTGCTCGGCCCTGACATCACCGCCATCAATCATCGTATTCAGCCTTTATCAGCAAGCCTAGACTCGGCCCAATCCCAATGTTCAGGTAGGCCGCCATGTCCGAGACGCTGCTCAGTTCCCGTAATCTGGCTTTCGAGCTGTACGAAGTCCTCGATGCCGAGGGCCTGACCCGGCGTGAGCGCTTCGCCGAACACAACCGCGAGACCTTCGACGCGGCCATCGGCACCGCGCGCAGCATCGCCGAGAAATACTTCGCGCCGCACAACCGCAAGGGCGACGAGAACGAGCCGCGCTACGAAAATAGTCAGGCGGTTCTGATCCCGGAAGTGAAACCGGCGGTGGACGCGTTCCTCGAGGCCGGCTTCCTCAATGCCGCGCGAAGCTTCGAAGCCGGCGGCATGCAACTGCCGACGCTGCTGTCGCAAGCCTGCTTTGCGCACTTTCAAGCGGCGAACGCGGCGACCACCTCCTACCCGTTCCTGACCATGGGCGCGGCCAACCTGATCGAAAGCTTTGGCAGCGCCGAGCAGAAACAGCGCTTCCTGCAACCAATGATCGACGGGCGCTTCTTCGGCACCATGGCCCTGACCGAACCGCACGCTGGCTCATCGCTGTCGGATATTCGTACCCGCGCCGAGCCGGCGTCCGACGGCACTTATCGACTCAAGGGCAACAAGATCTTCATTTCCGGCGGCGATCATCCGCTGTCGGAAAACATCGTGCACATGGTCCTGGCCAAGCTGCCGGACGCGCCGCCGGGGGTGAAGGGTATTTCGCTGTTCATCGTGCCGAAATTTCTGGTCAACGATGACGGCAGCCTCGGCGAGCGCAACGATGTGCTGCTGGCCGGGCTGTTCCACAAGATGGGCTGGCGCGGCACCACTTCCACCGCGCTGAACTTCGGCGATAACGGCGAATGCGTCGGCTATCTGGTGGGCAAGCCGCACCATGGTTTGAGCTACATGTTCCAGATGATGAACGAGGCGCGGATTGGCGTCGGCATGGGCGCGGTGATGCTCGGCTACGCCGGTTACCTGTACTCGCTGGAATACGCCCGCGAACGCCCGCAAGGCCGAGTCCCGGACAGCAAGGATCCGAGCACTGCGCCAGTGGCGATCATTCAGCACGCGGACGTCAGACGCATGCTGCTGACGCAAAAATCCTACGTCGAAGGGGCGTTTGACCTCGGCCTGTACGCGGCGCGGCTGTTCGATGACACCACCACGCTGGAAACCGAAGGCGAGCGCAAACAGGCCCACGAGCTGCTGGACTTGCTGACGCCGATCGTCAAATCCTGGCCGTCGGAGTTCTGCCTGAAGGCCAACGAACTGGCGATCCAGATTCTCGGCGGTCACGGTTACACCCGCGAATACCCGGTGGAACAGTACTACCGCGACAACCGCCTGAACCCGATCCACGAAGGCACCCACGGTATTCAGTCGCTGGACTTGCTCGGGCGCAAACTGGCGCAGAACGGCGGCGCCGGATTGAAGCAACTGATCCGTCTGATCGCCAACACCGCCGAGCGCGCGACAGCGTACGAATCGTTGACCGCACTGCGTGAGCCACTGGAGCAATTGGTGGCTCGCCTGCAAACAGTCACCATCGGCCTGCTGACCGATCTGGCGCAGGGCAAGGTCAACAGCAGCCTGGCGAATTCGGCGCTGTACTTGAAGGTATTCGGGCACACGGTGATTGGCTGGCGCTGGCTGGAACAGGCGATCCGCGCCGAGGAAGGTCTGGCCAAAGGCAATGCGGCAGATGCTGACTTCTATAAGGGCAAGCTGCAGGCGGCGCGCTACTTCCTGACGTGGGAAGTGCCGGGCTGTCACCATGAGCTGGCGTTGCTGGAGGCGCGGGATGATACGTGCCTGGCGATGCAGGATGGGTGGTTCTGAGAGCCAACCCTCACCCCAGCCCTCTCCCGGAGGGAGAGGGGGCCGAACAGGGTATGCTTGAATACTCCATCGACCTGAAAGAGGTCTACCGAATCCATAATCGACTGGCGTTTTCAGGTCGATGTATAGCGAGAGACGGCTCGGTCAGTCCCCTCTCCCTCCGGGAGAGGGCTAGGGTGAGGGGCTTTCAGACTCAGCACTCAGCTCAACTTGAACCCACCCATCTGCCTTGCCAGATCATCCGCCAACCGCTGCAACATCTGACAATCCTCGCGACACGCCCGCACCTCGCCCGCCGTGGCCCGGGCCAGATCGGAAATCCCCTGCACATTGCGGTTGATCTCCTCGGTCACTGCAGACTGCTCTTCCGTGGCCGTGGCCACCTGATGGTTCATGTCACTGATGCGCTCGACCTGCCCGGTAATCGCGGTCAACGACGCGCCAGTACGCTGGCTCGATTCAACCCCGGTGCCGGTCGCCGCCTGCCCGGTGCGCATCGATGACACGGCATTCTCTGCGCCTTGTTTGAGGCTGCCGATCATTTGCTGGATTTCGTCGGTAGACGCCTGAGTCCTGCGCGCCAAGGTGCGCACTTCATCCGCCACCACGGCAAACCCGCGCCCCATATCTCCGGCGCGCGCCGCTTCAATCGCCGCGTTGAGCGCCAGCAAGTTGGTCTGCTCGGACACGCCGCGAATCACCGCCAGTACCGAATCGATCGACGCCACCTGATGCGCCAGCTCACCCACCGCGCCCGCCGCCACACCAATCTCATCGGACATGCTTTCGATATGACGGATCGAGCCACCGACCACTTCCCGCGCCTGCAGCGCTTCATCGCGAGCAGTTTGTGAAGCCAGCGCGGCGTTGCCGGCGTTCTGCGCAATTTCCTGCACGGTCAGGCCCATCTCATGCACCGCCGTGGCAACCATGTCGGTCATTTCCTGCTGGCGCCCGGAGCGTTCGGCGGTGTTTTCCACCACTTTCGCCACTTGGCCGACTGCTGTGCGCAGACGCTCGCTGGTGGTCAGCACTTCGCCGATCAGCCCGCGCTGGCTGTCGAGAAAACGGTTGAAGCCGCGCGCGAGATCGCCCAGCTCATCGGCGCGGCTGGAATCTAACCGATGGGTCAAATCTCCACCGCCGCTACCGATCGCTACCAGCGCGGCTGTTACCTGACGAATCGGTCGCACCAGCCCTTGGGCCAGCCACACCACCAGCGCCAGGCACACCAGTGCCACCGCCAGACCGATGCCGCCACTCATCCACATCGCCTTGCGGGCTTCGGCGTAGATCTGAGATTGCGGCACTTCGGCCACCAGCGTCCAGCCCAGATCGCGCAGCGGCAGGCTGAAGGCGAGGAAGTCTTCGCCATCGCGCTGGAAGGAACTGTTGGTGGCGACTTTTTGCCCCATGACCGCTTGCGCCGCCGACGCCCCGATCTGCTCCGTGAGGGTGCGCTTGCCACTGAACTGCGCTTCGGGATGGACCTGGATCAAACCGTCGGAACGCACGAGATAGACCTTGCCGCGCTCGCCAAAGCTGAAGTTGTGGATCAACTCCGACAGCTCTTTCATGCTTAGGCCGAGTCCCGCGACGCCGACAACTTTGCCGGCCTGCTCGACCTTCAAGTCGATGAACAGTGCCAATTCTCCGGTGGCGCCATCGTTGTCGATGTTCAGGGTGCGCGGCTGATGGCTGTCGAGGAAGGAATAAAACCAGGCATCGGCCGGTTTGGTCCGACTGAGGGTGCGATCCAGGCCCTTTTCGGTGATGTAGTGATTGGAGTCGGTGCCGATGATCAACGCGGTGAAAGCTTTATGTTCGGCGCGGATGCCTTCCAGATACTGCGCGAAGGCCGCCGTTTTGCTGCTGTCTTCACCCGAGGCCAGCCAATCGCGCACCATGCTGTTGCTGGCGATGTCTTTGGCGGCGGTCAGCGGCTGGACGAGGATGCGTTCGATGTCGTTGCGCGTCGCTTCGATGCTCGACGGCAGCGCTTGTTCGACCAGATAGCTCTGGGCGAGGCGGTTGACCACCAGGGTATAAATGCCAACCACGATCAGGATGCTGACCAGCAGGGCGGTGCCCATGCTGAGAATCAGCTGCCATTGAATACTGCGTCGCCACAACTGCATGGAGCACCCCCAAAGAATAAGTGGCCGAAACAATGCAACAGCCGTGCCGATTGTATACAACCTGATCGACAATTTATTCTTTGGTTGTGCGCAACCCCATCAGCCCTGATTGATGGTCTTGGCGATGGTGTCGACCGTGGCGCTGACTTGCTCTTGGTAACGGTCGAGTTCTGCCTGATGCTGCTTCTTCATTTCGATCTGCTGCGAGCACAGGTTCATCGCTGCCAGCACCAGCAAGCGGTCACCGATCAGCGTCGGGTATTTGCGTTTGGTGTCGGCCAGGGCGGCCTTGAGCATCAGTGCGGCGTCCAGCAGGGTCTGTTCTTCCCCGGCCGGTGCCTTGATCGAATAGTCCTCCCCGAGAATGGAGATGACTTTTACCCCTGCGGTGCCGTGGTTCATGCGCTGACAGGGCCTGCGTTGACGCGATCAACCAGAGCCTGGATGCGCGCTGCGGTGGCGCCGTGCTTCTCTTCCTGTTCCATCAGGCTCAGTTGCAGGCTTTCGTTTTCATCCTTGGCCTGGGCCAGTTCCGTGGACAGGGTCTGGTTGGTTTGCGTGAGGGTCTGGTTCTGTTGCACCAGGTCGCTGACGAGCTGTTCCAATTGGCTGAGGGATGCTTCCAACATTTTGATCTTCCAGGCGTTTTTCAAAGGGCGCGTACGATAAAGAAAAGTCACTGCGGATGCCAGGGTTATACCGGCGCAAGGCCTTGATTTTCCTGGCGGCCGACCGTTCTCGCGAGTTTAAAAGACTGTGATCTGCCGATCTGGTTCCTGCACTTCGTCGCTCAGGCCCATATGCGACAAATACGCACAGTGCCTCAAGACTTTAGTCGTATGACCGATAAGTCATCCATACAGCAGTCTCAGCCCGCATGGATGCGGCCCTTTTTGGTATCCGCACCATGTCCCTTCGCAATATGAATATCGCCCCCCGGGCGTTCACCGGCTTCGCCCTGATCGGCGGCCTGATGCTGATTCTAGGCGTGTTCGCCCTGAACCAGATGAGCAAAATCCGCGGCGCTGCCGAGGACATCACCAACAGCAGCGTGCCGAGCATCAAGAACCTCGACGAGTTCACCCAACTGACCTTGCGCCTGCGGGTGCTGTCCTACCGCTTGCTGGTCAATCGCGAGCCGGACGTACAGCAGAAGACCATGGAACTGCTGGACACCCGCAACCAGCAGATCCGCGCTGCCCAATCGGCCTATGAGCCGTTGATCAGCGGCCCGCAGGAACGCGCGGCCTACGATCAATATGTGCAGTTGCTCGGCCAGTACCGTCAGATCGAAGACCGGATGAAGAGCCTGTCGCGCAACAATCAGGTGGACGAGTTGCGCAACCTGCTCAACACCGAGTTGCTGAACAACTCCGAAGCGATGAACACCGTGCTCAACCGCCTGATGCAGATCAACGGCGAGCAGATCAGCCAGACCAATCAAGAGGCGGTCGACCAGTATTCCTCGGCGTTCAATCTGGTGGTCACCCTGCT
Source organism: Pseudomonas sp. MWU347 (assembly GCF_017947305.1). Lineage (NCBI taxonomy): Bacteria > Pseudomonadati > Pseudomonadota > Gammaproteobacteria > Pseudomonadales > Pseudomonadaceae > Pseudomonas > Pseudomonas sp. MWU347. Next base: position 297,418 of record NZ_JAFGZB010000002.1, read on the forward strand.
GGTCGTGGCGACCGGCCTGACCTTCCTGTTCGCCTGGCTGCTGACCATCAGCATCACCAAGCCGATTTCCAAAGCGCTGGACGCGGCGGAAACCATCGCCGAAGGCAACCTGACCCAGCCGATCCACGTCGACGGCACCGACGAAGCCGGGCGTCTGCTGGCGGCCATGGCCAAGATGCAATCGAAGCTGCGCGACACCTTGCAGCGCATCTCCGGCTCGGCCACCCAGCTTGCATCTGCAGCGGAAGAACTGAACAGTGTCACCGACGAAAGCGCCCGCGGCCTGACCCAGCAGAACAACGAAATCGAGCAGGCCGCCACCGCTGTCAACGAGATGACCAGCGCCGTGGAAGAAGTCGCGCGCAATGCGGTGAGCACTTCGGAAGCCTCGAAGAACGCCACCACTTCGGCCGGCGACGGCCGTGACCTGGTACAGGAAACCGTCAGCGCCATCGAACGCATGAGCGCCGATGTGCAGAGCACTGCGACCCTGATCGGCGATCTGGCGAATGAATCCCGAGACATCGGCAAGGTGCTGGACGTGATTCGTGGTCTGGCGGATCAGACCAACCTGCTGGCCCTGAACGCGGCAATTGAAGCGGCACGTGCCGGTGAAGCCGGTCGCGGTTTTGCCGTGGTCGCCGACGAAGTGCGTGCGCTGGCGCATCGCACCCAGCAGTCGACCAGCGAAATCGAACGCATGATCGGCAGCATCCAGAGCGGCACCGAACACGCCGTGGATTCGATGCGCAACAGCACCGAGCGCGCCGAATCGACGCTGAACATCGCGCGGGGTGCCGGGATGTCGCTGGACATCATCAATACCGCGATCGTCGAGATCAACGAGCGCAATCTGGTGATCGCCAGTGCCGCTGAAGAACAGGCACAAGTGGCCCGCGAAGTGGATCGCAACCTGGTGAACATCCGCGACCTGTCGGTGCAATCGGCTACCGGCGCGAATCAGACCAGTGCGGCCAGCAACGAGCTGTCGCGCCTGGCGCTGGATCTGAACAACATGGTCGGGCGGTTCAGCCTGTAAATTTTCAGATCAAGGTCAAAAGCCCCTCACCCCAGCCCTCTCCCAGAGGGAGAGGGGGAAAGGGAGCACATTGGGAGCTTTGCAGATTTTGAGTTCGGCTCGATATTGCAGGTCGGTGTAACTTGAACAAACCCCGCGGTCGGTCCCCTCTCCCTCCGGGAGAGGGCTAGGGTGAGGGTAGCGATCCCCAGCCGAACCCATACCTCAAATCCCATAGCGTAAAAAGCTTTTTGACAGCATCACATTTCAACAGGTTAGAATCGCTGGCACGCAGACTGCATGGTCAGTTTGTGCCCGTCTTTACGCTTCTGGAGTACTGCCTTTGAATGCGACGACCATCAACAGCCTGTTCTTGATCGGCGCGTTGCTGGTAGGTGCGAGCATTCTTGTCAGCTCACTTTCCTCCCGTCTCGGCATCCCGATTCTGGTCATTATTCTTGCGGTCGGCATGGCCGCCGGGGTCGATGGCGGCGGGATCATTTTCGATAACTACCCGACGGCCTATCTGGTCGGCAACCTCGCACTGGCGGTGATCCTCCTCGACGGCGGCTTGCGCACGCGGGTCTCGAGTTTCCGCGTGGCCCTGTGGCCGGCGCTGTCGCTGGCGACGGTCGGGGTGTTGATCACCACCGGGCTGACCGGTATGGCCGCGGCATGGCTGTTCGACCTGAACCTGATCCAGGGCCTGCTGATCGGCGCCATCGTCGGCTCCACGGACGCCGCCGCAGTGTTCTCGCTGCTCGGCGGCAAGGGCCTCAACGAACGGGTGACCGCCAGCCTGGAAATCGAATCCGGCAGCAACGACCCGATGGCGGTGTTTCTCACCGTGACCCTGATCGACATGCTCGCCAGCGGCCAGACCGGCCTGCACTGGAGCCTGTTGACCCACCTGATTCGCGAATTCGGCATCGGCGGCGTGATCGGCCTCGGCGGTGGCTGGCTGATGCTGCAACTGGTCAACCGGATCAACCTCGCTACCGGCCTGTACCCGATTCTGGTGATCGCCGGCGGCCTGGTGGTGTTCGCCCTGACCAACGCCCTGCACGGCAGCGGCTTCCTCGCGGTGTACCTGTGCGGTCTGGTGATCGGCAACCGCCCGGTGCGCAGCCGTCACGGCATTCTGCACATGCTCGACGGCATGGCGTGGCTGGCACAGATCGGCATGTTCCTGGTGCTGGGGCTGCTGGTCACTCCGCATGATCTGCTGCCGATCGCCTTGCCGGCGCTGGGTCTGGCGCTATGGATGATTCTGTTCGCCCGGCCGCTGTCGGTGCTGGTCGGCCTGCTGCCGTTCAAGGCGTTCCACGGCCGCGAGAAAGCGTTTATTTCCTGGGTCGGGTTGCGCGGCGCGGTACCGATCATTCTCGCGGTGTTCCCGCTGATGGCCGGGTTGCCGAATGCGCAGCTGTACTTCAACCTCGCGTTCTTCATTGTGCTGGTGTCGCTGCTGGTGCAGGGCACGAGCCTGCCGTGGGTGGCCAAACTGTTGAAGGTGACGGTCCCGCCGGAGCCGGCGCCGATTTCCCGTTCGGCACTGGAAGTGCACATCACCAGCGAGTGGGAGCTGTTCGTTTACAAGCTCGGCGCCGAGAAATGGTGCATCGGTTCGCCCCTGCGCGAGCTGAAAATGCCCGAAGGCACACGTATCGCCGCCCTGTTTCGTGGCCAGCAACTGCTCCATCCGTCGGGTAGTACGGTGCTGGAAGTCGATGATTTGCTGTGTGTTATCGGCCATGAACACAACTTGCCAGCGCTCGGAAAACTGTTCAGCCAGGCGCCGCAACGCGGTCTGGATCTGCGCTTCTTCGGCGACTTCGTGCTCGAAGGAGACGCCCAGCTTAAAGCGGTTGCCGCGCTGTATGGCCTACCGGCCGAAGGCATAGATCCGGACATGACCCTGGGTGCGTTCATTGCCCACAAGGTCGGGGGGGCACCGATCGTTGGCGACCAGGTGGAGTGGAACAACACTCACTGGACGGTCGCGGTCATGGACGGGAACAAGATCGGCAAAGTGGGCGTCAGATTCCCCGAAGGAAGTCGCCCGGGTCCCGGTCTCTTCCTCTAAACTGCGTCCACTCTCACTTGCTTGACCGGTCTCTATGCCTACCCTGCGCTCTTTCTTTTTCGCGGCCCTGCTGGGCCTGAGTCTTTCCGTCGGCCCGCTCTACGCCGCCGAACCGCCGTCCAGCGAAGCCGTGCAGGCCAGCCTCGACAAACTGGCCGACAGCAAACTGCCGGATGCCGACAAAAAGAGCCTGCAGACGGTCCTGCAAACCACGCTCAATCAACTCAACAGCCGGCGTGATTACGACCAGAAGCTGATCGACCTCAAGCAGCAACTGGCCTCCGCCCCGCGGCAGACCATCGAGAACACCCGCGAACTGACGCGCCTCAAGGCCACGCCAGTGGTGCCGGTGGCGCAGCGCTTCACCAAAGAGTCGATCCAGCAGTTAGAGCAGATCCTCACCGATCGCTCGACCCAGCAGAGCGATCTGCAAAAAGCCCTGGCCGATGCCAACAGCCTGATCATCACTGCCCAGACCCGTCCCGAGCGGGCGCAGGCGGAAATCTCTGCCAGCCAGACGCGCATCCAGCAGATCAACAACATCCTCAAGTCCGGCAAGGACGCGGGCAAGACCGTCAGCGCCGAGCAGCGCGACCAGTTGAACGCCGAGCTCGCCGCGTTGAACTCACTGATTCCGCTGCGCCGCCAGGAACTGGCGGGCAACAGCCAGCTGCAGGATCTGGGCAACAGTCAGCACGACCTGCTCTCGGAGAAATCCGACCGTCTCGATCGCGAGATCCAGGAACTGCAGACCCTGATCAACCAGAAGCGTCTGGCGCAATCTCAGGAAACCGTGACCCAGCAGTCGATCGAGGCGCAGAAGGCCGGCGGCAGCAGCCTGCTCGCCACCGAAAGTGCGGCCAACCTCAAGCTCTCCGATTACCTGCTCAAAAGCACCGACCGCCTCAACGAAGTCACTCAACAGAACCTGCAGACCAAACAGCAACTCGACAGCCTGACCCAGAGCGACTCGGCTCTCGACGAGCAGATCAACGTGCTCAAGGGCAGTCTGCTGCTGTCGAAGATTCTCTATAAGCAGAAACAGGCGCTGCCCCGGCTCAAGGTCGACCGCGATCTGGCGGACCAGATTGCCGACATTCGCCTGTATCAGTTCGAAGTCAGCCAGCAGCGCGAACTGCTGAGCAATCCGGCGACCTACGTCGACAACCTGCTTTCCACCCAGCCGCCGGAACAAGTCACCCCGCAATTGCGCAAGAGCCTGATGGAACTGGCCAACACCCGCGCCGACCTGCTGGAGCGTCTGAACCGCGAACTGAGCGCGGTGCTCAACGAATCGATCACCCTGCAACTCAACCAGAAACAACTGCTGAGCACCGCGCAGAGCCTGCGTGCGACTCTCGACGAGCAGATGTTCTGGATCCCCAGCAACAAGCCGCTGGACGCGGAATGGATTCGCGGCGTGCCAGAGCGGCTCAAGCGCCAGATCGACACCCTGCCGCTGGCCTCAAGCCTGAGCGAGCTGACCGACGGCCTGACCCAGCGCCCGCTGTTGTTCCTGCCGCTGGCCTTGCTGATCGGCGCTCTGCTGTGGCGGCGCAAGGCGCTGTATGCGCGACTGAACAAGGTTCACCAGGACATCGGGCACTTCAAGCGTGACAGCCAGTGGCATACGCCCCAGGCGATTCTGATCAACATTCTGCTGGCGATGCCGGTGGCGCTGGGTCTGGGTCTGTGCGGTCTGGCCCTGCAGATCGACGCCCGCGGTCAGAATGCCAACATGGGCGCGGCGTTGCTGCAAATGGGTCAGGCGTGGCTGGTGTTCTACACCGCTTACCGGATTCTCTCGCCGGGCGGCGTGGCGGAGTTGCACTTCCGCTGGGACAAACCGCAGGTCGAGTTCCTTCAGGGCTGGATCCGTCGCCTCGGGCTGGTGGTGATGGCGCTGGTGACCGTGGTGGCGGTGGCCGAATTGCAACCGGCAGCGCTGGCTGACGACGTGCTCGGCATGCCGGTGGTATTGACCTGCTACGCCCTGATGGCGTGGCTGCTCAGCCGTCTGCTGATCAGCAGTCCGGCCCACGAAAACACCTCATTGTTCCGCAGGGCCGTGGGCGTGATGTTCACCCTGCTGCCAATCGCCCTGTTCGTCGCGGTGTGCTTCGGCTACTACTACACCGCGCTGAAACTCAGCGACCGGTTGATCAACACCCTGTACCTGCTGATGTTCTGGCTGGTGATCGAAGCCACGTTCGTGCGCGGTCTGGCGGTCGCCGCACGCCGTCTGGCCTATCAGCGCGCCCTGGCCAAACGTCAGGCGGCGAAAGAGGCCGGCGACGGCGAAGCGGTGATCGAAGAGCCGACCCTGGACATCGAAAAAGTCAACGAACAATCCCTGCGCCTGATCCGTCTGGCACTGCTCGGCGGCTTCATCGCCGCGCTGTACTGGGTCTGGGCTGACCTGATCTCGGTGTTCTCGTACCTCGACAACATCACCCTCTACGAATACACCAGCGGCACTGGCGCCAACATGAGCATGGTGCCGATCAGCATCGGCGACATGCTCGGCGCGCTGATCATCATCGGCATCACCTTCGCCCTGGCGCGTAACCTGCCGGGTCTGCTCGAAGTGTTCGTGCTGTCGAAACTCAATCTGGCGCAGGGCAGCGCCTATGCGACCACGACGCTGCTGTCTTACGTGATCGCCGGTGTCGGTTTTGTCTCGACCCTGTCGACCCTCGGCGTCAGCTGGGACAAGTTGCAATGGCTGGTGGCGGCGCTGTCGGTCGGCCTCGGTTTCGGTATGCAGGAGATCTTCGCCAACTTCATCTCCGGCATCATGATCCTGTTCGAGCGTCCGGTGCGGATCGGCGACACCATCACCATCGGCAACCTGTCAGGCACGGTGAGCAAGATCCGCATCCGCGCCACGACCATCACCGATTTCGACCGCAAGGACATCATTGTCCCGAACAAGACGTTCATCACCGGGCAACTGATCAACTGGTCGCTGACCGATACCATCACCCGCGTCACCTTGAAGCTGGGCGTGGATTACGGCTCTGACCTGGATCTGGTCAAGGAACTGCTGCTCAAGGCTGCCCGGGAAAACCCGCGCGTGCTCAAAGAGCCCGAGCCGCACGTGTACTTCCTCAACTTCGGCGAAAGCACCCTCGACCACGAACTGCGCATGCACGTACGTGACCTCGGTGACCGTAACCCGGTGATCGACGAAGTGAACCGCTTCATCAACCGCGAGTTCAAGAAGCAGCACATCAACATCTCGTTCCGCCAGATGGAGGTGTACCTGAAGAACCTCCACGGTCAGGAATACAAGTTGGTGCCCATCGAGGACGAGAACAAAACCATCGTTCCGATCGGCGCCGAGCAAAAGCCGCTGCAAGAGCCGCCGCCGGCCAAACTCGACTAACCGGTCTGATCCCAGCAGAATGCTCGGACATTCTGCTGGAGCCGGCCCTTGAAAGCCCTCGACGAACTGACCTTCGACAATCGCTTCGCCCGCCTGGGCGATGCGTTCTCCGCTCACGTGTTGCCCGAGCCGATCGACAACCCGCGCCTGGTCGTCGCCAGCCCGGCGGCCCTGGCCTTGCTCGATCTTGATCCGGCAACCGCTGAGACTCAGGAATTCGCTGAACTGTTCGGCGGCCACAAGTTGTGGGCCGATGCCGAACCACGGGCGATGGTCTATTCCGGGCACCAGTTCGGTGGCTACACGCCGCAACTGGGCGATGGTCGCGGGTTGTTGCTCGGCGAGGTCTACAACAACGCCGGTGAACACTGGGACCTGCATCTGAAGGGCGCCGGGCAGACGCCGTTTTCGCGCATAGGCGATGGCCGCGCGGTGTTGCGTTCGTCGATCCGCGAATTCCTAGCCTCCGAAGCGCTGCACGCGCTGAACATCCCGTCTTCACGTGCCGCCTGCGTGATTGGCTCCGACACTCCGGTGTGGCGCGAAAAGCAGGAACGCGCGGCGATGGTGCTGCGTCTGGCGCCAAGCCATGTGCGCTTCGGCCACTTCGAATACTTCTACTACACCAAGCGTCCCGAGCAGCAGAAGTTGCTCGGCGAACACGTATTGGCGATGCACTATCCCGAGTGCCTGGAGCAACCGGAACCGTATCTGGCGATGTTCCGCGAGATCGTCGAGCGCAATGCCGAACTGATCGCCAAGTGGCAGGCCTACGGCTTCTGTCACGGGGTGATGAACACCGACAACATGTCGATCCTCGGCATCACCTTCGACTTCGGCCCGTTCGCCTTCCTCGACGACTTTGACGCCAACTTCATCTGCAACCACTCGGATGATCAGGGCCGCTACTCGTTCAGCAACCAGGTGCCGATCGGCCAGTGGAACCTCAGCGCTCTAGCCCAGGCCCTGACGCCGTTCATCAGCGTCGAAGCCCTGCGCGAAACCCTCGGTTTGTACCTGCCGTTGTTCCAGGCGCACTACCTGGACCTGATGCGCCGCCGCCTCGGTTTCACCAGCGCCGAGGATGACGACCAGAAACTGCTCGAAGACCTGTTGCAACTGATGCAGAACAGCGCCGTCGATTACACGCTGTTCTTCCGCCATCTCGGCGAAGAGTCCGCAGAGCAAGCTGTCGCCCGCTTGCGCGATGACTTCGTCGACATCAAAGGCTTCGATGCCTGGGGCGAGCGTTACGTGGCCCGGGTTGCCCGCGATGGCGACAGCGATCAGCAGCAACGCCGGGCGCGGATGCACGCGGTCAATCCGCTGTACATCCTGCGCAACTACTTGGCGCAGAAGGCTATCGATGCCGCCGAGCAAGGCGACTACTCAGAAGTGCGCCGGCTGCATGCGGTGCTGAGCACGCCGTTCGACGAGCAGCCGGGGATGGAAGGTTATGCCGAGCGGCCGCCGGAGTGGGGCAAGCATCTGGAGATCAGTTGTTCGTCTTGAGGCTCCGGATTCAACCTTGATAAACGCCTCGTACGACTCCAGATCAGTCGTACGAGATATCAACTTAAACCGAGCCCGTCATGACCACTCCACTCCTCATCCCCTGCCCCGCCTGCAACGGCCTCAACCGCATCCCCGCCGAACGCCTGGGCGATCAGCCGAAATGCGGGCGCTGCAAGTCCGCGGTGCTGTTGAGCAAGCCGTTCGAACTCGAGCAAGGCGACTACGCCAGCCAGATCAAAGGAGATCTGCCGTTGTTGGTGGATGTGTGGGCGGACTGGTGTGGGCCGTGCAAGTCCTTTGCGCCGGTATTCGAGCAGGCGGCCGCGCAGTTGGCGGGCAAGTGCCGCTTGGCCAAGCTCGACAGCGAGGCCAATCAGCAGTTGTCAGCGCAGTTGGGGATTCGCTCGATTCCGAGTTTGATTCTGTTCAAGAACGGTCGGGAAGTGGCGCGCCAGAGCGGGGCGTTTCCGTTGCCACAGTTGATGGCGTGGCTGCGTAGCCAGGGCATCTGACCCAACACAAATTCAATTGTAGGAGTGAGCCTGCTCGCGATGGCGTCTTTTCAGGCAACTCAGATGCTCGCAGACAGGACGCCATCGCGAGCAGGCTCACTCCTACAGGTGATCTGAGTAGCTCAGGGATCAATGGTCTTCGAGCAGGTTGTGCAGTTCGACGAACTGCTGCGTCAGCTTGTGCCGCGGGTCGAGGTGGATCAGCGGGGTGCTGGCCTGGTGCGACTCGCGCATGCGCACCGAGCTGCTCAAGTACACCGGCAGCACCGGCAAACCTTCAGCGATCAACTCATCAAGCATCTGCTGCGGCAGGCTGGCCCGGGCCTGGAACTGGTTGACCACGATGCCTTCGACTTCCAGACCTTCGTTGTGGTCCTCCTTCAACTCTCCGATCTCCGCCAGCAGGCCGTACAGCGCCTGCCGCGAGAAGCTGTCGCAATCGAAGGGAATCAGCACACGATCGGCGGCAATCAATGCCGACACTGCATAAAAATTCAGCGCCGGCGGCGTGTCGAGGTAGATCCGGTCGTAATCTTCCGACAACTCGTCCAGCAACTTACGCAGCTTGTTGATCTTGTGTTTGGCCTCAAGCTTGGGCTGCAGGTCGGCCAGCTCAGCGGTAGCGGTGATGATGTGCAGGTTGTCGAACGGGGTTTCGTAGATGTCGGCCTGGTTTTTCTTCGAGAACGGCCCAGATGACAAGGTTTGCTTGAAGAAATCGGCAATGCCCATCGGTATGTCATCGCCGGTGAGCCCCGTCAGGTACTGAGTGGAGTTGGCCTGGGCATCGAGGTCGACCAACAGCGTGCGATAGCCCTCGCTGGCACTCACCGCTGCCAGATTGCAGGCAATGCTGGATTTGCCCACGCCACCTTTCTGATTGAACACCACGCGCCGCATGACAAAACCTCCGTGTATCAAAGAATGACCGAGTGTAGTTGCCTGTGCGTGCGCTTCGCTACCTTCAACGAAGCGGACTACAGAGTCAGGCGCAAAAATCAGCGGGCACGGCGGGTAAAAACCTCCCGAGTGCGCTGATATGCCCGACAGACAAATCCCGCACGATCCGGATAATGGCCAAATGACATTTTTTCCACGAACCACTCGGTACATTTCGTTGCGTAAAACGTAACCAACATTTGCTACACACTCGTCGCACCGGGATAATGCGCGCCACCCGGCGCCATGCGCCACCTCAGGTCAGCCGCGGCCCTGGCGACTCAAAGCGTCATAAAAGCCCGCAGGGGCGGGATGAACATCCGTGATCAACTTCAACATCGCCCAATGGCGCGCGTGGGCCCCGGGGCTCGACAGCGTGGACGCGTGGCAGGCCTGGAGCCGACAACCGGTCGTACTCCCGAGCAGCGATGCCGCGCCCGATGTGTCGTTTCTGCCAGCCATGCAGCGCCGACGCCTCAGCCGTCTGGCGCGGATGGCGTTCAGTGTCGGCTGGCCGCTGGCCGATGGACGGGAAAACCTGCCGCTGGTGTTTGTTTCACGACACGGCGAAACCCCGCGCACCTTCGAGATCCTCAGTGATCTGGCCAAGGACGAGCCGTTGTCGCCGACCCAGTTCAGCCTGTCGGTGCACAACGCGATCATTGGTCTGTGGTCGATCATGCGCGGTGAAAACAGCGAAATGACTGCACTGGCGGCCGCAGGCGATGGCCTGGAACACGGCATCATCGAAGCCTCCGCCCTGCTCGCTGAAGGCGCTCCCGCGGTTCTGCTGATCATCACCGAAGAACAGCCGCCCGAGGCCTATTTGCAGTGGGTCGACGACGTACCGTTCCCTTATGCGCTGGGTCTGCTGCTCACCCCCGGTACCGACTGGCGGCTGACCCTGAACAGCGGCCAGGAAACAGTGTCCAAAGCGCACTGGCCACACGCGCTGAATCTGTTGCGCGCCCTGCTCGGTCAGCAAACCCATTGCCAACATGCCTGGAAAAATCGTGTATGGACCTGGCAACGCAACCCGTGACCGAGAAGAACCGCGACGCCTATTACTGGCGCTTGCTGGCCACCGCCGCCAGTTTCACCCTGTTCGGGCTCGGCGGGTTGTGCCTGCGCTTGCTGGTATTTCCGCTGCTCGGCTGTCTGCCGGGTGACGCGCTCAGGCATCGTCAACGCGCACGGCAAACCGTCAGTCGGCTGTTCTGGTTTTTCGTGCGGTTCATGGCCCGCACCGGTGTGCTGACTTATGACATTCAAGGGGCCGAACGCCTCGGGCGTCCAGGGCAGATGATCATCGCCAACCACCCGTCGCTGATCGACGTGGTGTTCCTGATCGGCCTGGTGCGCCAGGCCAATTGCGTGGTGAAGAAAAGCCTGTGGGAAAACCCCTTCACCCGCGGCCCGCTGCGCAGTACCGAATACATCAGCAACGACGGCAGCATGGACATGCTCGACGGTGCCGCCGAGTCCCTGCAAAACGGCCAGACCCTGATCATTTTCCCCGAGGGCACGCGCACTCAACCTGGTCAGGCGCCAGCCTTTCATCGGGGGGCTGCAGCGATTGCCCTGCGCGGTGCGAAAATCCTTACGCCAGTGGTCATCAAGGTCAATCCGACCACCCTGACCAAGGCCGAACCCTGGTATCGCATCCCCCACCGCCGCGTGCACTTCAGTTTTCGTGTCGGGGCCGATATAGATCCACAGACTTTCGCCACGCAAGGCCCGGCACCGCAGGCCTCGCGCAAGCTCAATGATTATTTGCACTCTTACTACATTAAGGAGCTCGCCGAAGATGAGCGATCTGCACCGTGAAATAAAACTGCTGATCATCGACGCCCTGGGCCTCGAAGACATCAGCGTCGACGACATCGGCGACGAGCAGACGCTGTTCGGCGAAGGCCTGGGCCTGGATTCGGTCGACGCACTGGAACTGGGTCTGGCGATCCAGAAAAAGTACGGTATCAAGATCGACGCCGACGCCAAAGACACCCGTAACCACTTCACCAATGTGGCGAGCCTTGCGGCGTTCGTCACGGCAAAACAGGCAGCTTGAGACCGGACCATGCAAACTCGTGACGACATTTTCAACACCCTGCGCGATGCCTTGGTCGAGCTGTTCGAACTGGATCCGGCGCGGATCAGCCTGGAGTCCAACCTGTATCAGGATCTGGAGATCGACAGCATCGACGCGGTCGACCTGATCGATCACATCAAACGCCAGACCGGCAAGAAAATCGCCGCCGAAGAATTCAAATCGGTGCGCACCGTCGGTGACGTGGTCGAGGCGGTCTACCGTCTGGTTCAACCGGCCGCATGAGCCGATTGATCGGCCTCGGCCTGCTGCTGGCGGGGCTGCTGTACCCCTTTGCGGTGTATTTCGGCATGGAGCACTTCGCCCCGTGGCAGTTCGGACTGCTGCTGGGCGGGCTGTGGCTGGCGCGCGCGCTGACCGGCGAACGCAAGCCCGGCAGCCGCTGGATGGCCTGCGTGGCGATCGGGTTCTGCCTGCTGCTGGCGCTGTTCGACAGTCCGCTGTTGCTGCGCTGGTATCCGGTGCTGATCAGCGGCTTCATGCTGGTGCTGTTCAGCCTGAGCCTGAAATACGGGCCGCCGATGGTCGAGCGTCTGGCGCGATTGCGCGAGCCGCAATTGCCGCCCGAAGCGATCCGTTACACCCGCCAGGTCACGGTGGCCTGGAGCGTGTTTTTCTTCTGCAACGGTTTGTGCGCCGCGCTCCTGACCCTGTGGGCGCCGCTGGATTGGTGGATGTTGTACACCGGCCTGATCTCCTACGGATTGATCGGCCTGATGTTTGCCATTGAATGGCTGATACGACAACGGGTAAGAGGCCGTAAATGAACTGGATAAAACTTGAGCAACTGTTGCTCAAGGCCCTGCCGGAGCGCGCAATCAGCGCCGCCCCGGCGCTCGACCACACGCAACTGCGCGAGCAGGCGCTGAGCGTTGCCGCCGGCCTGCAGGCACGCGGCGTGCAGCGCATGGCGGTGCATCTGGAAGATGCCGCCGACCTCGCCATCGCCCTGCTCGGCGCCTGGCGCGCGGGCGTCGCCGTCCTGCTGCCCTCCGACCTGCAAGCGCAGACCCGCCAGCGCTGGTCGAGTGAGGTCGATCTGTGGTTGAGCGATCACCCCGATGATGCTCACTTGAGCGATCTGCTGCAGCCGGCCCTGCCCGGTGCTGAACTCGACCTCGAGCAGTGCCGCCTGAGCCTGTGCACCTCCGGCTCCAGCGGCGAGCCCAAGCGTATCGACAAGACTCTGCGCCAACTGGCCAACGAGGTCGAAGCACTGGAGCAACTGTGGGGCGCGGATCTGGGAGAAGCCTGGATCATCGGCAGCGTCGCCACCCAGCACATCTACGGTTTGTTGTTCCGGGTGCTGTGGCCGCTGTGCGCCGGACGGCCGTTCGTGCGCAGGCAACTGGCGTTCCCGGAAGACCTGCAGCGCGCCAGCCGCGAACACCCGGCCTTCGCCTGGGTCGGCAGCCCGGCACTGCTCAAACGCATGGGCGACAACCTCGACTGGCCGGCCCTGAGCGCCGTGCGCCGGGTGTTTTCCTCCGGCGGCGCTTTACCCGCAGACGCGGCACAGAGCCTGCAGCAACGCCTGCAACAGTGGCCGACCGAAATCCTCGGCAGCTCGGAAACCGGCGGTATCGCCTGGCGTCAGGGCGCCAGTCTGTGGCAGCCCTTCGCCGGGGTTGAGCTAAGCCAGGACAGCGACGGCGCCCTGCTGATCGCCTCGCCCTACCTGCCGGCCGGGCATGTCGAGCACACCGCCGACGCCGCGCGTATCGCTGCCGACGGGCGTTTCGAACTGCTCGGGCGGCTGGACCGTATCGTCAAACTCGAAGAGAAGCGCATCTCCCTGCCGATGCTCGAACAGGCACTGGTCGCCCACGAGTGGGTCGCCGAAGCACGGCTGGGCGTGGTTCAGGAAAACCGCGCGGTACTTGGCGCCTTGCTGGTGCTCAGCGACGCCGGCCTGTTTGCCTTGCGCGAACACGGTCGTCGCAGCCTGACCGAAGCCCTGCGCAAACACCTGAGCCAGCATTGCGAGGCGCTGGCCTTGCCCCGGCGCTGGCGTCTGGTGCGGCAACTGCCGCTGAACAGCCAGGGCAAGCTGCCGCAGGCCGACATCGAAGCCCTGCTGCTGGCGCCACGGCCGAAAACTCCGGAAGTGCTGGAGCAGGTCGAAACCGACGGCGAGTGGAGCCTGCAATTGAGTGTTCCGCCGGACCTGGCCTACTTCAGCGGCCACTTCCCCAAGGCCCCGGTGCTGCCCGGTGTGGTACAGGTCGAATGGGCGCTGAACCTTGGCCGACAACTGCTGAACCTGGCCGGCAAATTTGCCGGCATGGAAGTGCTGAAATTCCAGCAACTGGTGCGCCCTGGCGATGAAATCCAGCTGCACCTGCGTTTCGATCCCGAGCGCGGCAAACTGTATTTCGCCTACCGCAACGACACCGCGACCTGCTCCAGCGGACGAATCCTGCTAGGAGCCGCCGATGCATAACCTGTGGCGAGGGAGCTTGCTCCCGCTGGGCTGCGAAGCGGCCCCAAACTCGGTTCACGCAAAACTGCGAGCGAGTGCTGCGCACTCGAGCGGGAGCAAGCTCCCTCGCCACAGTGGGGATGTCGTCAATGCATAACCCTTGCGCCGTGATTCCGGTCTACAACCATGAAACCGCGATCGGCACCGTGGTCGACGCGCTGCTCGCCCAAGGGCTGCCGTGCATTCTGGTGGACGACGCCAGCACCCCGTCCTGCGCGCGAGTGCTGGATGCGCTGGCCGAACGCGAAAGCGTGCATCTGGTGCGCCTGACCCTCAATCAGGGCAAGGGCGGCGCGGTGATGACCGGCCTGCGCGAAGCTGCTCGTCTGGGCTTCACCCATGCCCTGCAAGTTGACGCCGACGGCCAGCACGACCTGCACGACGTCGCCCGTTTCGTCGAGGAATCCCGCGCCCACCCGGAGGCGATGATCTGCGGTTATCCGCTGTTCGACGAGAGCGTGCCCAATGGCCGTTTGTATGCGCGTTATCTGACCCACGTGATGGTCTGGATCAACACGCTGTCGTTGCAGATCCGCGATTCGATGTGCGGCTTTCGCGTCTATCCGCTGGCCCCGACGCTGGCGGTGATCGACTCGGCGCGGGTCGGCAAGCGTATGGATTTCGACTCCGACATCCTCGTGCGCCTGGCGTGGCGCAACCAGCCGATGCGCTGGCTGCAGACCAGCGTGCATTACCCGCTGGACGGCGTCTCGCACTTCCGTCTGTTCCATGACAACGCGCTGATTTCCAGCATGCATACCCGGTTGTTCTTCGGCATGCTGCTGCGCCTGCCCGTCATCCTCTGGCGCCGGTGGCGCACATGAGCGTCGAGACCGACAAGAAGCACTGGGCCGACCGCGAAGAACGCGGCAGCTTCCTGCTGATGAAATTCACCGCGTTCGCCGCCAAGGTGCTTGGCCGGCGTCTGCTCAGTCCGCTGCTGTACGGCATCGTCCTGTACTTCTTCCTGTTCGGCCGTACCGCGCGCAACAGTGCCTGGCAATACCAGCAACGGTTGGCCGACTGGAGCCAGCGTGCCGAATTGCGACCGAGTTACTGGCGGGTGTTCCGCCAGTTCATGGCGTTCGCCGATTCACTGCTCGACAAGCTCGACGTGTGGAACGGCAAGCTGCGCATCGAGCAGATCGAAATCATCGACCCGGCATTGCTGCGCAATCAGTTGCGCGGCAGTCGCGGGCAACTGCTGGTCGGCGCGCACCTGGGCAACCTCGAGGTGTGCCGGGCGCTGGCGGAGATTGGCGAAAAGGTCACCATGAACGTATTGGTGCACACCAAGCACGCCGAGCAGTTCAATCGCTTGCTGGGCGAGGCCGGGGCGACCAATCTGCGCCTGATTCAGGTCAGCGAACTGGACCCGGTAATCATGCTGCAACTGCACGAACGCCTGGAGCGCGGCGAGTGGCTGGCGATTGCTGGCGACCGCGTGCCGTTGCACGGCGGGCGCAGCGTCAGCGTGGATTTTCTCGGCCACCCGGCAGCGTTTCCGCAAGGTCCGTGGCTGCTGGCCGGTTTGCTCAAGTGTCCGGTCAATCTGCTGATGTGCCTGAAACAACCGGACGGCCATTATCGCCTGACCCTCGAGCCGTTCGCCGACAGCGTGACCTGGACGCGCCGCGAGCGCGAGCAGGTCATTCATCAGTGGGCCACCCGCTACGCGCAGCGCCTGAGTCACTATTGCCTCGAAGCCCCGCACCAATGGTTCAACTTTTACCCTTTCTGGAAGACCGATGACGACGCCAACCCATGAGCCGGTAACCTTCGGCGAACGCCCTTTGCGCATCGAAGACGTGCTGGCCCTGGCCAACCGTCAGGCGCCCGTGCAGTTGCAGAGCGACGCCGCTTACCGCGAGCGCATCGCCAAAGGCGCACGGTTCCTCGACTCGCTGCTGGACAAGGAAGGCGTGATCTACGGCGTGACCACCGGTTACGGCGATTCCTGCGTGGTCGCGGTGCCGCTGCATCACGTCGAGGCACTGCCGCGTCATCTCTACACCTTCCACGGTTGCGGACTCGGCAAACTGCTCGACGCGCAAGCCACCCGCGCCGTGCTGGCGGCGCGTTTGCAGTCGCTGTGTCACGGCGTATCCGGGGTGCGCATCGAACTGCTGGAGCGCCTGCACGCCTTCCTCGAACACGACATCCTGCCGCTGATCCCCGAGGAAGGTTCGGTCGGGGCCAGCGGCGATCTGACGCCGCTGTCCTATGTTGCCGCCACCCTGTCCGGCGAGCGCGAAGTGCTGTTCCGTGGCGAACGCCGGCAAGCGGCCGACGTGCATCGCGAACTGGGCTGGACGCCATTGGTGCTCCGTCCGAAAGAAGCGCTGGCCTTGATGAACGGCACGGCGGTGATGACCGGTCTTGCGTGCCTGGCTTTCGCCCGCGCCGACTATCTGCTGCAACTGGCCACGCGCATCACCGCGCTCAACGTGGTCGCGCTGCAAGGCAATCCGGAACACTTCGACGAGCGTCTGTTCGCCGCCAAGCCGCATCCGGGGCAGATGCAAGTCGCCGCGTGGCTGCGCAAGGATCTGGCGATCGACGCGCCGACCGCGCCGCTGCATCGCCTGCAGGATCGCTACTCGCTGCGCTGCGCCCCGCACGTGCTCGGGGTGCTGGCCGACAGCCTGAACTGGTTGCGTGCGTTCATCGAGACCGAACTCAACAGCGCCAACGACAACCCGATCATCGACGCCGAAGCCGAACGCGTGCTGCACGGCGGGCACTTCTACGGCGGGCACATCGCGTTCGCCATGGACAGCCTGAAAAATCTGGTGGCCAACGTCGCCGACCTGCTCGACCGGCAGCTCGCGCTGCTGGTCGACGAGCGCTACAACCACGGTTTGCCGAGCAACCTGTCCGGCGCCCCGGCGGATCGCGCCATGATCAATCACGGCTTCAAGGCCGTGCAGATCGGCACCAGCGCCTGGACCGCCGAAGCGCTGAAAAACACCATGCCGGCCAGCGTGTTCTCACGCTCCACCGAGTGTCACAACCAGGACAAGGTGAGCATGGGCACCATCGCCGCCCGTGACGCGATTCGCGTGCTGGAGCTGACCGAACAAGTCGCCGCCGCCACGTTGCTCGCGGCCAATCAGGGCGTCTGGCTGCGTGGTCGCGATGAAGACGCACGCGCGCTGCCACCTTCGCTGGCCGCCATGCACGAAGAGCTGGCCAAGGACTTCCCGCCGGTCATCGAAGACCGTGCACTCGAAGGCGAATTGCGCCTGTGTCTGCAACGTATCGCCGAGCAACACTGGAGGCTGCATGCGTAGCGCCGGAGTGCTGCACGCCGACACGGAAATCCTCGTACCGTTTTTCGACGTCGACACCATGCACGTGGTCTGGCACGGGCATTACGTCAAATACCTGGAAGTGGCGCGCTGCGCGCTGCTCGACCAGATCGGCCACAACTACACGCAGATGTCCGAGTCCGGTTACGCGTGGCCGATCATCGACCTGCAACTGCGTTATGTGCGCGGCGCGGTGTTCGGCCAGCGCTTGAACGTGCGCGCCAGTCTGGTGGAGTGGGAGAACCGCTTGAAGATCAATTATCTGATCACCGACCTGCAGACCGGTGAGCGCCTGACCCGTGCCAGCTCGGTGCAGGTGGCGGTCGAGATCAGCAGCCGCGAGATGCAACTGGCCTCACCCAAAGTGTTCACCGATGCGGTGGAAAGGATGCTGCGATGAACCTGTTCTGCAAATGCCTTGGCGCGATGGCGCTGCTCGCCGTGTCGACGCTGGCCAACGCCTTCGACCTGCAACAGCTCAGCGAACAACTGGCGAAACCGGAAGTGATCCACGGCCAGTTCATTCAGGAAAAACACCTGCGCGCGCTGCCTCAGCCGCTGATCAGCAAGGGCAACTTCGTCCTGGCGAAAAATCACGGCCTGCTCTGGCTGCTCAAGACCCCGCTGCAACAGGATTACCGCATCACCGCCAACGGCATCGCCCGTCGTGACGGCAACGCTTGGCAGTTGCTGCCGAACAAGAGCGCCGGTGCCGAACAGAACCGTTTGTTCCTCGCCGTGCTGCAAGGCGACAGCAGCGGCTTGCAGCGGGATTTCGAACTGGCCCTGAGCGGCGACGCACAGCAGTGGAAACTGACCCTGACCCCGCGCTCGGTGCTGCTCAAGCAAGTGTTCAATCAGATCAATATCGACGGCGGTGAGCTGGTGCAGACCATCGAACTGCTGGAAACCCAGGGCGACAGCACCGTGTTGCGCATGCAGGACAGTACCTCCGGTCAACCGTTGAGCGAAGCGGAGCAACATGACTTTGCCGAGTGAAAGCAGGCTGCCGTGGCTGTTCCTGATCCTGCTGCTGGCGGTCGTCGCGCTGGCCGGGTGGCAGTGGCGCGACGGTGCGCCGCTGTCGGCCAACCTCATGGAGCTGGTGCCCGGGACCAACCCTGACGCCCTCGAACTGCGCGCCGAACAGCGCATGCAGGAGCCGCTCAATCGGGAAATGCTGGTGCTGGTCGGCCACGCCGATCGCCAGCAAGCGGTGGCCATGGCTCAGACTCTGGGCGAGCAATGGCAGGCCAGCGGTCTGTTCGAAAAGGTCCAGTGGAACCTGCAGGCGGATCTGCCGGCGCTGCGCACGCAACTGCTGCAAGGGCGACTGGCGATGCTCTCGGCGGATGACCGGCAACTGCTGAGCGAGCATCCCGATGCGTTCATTCAGCAACGGGTGCAAGCGCTGTTCGACCCGTTCAACGGTTTCACCCTGGTACCGAGCCAGGACGACTGGCTGGGCCTGACCGGACGCATCCAGAACAGCCAGCCGAAACACGGCGCGGTGCAACTGGACATCGGCAGCGGCGCACTGGTCGCCGATGCCGACGGCAAGCGCTGGGTGCTGCTGCGCGCGCGCACCACCGGCAATGCCTTCGACATGAACCTGCCGCTGAAAGTCGCCGATCTGCTGCAGCACAGTCGCGAGCAGGCGGCGAAATCCGACGTACAACTGTTGGCTGCCAGCGGTCTGCTGTACGCCGCCAACGGTCAGCAGCAAGCCACCCGCGAAATGACCTGGGTCGGCGGCGGCGCCACGCTCGGGATTCTGTTGTTGCTGCTGTTGGCGTTTCGCCGCTGGCGGGTGCTGCTGGCGTTCGTGCCGGTATTGGTGGGCATGCTGTTCGGTGCGGTGGCCTGCGTGGCGCTGTTCGGCCACATGCATGTGATGACCCTGGTGCTCGGTTCCAGCCTGATCGGCGTGGCGGTGGATTACCCGCTGCACTATCTGTCGAAAAGCTGGAGCCTCAAGCCGTGGCGCAGCTGGCCGGCGCTGCGCCTGACCCTCTCCGGACTGACGCTGAGCCTGATCACCAGCGCCATCGGTTATCTGGCGCTGGCCTGGACGCCCTTCCCGGCGCTGACACAAATCGCGGTGTTCTCCGCCGCCGGCTTGCTCGGCGCTTATTTGTCGGCGGTGTGCCTGCTGCCGGCCCTGCTGAAAAACGTTGAGCTGCAACCGGCGCAATGGCCGCTGCGTCTGGCCGAGCGCTTGGTGCAGCTGCGCGAAACCCTGCTCGAACACGTTCGCACCCCGGTGCTGCTGGCGCTGCTGATCGCGTTCTGCGCTGGCGGTCTGGTGCAGCTGCAAAGCAAGAATGACATCCGCCAGTGGGTCGGTGCGCCACAACGCCTGACCGATGAGGCGCAGACCATCGCACGCATCACCGGCTATCAGCCGACCAGCCAGTTCTTCCTCGTGCGCGGCGCCAATCAGCAGCAACTGCTGGAGCGTCAGGCCGCGTTGAGCGAGCGTCTGCAGCAACTGGTCAACCTCGACAAACTGCAAGGCTATCTGGCCCTCGATCAACTGCTCAGTCCGCCGAGCCAGCAACAGCAGGTTCGCGAAGCGCTGAGCAAACTGCCGCAATACTGGCAGCCACTGCTCGAGCTCGGCGTACCGCTCGCGGCGTTGCAAACCGAGTTGCAGCAGTTGCAGAACCTGCCTGCCGAAGACATCGACGCGGCACTGGCCGGGCCGTTAGGCGAGCCTTACCGTACGCTGTGGCTCGGCCCGACCGCTGACGGCGTGGCGGCGATGACCAGCCTGCAAGGCCTGAACAATCCGTCACTGCTGCGGGTGCAGGCGCTGGACTTGCCGGGGGTGATGCTGGTGGATCGTCTCGGCGAATTGAACAACGTATTCGCCGCGACCCAGATCAGCGCCGCCGAACTGAAACTCGCCTCCTGCGTATTGATCGTGCTGGTGCTGATCGTGCCGTTCGGTTTCGGTGGCGCCTTGCGCATCGTCGCCCTGCCGCTGCTGGCAGCGCTGTGCAGCCTTGCCAGCCTCGGTTGGCTCGGTCAGCCGCTGACCCTGTTCAGCCTGTTCGGCCTGCTGCTGGTAACGGCGATCAGCGTCGATTACGCGATCCTCATGCGTGAGCAGGTCGGCGGTGCGGCTGTCAGCTTGCTGGGCACCTTGCTGGCGGCGCTGACGACCTGGCTGTCGTTCGGTTTGCTGGCAGTGTCGAGCACGCCGGCGGTAAGCAATTTCGGCCTGGCGGTGAGCCTGGGGCTGGCGTTCAGCTTCATTCTGGCGCCGTGGGCCGGACGTCACGTCCACCGCGCCGCAGTAGTGGAGCCGGCAGCGTGATGGTCGTCAGCTTCTGGCTGATGGCCTTGGCGCTGTTCGCTGTGGCGACCCGTATCGGTCGGCATTTCGGCCTGATCCCGATCGTCAGCCAGTTGCTGCTGGCCAGCTTCGGGTTGCCGCTGCTGATGTATTTCTGGATCGAACCGGGCTGGCAGCTCAGCGGTGCCGAACTGATTGCGCCGGTGTGGCTGAAAGACCTCTACAGCCTGAGTTTCGCGCTGTTGCTCGGGCACATTCTCAGTGATGTGATCGACCTGCGGCTGGACCGCCAGAGCGTGAAAATCGCCGTGCCGAGTTTTGCCGTGCCATTTGCCTCCGGTCTGGCGGCCGCCGCTTGGTTGCTGCCAGCGCAACCGTGGCTGAACTCGCTGGCCATTGGGCTGGTGTTCGCGATCACGGCGATTCCGGTGCTGTATCTGTATTTGCGTCACATCGACTACCCGCCCGCCGCCACCCGGCGTCTGGTGCAGACCGCCATCCTCATCGACCTGACCTGCTGGACGCTGTTCGGTGTCGCTCAGGGCAGTCTGCATTTGAGCAGCCTGTTGTTGCCGCTGGGACTGGCCTGCGTGCCGCTGCTGTTGAGTCTGCTGCGCGTGCGTCGACCGCTGACCTACAGCCTCGGTTTCTTTGCGCTGCTGGTGCTGGCCGAGCACTACAAACTCAACGCGCTGATTTTCGGCATCGGTTATCTGCTGTGCATGGCCTTGCTGAAAGTGCCGCTGGTGCTGCCATTGCCGGCGCGGTGGATGAGCCGCTTGCAGACATGGATCGCGATCCCGCTGATCCTCACCTTCGGTATCGTGCAGATTGACGTGCACAGCGCCCTCGCCAGTCTCGGCGCGGCGCAATGGGCGGCGCTGCTGCTGTTGCCGATCGCCAGTAAACTGCTCGGCAACTGGCTCGGGCTGGGCTGGGCCGGTGCGTCGTTCGAAGGCGCCAGCCGCTGGCGTGAAAGCGTGCTGCTGAACATTCGCGGGCTGAGTGAAATCGTCTTTCTCAACCTGCTGCTGCAACAACAGCTCATCAGCCCGGCGCTGTACTTCGCGCTGATGCTGATGGGCCTGATCGCGACGCTGTTGCCGGCCCTGATCGGCCTGCACCGCGCGCCCCTGAAAACCACCGCCACTGCGCCCGGGAGTTCACGTGCCAACCGTTGAAATGCAACGTCGTCAGGTAGTGATCATCGGTGCCGGCCCGTCCGGCGCCATCGCCGCCGCGCTGCTCACGCGCAAGGGCCACGATGTGCTGGTGCTCGAGCGCCAGCACTTCCCGAGGTTTTCCATTGGTGAAAGCCTGCTCAGCCATTGCCTGGACTTCGTCGAAGAGGCCGGCATGCTCGACGCCGTCAACGCCGCCGGGTTCCAGCGCAAGACCGGTGCTGCGTTCGCCTGGGGCGAGCGCTACAGCGCCTTCGATTTCGGCGACACCTTCAGCGCAGGCAAGCCGACCACATTCCAGGTGCAGCGCGCCGACTTCGACAAGCTGCTGGCCGATCAGGCTGAATTGCAGGGTGCCGAAATCCGCTACGGTGACGCCATCGTCCGCGTTGATTTCGACCGCGCCAGACCGCAGCTCGACGTGCTGCGCGAGGACGGCAGCGAGTACCGCGTCGAAGCGGATTTCGTGCTCGACGCCAGCGGCTACGGGCGCGTGCTGTCGCGTTTGCTCGAGCTGGAAGCGCCATCGAATTTCCCGGTGCGCCAGGCGGTGTTCACCCACGTTGAAGATCACATCGACAACCCGGCCTTCGACCGCGAGAAGATCCTCGTCACCACCCACCCCGAGCACCGCGACATCTGGTTCTGGACGATCCCGTTCAGCAACGGGCGCTGCTCGGTGGGCGTGGTCGCTGCCGCCGAACACTTCAAGGGTCGCGACAGCGATCTGGACGCCTGCCTGCGCGGCTTCATCGCCGAAACCCCAAGCCTCGCCGGCGTGCTGAACAACGCGGTGTGGGACACCCCGGCGCGCACCCTCGGTGGTTATGCGGCGAATGTGAAAACCCTGCATGGCCCGGGCTTCGCCCTGCTCGGCAACGCCGCGGAGTTTCTCGACCCGGTGTTCTCCTCCGGCGTGACCATCGCCATGCGTTCGGCGAGCATGGCCGCCGCCGTCCTGCACCGGCAGTTGCAGGGCGAAACCGTCGATTGGCAGCGCGAGTTCGCCGAACCGCTCAAACGTGGGGTCGACACCTTCCGCTGCTACGTCGAAGGCTGGTATGCCGGCACCTTTCAGGACGTGATTTTTTATCAAGACAGTCAGGCGGACATTCGCCGAATGATCTGCTCGATCCTCGCCGGCTACGCCTGGGATGAACGCAACCCGTTCGTCAGCGAAGCGCGCCGCCGGTTGAAGATGATTTCCGAACTCTGTGCAAAGGACGCCCCATGAATTACTTGAGCGACAGCTACGTCGAGGAAACCCGCTTCGGTTTCTGGTTCCTGCGCAGTCACACCTGGCAGCACCACGTGTTGCGCGTGGCGATCAACGATTTGCGCGGGCTGTTCAGCGAGTCGCTGCCGGCCAGTCCGGTGTTGCTGGATGCCGGTTGTGGTCAGGGCAAGTCGTTCCGGCATTTGCGCCAGACCTTCGCCCCGCAGCGCTTGATCGGTGTCGATGCCGATCCGCACAGCCTTGAATTGAGCGCCGAAGAAGCGGCGCGTCAGGGCTTCGACGTGGAGCTGATCGGCAGTGACTGCGCGACGCTCAACGTGGCGGACGCCAGTGTCGATCTGCTGTTCTGCCACCAGACCTTTCATCATCTGGTCGAACAGGAAAAAGCCCTCGCCGAGTTCTACCGCGTACTGAAGCCGGGCGGTTATCTGCTGTTCGCCGAGTCCACCGAGGCTTACATTGATACCTGGGTGATTCGCTGGCTGTTCCGCCATCCGATGCATGTGCAGAAGAGCGCGGCGCAGTACCTGGAGATGATTCGCCAGCAGGGTTTCGAGTTTGGCGAACGCAATGTCTCGTACCCGTATTTGTGGTGGAGTCGTTCGAAGGATTTCGGCTTGCTGGAGCGGTTCGGGTTGCGCCGGCCGAAGCCGTTTGGCGAGCGTGAGGAAACGTTGGTGAATGTCGTTGCCCGAAAACCATTGGCAGGGGCTTGCTGATGCAACACTTAACCTGTGGGAGCGGGCTTGCTCGCGAAAGCGGTGGGTCAGTTGGCATTGATGTCGGATGTGCCGACGCCTTCGCGAGCAAGCCCGCTCCCACAGGGGTTGTGGTGTGGCTGGTATTGTTGCTAACGGCCCTGCTAAGTGGATGCGCCAACCAGGCGCCGCTGCCCGCGAGCAACCCGACGCTGCCGTTACCGCTGCAATTGCACATCGAACGTAATCAGGCCAATCAACGTCAGGACTGGCTGCTGGTGATCCAGCGCGAAGGCTCCGGCATCCGCTGGTCGATGATGGATCCGCTAGGCATCCCCCAGGCGCGTCAGCAACTGATCGACGGTCGCTGGCTGGCCGACGGGCTGCTGCCGCCCAATCCGGAGGCCCGGGAGCTGTTTGCCGCGTTGCTGTTCGCCCTGACCCCCTCCGGCGAACTGGCGCGCAATTATCCCGCCGCGCAGCAGCAGGGCGAGCAACGCACGCTGGCGCCGCGCTGGACGATCCGTTATGCACAACCGTTGAGTTTCCAATTGAATCTGCCCCAAGGCCCGCACTATCGGGTTTCTCCTCTCGGTGAACCGACGCCATGACTGCCTACCTCAATGCCCTCGGCGTGATCTGCGCGTTGGGCCGCGACAAGCACCAGGTCGCGCACAACCTGTTTGCCGGTGACTGCTCGGGCATGCGCCGCGAGTCCGGCTGGGTGGCCGGGCGTGAGTTGCCGGTGGCGGCGGTGCACGGTGAGCTGGCGGCGATTCCGGCCGAACTGGCCGATCAGAGCAGCCGCAACAATCAACTGCTGCTGGAAGCCGCGCTGCAGATTCGCGAGGACATCGACCGGGCGATCCAGACCTATGGTCGCGCGCGCATCGGCGTGGTGCTCGGCACCAGCACCTCGGGGATCGACGAAGCCAGTCGCGGGTTGGCGCACTACCTTCGTGAGCGGCAGTTCCCGGCCGAGTACGACTATCGGCAACAGGAACTCGGCGCCCCGGCGAATTTTCTCGCCGACTGGCTGCAACTCAGCGGCCCGACCTACGTGATTTCCACCGCCTGCACGTCCAGTGCGCGGGCGTTGATGAGCGCGCAGCGCTTGCTCGATCTGGGCCTGTGCGACGCGGTGCTGTGCGGCGGGGTCGACAGCCTGTGCAAACTCACGCTCAACGGTTTCAGCGCGCTGGAAGCGGTGTCCGACGAGCGCTGCAATCCGTTCTCGGCCAACCGCAACGGCATCAACATCGGCGAAGCGGCGGTGCTGTTCCTTATGAGCAAGCAGCGCAGCGACGGTCCGGCCATTGCCCTGCTCGGCAGCGGCGCCAGCTCCGACGCGCACCATATTTCCGCGCCGGAACCGAGCGGCCGCGGCGCCCTGCAAGCGATGCAGAAAGCCTTGAGCCGCGCACAGCTGAAAGCGGCGCAAATCAGCTACCTGAACCTGCACGGCACCGCGACCCAGCACAACGATGCGATGGAAAGTCTGGCGGTCGCCACGCTGTTCCCCGACGGCGTGGCCTGCTCGTCGACCAAGCCGATGACCGGCCACACCCTCGGCGCTGCCGGCGCCCTCGAAGCGGCGTTCTGCTGGCTGAGCCTGAGCGCCGACAACCCGCAGCACGCCCTGCCGCCACACGTCTGGGACGCCCAGCCCGACCCCGACTTGCCGGCGCTGAAGTGGGTGACCGCGAGCGAACGCCTGTCGTCCATTGCACCCCGCTACCTGATGAGCAACTCGTTTGCCTTCGGCGGCAACAACGTCAGCCTGATTATCGGAGACGCCCCATGAACGACTGGCCGCTCGCCGAACTGCTGCCCCACGCTGGCGACATGATTCTGCTCGACCGCATCCTCAGCTTCGACGAGGAGCAGATCCGCACCCGCCTCACGGTCAAGCCCGATGGCTTGTTCAACCTGCCCGACGGCAGCCTGCCGGCGTGGGTCGGCATCGAGTTGATGGCGCAGAGCGTCGCCGCGTTCGCCGGTTGCCATGCACGGCAGAAGGGCAACCCGGTGGAGCTGGGCTTCCTCCTCGGCACGCGCAAATTCGAGTGCAACGTCGAGGCGTTTCCGGCCGGCAGCGAACTGACCATCCACGGCATCCGTTCGCTGGAAGACGACAACGGCATGGGTGTTTTCGAATGCCACATCAACGCCCCCGGCATCGAGGCCAGCGCCCGCTTGAACGTGTTCCGCCCGCCGCAGCCCAGCCAATACCTTGAACAAAACAGAGAGTCGAACGATGACTGAATCCGTACTGGTCACCGGCTCCAGCCGTGGCATCGGCCGCGCCATTGCCTTGCGTCTGGCGCAGGCCGGGCACGACATCGTCCTGCATTGCCGCAGCGGCGTGGCTGAAGCCCAAGCGGTGAAGGCCGAAGTCGAAGCGCTGGGCCGCAACGCGCGCATCCTGCAATTCGACGTCGCCGACCGCGAAACCTGCAAAACCATTCTCGAAGCCGACGTCGAAACCCACGGTGCCTATTACGGCGTGGTGCTCAACGCCGGCCTGACCCGCGATGGCGCGTTTCCGGCGCTGAGCGATGACGATTGGGACGTGGTGCTGCGCACCAATCTCGACGGTTTCTACAACGTCCTGCACCCGGTGATGATGCCGATGATCCGCCGCCGCGCCGCCGGTCGGATCGTCTGCATCACTTCGGTGTCGGGTTTGATCGGCAACCGTGGCCAGGTCAACTACAGCGCCTCCAAGGCCGGGGTGATCGGTGCGGCGAAAGCGTTGGCGATTGAACTGGGCAAGCGCAAAATCACGGTTAACTGCGTCGCGCCGGGCCTGATCGACACGGCGATGCTCGACGAAAACGTGCCGGTGGAAGAGCTGATGAAAATGATCCCCGCACAACGCATGGGCACCCCGCAAGAGGTCGCTGCTGCGGTGAATTTCCTGATGTCGGCGGAAGCCTCGTACATCACCCGCCAGGTCTTGGCGGTCAACGGAGGCTTGTGCTGATGAAGCGCGTTGTCGTCACCGGCATGGCCGGCATCACCTCGCTGGGCAGCGACTGGCAGACCATCGCCGGCAACTTCGCGGCCAACCGCAGCGGCATCCGCCGCATGGACGAGTGGGACCGCTTCAGCGAACTCAACACCCGCCTGGCCGGGCCGATCGATGATTTTGTCGTACCGCCGCACTGGACCCGCAAGCAACTGCGCAGCATGGGCCGGGTGTCACGGCTGGCGGTGGGTGCGGCGGAACAGGCGCTGGCTGACGCCGGCCTGCTCGGTGACGAATCGATCAAGGACGGACGCATGGGTGTGGCCTGCGGCTCATCCACCGGCAGCACCGACGAGATCAAGGCGTTCGGCAACATGCTGCTCAACTCGGTGGCCGAAGGCCTCAACGCCAACTCCTACGTGCGGATGATGCCGCACACCACCGCGGCCAACATCAGCATCTTCTTCGGCCTCACCGGGCGCCTGATCCCGACGTCCAGCGCCTGCACCAGCGGCAGTCAGGGCATCGGCTACGCGTATGAAGCGATCAAGTTCGGACGGCTGCCACTGATGCTCGCCGGCGGTGCCGAAGAGCTGTGCCCGACCGAAGCCATGGTCTTCGACGCGCTGTACGCCACCAGCCTGAAAAACGACGCGCCACAGACCAGCCCACGTCCGTACGACAAGGGCCGCGACGGTCTGGTGATCGGCGAAGGTGGCGGCATGCTGGTGCTTGAAGAGCTGGAGCATGCGCTGGCGCGCGGGGCGCGGATCCACGCCGAGATCGTCGGTTTCGGCAGCAACGCCGACGGCCAGCACACCACTCGCCCCGAGCAGATCACCATGCGCCGCGCCATGGAACTGGCGCTGGAAGACGCCGGGCTGTCGCCGGATGCCATCGGTTACGTCAATGGTCACGGCACCGCTACAGAACAGGGCGACATTGCCGAAACACTGGCGACCAGCAGTCTGTTCGGCGAACACATGCCGATCAGCTCGCAGAAGAGTTTCCTCGGCCACACGCTGGGGGCCTGCGGGGCGCTGGAGTCATGGTTCAGCATCGAGATGATGAATCGCGACCTGTATGTGCACACGCTCAACCTCGACGAGGTCGACCCGCACTGCGGCAAGCTCGATTACCTGCGCGGCGAATTCCGCCAGATGCATCACGAGTACGTGATGAACAACAATTTCGCTTTTGGTGGCGTCAACACCTCGTTGATTTTCCGCCGCTGGCACTGACCGCAACACGTTTGGAGTGAAGGGAATGACTCAGTTTCACCGCATCGCCGCCCTGCTGGCCCTGGCCTTTGTGCTCGGCGGTTGCACCAGCAAACCGGTTTACAACGCCAAGGAAGAGTTCTCGCCCAACCTCGGCTTCACCCAGCAACAGATGAGCCGCGCCATCGTCACCGCGCTCAATGATCGCCAGTGGGTCGTGCAGTCGGTGCGTCCGGGCATGATCAAAGCGGCGATTACCGTACGCGGCCGTCACCACGCCGAAGTCGACATCCCGTTCAGCCCGACCTCGTTTGAAATCGACTACCGCAGCAGCTACGGCCTCGACGCCAAGGACGGCAAGATCCACGGCAACTACAACCGCTGGGTCAACCGCCTGCGCGACAACGTGCTCAAGGAACTGTCGATCAACCCGGACATCGAGTTCGTCAACGACTTGGGCATCGTCAAGCAAGGCGCCGACGAACCGACCTACCTGAGCTTTCGCGAGGGCGTCAAACGCGCCACCGACGCCGGCCTGCTCGACGGCAGTGTGAAGTTCTACCTGGCCGGCGAAACCCTGCCTAAACAGGTGCGCAAACTCGACACCGTCAGCAGCAGCCGCAAAACCAACGGCTCGAACAAATCCGACGCCGACGCCTGCTTCTGGGCGCTGCAGTCGGCCCTCGCCACCCTGCAGAACGCCGCGAAAAAAGCCGACGCTAACGCCGTGATCAACATCGCCAGCGTCGACCAGCGCGACCTGTACAAAGACACCGAGAAATTCCAGTGCCGCGCCGGCCTGGTGGTGTCGAGCGTGGCGTTGCGTGGGGATTTGGCCCACGTCGATTGATTGACAGTAGAAACGACAAAGGGCGCCTTGCGGCGCCCTTTCACAAACAGGTTGGCTTGTCATCGCCCTTCCACCTGTCTGGCTCTGTGATGGCTGGTTGCCCAGGATCCTCAGAGTCTCACAAGCCCCTTTCGGGAACGCCGGCAGTATTGCCTGAAATGTCATTACCAGCAATGGATGGCAATTGGCTTCGATGCACCCTCTCAACGGCTACTACACGCCCAAGGCCTTTCTAACCGCAGTCTTGATGGCGTAAAACTCGTCTGTTGCAAGATGTGAAATCAAGTAAACACGCTTTCCGTGACGGTTTTTACTTCTGATCCTGTCCAGTCGCGCAAGACTGACCGTCGCTACCATGTCGCATTTTGCCCAGCAGGTTGAACTGGCACCTTGAAGATGGCTGGCGAGCTCCAGATGATGCTCCAGCACACAATCCGGCGCAGTTGTACTCAATGGCACCACAGTCACCAACAAACTGTTGGATCGGTGCTTGCGTATCACCACCACGGGCCTGATTTTGACCATCTCCGGTACTTCAAAACCTCTGAAATCACAGATCAGAACACTGCCCTCCTTGGGCTGATAGAGAAGTGGCATCCATGGCACTCACTAAAAAGAACTGATTTTGCGCATTTACCGCAACTTTCCCTAAAGCAGTTCCGTTACCAGAAATGTAAAGGGCTGACTCCTCTCATCACCTGAACGACAACTACACTCGTCCTGCGGGTCTCAACCATCGCCAGCCAGAACGGCGAGCCCATTGTTCGAGCACTCGCGGTTCTCTTTCACCGTCAAGGAGATGACCATGCAAGTGAAAGCCCTGATCGCCGCCACGCTCCTCGGGTTATTGCCTAGCGCCAGCCACGCCACCAACCTGATGTACATGCCGTTCGAAACCGTGCTCTCGGATGCGATTCGCGCCGGGCGGCTGGATGGCAGTGTGAAGTTCTATCTGATCGGCAACGGGCCGCAGGGCACGCAGCAGTTGTTGCGCCGGGATGTGATCAGTGATTTGCGCACCAACGGTTTCAACAAGAGCGATCACGATTCCTGCGAGTGGGTGCTGCAGTCGAACCTGATCAAGTTACAGGCCGACGCCAAGCGGGTCGGGGCGAATGCGGTGGTCAATATCGTCAGTTATTACGACCAGCATGTGCGCAAGGATTTGAATACTTATGAGTGCCGGGCCGGGGTGTTTGTGACGCGGGTGGCGTTGAAGGGGGATCTGGTGCGGTTGCCCTGAGAGGTGTGGTGTTTGGGCGGGCGCCTTCGCGAGCAAGCCCGCTCCCACAGGGGACTGCATTCCAGTTGTGGGAGCGGGCTTGCTCGCGAAGAGGCCGGTAGCCATCACCCACTTGAAGGCTCAACCTTGCGCGTCAGCAGCTCGACGAACGCCTTGGCCATCGGCGATTTCTGATCCTTGCGCTGCACCAGCCACACCGCCGACACCGCCTCCGGATCGAGCAGTGGTCGATAGACCACACCGTCAATGCGCATCCGCTGATACGACGCCGGCAACACCGAAACCCCCAGCCCCGCTGCGACCAGTCCGATGATGGTCATCGCCTCACCGGCCTCCTGGGCGAAGTGCGGACTGAATCCGGCATCGCGGGCCAGACTGAGCAGTTGCGCATACAGCCCGCTGCCGTAGCTGCGCGGAAAGAACACGAACGGCTCCAGCGCCAGCGCCGAGAGGAACAGCCCTTCCTCGCTGCCTTGCGCCAACGGATGTTTGGAGCCGAGCACCGCCACCAGCGGCTCACGCATCAGCTCCACCACACTCAGCGAATCCGGTAGACCCAGCGGACGCATGATGCCGACTTCGATCGACTCATCCACCAGCGCGTCCGCGACCATGGTGCTGCTCATCTCCCGCAGGTTCAGATGCACTGCCGGGAAACGCTGGCGAAAAGCAAAAATCGCCTGGGGAATGGTCGAGTTGAACGGCGCCGACGAGGTGAAGCCAATCTTCAATTCGCCCAGTTCGCCGAGTTGCGCACGCCGGGCAACGTCCGCCGCTTTGTCGACCTGCGCCAGCACCAGTCGCGCCTCCTGCAGAAACAATCGGCCGGCCTCGCTCAGCTCGACCCGACGATTGGTGCGCTCGAACAACCGCGCGCCGACCTCTTGCTCCAACGCCTGAATCTGCTGACTCAGTGGTGGCTGAGAGATCCCCAGCACCTGTGCGGCGCGGCCGAAATGCAGTTCTTCGGCGACGGCGATGAAGTAGCGCAGATGACGCAATTCCATGGAAACCCCATTAGGTCGTTATAGCTATCAAACAGGTCGAACAATATATTGGATAGAAACATTAGCCAGCTATATGATTTTTTCATTGCCTGCCTGGCCGTGCCCTCCGAGGTCTGATGTGAAAACCGCCGCCGCCCCTCTTGCCCATGAAGTTCCGCCTGCCGCGACGGACGATGTCATCGCCGAGCTGCAGGAGATCTACATCGAAAAAGGTACACCGATGTTCATGCGCACGGTGCTGGCGCTGTTCAGCGGCGGCTTCGCGACCTTCGCCCTGCTGTACTGCGTGCAGCCGATGATGCCGCTGCTGTCCCACGAATATTCGATCAACGCCGCGCAGAGCAGCCTGATTCTGTCGGTGGCGACCGGCATGCTGGCCTTCGGTCTGCTGATCACCGGGCCGATCTCCGACCGGGTCGGACGCAAACCGGTGATGGTCGCGGCACTGTTCGCCGCCGCGTTGTGCACCATCGCCAGCTCGATGATGCCGAGCTGGCACGGCGTGCTGATCATGCGTGCGCTGATCGGCCTGTCACTGAGCGGCCTGGCGGCCGTGGCGATGACTTACCTGAGTGAGGAAATCCACCCGCAGCACATCGGTCTGGCGATGGGCCTGTACATCGGCGGTAACGCGATTGGCGGGATGAGCGGACGCTTGATCACCGGAGTGTTGATCGACTTCGTCAGCTGGCACACGGCGATGCTGGTGATTGGCGGTCTGGCGCTGGTCGCAGCGGCGGTGTTCTGGAAGATCCTTCCCGAATCGCGCAACTTCCGCTCACGCTCACTGCATCCACGCAGCCTGCTTGATGGCTTCACCATGCACTTTCGCGACGCCGGCCTGCCGCTGCTGTTTCTTGAAGCGTTCGTGCTGATGGGCGCCTTCGTCACCCTGTTCAACTACATCGGTTATCGCCTGCTGGCCGCGCCGTACAACCTCGATCAGGTGTTCGTCGGTTTGCTGTCGGTGGTGTACCTGTCGGGCATCTACAGTTCGGCGAAAATCGGTTCGCTGGCGGACAAACTGGGGCGGCGCAAAGTGCTGTGGGCAACCATCGCACTGATGTTCGCCGGCCTTGCACTGACTATGTTCACGCCGCTGTTGCTGGTGATCGTCGGCATGCTGATCTTCACCTTCGGCTTCTTCGGCGCGCACTCGGTGGCGAGCAGCTGGATCGGCCGGCGTGCGACCAAGGCCAAGGGCCAGGCGTCGTCGTTGTACCTATTCAGTTATTACGCCGGGTCGAGTATTGCCGGCACGGCTGGCGGGGTGTTCTGGCATCTCGGCGGGTGGAATGGCATCGGCCTGTTTATTGGCGCCCTGTTGATGATCGCGCTGTTGGTGGCGTTGAAACTGGCGAAGTTGCCGCCCCTCGGTGGCAGCGCTCCCGCTTGAGTCAGAACACCATTTTTTTCAGGATTCGGCGCCCACACATTTCGTGTTTGATAACGGCTGCGATGTGTAGCGCTACTTGAACCAGTAACATCACGCACGCCCAAACATGGATGACGAAGAACCGATCAATCCACTGTAGATCGTTCAGCGGCGCCGGAATAAGAACCAGATCAAATATATTGATCGGTCGATCCATCATTAATATTCCTGTGAGCAAGACAACCGCCGTCATCAGATAAATAGACTTATGCATCCAGCTCGCCAGACACTCCATAAAGGGCCTGGCCACCTCGCGAGAGGTATGAGAGCCTCTGACAGAAATATACAATCTCAGTATAAATACCGGAATAAATAAAGCCGTCACCGAAACATTTATAAATCCGACTATCGATTTTGTTTCCGCTGCAACTTTAATGACTGACACATAGAAGCCAGACAATAGAGCCCATAAAATTACTGCCGCAGATATCCAGTGCAAAGCAATCTGGAGACGCGAATATCCAACCCTTTTCATTGCAACCATCCTGATAAACAAGTGGCGCCATTACAAGGCTCTTAATTATCAACGTCAACGAGAAAACCATTAACAGAAACTGCACAAAGTAAACAATCTTTACGAACAAGGTTTATTGCACTTTCAACTTAAACATAAAAAATCAATTACCGCCCGAACATTGCATTCGGGCGGTCGTGTCAAAATCTTACTCGTGATACTGCGCCGACAGTTCATGCACCGCGCGCAGGAACGCACCGGCGTGCTCTGGGTCGACTTCCGGAGTGATGCCATGACCCAGGTTGAACACGTGGCCACTGCCTTTGCCATAGCTGGCCAGAATACGACCGACTTCAGTGCGGATCGCTTCAGGTTTGGCGTAGAGCACGGTCGGGTCCATGTTGCCTTGCAGCGCGACCTTGTCGCCGACACGGGCGCGAGCGTTGCCGATGTCGCAGGTCCAGTCCAGGCCCAGTGCGTCGGCGCCGGCCTCGGCGATGCTTTCCAGCCACAGGCCGCCGTTCTTGGTGAAGAGGATCACCGGCACTTTGCGACCGTCGTGCTCGCGGATCAGGCCGCTGACGATTTTCTTCATGTACGCCAGGGAGAACTCCTGGTACGCCGCCGCCGACAGGTTGCCGCCCCAGGTATCGAAGATCTGCACCGCTTGCGCGCCGGCCTGGATCTGGCCGTTGAGGTACGAGGTCACCGACTGCGCCAGCTTGTCCAGCAGCAGGTGCATGGCTTGCGGGTTGTCGTAGAGCATCGCCTTGGTTTTGCGGAAGTCTTTCGACGAGCCGCCTTCAACCATGTAAGTGGCGAGGGTCCACGGGCTGCCGGAGAAGCCGATCAGCGGCACACGGCCGTTCAGCTCGCGGCGGATGGTGCTGACCGCGTCCATCACGTAGCCGAGGTCTTTGTGCGGATCAGGGATCGGCAACGCTTCGATGTCGGCCAGGGTGCTGACGACTTTCTTGAAGCGCGGGCCTTCACCGGTCTCGAAGTACAGGCCCTGGCCCATGGCATCGGGAATGGTGAGGATGTCGGAAAACAGGATCGCCGCGTCCAGTTGCGGGTAGCGGTCGAGCGGTTGCATTGTGACTTCGCAAGCGAATTCCGGATTCATGCACAGGCTCATGAAATCACCGGCCTGGGCACGGCTGGCGCGGTATTCAGGCAGGTAGCGGCCGGCCTGGCGCATCATCCACACCGGGGTGACGTCAACGGGTTGCTTGAGCAGGGCGCGGAGGAAACGGTCGTTCTTCAGGGCAGTCATGTCGGCATCCGGAAAAAAAGTGCGGGCATTTTCTCAGAGCGCGACGCAAAAGGCACGGATGCAGGTCAGCCTTTTGTCTATCGGGTCAATTTATTGCGCTGTATTGAGCGCACAGAAACCAGTGTGGGAGCGGGCTTGCTCGCGAAAGCGGTGCGTCAGTCAATACATCGGGTGACTGATACAAAGCCTTCGCGAGCAAGCCCGCTCCCACATTTCTGATCGCATTTCAGGCTGAAATGTAATCAGACGCCCAAGTAATCGAGGATCCCTTCGGCGGCATTGCGGCCTTCGAAGATTGCCGTTACCACCAGGTCGGAACCGCGCACCATGTCGCCACCGGCGAAGATTTTCGGGTTGCTGGTCTGGTGCTTGTACTGACCGTGCTCAGGCGCGACGACGCGGCCCTGGCTGTCGGTCTGGATTTCGAACTGTTCGAACCACGGTGCCGGGCTCGGGCGGAAACCGAACGCGATGACCACGGCGTCGGCCGGGATGATCTCTTCGGAGCCCGGGATCGGCTCGGGGCTGCGGCGGCCACGGGCGTCCGGTTCGCCGAGACGGGTCTCGACCACTTTTACGCCTTCAACCTTGTCTTCGCCAACGATGGCGATCGGCTGGCGGTTGTAGAGGAATTTCACGCCTTCTTCCTTGGCGTTCTTCACCTCTTTGCGCGAGCCGGGCATGTTCGCTTCGTCACGACGATAAGCACAGGTCACCGACTTGGCGCCCTGACGGATCGAGGTGCGGTTGCAGTCCATCGCCGTGTCGCCACCACCGAGTACCACGACCTTCTTGCCTTTCATGTCGACGAAATCTTCCGGCGACTTTTCAAAGCCCAGGTTGCGGTTGACGTTGGCAATCAGGAAGTCCAGCGCGTCGTAGACGCCCGGCAGGTCCTCACCGGCAAAACCGCCCTTCATGTAGGTGTAGGTGCCCATGCCCATGAATACCGCATCGTATTCGGCGAGCAGTTGCTCCATGGTCACGTCCTTGCCGACCTCAGTGTTGAGGCGGAACTCAATGCCCATGCCGGTGAAGACTTCGCGACGATTGCTCAGCACGGTCTTCTCAAGCTTGAACTCGGGAATGCCGAAGGTCAGCAGACCGCCGATTTCCGGGTTCTTGTCGAACACCACCGGGGTCACACCGCCACGCACCAGCACGTCGGCACAGCCCAGACCCGCCGGGCCGGCACCGATGATCGCGACACGTTTGCCGGTCGGTTTGACCTTGGACATGTCCGGGCGCCAGCCCATGGCGAATGCGGTGTCGGTGATGTACTTCTCGACCGAACCGATGGTCACCGCGCCGAAACCGTCGTTGAGGGTGCAGGCACCCTCGCACAGCCGATCCTGCGGGCACACCCGGCCGCAGACTTCCGGCAGGGTGTTGGTCTGGTGCGACAGCTCGGCGGCCTGGAGGATGTTGCCCTCGGCCACCAGCTTCAGCCAGTTGGGAATGAAGTTGTGCACCGGGCACTTCCATTCGCAATACGGGTTGCCGCAACCCAGGCAGCGGTGGGCCTGGTCGGCCGACTGCTGGGGTTTGAACGGTTCGTAGATCTCGACGAACTCTTTCTTGCGTTGACGCAACAGTTTCTTCTTCGGATCCTTGCGCCCGACATCGATGAACTGGAAGTCGTTATTCAGACGTTCAGCCATTGTTAAAACCTCATCAAACTCTTCAGGCGCATATCACTGCGGGTTGGCACGAGTGCTGGAAAGCAACGATTTCAGGTTGGCAGCCTTAGGCTTGACCAGCCAGAAACGGCGCAGGTAGTCATCAAGGTTTTCGGCGAGTTCACGACCCCACTCGCTCTCGGTTTCCTTGACGTACTCGTTCAGCACGTTCTGCAGGTGGCTGCGGTAGGCTTCCATCGCCTCGCCGCTGATCCGCTGGATTTCCACCAGTTCGTGGTTGACCCGGTCAACGAAGGTGTTGTCCTGATCGAGCACGTAGGCGAAACCGCCGGTCATGCCAGAGCCGAAGTTGTAACCGGTCTTGCCCAGGACGCAGACGAAACCACCGGTCATGTACTCGCAGCAGTGATCGCCAGTGCCTTCCACGACCGTGTGGGCACCGGAGTTACGCACGGCAAAACGCTCGCCCGCGGTGCCGGCGGCGAACAGCTTGCCACCGGTGGCGCCGTACAGGCAGGTGTTGCCGATGATGGCGCTGTTCTGAGTCTGATAGACGCTGCCCTTCGGCGGCACGATGACCAGCTTGCCGCCGGTCATGCCTTTGCCGACGTAGTCGTTGGCGTCGCCTTCCAGGTACATGTGCAGACCACCAGCGTTCCACACGCCGAAGCTCTGACCGGCCGTGCCTTTGAAGCGGAAGGTGATCGGCGCGTTGGACATGCCCTGATTGCCGTGCTTGCGCGCGATTTCGCCGGAGATCCGCGCGCCGATCGAACGGTCGCAGTTGCAGATGTCCAGTTCGAACTCGGCACCGCTGAGGTCGTTGATCGCCGACGTCGCCATGTCGACCATTTTCTCGGCCAGCAGGCCCTGATCGAACGGCGGGTTGCGCTCAACGCCGCAGAATTGCGGTTTGTCCGCCGGGATGTGATCGCTGCCCAGTAGCGGAGTCAGATCCAGGTGATGTTGCTTGGCGGTCTGGCCTTCGAGGATTTCCAGCAGATCGGTGCGGCCGATCAGCTCTTCGAGGGAACGCACGCCAAGCTTGGCCAGCCACTCACGGGTTTCTTCGGCGACGTAGGTGAAGAAGTTCACCACCATGTCGACGGTACCGATGTAGTGATCCTTGCGCAGCTTCTCGTTCTGCGTCGCAACGCCGGTGGCGCAGTTGTTCAGGTGGCAGATGCGCAGGTATTTGCAGCCCAGGGCAATCATTGGCGCTGTACCGAAGCCGAAGCTTTCGGCGCCGAGGATCGCGGCCTTGATCACGTCGAGGCCGGTTTTCAGGCCGCCGTCGGTCTGCACCCGGACTTTGCCGCGCAGGTCGTTGCCGCGCAGGGTCTGGTGGGTTTCAGCCAGGCCGAGTTCCCACGGAGCGCCGGCGTATTTGATCGAGGTCAGCGGCGAAGCACCGGTGCCACCGTCGTAGCCGGAGATGGTGATCAAGTCCGCATAGGCCTTGGCCACACCGGCGGCGATGGTGCCGACGCCCGCTTCCGCGACCAGTTTCACCGAAACCAGTGCCTTCGGGTTGACCTGTTTCAGGTCGAAGATCAGTTGCGACAAGTCTTCGATCGAGTAGATGTCGTGGTGCGGCGGTGGCGAAATCAGGGTCACGCCCGGCACTGCGTAACGCAGCTTGGCGATCAGCCCGTTGACCTTGCCGCCCGGCAGTTGCCCGCCCTCGCCCGGTTTGGCGCCCTGAGCGACCTTGATCTGCAGCACTTCGGCGTTGACCAGGTATTCCGGGGTGACACCGAAACGGCCCGTCGCGACCTGCTTGATTTTCGAGCTCTTGATCGTGCCGTAGCGCGCCGGGTCTTCGCCGCCTTCGCCGGAGTTGGAACGCGCACCGAGGCGGTTCATGGCTTCGGCCAGGGCTTCGTGCGCTTCCGGCGACAGTGCGCCCAGCGAGATACCGGCGGAGTCGAAGCGCTTGAGCACCGATTCCAGCGGCTCGATTTCACTGATGTCCAGCGGCTTGTCGAGGGTCTTGACCTTGAACAGGTCGCGAATCATCGACACCGGACGGTTGTCCACCAGCGAGGTGTATTCCTTGAACTTGGCGTAGTCGCCCTGCTGCACGGCGGCTTGCAGGGTGTTGACCACGTCCGGGTTGTAAGCGTGATATTCGCCGCCGTGGACGAACTTCAGCAGACCGCCCTGCTGGATCGGTTTGCGCGGGCTCCAGGCTTCGGTAGCGAGGGCTTTCTGCTCGGCTTCGATGTCGACGAAACGCGCACCCTTGATGCGGCTCGGCACGCCACGGAAGCTCAGCTCGCACACTTCTTCGGACAGGCCGATGGCTTCGAACAGCTGCGCACCACGGTACGAGGCGATGGTCGAGATGCCCATCTTCGACAGAATCTTCAGCAGGCCTTTGGTGATGCCCTTACGGTAGTTCTTGAACACCTCATAGAGGTCGCCCAGCACTTCACCGGTACGGATCAGGTCGCCCAGCACTTCGTAGGCCAGGAATGGATAGACCGCCGAGGCGCCGAAACCGATCAGCACCGCGAAGTGATGCGGATCGCGTGCGGTCGCGGTTTCCACGAGGATGTTGGAATCGCAGCGCAGGCCTTTTTCGGTCAGGCGGTGGTGCACCGCGCCGGTCGCCAGCGAAGCGTGGATCGGCAGTTTGCCCGGGGCGATATGGCGGTCGCTCAGGACGATCTGGGTACGCCCGGCGCGCACGGCTTCTTCAGCCTGATCGGCAACGTTGCGGATCGCCGCTTCGAGGCCGACGCTTTCGTCGTAATTGAGGTCGATGATCTGCCGCTCGAAACCCGGGCGGTCGAGGTTCATCAGCGAGCGCCACTTGGCCGGCGAAATCATTGGCGAGCTGAGAATCACGCGCGAGGCGTGCTCCGGCGATTCCTGGAAGATGTTGCGCTCGGCCCCGAGGCAGATTTCCAGCGACATCACGATCGCTTCACGCAGCGGGTCGATCGGCGGGTTGGTGACCTGCGCGAACTGCTGGCGGAAATAGTCGTACGGCGTGCGCACGCGCTGCGACAGCACGGCCATCGGCGTGTCGTCGCCCATCGAGCCAACGGCTTCGTAGCCCTGTTCGCCAAGCGGACGCAGCACTTGGTCGCGCTCTTCGAACGTGACCTGATACATCTTCATGTACTGCTTGAGCTGATCGACGTCGTAGAACGCCGAACCGTGGTCGTTGTCTTCCATGGTCGCCTGGATGCGCAGGGCATTCTTGCGCAACCATTGCTTGTACGGATGACGGGACTTCAGACGGTTGTCGATCGCGTCGGTGTCGAGGATCTGCCCGGTTTCGGTGTCCACGGCGAGGATCTGGCCCGGGCCGACACGGCCCTTGGCGATCACGTCTTGCGGCTGGTAGTTCCAGACGCCGATTTCTGACGCAACGGTGATGAAACCGTTGGTGGTGGTGACCCAGCGCGCCGGGCGCAGACCGTTACGGTCGAGCAGGCACACCGCGTAACGACCATCGGTCATTACCACGCCGGCTGGGCCGTCCCACGGTTCCATGTGCATCGAGTTGTACTCGTAGAACGCACGCAGATCCGGGTCCATGGTTTCAACGTTCTGCCACGCAGGCGGAATGATCATCCGCACGCCACGGAACAGGTCGATGCCACCGGTGACCATCAGTTCGAGCATGTTGTCCATGCTCGAGGAGTCGGAACCGACACGGTTGACCAGCGGGCCGAGCTCCTCCAGATCCATCAGATCGTTGGTGAACTTGGTCCGACGGGCCTGTGCCCAGTTACGGTTACCAGTGATGGTGTTGATCTCACCGTTGTGGGCGAGGAAGCGGAATGGCTGGGCCAGCGGCCATTTCGGCAAGGTGTTGGTGGAGAAGCGCTGGTGGAACACGCAGATCGCGGTTTGCAGGCGCTGGTCACCCAGGTCCGGATAGAACGCGGCCAGGTCGGCCGGCATCATCAGGCCTTTATAGATGATGGTCTTGTGCGAAAAGCTGCAGATGTAGTGGTCGGTGTCGGCGGCGTTGGCCACCGACGAGCGACGACGGGCGCTGAACAGCTTGACCGCCATGTCCTGATCGCTCAGGCCTTCACCGCCGATGTACACCTGCTCGATCTGCGGCAGGCGCTCGAGGGCCAGTCGGCCGAGGACGCTGGTGTCGATCGGCACTTTGCGCCAGCCGATCAGTTGCAGGCCTTCAGCGAGGATCTCGCGGTTCATGTTCTCGCGAGCGGCTTCGGCCTTGGCCGGATCCTGGTTGAAGAAAACCATGCCCACGGCATATTGCTTGGGCAGTTCGACGCTGAAGTTTTCCTGGGCCATCGCCCGCAGGAACGCGTCAGGCTTTTGAATCAGCAGACCGCAACCGTCACCGGTCTTGCCGTCGGCATTAATCCCACCGCGGTGGGTCATGCAGGTCAGGGCCTCGATGGCCGTTTGCAAAAGGGTATGACTGGGCTCGCCCTGCATATGGGCTATCAGGCCGAAACCGCAGTTATCCTTGAATTCATCTGGTTGGTACAGACCTGCTTTCATAGACACTTTCTCACCAGGCTGCCTCTTTACGAGGCAAATTTCTTTTCAATTCAACCACTTGCTTGCCGCGCCGAACGTACGCCGGCTTTGCGGGAGCAAAAGGGTGGTCATTGTACACAGCGACACAGACGCTCACAAATTTGACGACGAAATGTCGCAAATCTATGTCGCATTTGTGAAAGGTTTAAAGCGATCTGCTGTGCTAGTCAAAACTTTTTTAATTCTGACTGCAACGACTCAAAGACTACTGTGACGCAGACACCACAAGGCACGCGGTCTGTAGAGACGGCGCGCACTCGTAGAAATTTTGAGGTGCTTGGAGAGGCGGCCTGGGTAAGGCCGCCGAATCTTCAGCGAGTTGTTGCCAGTTCCTGTTGGACGCTGGCGACAGTGCGAGGCCAAGGTTTACCAGCCTGAACCTTCGCTGGCAAGGCCTTGATGGCAGAAACGGCTGCTTCACGATTGGCGAAGTTGCCGTAGGTGATCACGTAGAGAGGCTTGCCGTTGAGGACTTTCTTGAAATAACGGTACTCGCCGCCCTGCTCCTTGACGAAGTTCTGCGCGGTCGCTTCGGAGCTGGTGCCGAGGATCTGCACCACGTAGTTGCTGGTCGGTTGACCGGCGTACCAGCTGCCACTGGCAGCCTTGGCCACGGTAACCGGCTTCTCGGCCGGTTTGGCAGCCGCAACAGGCTTGGCCGGAGCCGGAGCCGGTTTGGCCGCTGGCGCTGCCGGAGCAGGCTTGGCGGTGGCGACCTGAGTCGGTGCCGGGGTCGGCTTGGCCGCCGGAACAGGTACTGGCGTCGGAGCCGGGCCGGCCGGGACACCTGCCGGTGGTGCGGAGGTCGTTACGGTCGGCGGCGTCGCGCTGGAACCTTCGACCGGTACGCCGTCGTCACCTTCAGTGATGCCGCCTGCGGCTTCAGCCAACGGGCCGCGCATCACCGGCTGCGAGTTGCCGACCAGCGGCAGCGGCATCGGCTGAGTATTGCCGGCGAACTCGACGTTCGGTGCGCCACCCTTGGCGCCCTGACCCAATGGCAGTTGTGCCTGTTCGTTGGCGGGTGCGCCAGTGGTTGGCGCCTTGTTGCGACCCGGCATCAGCCAGGCGGCGGCGACCGCGACCACAACGACGGCGGATATCGCCAATACGTGTTTCTTCGGCATGTTGAACCCCATACTTGGACGCTTGACCGCAGAGCGGCTGGCAATCATGACTTCGATCAGTGCATCGCGAGCGACCTGGTTGATGTTGCCAGGCCAACCCTCGGCGCTTTCGTGAATCTCAGAGATCTGATCCGCGGTGAAAAGTTCGACACCCCGGCCCGCACCTTCGAGCCGTTGGTCGAGATATTCGCGGGTCTCTTCTTCGGTATAAGGCTGCAGTTCGATGACGTGGAAGCGCTCTTCCTCGAGGTGCAAGGCCTCCAGTTGCGCGATCAGCGACGACTCACCGAACAGGAACACATGCGGGCGACCTTCCGGTGCCCCGGCACCCAGCGCCATCAGCGCTTCGAGGGCGGATTCGTCGAGCTGCTCGGCGTCATCCACCAGCAGATAGACCTCCTGGCCGGTAAGCGCGAGTTGCACTACCTGATCCAGAATCGCGCCAACTTCGGCCTGAGCCACGTTCAGTGCCTGAGCCACCTGACGCAGCACGCCGGCGGCATCGCCAGCTCCACGGGCCGACACGACAACGCTTTGCACCGATTGCTTGTTGGTGCTGGCTACCAGCGCCTGACGCAGCAAGGTCTTGCCGCTGCCCTGCGGCCCGGTGACCACCAGCAGCAACTGGCTATAACGCGCCAGGTGGTGCAATTGCCCCAGCACCGGTTTGCGCTGGGCCGGGAAGAATTTGAAGCCCGGCACCCGCGGCGCGAAAGGGTCGTGACTTAACTGGAAATGGCCGAGGAACGCCTCGTCGGCATGCAAACTAGTCATCGGAATCTTATTAACCTTTAAGCTGAGCCAGAGCGCGGTAATCCGCTCCCAGCGTGGCCTGTAGAACCTCTTTCGGATAATCGGCGGTCACCACCGCTTCGCCCATCCGGCGCAGCAGCACCAGGCGCAGACGACCGTCGATCACTTTTTTATCAATTGCCATATGTTCGAGAAAATCGGCTTCGGTCATTTCTTCCGGCGGAATCACCGGCAGACCGGCACGCTGGAACAGACGAATGCCGCGATCACGTTCCTGCTCGCTGATCCAGCCCAGACGCGCGGACATCTCCAGCGCCATCACGGTGCCAGCGGCCACCGCCTCACCATGCAACCAGACACCATAGCCCATGTGGGTCTCGATGGCGTGGCCGAAGGTGTGGCCGAGGTTGAGCGTGGCGCGCACGCCGGTTTCCTTCTCATCGGCACCGACCACTGCCGCCTTGGCCGCGCAGGAACGCTCGATGGCGTAGGTCAGAGCCTTCTGGTCCAGCGCGCGCAGAGCGTCGACGTTGTCTTCGAGCCAGGCCAGGAACGGCTCGTCGCAGATCAGACCGTACTTGATGACTTCGGCCAGACCGGCGGACAGCTCACGCTCTGGCAGGGTTTTCAGGGACGCGGTATCGATCAGCACCACGTTCGGCTGATAGAACGCGCCGACCATGTTCTTGCCCAACGGGTGGTTGATGCCGGTCTTGCCGCCCACCGACGAATCGACCTGGGACAGCAGCGTGGTAGGAATCTGGATGAAGTCGACGCCGCGCTGGTAGCAAGCGGCGGCAAAACCGGCCATGTCACCAATGACACCGCCGCCGAGGGCGATGATCGTGGTGCGGCGGTCGTGACGGGCAGTCAGCAGGCCGTCGAAGATCAGTTGCAGGGTTTCCCAGTTCTTGAAGGCTTCGCCGTCCGGCAGCACCACCGAGATCACCGAGAACTGCGCAAGGCTGCGGGTCAGACGTTCGAGATAGAGCGGCGCAACGGTCTCGTTGGAGATGATTGCCACTTGCCGCCCATGGATATGCGGCGCCAGCAACTCGGGCTGATCCAACAAACCTTCGCCAATATGAATCGGGTAGCTGCGCTCGCCTAGATCGACCTTGAGTGTCTGCATGTGTCCCCACAGTGAAGATGGAAGCAGGCGTCCTGCCCTGAATTATTGGTTGTCTGCGGCCTATAGCGAATCTGACGCCGCTCGCACGCCATCCGCCACAACCTCGGCGGCTGTGACAGGACGCCGAGGATAGCGCATTTCCGGCGGCGCTTTAACGGGGTGGCAGCTGCGCCAGACGGTCGAGAATGTCGAGCACCACCATGCGCGGTGGCCGTTCGTCGGTTTCAACCACCAGATCGGCGATCTCTCGATAGAGCGGATCGCGGATCTCGAGCAGGTCTCGCAGGGTTTTCGCCGGATCGGCGGTGCGCAGCAAAGGACGATTGCGATCGCGCGACGTACGCCCGACCTGCTGCTCGACGGAGGCGTGCAGATATACCACCCGTCCGCCCGCGTGCAGGGCCTTGCGGTTGGCATCACGCATCACCGCGCCGCCACCGGTCGCCAGCACCACGCCGTCGAACGCGCACAGCTCGGCGATCATCGCCTGCTCACGGTCACGAAAGCCGGGCTCGCCTTCCTTGTCGAAGATCCACGGGATATTGGCGCCCGTGCGCAGTTCAATTTCCTTGTCGGAATCTTTGAACGGCAGGCGCAGCTCTTTGGCCAGCAACCGGCCGATGGTGCTTTTTCCAGCGCCCATCGGTCCTACAAGAATCAAATTTCGCACAGAATCAACGACTCACAGCAATCGCCTGGTTATTCATGATACGCGGAGTGAGAAATACCAGCAGCTCGGATTTTTTCTCCGAAACCACATCACGCCGGAAAAGGCGGCCAAGATACGGCACATCGCCAAGAAATGGCACCTTATCTACGACCTTGCTTTGAGTATTTGAGAAAACGCCCCCAATCACGATGGTCTCGCCGTCGTTCACCAGCACCTTGGCGTTGACCTCGTTCTTCTTGATCGGCGGTACATCCTGCACTTTGTTCAGGTAGTCCGGTTCGTCTTTGGTGACCTTGACCTCCATGATGATGCGGTTGTCGGGGGTGATCTGCGGCGTCACTTCCAGCGACAGCGAAGCCTCCTTGAAAGACACCGACGTCGCGCCGCTGGAGCTGG
This sequence comes from Pseudomonas sp. MWU347, assembly GCF_017947305.1. Classification (NCBI taxonomy): domain Bacteria; kingdom Pseudomonadati; phylum Pseudomonadota; class Gammaproteobacteria; order Pseudomonadales; family Pseudomonadaceae; genus Pseudomonas; species Pseudomonas sp. MWU347. Next base: position 341,906 of record NZ_JAFGZB010000002.1, read on the forward strand.
CTTCCTGATACGGAATCTCGGTGCCCTTGAGGATCTTCGCCGTCTCTTTGTCGGAGGTGACCACTTTGGGCTGCGAGACGATCTCACCGTTGCCGGTCTTCTCCATGGCGGTCAGCTCAAGATCGAGCAGCACATTGTCGGTGATGAAGGCGATGCCGATCCCCGAGGTATTACCCACCGTGCCCATGTCGACGAACGGCGAGTTGGTACTGGTACTGCCCGGTGTGCCGATGGTGGTCGACGAGCCATTGCTGACCCCCGAGGTGTTCCAGTTGCCCTTGTTCTGGATCGAACCGCCCCAGCGCACGCCCAGACTCTTGTCGTAATCGACGTTGGCCTCGACGATCCGCGCCTCGATCATCACCTGACGCACCGGAATATCCAGTTGCGCCACGATCCGCCGCAGTTCGTCGAGGCGATCCTGGGTCTGGTAGGCAATGATGTTGTTGGTGCGCTCATCGACAGTGATCGAGCCACGCTCGTCGATTTTCGCCTCGGCGCTGGTCACCGACTGGAACAGCTTGGCGATGTCCGCGGCCTTGGCGTAATTCACTTGCAGCAGCTCGCGGCGCAGCGGCGCCAGTTCGGCGATCTGTTTCTGTGACTCCAGTTCCTGGCGTTCGCGGGCGGCGATTTCGTCGGCCGGCGCCACCAGCAACACGTTGCCGATCTTGCGTTTATCCAGCCCCTTGGTTTTCAGCACCAGGTCCAGCGCCTGATCCCACGGCACGTTTTGCAGACGCAAGGTGATCCCGCCCTGCACGGTATCGCTGGCCACCAGATTGAGGTTGGTGAAATCGGCGATCAGTTGCAGCACCGAGCGCACGTCGATGTCCTGGAAATTCAGCGAAAGCTTTTCGCCGCTGTAGCTGTTGCGGTCAGCGTTGCGCTTTTGCAGGTCATCGACCGTCATCGGGCGAATGCTGACGGTCAGTTTGTTGTCGGTCTGGTAGGTGGAATAGTCGAACGTGCCGCTGGGTTCGACGGTGATGACCGCACGATCACCGGTGGCGGCAGCGTTGACGAACTGCACCGGCGTGGCGAAGTCCTTGACGTCGAGGCGCACCCGCAGCCTGTCGGGCAACTGCGTGCGAGCAAAGCTCAGGATGATCTTGCCGTCATGCTCCTGGATGTCCGGGGCGATGGTCGGGTCCGAAAGGTCAATGACCACGTTGCCCTCCCCCGCAGTGCCGCGCTGGAAGTCGACACCACGAATGGTTTTGGCGACGGGGGTATAAGCCTTCGCCGGCGCTGGAGCCGCGACCGGTCGTGGCGCAACAGCGGCTGGCCGTGGCGCAGCAGGCTTGGCGCCCTGCCCGACCACTACGAACAGATTGTTGCCCTCGACCCGCGAGGTGTAGGACGTCAGTTGCGTCAGGCTGATGATCAGGCGCGTGCGGTCGTTGGCTTCCACCACTGTGGCGGTTCGCGCGTTACCGCTGCCCAGATCGCGGGTCTTGCTCGTCAGTTGGCTGGCGACACCCGGCAGATCCAGGGCGATTCGCGCCGGCGATTCGGTAGTGTAGCCCTTGGGTTGCGGTGGCGGGCTGTCGAACGACAGCTTCAACTCGATGCGATCACCCGGTAACGCCGCGACATCCAGCGTCTTGAGGCTGGCCGCCTGAACCATCGGTGAAAGCAGCGCTATCCATAGCGAAAAACCGAGGGTGGAGAAAATCCTGTTCATTGTTCGACTTCCACTATGAGTGCTCTTTCAAAGGAATGGTGCGCGGACGTTCCAGCCAGGCGCCTTCGCCGTCGGGCACGATCTCGACCACATCGACCTGAGTGGCGCTGATGGCGACAATGCGCCCGTCGTTGCGCCCCAGGTAGTCGCCGACTTTCAACCGATGCACTGCACCCGCCCCGCGCAGCAAGGCAAAGGAGCCGCTGGCATTGGAGATCGTGCCGACCATTTCAAACTGCTCGATGTTGAAACCTTCGAGGTATTGCTTGACCCGGTTGGGGTCGGGTTTGACGTTGCGCGAGCCACGCTGCTGCCCGGCCAGATCGACGCGCACCTGGCGCGAGAACGGGCTGCGCAGGTTGGCCGCGCTGTAGGTAAAGGTGGGATAGGAATGAAAGGTCGGCGTCGGCTCGATCTTGCCGGCCGGGCGCAGACGCACTTCGTTCATGTAGGCGTCGAGGTCGCTGAATTCGTCACTGCTGCCGCAACCACTGAGGCCGAGCACCAGCACTGACAGGGCGAAATAACGGATCGGGGTCATTTGTCCAACCCCTTGTCGTTATAGCGGTAGGTCTTGGCGAGGATGCTCATGCGCAGCTTCGTCCCGCCGTCGGGATTGGCCGGTGCCAGTTCGAAATCGTGCAAGGTGACGATCCGTGGCAACCCGGCGACGCCACTGACGAAGGTCGCGAGGTCGTGGTAAGCCCCGGTGACAGTGATCTGGATCGGCAGCTCGATGTAGAACGGCTGGGTCACCTCCGGCAGCAGCTTGATCTCTTCGAATTCAAGACCGCTGCCCAGCCCGGTACGGGTAATGTCCTCGAGCAATCCCGGGACCTCGGTGTCGCTGGGCAACTGCCGCAGGAGCACGCCGAAGGAGGTCTCCATCTCCTTCATCTGCTGGGTGTAGAGCTCCAGGTTGGCAGCCATGTGCGCCTTGCTGGCGAACTGCTCCTTCAAGGTGTCCTCTTCCTGACGCTTGGCTTCCAGCTGGTTTTCCATGTCGCTGATGAAAAAGTTATAGCCAAGCGCCAACACCAGCACCGCCAGCAATGCTCCCGCGATAGTTTTCACCGCGGCCGGCCAGGAGCCGATATTGCTGGTGTCCAGATCGTTGAAGTCGATATTGCGCAGACTTTGCAGCCATTCGGACGGCTTCATTTGTCGCCCTCCGTCACGGCTGGCTGGGTCTGACGCACAGTCAGCTGAAAGACGTTGGCCTGATCCACCTGACCGGCGGTCGTCGCTTTCACCTCGTTCAAGCTGGGCGCATCGAACCAGTCGGAAGCGTCCAGATTGCGCATCAGCTCCGAGACGCGATTGTTCGATTCCGCCGCGCCGCTGATCGACAGCGTTTTGCCGACCAGTTTCACGCTGGTGAAATACACTCCGTCCGGCAGCGTGCGCGCCAGTTGATCGAAGATTCGTCCGCTGATCTGCCGGTTGCCCTGCAAGTCCTGGATGATGCGCATGCGCTCGACCAGTTGCTGGCGCCGTGCCTTGAGTTCGCTGATCTGCTTGATCCGTTCGTCGACCACGGCGATCTGTTTGCCAATGTAGTCATTGCGTGCTGCCTGCCGCTCGATGGCGGTACTGAAGATCTGATCGGCGATGAACACTGCGCCCACCGAACCGACGAACACCCCGATCAGGATCAGCAGAAAGCGTTTGCGCCGCTCTTCGCGACGTTCCTCACGCCAGGGGAGAAGGTTGATCCGCGCCATCAGTCGAAACTCCTGAGCGCGAGCCCGCAAGCAATCATCAGGGCCGGCGCGTCACTGGCCAGGGCTCCGGCGTTGACCTTGCTGCTCAAGGCCATGTCGGAAAACGGGTTGGCGACCTGGGTCGGGGTGCCCAGACGCTGTTCGATCAGCCGATCCAGCCCCGGCACCGAGGCGGTGCCGCCGGCCAGCAGAATGTGATCGACCGCGTTGTACTGCCCGGAGGCAAAGAAGAACTGCAACGAGCGCGAGACCTGCTGCACCAGAGCATCACGGAACGGTTGCAATACCTCGCTGACATAGTCGTCCGGCAGACCGCCCTGCTTTTTCGCCAGCCCGGCCTGCTCGACGGTCAGGCCGTAGCGGCGCTGGATCTCCTCAGTCAGCTGCCTGCCACCGAACAGCTGCTCACGGGTATAGATGATGCGGCCGTTGTGCAGGACGCTGAGGGTGGTCATGGTCGCGCCGATGTCCACCACCGCCACGGTCAGGCGTTCCTGCGAGGCTGCCAGTTGAGTAGCGAGCAGGCCGAACGAGCGCTCCAGCGCATAGGCCTCGACATCGACCACGCGCGCGGTCAGCCCCGCCAGCGCCAGCGCCGCTTCGCGGACTTCGACGTTTTCCTTGCGACAGGCGGCCAGCAGCACGCTGACGCGCTCCGGGTTGCGCGGCGACACGCCCTGGACTTCGAAATCGATGGCGACTTCGTCCAGTGGATAGGGAATGTATTGGTCGGCTTCGATCTTCAGCTGGTTTTCCAGCTCATCATCGGTCAGTCCGGCGTCCATCTCGATGATCTTGGTGATCACCGCAGAACCGGCCACCGCCACCGCCACGCTCTTGAGCCCGGTGCGTGCCTTGACCAGCACCCGGGACAAGGCATGGCCCACGCCTTCGAGCTCGGCGATGTTCTTTTCGACCACGGCGTTGGGCGGCAGCGGCTCTACCGCGTAGGCCTCGACCCGGTAGCGATCGCCCTGACGGCTCAACTCCAGCAGCTTCACCGAAGTGGAGCTGATGTCGATCCCCAGTAACGTATTGGTCTTTTTCTTGAAGAGTCCCAGCACTACCAATTCCCTATGACTTTCCGTGAGTTACGGACTCTGTAATACGCATTGCGTTCCTTCACCCCGTCTTGACAGAAGCGCAAATGACGCCCCCAGCAGAAAAGTGCTTATAATGCCCAGCGTTTTTTTCCGCTTTTTACTGCCGGCCCAGGCTGTTCTGTGTGTTACCGGAACCCTGCCGCCCAATTCATTCTTTGCCCTGGATGTTCAAAAGCCTTGATTCGTCTGCTGAAATTTTTCGGTTGGTCCATCGTCGCCGTTTTCTGCGGACTGCTTTTAGGTCTCAGCGGCGCGTTTCTTTACCTTAGTCCGGGTTTGCCGTCTGTGGAGGCGCTGAGAAGCATTCAGTTGCAGATTCCGCTCCGGGTCTACAGCAGCGACAACAAGTTGATCGCAGAATTTGGCGAAATGCGCCGTACTCCGATCCGTTTCGCCGACATTCCACCCAATTTCATTAATGCGTTACTAAGTGCTGAAGACGACAATTTCGCCAACCACTATGGCGTCGATCCGAGCAGCCTGATGCGCGCCGCGACCCAACTGGTCAAAAGCGGGCACATTCAGTCCGGCGGCAGCACCATCACCATGCAGGTGGCGAAGAACTTCTTCCTGACCAGCGAACGCAGCTTCTCGCGCAAAACCACCGAGATTCTTCTGGCCCTGCAGATCGAACGGCAGTTGACCAAGGACGAGATCCTCGAGCTGTACGTGAACAAGATTTATCTGGGTAACCGCGCCTACGGCATCGAGGCGGCGGCGCAGGTGTATTACGGCAAGTCGATCCGTGATGTCAGCCTGGCGCAGATGGCGATGATCGCCGGCCTGCCGAAAGCCCCGTCGCGCTTCAACCCGCTGGCCAACCCGGCGCGCAGCAAGGAGCGCCGCGACTGGATTCTCGGACGCATGTACAAGCTCGGAAAGATTTCCGAGGCTGACTACACCGCCGCGATCAACGAGCCGCTGAACGCCAGCTATCACGTGCCGACCCCGGAAGTGAACGCACCGTACATCGCCGAAATGGCCCGTGCCGAAATGGTCGGTCGCTATGGCAGCGACGCTTACACCGAAGGTTTCCGCGTCACCACCACGGTGCCGAGCAACCTGCAGGAAATGGCCAACACCGCGCTGCACGAAGGCTTGATGACCTACGATCAGCGCCATGGCTACCGCGGACCCGAGTCGCGCCTGCCGGGCAAGACTCACGAAGCCTGGGCGACCGAGCTGACCAAGCAGCGCACCATCAGCAGCCTGGAGCCGGCCATCGTTACCCAGGTCGACAAGAATGGCTTGCAGGTGCTGACCCGTACCGGCGAAGAACACGTCGCTTGGGACACCATGAAATGGGCGCGACCATTCCTCAACACCAACAGCATGGGCGCCGCACCGCGTCAGCCGTCGGATGTGGCGCAGGTCGGCGATCTGATTCGCGTGCAGCGTCAGCCGAACAATTCGCTGAAATTCAGCCAGATCCCGCAGGCGCAAGGCGCGCTGGTATCGCTGGATCCGCAGAACGGCGCGATTCGCTCGCTGGTCGGCGGTTTCGCCTTCGAGCAGAGCAACTACAACCGCGCCCTGCAGGCCAAGCGTCAGCCGGGGTCGAGCTTCAAGCCGTTCGTCTACAGCGCTGCGCTGGACAGCGGCTACACCGCCGCAACCCTGGTCAACGACGCGCCGATCGTGTTCGTCGACGAGTACCTGGACAAGGTCTGGCGGCCGAAGAACGACACCAACACCTTCCTCGGCCCGATCCGTCTGCGCGAGGCGCTGTACAAGTCGCGTAACCTGGTGTCGATCCGCCTGTTGCAGGCGATGGGTGTGGGCAAGACCATCGACTACATCACCCGTTTCGGCTTCAACAAGCAGGACCTGCCGCCGAACCTGTCGCTGGCACTGGGCACCGCGACCCTGACCCCGATGGAAATCGCTACCGGCTGGAGCACCTTTGCCAACGGCGGCTACAAGATCACCCCGTACATCATCGACAAGATCGAAAGCCGCAACGGCGACACGCTGTTCGTCGCCAACCCGCCGACCGTGCCACAGGGTGGCTCGGCGACCGATGGCATCGCGGCGCCGACACCTCAGTCGATCACCGTCAACGCCGCTCCGATTCCGGGTGAAGCACCGGGCGCTGCCACTGCGCCACAAGCGCCGGCCGTGGCCGAGCGGATCGTCGATGGCCGCACCACATACATCCTCAACAGCATGCTGCAGGACGTGATCAAGCTCGGCACAGGTCGCCGCGCACTGGCCATGGGCCGCAGCGACATCGCCGGCAAGACCGGTACCACCAACGAATCGAAGGATGCGTGGTTCTCCGGTTACAACGCCGATTACGTGACCACCGTGTGGACCGGTTTCGACCAGCCGGAAAGTCTCGGTCGCCGCGAGTTCGGCGGCACCGTGGCGTTGCCGATCTGGATGAACTACATGTCTGCCGCGCTCAAGGACAAGCCGCCGCACGTACAGCCTGAGCCGGAAGGCATCCTCAGCCTGCGGGTGGATCCGGTCAGCGGTCGCGCGGCGACGCCGAGCACGCCGGGCGCCTACTTCGAACTGTTCAAGTCGGAAGACACGCCGCCTTCGGTGAACGAACTGGGCAACGGCACCGTACCGGGCAGCCCGCTGCCGGCGGATGAGCAGGCACCGATCGATCTGTTCTGATCAATGCGCCCCAAAAAGCCCCGCCTTCGAAAGAAGTGCGGGGCTTTTTTATGCCTGAAAATCAAGAGCCCCTCACCCTAGTCCTCTCCCGGAGGGAGAGGGGACTGATTGGGGGATGCTCGGGCGTTGCGCCGACCTGAACGTGCTGTGCCGAATCCATAATCGACACCACCCTTATAGGTCGGCGTATGAACCCAGACAACTCGGTCAGTCCCCTCTGCCTTTGGGAGAGGGTTAGGGTGAGGGGGCTCTTGATCTTCAGGCACAAAAAAGCCCCGACTCTCACAAGCCGGGGCTTTCGTTGAAGCGCTACAACGGCTTAGCCGTTGAACACGTCATCCACGCTTTTCAGCGGGTAGTTCTTCGGATACGGCAGGGTGGCCACACCGGTCTCGATCGCAGCCTTGGCCACAGCGTCGGAGATCAGGGTGATCAGGCGCTTGTCCATTGGCTTCGGAATGATGTACTCACGACCGAATTCCAGAGGCGCACCACCGTAGGCGTCGCACACGTCCTGTGGCACTGGCAGTTTGGCCAGTTCGCGCAGGGCGTTGGCCGCAGCCACTTTCATTTCTTCGTTGATGCGCTTGGCGCGAACGTCCAGGGCACCACGGAAGATGAACGGGAAGCCCAGAACGTTGTTGACCTGGTTCGGGTAGTCGGAACGACCGGTGGCCATGATCACGTCGCTGCGAGTGGCGTGCGCCAGTTCCGGGGAGATTTCCGGATCCGGGTTCGAGCAGGCGAAGACGATCGGGTTGGCCGCCATCGACAGCAGACCTTCAGCGCTCAGCAGGTTCGGGCCGGACAGACCGACGAACACGTCAGCGCCTTTCAGAGCATCAGCCAGGCTGCGCTTGTCGGTGGCGTGAGCGAACACGGCTTTGTACTGGTTCAGGTCATCACGGCCGGAGTGGATCACGCCGGTACGGTCAACCATGAAGATGTTTTCGATTTTTGCGCCCATGCTCACCAGCAACTTCATGCAGGAGATGGCCGCAGCGCCGGCGCCGAGGCAGACGATTTTGGCTTCCGGCAGGGTTTTGCCGGCGATTTCCAGGGCGTTGATCATGCCCGCAGCGGTCACGATCGCGGTGCCGTGCTGGTCATCGTGGAATACCGGAATGTCGCACTGCTCGATCAGAGCACGTTCGATCTCAAAGCACTCAGGCGCCTTGATGTCTTCCAGGTTGATGCCACCGAAGGTGATGGAGATGCGTTTTACGGTGTCGATGAAGGCTTGCGGGCTTTCGGAGTCGACTTCGATGTCGAATACGTCGATACCGGCGAAGCGCTTGAACAGTACGCCTTTACCTTCCATCACTGGCTTGGAGGCCAGTGGGCCGAGGTTACCCAGGCCCAGAATCGCGGTGCCATCGGAAATGACTGCAACCAGGTTGCCCTTGCCGGTGTATTTGTAGGCCAGTTCAGGATCGCGGGCGATCTCACGCACTGGTTCAGCTACGCCGGGGCTGTAGGCCAGCGACAGGTCGCGGGCGGTAGCAGTGGCCTTGGTGAGCTCGACACTCAGCTTCCCTGGACGAGGATTGGCATGATATTCGAGAGCGGCAGTTTTCAGATCAGACATTTTGGCATTCCGCTTTTTACTGTTGGACAGACTGGTCAGCGAGGATACGCGCCTCGCAAAGTCCCCACAAGACTGAGCGGTCACCCCTGTCAAGCGCCCTGTCCTACGACTTTGGGCCAAGAGCCACGGCGCACAAGGGCTGGACTGTTCACAATCGACAGAAAAAATGTCTACAATTTTTCTTCAGCGCGCGCTTTGCAGCATCGACGGATCGGTCAACGGCAGCAGCCAACGTGGCTGGCCCGGTTTCAACCCGCCACGCCGCGAACGGTCGACGACCCAGCCGCGAGCCTCGATCTGTCTGCCCTGCAGCGCCTGCAACCGGGCGTTGTCGAATTGTCCGACCAGATTGGGTGCAACGCGCAGTACAACCGAGTCCTGCAACTCGATCCAGATTCCGCCGCGATTGCGTTGAACCTTGCTCACACGCCCACTGACCACGGCGAAACCCGAAGCGCGGATCTGCTCCGCTTTCAGTACAGGTGACTGGCGCCACAGGCCCCGACCGGCCTGCCGGGCGCTGCGTTCGGCCGCCTGCTGACAGGCCACAAGATCGACATTCGGTGCCACCGCCACCTGAAAACCGAGGCCGTCGGCGAGCATTTGCGCTTCAAGATTGGTGCCGTTGGTGCTGTAGACATGCGCGAGGGTGCGACCGTAATGGTCTTTGGCCTGCTTGCCGGGGAGCAGACCGACCCGACCGCCGCTGTCCGCCACCAGTACTTCAAGGCGTTTGCGCGCCGCCACGGCGAAGGGTTCGTCACTGCGGCCCTGCTTGCCCAGCTCCGGCGTGTTGAGACCGATCATCCGCACACTGCGCCCATCGCTCAGGCGTAGCGTGTCGCCATCGACCACGCGCTGGACGCTGACGCTGCTGAGGCCGGCAGGCGTGGGGCAAAATGCCTGGGCAGCGGACAGCCAAATCGCGGACACAAAAAAGGCGCCCACAAGGGACGCCTTTTTCATCAGCCTGGAGAAACCGTCGAAGTTTTCCAGAATGACCAATCTTACTTCTTGGCGCCGAAGGCACCGAAACGGTCGGCGAACTTCTGAACGCGGCCACCGGTGTCCAGAGTCTTCTGCTTACCGGTGTAGAACGGGTGGCACTCGTTGCAAACGTCGATCGCCAGGGCTTTGCCGAAGGTCGAACGGGTTTCGAACTTGTTGCCGCAGCTGCAGGTTACTGCAACTTCTGGGTAATTCGGGTGGATATCAGCTTTCATGATGTCTTCCTCAGCTAGCGTGCCGCCACCCAACACTATTGTTGAATACCGCACGTAATTAGGCCGCGGATTCTACCAGACAATGTCAATCGCGCAAGCTGTCCCTGAGACCGACCGTCTGCTAGGCTCCCGGGCTTGAACGCACTCCCCTGTGGGAGCGAGCTTGCTCGCGAATGCGTTGTGCCAGTTGATGACTTCGTGCCTGACACACCGCGTTCGCGAGCAAGCTCGCTCCCACAGTTGATCTGCGCCAAGCCTCCTTTTGTGTTGATCGAGATCCCCCCGCGTGCCCGACGCCATTCTGCGCCTCGCCCTGCCTTCGCCCCTGCGCCGCCTGTTCGACTATCGGGCCCCGGCCGGGGTGCTGCGCGCCCAGTTGCAGCAGGGCATGCGCCTGCGGGTGCCGTTCGGGCGGCGGGAGATGATCGGGATTCTGGTCGAGATCACCGATACCAGCGACGTGCCGCTGGAGAAACTCAAACCGGCGTTGGCCCTGCTCGATGCAGAGCCGCCGCTGCCGCCCGCACTGTTCAAGCTGTGCCTGTGGACGTCGCAGTATTACCAGCACAGCCTCGGCGACACCTTGAGCTGGGCGCTGCCGGTGCTGCTGCGTCAGGGCGAACTGGCCGAGGCGCGACAGGAGCGCTTCTGGTCAGTCGCCCCCGGCGCCAGCCTCGATGATCCGCGCGTCGCCCGCGCGCCACGGCAACGGGAAGCACTGGCAACACTGGCGCAGCACCCGCACGGCGTGGCCCATCAGTTGTTGAGCAAGCTGATGCTGAGCAAGGACAGCCTCGACCTGCTGCTGGCCAAGGGTCTGGTGCAAGTGGAGATCCGGCGCCACGCCCCCGGGGTGCGCCATGAACACTGGTTGGCGCAACCGGAGTTGCCGCTGAACACCGAACAACGCGCCGCTTACGAAGCGATCCGTGCCGGGTTCGACAGTTATCACGCGTTTCTGCTGGCCGGCGTCACGGGCAGCGGCAAGACCGAAGTCTATTTGCAACTGATCCGCGAAACCCTCGAAGCAGGCAAGCAGGCGCTGGTGCTGATCCCGGAGATCAACCTCGGCCCGCAGACCCTGGCGCGTTTCGAACAGCGCTTCAACGCGCGCATCGCCCTGCTGCATTCGGCGGTCAACGACCGTGAGCGCCTCGACGCCTGGCTCGCTGCCCGCGACGGCGAGGCCGACATTATTATCGGCACTCGCTCGGCGCTGTTCACCCCGATGAAGAACCCGGGGCTGATCATCATCGACGAAGAGCACGACGGCTCCTATAAACAGCAGGAAGGCCTGCGCTACCACGCCCGGGATCTGGCACTGGTGCGCGCGCGACAGGAAAACATCCCGATCGTCCTCGGGTCCGCCACGCCTTCACTGGAAAGCCTGCACAACGCCTACACCGGTCGTTATGGCCTGCTGCGCCTCAACGAGCGGGCCGGCGGCGCCAAGCAACCACGTTTCCTGCGGCTGGACGTGAAAAGCCGTCCGCTGGACAGCGGCATTTCCGGGCCGATGCAACAAGCCATTGGCCAGACCCTCGCGGCCGGCCAGCAGGTGCTGGTGTTTCTCAACCGGCGCGGCTTTGCGCCGACGTTGCTGTGCCACGATTGCGGCTGGATGTCCGAGTGCTCACGCTGCGATGCGCGAATGACCGTGCACCAGCGCTACGGCGAACTGCGCTGCCACCACTGTGGCAACGTCGAGCGCACGCCGCGCCAATGCCCCAAGTGCAACAAAGTCGATCTGCGGCCGGTGGGCGCCGGCACCGAACGCGCCGAAGAACGCCTGGCGATTCTGTTCCCGGACTACCCGGTGCTGCGCGTCGACCGCGACAGCACTTCGCGCAAGGACGCGATGAATCAGCTGTTCGCGACCATTCAGAAGGGTCAGCCATGCATTCTGGTCGGCACCCAGATGTTGGCCAAGGGGCACCACTTCCCCCGGGTTACGCTGGTGTCGATTCTGGATGCCGACGGCGGACTGTTCTCCGGCGACTTCCGTGCCAGCGAGCGCATGGCGCAATTGATCGTGCAGGTCGCCGGGCGCGCCGGGCGGGCTGAGGAGCCGGGCAAGGTGATCATTCAGACCCACCTGGCCGACCATCCTTTATTGGTGCAACTGACCGAGCAGGGTTACTTCGCTTTCGCCGAGCAGGCCTTGAGCGAGCGCCGGGCTGCCGGACTGCCACCGTTTTCACACTTGGCCCTGTTGCGTGCCGAAGCGCACAAACCGGGGCAGGCCGAAGGTTTTCTCGATGAGGCATGCAGCGCGGCCGAACGCTTGCTGGTCGAGCAGAATCTGAGCGGCATCGAATTGCTCGGGCCGGTGCCGGCGCCGATGGAGCGCCGAGCCGGTCGCTATCGTGCACAGTTGTTGGTGCAGGCGACAGCGCGGACGCCGCTGCATCGGTTGCTCGCCAGCTGGTTGCTGGAATTAGAGCAGATGCCGAGCGGGCGCGCGGTGCGCTGGTCGCTGGATGTCGATCCCGTGGATCTGTATTGATCTGAAAATCGCCTTCGCGAGCAAGCCCGCTCCCACATTGGATCTGCGGCGTTCACAGATTATGTGTCTGACACCGATCCCCTGTGGGAGCGGGCTTGCTCGCGAATAGGCCCGAATTGTCACCACATATCCATAAGCTGCCTGCTAAGGTTGGCAAGCCCGTCTTCGCAACGGATAATGCCCAGTTTTTCCACCCGCGCATCGATGCGCCGCCGCGCTTGCGGTCGAAAGAGAAGACCATGAAAGACACCATTCGCCAGCTGATCCAACAAGCCCTCACCCAACTCGTCAACGAAGGTGTGTTGCCTGAAGGCCTGTCGCCGGCGATTCAGGTGGAGAACGCCCGCGACAAAACCCACGGCGACTTCGCCAGCAACATCGCCATGATGCTGGCCAAGCCTGCGGGCATGAAGCCGCGCGATCTGGCGGAGAAAATCATCGCTGCGCTGCCGGCCGACGAGAACGTCACCAAGGCCGAAATCGCCGGTCCGGGCTTCATCAATTTCTTCCAGAACACCCAGGCCCTCGCCTCGCGCCTCGACGCCGCTCTGGCCGACGCTAACGTTGGTGTGCGCAAGGCCGGCCCGGCGCAGCGCACCGTGGTCGACCTGTCGGCACCGAACCTGGCCAAAGAGATGCACGTCGGCCACTTGCGCTCGACGATCATCGGCGACGGCGTGGCCCGTGTTCTCGAGTTCCTCGGCGACGAAGTGATCCGCCAGAACCACGTGGGCGACTGGGGCACCCAGTTCGGCATGCTGATGGCGTATCTGCAGGAAAACCCGATCACCAGCGACGAGCTGTCCGATCTGGAAAACTTCTACCGCGCCGCCAAGCAGCGTTTCGACGAATCCGAAGAATTCGCCGACCGCGCCCGTGGTCTGGTGGTCAAGCTGCAGGCCGGCGATGCCGAGTGCCTGGCGCTGTGGACCAAGTTCAAGGACATCTCGCTGTCGCACTGCCAGAAGATCTACGAACTGCTCAACGTCAAACTGACCATGGCCGACGTGATGGGCGAAAGCGCCTACAACGACGACCTGATCAACGTGGTCAACGACCTCAAAGCCGCCGGCATGCTGGTCGAGAGCAACGGCGCCCAGTGCGTGTTCCTCGACGAGTTCAAGAACGCCGACGGCGATCCGCTGCCAGTGATCATCGTCAAGGCTGACGGCGGTTACCTGTACGCCACCACTGACCTGGCAGCCGTGCGCTACCGCAGTGGCAAGCTGAAAGCCGACCGCGCGCTGTACTTCGTCGACCAGCGTCAGGCCCTGCATTTCCAGCAAGTGTTCGCCGTGGCGCGCAAGGCCGGTTTCGTGACCCATCCGATGGAGATGGAGCACATGGGCTTCGGCACCATGAACGGCGCCGACGGCCGTCCGTTCAAGACCCGTGATGGCGGCACCGTGAAGCTGATCGATTTGCTGACCGAAGCGCAGGAACGTGCCTACAACCTGGTCAAAGAGAAAAACCCGACACTGGCCGAAGACGAACTGCGCAACATCGCCAAGGTTGTCGGCATCGGTGCGGTGAAATACGCCGACCTGTCCAAGCACCGCACCAGCGACTACAGCTTCAACTTCGACCTGATGCTGAATTTCGAAGGCAACACCGCGCCGTACCTGTTGTACGCCTATACCCGTGTGGCCGGTGTGTTCCGCAAACTGGGCAAGGACTTCAGCGAAGTCGATGGCCAGATCGTCCTCGAAGCCGCGCACGAGCAAGAGCTGGCGGCGAAGCTGGCGCAGTTCGGCGAAGTGCTGAACAACGTCGCGGAAAAAGGCACACCGCACATCCTCTGCACCTATCTGTATGACGTCGCCGGTCTGTTCTCCAGCTTCTACGAGAACTGCCCGATCCTCGCCGCCGAGACGCCGGTCCAGATGCAGAGCCGTCTGCGTCTGGCCGCGCTGACCGGTCGTACTCTCAAGCAAGGCCTGGAACTGTTGGGCCTGGAAACTCTGGAGCGCATGTAAGTTGGCTGCCAAGAAAAAACCTGCACCCAAGCGTGGCGCCAGCCGTTACCAAGCTCCTGCAAAGCAACCGATCCCGGGCTGGCTGTGGATGGCCATCGGCCTGACGGTCGGTGCGTTCATCGTGTTCCTGATGAAACTGGAGCCAGGCAAGGGCAGCGACACGGTCAAGCGCGAGAAAGTCGAGCAGGCGCAACAGCAGAAAGCGTCGAAGATCGCCGAGGCCAACAAGACCCCGCCGAGCCCGACGCAACCGGTGAAGCCGAAGTACGACTTCTACACCTTGCTGCCGGAATCGGAAGTGATCGTGCCGCCGGATGCCGTGCCGGAGAAAACCCTGCCGACGCCACAAGTGCCGACCACGCCGGTCACCCCGGCGGAAGCGGCGAAGATCGACACCGCGCGGGCGCAGGCTGCGCTGTCAGGTATTACCCCGCCGCCAGCGCCACCGGTGGCGAAAGCGGCGCCGGTGACCAAGTTCTTCCTCCAGGCCGGCTCGTTCCGCAAAGAGGCGGACGCGGACAAGGTGCGGGCGCAGATCATTCTGCTGGGCCAGGCTGTTTCGGTTGAGTCGGGCACGGTGAAGGATGAAACCTGGTACCGCGTATTGGTTGGCCCGTTCAGCAATCGCGAGCAACTGACCACCGCACAGAAACAATTGGCCGGCAGCGGCTTCAGCAATCTGCTGTTACAACAACGCCAGAGCCGCTGATTGCCCCCCCGTGGGCAGCCTCATTCCGAGGCTGCCCACAATCCCTGTGGTGAGGGGATTCATCCCCGACCGGCTGCGCAGCAGTCGTAAATCCAGCATGCGCGGTGTGCCAGACCGGCTGCAATCGCAGGTCTCAGGGCCGCTTCGCGCCCCATCGGGGATAAATCCCCTCGCCACAGTCATCAAACACCATTCGTCTCCCATTACCCTCCCCGGTTGAAATCCTCTCCAGCACCCCCATATGAATGGGCATAAGGCATTTTCGCCCCGCTGCGTGGAGACTCTTCCCTTGACCACCATCGTTTCAGTCCGCCGCCACGGCAAAGTCGTCATGGGCGGCGACGGCCAGGTTTCTCTCGGCAACACCGTGATGAAAGGCAACGCGAAGAAAGTTCGTCGCCTGTACCACGGCCAGGTCATCGCCGGTTTCGCCGGTGCCACCGCCGACGCCTTCACCCTGTTCGAACGTTTCGAAGGCCAGCTCGAGAAACATCAGGGCCACCTGATCCGCGCCGCTGTCGAACTCGCCAAAGAATGGCGCACCGACCGCTCCCTGAGCCGCCTCGAAGCCATGCTCGCGGTCGCCAACAAGGACGCCTCGCTGATCATCACCGGCAACGGTGACGTGGTCGAACCCGAAGACGGCCTGATCGCCATGGGTTCCGGCGGCGCCTACGCGCAAGCCGCAGCCAGCGCGCTGTTGAAAAAGACCGACCTGTCGGCCCGGGAGATCGTCGAAACTGCCCTCGGTATCGCCGGCGACATCTGTGTATTCACCAACCACACCCAGACCATTGAGGAGCAGGATCTCGCTGAATAAGCCTGACGCGGCCAAAGTGCCACGGCTTGTTTCTGCTTGAGGACCGTCAATTACTATGTCCATGACTCCCCGCGAAATCGTCCACGAACTCAACCGCCATATCATCGGCCAGGACGATGCCAAGCGCGCCGTCGCGATTGCCCTGCGCAACCGCTGGCGCCGCATGCAGCTGCCTGAAGAGCTGCGCGTTGAAGTGACCCCGAAAAACATTCTGATGATCGGCCCGACCGGTGTCGGTAAAACCGAGATCGCCCGTCGTCTGGCGAAACTGGCCAACGCGCCGTTCATCAAGGTCGAAGCGACCAAATTCACCGAAGTCGGCTACGTCGGCCGTGACGTCGAATCGATCATCCGTGATCTGGCCGACGCCGCGATCAAGATGCTCCGCGAGCAGGAAATGACCCGCGTGCGTCACCGTGCCGAAGACGCTGCCGAGGACCGCATCCTCGACGCGCTGCTGCCACCGGCGCGCATGGGCTTCAGCAATGAAGAAGCACCGAGCAGCGATTCCAACACCCGTCAGCTGTTCCGCAAGCGCCTGCGCGAAGGCCAGTTGGACGACAAGGAAATCGAGATCGAAGTCGCCGAAGTGGCCGGCATCGAAATCGCCACGCCGCCTGGCATGGAAGAGATGACCAGCCAGCTGCAGAACCTGTTCGCCAACATGGGCAAGGGCAAGAAGAAAGCTCGCAAGCTCAAGGTCAAAGAAGCGCTGAAACTGGTGCGCGACGAAGAGGCCGGGCGTCTGGTCAACGAAGAAGAGTTGAAGGCCAAGGCGCTGGAAGCGGTCGAGCAGCACGGCATCGTGTTCATCGACGAAATCGACAAGGTCGCCAAACGCGGCAATGTCGGCGGCGCCGATGTGTCCCGTGAAGGCGTACAGCGCGATTTGCTGCCGCTGATCGAGGGCTGCACCGTCAACACCAAGCTGGGCATGGTCAAGACCGATCACATCCTGTTCATCGCCTCCGGTGCGTTCCACCTGAGCAAGCCGAGCGATCTGGTGCCGGAGCTGCAGGGCCGTCTGCCGATCCGTGTCGAGCTCAAGGCGCTGAGCCCGGAAGACTTCGAGCGCATCCTCAGCGAGCCGCACGCATCGCTCACCGAGCAATATTGCGCGCTGCTGAAAACCGAAGGCCTGAACATCCAGTTCCAGCCGGAAGGCATCAAGCGTCTGGCGGAGATCGCCTGGCAGGTCAACGAGAAAACCGAGAACATCGGTGCCCGTCGTCTGCACACGCTGCTTGAGCGTCTGCTGGAAGAGGTGTCGTTCAGTGCCGGCGACCTGGCCAGCGCGCATGACGACAAGCCGATCCTGATCGACGCTGCGTACGTCAACAGCCATCTGGGCGAATTGGCGCAGAACGAAGACCTGTCCCGTTATATCCTGTAAGCCATACTTACAGCGGTAGCGGACCCTGTGGGAGCGGGCTTGCTCGCGAAGAGGCCGTGCCAGTCGACAGCAATGTTGGCTGACATACCGCATTCGCGAGCAAGCCCGCTCCCACATTTGAATCAGGGTCGCCCACACAACGGACGCCAGACCATGACCTCAATCCCCACCGACATCAAACTGCACAAAGCCTCGAAAACCCTGACGCTCAAATACGCGTCCGGCGAGGAGTACACCCTGCCCGCCGAATTCCTGCGCGTGCATTCCCCTTCCGCCGAGGTCCAGGGCCACGGCAAACCGATCCTGCAATTCGGCAAGCTCAATGTCGGCCTCAGCGGCCTGGAACCGGCCGGTCAGTACGCACTGAAACTGACCTTCGACGACGGTCACGACAGCGGCTTGTTCACCTGGGAATATCTCTACGAGCTGGGGCGACGCCATGACGCACTCTGGGCCGATTATCTGGCCGAGCTCAAAGCGGCCGGGAAAACCCGCGATCCGGACGAGTCAATCGTCAAGCTGATGCTCTAGTCCGAGACTCTTGCTCTTTAGAGGGCATTTTCTAAATTCATCTGTTTGAATGCTCTGCTGTGTGGCCGAGGATCGGCCTGCTTGCGAAAAAAATTAAACTCGGGTAACCAATGGAGCTGGCAAGTTCCCTGCAGTGCTCTACGACTGTAAAGCAGCTATGCAGAATTAACGGTCACCCGAGCAGTAGTACCTGGCATTAGCTGTGGAACTGCACAGCAGAAACCGGGTACTCGTCTCAGGACAATGGAGCGTCGTAGATGAGTAACAAGAATAACGATGACCTGAAGTACCAAGCCTCGGAAAACACCCTGGGGCTTAATCCCGTCGTTGGGCTGCGCGGAAAGGATCTGCTGGCCTCTGCTCGAATGGTGCTGACCCAGGCCATCAAACAACCGATCCATAGCGTCAAGCACGTGACCCATTTCGGTCTTGAACTGAAGAATGTGCTGTTCGGCAAATCCGAACTGCAACCGGCCAGCGATGATCGTCGCTTCGCTGATCCGGCGTGGAGTCAGAACCCGCTCTACAAACGTTATCTGCAAACTTACCTGGCGTGGCGCAAGGAGCTCCATTCCTGGATCGACGACAGCAGCCTGTCACCCAAAGACATCGCGCGCGGCCACTTCGTGATCAACCTGATGACCGAAGCCATGGCCCCGACCAACACCGCCGCCAACCCGGCGGCGGTCAAACGCTTCTTCGAGACCGGCGGCAAAAGCCTGCTCGATGGCCTCTCGCATCTGGCCAAGGATCTGGTGCACAACGGCGGCATGCCGAGCCAGGTCAACATGGGCGCGTTCGAGGTCGGCAAGAGCCTTGGCGTGACCGAAGGCGCGGTGGTGTTTCGCAACGACGTGCTGGAGCTGATCCAGTACAAGCCGATCACCGAACAGGTCCACGAGCGGCCACTGCTCGTGGTGCCGCCACAGATCAACAAGTTCTACGTTTTTGATTTGAGCCCGGACAAGAGTCTGGCGCGCTTCTGCCTGCGCAATAACGTGCAGACCTTCATCGTCAGCTGGCGTAACCCGACCAAGGCCCAGCGCGAGTGGGGCCTGTCGACCTACATCGATGCGCTCAAGGAAGCAGTCGACGTGGTCACCGCAATCACCGGCAGCAAAGACATCAACATGCTCGGCGCCTGCTCCGGCGGCATCACCTGCACTGCCCTGCTCGGCCACTACGCCGCCCTCGGCGAAAAGAAGGTCAACGCCCTGACCCTGCTGGTCAGCGTCCTCGACACCACCCTGGACAGCGACGTCGCCCTGTTCGTCGACGAGCAGACCCTCGAGACCGCCAAGCGTCACTCATATCAGGCCGGCGTGCTCGAAGGCAAAGACATGGCCAAGGTCTTCGCGTGGATGCGCCCGAACGATCTGATCTGGAACTACTGGGTCAACAACTACCTGCTGGGCAACGAGCCACCGGTGTTCGACATCCTGTTCTGGAACAACGATACGACTCGACTGCCGGCCGCGTTCCACGGCGACCTGATCGAGATGTTCAAAAACAACCCACTGATCCGCCCCAATGCACTGGAAGTGTGCGGCACGCCGATCGACCTCAAGCAGGTCACCGCCGACATTTTCTCGCTGGCCGGTACCAACGACCACATCACCCCGTGGAAGTCCTGCTACAAGTCGGCGCAGCTGTTTGGCGGCAAGGTCGAGTTCGTGCTGTCGAGCAGCGGGCACATCCAGAGCATCCTGAACCCGCCGGGCAACCCGAAATCGCGCTATATGACCAGCGAAGGCATGGCCGCCAATGCCGACGAATGGCAAGAGAACTCGACCAAGCACACCGATTCCTGGTGGCTGTACTGGCAGGCGTGGCAGGCTGAACGCTCGGGTAATCTGAAAAAAGCACCAACCAAACTCGGCAACAAGGCGTACGCGCCAGGTGAAGCATCGCCGGGCACTTACGTTCATGAGCGGTAACTGACACACCTCATCCCCCTGTGGGAGCGGGCTTGTGGTGAGGGGATTCATCCCCGATGGGTCGCGCAGCGGCCCCAAAACCTGCAATCGCGGCAACTATGATTCTCCGCGTTTGAGGGTGTGCGACTGCTTCGCAGTCGATCGGGGATAAATCCCCTCGCCACAATGCCCGCTCCCACAGGGGATTGGAGGTGATATTGAGATTGACCCACAGGGCCTGAAGCATGCCGCAACCGTTCATTTTCCGTACCGTCGATCTGGATGGGCAGACCCTCCGCACCGCGGTACGCCCCGGCAAGCCTCATTTGACGCCCTTGCTGATTTTCAACGGCATCGGTGCCAACCTGGAGCTGGTGTTTCCGTTCGTCGCGGCGCTGGACCCGGATCTGGAAGTGATCGCCTTCGACGTACCCGGTGTCGGCGGCTCGTCGACGCCCAACCGGCCTTATCGCTTTCCCGGGCTGGCGAAGCTGACGGCGCGGATGCTCGACTACCTCGACTACGGTCAGGTCAACGTGATCGGCGTGTCGTGGGGCGGCGCGCTGGCGCAGCAATTCGCCCACGACTACCCCGAACGCTGCAAGAAACTGGTGCTGGCAGCGACTGCGGCCGGCGCCTTCATGGTGCCGGGCAAGCCGAAAGTGCTGTGGATGATGGCCAGCCCCCGGCGCTACATCCAGCCGTCCCACGTGATCCGCATTGCGCCGTTGATTTACGGCGGCTCGTTCCGCCGCGACCCGACCCTGGCCGCCAGCCATGCGGCGAAAGTGCGTTCGGCGGGCAAGCTCGGTTACTACTGGCAGCTGTTCGCCGGCCTCGGCTGGACCAGCATTCACTGGCTGCACAAGATCCATCAGCCGACCCTGGTGCTGGCCGGCGACGACGATCCGCTGATCCCGCTGATCAACATGCGCATGCTCGCCTGGCGCATCCCCAACGCCCAGTTGCACATCATCGACGACGGTCATCTGTTCCTGATCACCCGTGCCGAAGCCGTGGCGCCGATCATCATGAAATTCCTTGAGGAGGAACGGCAGCGCGCCGTGATGCACCCGCATCCGACCCCACTGGGCGGATAAATCACGGCGGCAGGCTTTATGCAGGGTTTTGAACAAAGTGCGCGGCAGGACGCCGCGCAGGCAGCAACCCGTAACAGCGACTATGGTGTTCTGGTTCGGTGAGTTTGTTTTTGACCTGAAGACGAAGGAGTGTTGAGTCATGCGCGACAAACCTGCGACGGGCGTAGTGCCCAGTCCCGCCGTGTTCATCAATGCACAAAGTGCAATGACCGGCCTGCGTGGGCGGGACTTGCTCTCGACCTTGCGCAGCGTCGCCGCCCACGGTCTGCGCAACCCGCTCCACAGTGCCAAACACGCCTTGAAACTCGGCGGCCAGCTCGGTCGCGTGCTGCTCGGTGAAACCCTGCACCCGACCAACCCGCAGGACGCGCGGTTCGCCGATCCGGCGTGGAGCCTCAATCCGTTCTACCGGCGCAGCCTGCAGGCGTATCTGGCCTGGCAGAAACAGGTCAAGAGCTGGATCGATGAAAGCAGCATGAGCGAGGACGATCGCGCTCGCGCGCACTTCGCGTTCACCTTGCTCAACGATGCCGTCGCGCCCTCCAATACCTTGCTCAATCCGCTGGCGGTCAAGGAGCTGTTCAATTCCGGCGGCCAGAGTCTGGTGCGCGGCCTGAGCCATCTGTTTGATGATCTGCTGCACAACGATGGCCTGCCACGCCAGGTTACCAAGCAGGCGTTCGAGGTCGGCAAGACCGTCGCCACCACCACCGGCGCCGTGGTGTTTCGCAACGAGATGCTCGAGCTGATCCAGTACAAGCCGATGAGCGAAAAGCAGTACGCCAAGCCGCTGCTGGTGGTGCCGCCGCAAATCAACAAGTACTACATTTTCGACCTCAGCCCGCAGAACAGCTTCGTCCAGTACGCGCTGAAAAACGGCCTGCAGACCTTCATGATCAGTTGGCGCAACCCGGACGTACGCCACCGGGAATGGGGCCTGTCGACCTACGTCGAAGCGGTGGAAGAAGCGATGAACATCTGCCGGGCGATCACCGGCGCGCGCGAGGTGAATCTGATGGGTGCCTGCGCCGGTGGCCTGACCATCGCCGCGCTGCAGGGTCATCTGCAGGCGAAACGGCAACTGCGACGGATCTCCAGTGCGACCTATCTGGTCAGCCTGCTCGACAGTGAGATCGAGACCCCGACCACCCTGTTCGCCGACGAACAGACCATCGAAGCGGCCAAACGCCGCTCTTACCAGAGAGGCGTGCTCGACGGTCGCGACATGGCCAAGGTGTTCGCCTGGATGCGGCCCAACGATTTGATCTGGAGCTACTTCGTCAATAACTACCTGCTCGGCAAGGAGCCGCCAGCCTTCGACATCCTCTACTGGAACAACGACAACACCCGCCTGCCCGCCGCGTACCACGGCGACCTGCTGGACTTCTTCAAGCACAACCCGCTGACCCACCCGGGCGGGCTGGAAGTCTGCGGTACGCCAATCGACCTGCAGAAAGTCACCGTCGACAGCTTCAGCGTGGCCGGCATGAACGACCACATCACGCCGTGGGACGCGGTGTACCGCTCGACCCTGCTGCTCGGTGGCGAGCGACGTTTCGTACTGTCCAACAGTGGGCACGTGCAGAGCATCCTCAACCCGCCGAGCAACCCGAAAGCCAATTACGTCGAGAACGGCAAGCTGAGCAGCGACCCGCGCGCCTGGTACTACGACGCCAAACGCGTTGACGGCAGTTGGTGGCCGCAGTGGCTGGAATGGATTCAGCAGCGCTCCGGCACGCAGCACGAAACCACGTTTACCCTCGGCAACCCGAACTATCCACCGATGGAGGCAGCACCCGGCACCTACGTGCATGTGCGCTGACGCTTAACCGAACTTTTCTAAGAAGACTGGATGAAAACCCGCGACCGGATTCTCGAATGTGCTCTGCAACTGTTCAACGAAAAGGGTGAGCCCAACGTCTCCACCATGGAAGTTGCCAACGAAATGGGGATCAGCCCCGGCAATCTCTACTACCACTTTCACGGCAAGGAGCCGTTGATTCTCGGCCTGTTCGAACGCTTCCAGAACGAACTGGCGCCGCTGCTCGATCCGCCATCGGATGCCGAGCTGGCGCCAGAGGATTACTGGCTGTTTCTGCACCTGATCGTCGAGCGCCTGGCGCAGTACCGGTTTCTGTTCCAGGACCTGTCGAACCTCGCCGGGCGCCTGCCGAAACTGGCCAAGGGCATCCGCAACCTGCTCAACGCGCTCAAGCGTACGCTGGCGTCCTTGCTGGCGCGGTTGAAGGCTTCGGGGCAACTGGTCAGTGATACCCAGGCATTGGGGCAACTGGTGGAGCAGATCACCCTGACCCTGCTGTTCTCGCTGGACTATCAGCGGATTCTCGATCGCGAGGGTGAGGTCAAACTGGTGGTGTACCAGATCATGATGCTGGTGGCGCCGCATCTGCTGCCGCCGGTGAAAGTGGCGACGGAGCGGATGGCCCTGCAATACCTCGAAGATCACGAATGAAATCAAGAGCCCCTCACCCTAACCCTCTCCCAGAGGGAGAGGGGACTGACCTTATTGTCTTACGCGATACGGCGACCTGAAGAATCCAGTCGATTATGGATTCAATACGACACTTTCAGGTCGGTGTAAGGCTGAAGCATCCCCGAATCGGCCCCCTCTCCCTCGGGGAGAGGGCTGGGGTGAGGGTAAGCTTTTAAAAAGCACAAACAAAAACGCCCGACCTTCACAGGCCGGGCGTTTTGTTTTGCCCTGAAAAATCAGGACTGACTGGTTGGCGTCGACGGGGTCGATGCAGCAGTCGGGGTGGCTACCGGAGTCGGTGCAGCGGCGGAGTTCGACGCGCTGGCCGGGGTTGCCGGGGTGGCTGGCTTGGCTGCTGCGGGTGCAGCTGGCTTCGGAGCAGCGGCCTTCGGCGCGGCCGGTTTTTTCACTGCCGGTTTTTTCGCCGCAGCCGGTTTGGCCGCAGGTTTGGCAGCCGGTTTCGCGGCAGCGGTTTTCGCTGCTGGCTTGGCGGCTGGTTTGGCCGCGGACTTGGCCGCAGGTTTCGCAGCCGCTTTGGCAGCAACCGGTTTCGCGGCAGCCTTGGCGGCTGGTTTGGCAGCGGCCGTTTTAGCAGCAGGCTTGGCGGCAGCGGTTTTTGCCGCGGGCTTGGCCGCAGCTTTGGCAGCTGGTTTCGCAGCCGCTTTAGCCAATGGCTTGGCGGCGGTTTTGGCTGCCGGTTTGGCCGCTGCGGTTTTCGCCGCGACCGGTTGGGTTTTCAGACCAGTGAGTTTCTCGATCTGCTTGGTCAGGGTCTCGACCTTGCTGTGCAGCGCTTTGACTTCATTGCGGCTAGGCACACCCAGGCGCGAAATCGCGCTGTTCAGGCGCTTGTCGAAAGCCCCTTCCAGCTCGTCCCACTTGCCCAGTGCGCGATCTTTCACGCCGCTGATGCGCGACTTGGCCGAAGAAGCGGAATCCTTGGCGGCATCGACTTTCTTGCCGACTGCCGACTTGGTGAGCTTCTCGGCTTTCTCGCCGTCTTTGACCAGTGACTCGAAGAGCTTGCTGCCGTCAGTGTCGATCTTCGAGTACACGCCTAAACCAGCCAGCCAGATTTTGCGGGAGTAGTCTTCGACTTTCCCAATCCACGAGCTGCCTTCTTTATCGGTGTTCTTTTTACCAGCCATCCCGTTCTCCTTAAGATTTACGCGCGACGCGTTCGAGCAATGCCGTCAGCTCATCGAGCTTAGCAGAGAGTGTCTCAACGTCATGTTTAGACGGAATGCCGATACGATTCAAGGCGCTTGCTACACGGGAGTCGAACGCCTTCTCGACCTTGTCGAGCTGAACTTCGACGCGACCTTTGAACGAGCTGACTTCATCCTTGGCTTCGTCGATCTCGGCATTGGCGGCTTCGAGTTTTTCGGTGACGACTCTTTTGCCTTTCTTTTCAACAGTTTGACCAGCCTTGATCAGCTCTTGAAAGTAGTCGCTGCCCTCTTGGCCGACCTTGGTGTAGGCACCCAGGCCTGCCAGCCAGATCTTGCGGGCATAGGATTTGACGTCGCTCAGAGCAGAAGTCGAAGCGTCGATTTTTTTCTTCAGAATGACTTTGGCCATGGTGCACCTCACGCGCAGAAGGTTTGAGGAACTGCCCGCAGATGTGTCGGGCTCAGGCACAAAGTAGGGAGAAAAATTAGAAACGGCACCCTAACAACTGACATAAACAGCGGGAGCACCACCAAACAAATGTGGGAGCGGGCTTGCTCGCGAATGCGGTGTACCAGTCACGAGAAATGTCGACTGTTGCACCGCATTCGCGAGCAAGCCCGCTCCCACAGGAGAATTTCATTTCCGGCAGAAATCAGACCAGCGCTTTGTCCAGCGCCTTCTCGATCTCGGCTTTGATCATGCCGCTCATGGCCGACATCATGATGCCCAGTTCCACGTCGACACGGATCGAGTCGTCGGCCACATGCACCGCGCCTTTCACGCCCGAGCGCTTGAGGTTCAGGGTGTCGCCCGACCACTGCGGCTCCAGGCCATATTGATCGGAGAGTTTCTGCGCCAGCTTGTCGGCCTTCTCGCGGGCGGCTTCCTTGCCCAGGCTGTGGGCACGCTCAACACTGATTTTGGCCATCGAATGACTCCTGCTTGATGAATAGGTGACGGTAAATCTTGACCGCGTCTGCGGCAAATCGTCCCGAAGGTCGCCCATCTTACCTTTAGCCATTCCAAGACAAAGCATGGCTTGGGGATTAGAATGTCGCGCATTCTCTTTTGGTGACAGCGATATGACTGATCAGCGCAAAGGCAGCGATGCCGAACCCACCACTCACTTCGGTTTCAAAAACGTTCCGGAAAGCCAGAAAGCGGAAAAAGTCGCTGAGGTGTTCCACTCCGTAGCCGCGAAGTACGACCTGATGAACGACCTTCTGTCGGGCGGCATGCACCGTCTGTGGAAGCGTTTCGCGATCGAACTGTCCGGTGTGCGCAGCGGTAACCGCGTGCTCGACATCGCCGGCGGCACCGGTGACCTGACCAAAAAATTCTCGCACCTGGTTGGCCCGACCGGTCAGGTGGTATTGGCCGACATCAACGAATCGATGCTCAAGGTCGGCCGTGACCGTCTGCTGGATCTGGGTGTGTCGGGCAACGTCGAATTCGTTCAGGCGGACGCGGAAAAACTGCCGTTCCCGGACAACCATTTCGACTGCGTGACCATCGCCTTCGGCCTGCGCAACGTGACGCACAAAGAAGACGCCCTGCGCTCGATGCTTCGCGTGCTCAAGCCCGGCGGCCGCCTGCTGGTGCTGGAGTTCTCCAAGCCGACCAACGCGCTGATGTCGAAAGCCTACGACGCCTACTCGTTCGCCTTCATGCCACTGATGGGCAAGCTGATCACCAACGATTCGGAAAGCTATCGCTACCTGGCCGAATCGATCCGCATGCACCCGAATCAGGAAACCCTGAAGTCGATGATGGTCGACGCCGGTTTCGACCGCGTGACCTATCACAACATGACCGCAGGCATCGTCGC
Source organism: Pseudomonas sp. MWU347 (assembly GCF_017947305.1). NCBI lineage: Bacteria > Pseudomonadati > Pseudomonadota > Gammaproteobacteria > Pseudomonadales > Pseudomonadaceae > Pseudomonas > Pseudomonas sp. MWU347. The sequence continues at coordinate 368,302 of NZ_JAFGZB010000002.1, forward strand.
CCTGCACCGCGGCATCAAGCCCTGATGTTGCTCACCGGGCTGCTCGCCAGCGTCGAACTCGGCCTCAACCGGGTGCTGCGTCTCGACAGCACGGCGCTGCCGCGGCTGGCGCATCTGACCGGCAAAGTGATTGCCGTCGATTGCCGCAGCCCGGCGCTGCAACTGTTCATCCTGCCCAGCGATGAGGGCCTGATGCTCGCCTCGCACTGGGAAACCGGCGTCGACTGCACGCTGCGCGCCCCGGCCTCGAGCCTGGTGAAACTGGCCCTGAGCAAAGACAAGACCGCGGTGCTGCACGCCCCGGAAGTCGAGCTCGACGGTGACAGCGGCGTGCTGCTGGAACTGGCCGGGGTGCTGCAGGACCTCGAGCTGGACTGGGAGTACGAGCTCTCGCGCTGGCTCGGACCGGTCGCCACGCAACTGATTGGCGGTCACCTGCGCAGCCGCGCACGCTGGTATCAACAAGGATTTGCCAGCCTCAACCAGAACCTCGCCGAATACCTCGCCGAAGAATCGCGCACCCTCGTCGGGCAGCGCGAAGCCGAAGCGCGATTCAGCGAACTGGACCGGATCAAACTTGATCTGGAACGTCTCGAGGCGCGCTTCGAGCGCCTTTCCCGATCCCTCGACCCAAGCGATAACGCATGAAGCTGCTTGCCGTCCGCCGTCTGTTGCGCATCCAGCGCGTCGTGATCCGCTACCGCCTCGATGACCTGCTGTTCGAGCTGCCGCTGCCCTGGTTCCTCCTGGCGCTGCGCTACGTGCTGCCGTGGCGCTGGTTGCCGCGCAAGCCGCTGGAGCTGAGCCGTGGTGCGCGTCTGCGCCTGGCGCTGCAGGATCTGGGGCCGATTTTCATCAAGTTCGGGCAGATTCTTTCGACCCGCCGCGACCTGCTGCCGGAAGACATCGCCGATGAGTTGATGCTGCTGCAGGACCGCGTGCCGCCGTTCGATTCGCAGCTGTCGATCAAGCTGATCGAAGAACAGCTGGGCAAGAAGATCAGCGAAGTGTTCAGCCGTTTCGACGTCGAGCCGCTGGCCTCGGCCTCGGTGGCGCAGGTGCACGCCGCGCAACTGAAGACCGGCGAAGAAGTGGTGGTCAAGGTGATCCGCCCGGGCCTGAAACCGGTGATCGCCCAGGATCTGGCATGGCTGTTCATCCTCGCCCGCGCCGCCGAAAAGGTCTCCGCCGACGCTCGCCTGCTGCACCCGGTGGACGTGGTGCAGGACTACGAAAAAACCATCTACGACGAGCTCGACCTGCTGCGCGAGGCGGCCAACGCCAGCCAGTTGAAGCGCAACTTCGAAGGCTCGCCGCTGCTCTATGTGCCGCAAGTCTATTGGGACTGGTGCCGGCCGAAAGTGCTGGTGATGGAGCGTATCTACGGGATTCAGGTGACGGATCTGGCGACCCTCGCCGACCAGCGCACCGACATGAAAATGCTCGCCGAGCGCGGCGTGGAGATCTTTTTCACCCAGGTGTTCCGCGACAGTTTCTTCCACGCCGACATGCACCCGGGCAACATCTTCGTCAGCACCGTCAACCCGTGGAGCCCGCAGTACATCGCGATCGACTGCGGCATCGTCGGCAGCCTGACCCCGGAAGACCAGGATTATCTGGCGCGCAACCTGTTCGCCTTCTTCAAGCGTGACTACCGCCGCGTGGCGCAGTTGCACATCGATTCGGGCTGGGTGCCGGCGGAAACCAAACTCAACGAATTCGAAGCGGCGATCCGCACCGTATGCGAACCGATCTTCGAAAAACCGTTAAAAGATATTTCATTTGGCCAGGTGCTGATGCGCCTGTTCCAGACTGCGCGGCGCTTCAACATGGAAGTGCAGCCGCAACTGGTTCTGCTGCAGAAGACTCTGTTGAACATCGAGGGCCTTGGCCGTCAGCTGTACCCGGATCTGGATCTGTGGAACACCGCGCAGCCGTTCCTCGAGCGCTGGATGCGCGAGCGCGTCAGCCCCAAAGCCTTGCTCGGCAACGTGCAGAGCCAGTTCGAACAGCTGCCGCACCTGGCCAACATGGCCCGTGACCTGCTCGAGCGCATGTCGCAACCGCACGCCTACGACCCGCCACCACCGTGGCACAAACGCAAGGACGACTGGTTCCTGCGCCTGCTCGGTTGCGCGCATCTGGCGGGCGGGACGATCCTCGCAGCCGGCGGCCCGTTGCACGAACTGGGGCATTGGCCGGCGGGCATCATGGTGGCAGTCGGCTTGTATCTGGTCGTTCGCCGATAGCCAGTTCGCTGATCGGCTGGCACACTGTTTCAACGCCTGAACCTGACAATTGAAGTGCGGGTTCGCTGTCGGAGTCGAAGATGAAAAACTGGCTGGACGAGATCAAGTGGGACGCAGATGGCCTGGTGCCGGCGATTGCCCAGGATCACAAGACCGGGCGCGTGCTGATGATGGCCTGGATGAACCGCGAAGCGCTGGAACTGACCGCTGCGGAAAACCGTGCAATCTACTGGTCACGTTCCCGTGGCAAGCTGTGGCGCAAGGGCGAAGAGTCCGGCCACGTACAGACCCTGCATGAAATGCGCCTGGACTGTGATGCCGACGTGATCATCCTGATGGTCGAACAGATCGGCGACATCGCTTGCCATACCGGCCGTCAAAGCTGCTTTTACCGCGTCTACGAAAACGGCGACTGGAAGACAGTCGACCCGGTTCTGAAAGACCCGCACGCTATCTATTCCGCAGGACACAAACATGAGTGACACCCTGACTCGCCTGGCCGAAGTGCTTGAAGAGCGCAAAGGCGCAGCGGCCGACAGCTCATATGTAGCTAGTCTGTATCACAAGGGCCTGAACAAGATTCTGGAGAAAGTCGGCGAAGAGTCGGTCGAAACCATTATTGCCGCCAAGGACGCCGCCATCAGCGGTGACTGCAGCGATGTGATCTACGAGACTGCCGACCTGTGGTTCCACAGCATGGTCATGCTCGCCCAACTGGGGCAGCATCCGCAGGCCGTACTGGATGAACTGGATCGTCGCTTCGGTCTATCCGGACACGTCGAGAAAGCCTCGCGTCCGTCCGCCTGAACAATTTTTAGAGAGGAACAGCAACATGGGCATTTTTGACTGGAAACACTGGATCGTCATTCTGGTAGTCGTGGTGCTGGTGTTCGGCACCAAGAAACTGAAAAACCTCGGCACCGACGTCGGCGAGTCGATCAAGGGCTTCCGTAAAGCCATGAACGATGACGAAAAACCGGCCGCCGATCCGACCGTAACGCCTGCGCAGCCCGTTCCACCGGTGCAGCCGCAGGCCACCGCTCAGGCCAACCCGCCGCACACCATCGACGTGCAGGCGCAGAAAGTCGAAGAGCCGATCCGCAAAGACGTGTGAGACTGACAAATGTTTGGTATCAGCTTCTCTGAACTGCTGCTCGTCGGCCTCGTCGCCCTGCTGGTGCTGGGCCCCGAGCGTCTGCCGGGCGCTGCGCGCACCGCCGGCCTGTGGGTCGGCCGGCTGAAGCGCAGCTTCAACGCGATCAAACAGGAAGTTGAACGTGAAATCGGTGCCGACGAGATCCGTCGGCAACTGCACAACGAGCACATTCTGTCGCTGGAGCAGGAGGCGCGGAAGATTTTCACGCCGGTTCAGCAGGAGCCGACGCCGGTTGAGCATGTGGGTGAGCAGACGATTCACAGCCCTGCTGCCGCGACGGCGCCACCAGCACCTGCTGCCGTTGTAGCTCCGACAGAAACGGCGCCAGCCGCCGTGGAACCATCTGTTGAACACGTTGCGCCAAACGCCGCGCCGATTACACCCGCGCCTCACGACCCAACACTGCCGCCGCGAGCCCCATGAGCGATCTCCCTGAAAACGACCAGCACATGCCGCTGGTATCGCACCTCACCGAGTTGCGCACCCGCCTGCTGCGTTGTGTGGCGGCGGTGTTCATCATCTTCGCCGGGTTGTTCGCCTTCACCCAGCAGATCTACACCTTCGTCTCGACGCCGCTGCGCCAGTACCTGCCGGTCGGCGCGACGATGATCGCCACGGATGTGTCGTCGCCGTTCCTGACGCCGCTGAAGCTGACGATGATGGTCTCGCTGTTCCTCGCGATTCCGGTGATCCTGCATCAGATCTGGGGCTTCATCGCGCCGGGCCTGTACAAGCATGAGAAGCGCATCGCCGTGCCGCTGCTGGTGTCCAGCATCCTGCTGTTCTACACCGGTATGGCGTTCGCCTATTACTTCGTGTTCCCGCTGATCTTCAAGTTCTTCGCCGCCGCCACCCCGGCCGGCGTGGAAATGATGACCGACATCACCAGTTACCTCGACTTCGTGATGACGCTGTTCTTTGCCTTTGGTGTCGCGTTCGAAATCCCGGTGGCCGTGGTGCTGCTGGTGTGGATCGGCGTGGTCGACGTCAAATACCTGAAGAAGATCCGCCCGTACGTGATCATCGGCTGCTTCGTGGTCGGCATGATCCTCACCCCGCCGGACATCTTCTCGCAGACCCTGCTGGCGGTACCGATGTGGATGCTGTTTGAAATCGGCATTCTGTTCGGCGGCCTGATCAGCAAGCGCGAACGCCCGGACGAAACACCGGCCGACGATCACAACGACCAGCCGCCAGCGACCCAGGCATGAACCTGCTGTTGCTCGAAGAGGCCGACTTCATCGCGGCCGACCGCGTCGTGCTGCGTGACCGGCGCCTGACCCACATGCAGGAAGTTCACCGCTCGGAAGTCGGTGACAGCCTGCGCGTGGGACGGATCAATGGCTTGATGGGCTCAGCCGAACTGCTGCGCCTTGAGGCCGGCGAAGCGGAATTGCGCGTCAGCCTCGATCAGTCACCGCCGGCCAAGCTGCCGCTGACCCTGGTACTGGCCCTGCCGCGTCCGAAGATGCTGCGGCGGGTGTTCCAGACCGTGGCGACCATGGGTGTGTCGAAGGTGATTCTGGTCAACAGCTACCGCGTCGAGAAGAGCTTCTGGCAGACGCCGTTTCTCGAGCCGGAAGCGATTCGCGAGAATCTGATCCTCGGCCTCGAACAGGCCCGCGATACCGTGCTGCCGGAAGTCATCATCGAGAAGCGCTTCAAACCGTTCGTCGAAGATCGTCTGCCAGCGATCAGCGAAGGCACCCTCGGCCTGGTCGGCCATCCCGGCAATTACCCGCCGTGCCCACGTGCGTTGAGCGAACCGGTAACGCTGGCGATCGGCCCCGAAGGTGGCTGGATTCCCTACGAAATCGACCTGCTGGGCAAATCCGGCCTGCAACCGGTGCAACTGGGCGAACGTATCCTGCGCGTCGAAACCGCCGTCACCGCCCTGCTCGCCCGCCTGTTCTGACACACCGCTCCCCCTGTAGGAGCTGCCGCAGGCTGCGATCTTTTGATTTTGTTTTTTAACAGCAAGATCAAAAGATCGCAGCCTCGTTGCACTCGTCAGCTCCTACAGGAATCCGGGGTTGGCATTCAAATCGGGTTACAGATTGCCATCACCCCGCCGATACAGTCCCCATAAGTCCAATTAGTGGTCCGAGGGGAGTCGTCGCATGTACCGTTGGTTAGCCGAGAATCTTGGGAACGTCAGCGTCAAACGCAAACTGGGCATCGGTTTCGGCCTGGTGCTGTTGCTCACCCTGCTGATTACCTTTACCGGCTGGACCGGCATGGGCGGCATTATCAGCCGTGGCGACAAGCTCGGCTTCATCTCCAGCCTCAATGAACTGACCAAGGACCTGCGCCTGGCGCGTCTGGACTATGAAGCGCGTCGCGGCGAACAAGGCCCGGGCGCGGTCAACGAGTTGCTGGCCAAACTCGCCAGCGGCTTGCAAACCGCGCGCGGCCTGATCGAGCAGCCCTCAGATGCGGCGATGGTCGATCAGCAACTGGCCGCTGTCGCCGAGTACAAACGTGCCTTCGCCGACATGACACAGGCCACCGTGCAGCGTGAGGATGCGCGCAGCAAGCTCGGCGCCAGTGCTGACAATGCCGTGGCCAAAGTCTCGGAAGTCGAGAAATCCATGCTGCAAGGGGACAGCGTCGCGCAATTCAACAGCGTGATCGAACTGAGCAAACTGTTGCAGCAAGCGCGCTATCAGGTGCGCGGCTATACCTACAGCGGCAAGGCCGAGGCGGAGCAGCCCGCGCTGGACGCCATCGACAATGCACTGAAAAACCTCGACAGCCTGCCGGCGAAACTGCCCGAACAGCACATCGCCAACCTGCAACAGGCCACCGACTCGATCAAGGCTTATCGCGCGGCGGTCGCCCAGTTCCGCGACTCGCAGGTGAACAATGCCAAGGCCGGGGCAACCATGACGGCTCAGGGCGACATCTTGCTCGACGTCAGCAAGAAGCTCACCGAATCACAAACCGTGGTGCGCGACACCGATGCCGCGCACGCCAAGAACATGCTGATCATCGCCACCCTGCTGGCCGTGGCCTTCGGTTTGCTGGCCGCGTGGGCGATCACCCGGCAGATCATCATTCCACTGAATCAGACCCTGAAGGTCGCCGAGCGCGTGGCTGCCGGCGACTTGACCCACAACCTGGTGTCACAGCGTCGCGACGAACTCGGCCAGTTGCAGCGCTCGATGCAGAGCATGACCCAAGGCCTGCGCGAGTTGATCGGTGGCATCAGCGACGGCGTTACGCAAATCGCCAGCGCTGCCGAGGAATTGTCAGCGGTGACCGAGCAGACCAGCGCCGGGGTCAACAATCAGAAGATCGAGACCGATCAGGTCGCCACCGCCATGAACGAAATGACCGCCACTGTGCAGGAAGTCGCGCGCAACGCCGAGGAGGCTTCCGAAGCCGCCGTGGCCGCCGACCAGCAAGCCCGCGAAGGCGACAAGGTGGTCGGTGAAGCCATTGCGCAGATCGAGCGCTTGGCAGTTGAAGTCGGCCACTCCACCGAAGCCATGGGCGAACTCAAGCGCGAGAGCGACAAGATCGGCAGCGTGCTCGACGTGATCAAGTCCGTGGCCCAGCAAACCAACCTGCTGGCGCTCAACGCCGCGATCGAAGCAGCGCGTGCCGGTGAGGCCGGGCGTGGTTTTGCGGTGGTTGCCGATGAAGTGCGCAGCCTCGCCCAGCGCACGCAGAAGTCCACCGAAGAGATCGAGGAACTGATCGTCGGCCTGCAGAACGGCACCCAGCAAGTGGCGACGATCATGGACAACAGCCGCAGCCTGACCGACAGCAGCGTCGAATTGACCCGCCGTGCCGGTGGCTCACTGGAAAGCATCACCCGCACCGTCTCGGCGATTCAGGCGATGAACCAGCAGATTGCAGCGGCGGCCGAGCAGCAGAGTGCCGTGGCCGAGGAGATCAACCGTAGCGTGCTGAATGTGCGGGATGTGTCGGATCAGACGTCGGCGGCGAGTGAAGAGACCGCGGCGTCGAGTGTTGAGCTGGCGCGGCTGGGGACGCATCTGCAGATGCTGGTGGGGCGGTTCAAGGTTTGAGGTGATCCGAAAACCTCGGTTCGCTCTGAACCGAGGTGATGCATTCGCGAGCAAGCCCGCTCCCACAGTTGACCTGGTTGTCCATGCGGACGCGGTCTAATGTGGGAGCGGGCTTGCTCGCGAAAGCGGTAGCTCAGACGCTGAAATTAAAGGACCTGACGCAGAAAGGCTTGCGCGCGCGGATCCTTCGGTGCATCGAAGAACTCCGCCGGGGAAGCATCTTCCAGCAGTTTGCCGTGATCGAAGAACAGCACCCGATCCGCCACTTCCCGGGCGAAACCCATTTCGTGGGTGACGCAGACCATGGTCATGCCTTCCACGGCCAGGTTCTTCATCACATCCAGCACTTCACCGACCATTTCCGGGTCGAGGGCCGAAGTCGGTTCGTCGAACAGCATCACTTTCGGGTCCATCGCCAGCGCCCGGGCAATCGCCACACGCTGTTGCTGGCCGCCGGACAGGCGTGATGGATATTCCCGAGCCTTCTGCGCAATACCAACCTTTTCCAGCAACGCCAAGGCCTTGGCCTCACTTTCCTTCTGCCCACGCTTGCGCACGACTTTCTGCGCCAGACAGAGGTTTTCCAGCACGGTCATGTGCGGGAACAGGTTGAAATGCTGAAAGACCATGCCGACTTCACGGCGGTAAGCGTTGACGTCGGTTTTCGGGTCGGCCAGTTGCAGGCCGTCGATGCTCACAGAACCCGAGTCGAATTCTTCCAGGCCATTGAGACAGCGCAGGAAGGTCGATTTGCCCGAACCCGACGGGCCGATCACCACCAGCACTTCGCCCTTGGCCACCGTGGTGCTGACGTTATCCACAGCCCGGACTACCTGGCCACGGGTGTCGAAGACTTTTACCAGATCGCGGACTTCAATCACTTTGCGCGAGCCTCCGCTCAAGACGGCTGGCGATTTTCGACAGCGGCAGGTTGATCAACAGGTACAGGCCGGCGACGCAGAACAGGATCTCGAACGGCGAGAACGAGGTGGTGATGACTTCACGGCCACTTTTCAGCAGCTCGGTAATCGCAATCACCGACACCAGCGAGGTGTCCTTGACCAGGCTGATGAACTGCCCGGCCAGCGGTGGCAGTACGCGTTTGAATGCTTGCGGCAGTACCACGTGGCGCATCGACTGGCCGGCGCTCAGACCGAGCGAACGCGCCGCTTCGTTCTGGCCACGGGCAATCGACTGCACCCCGGAACGGATGATCTCGGCCACGTAGGCGCCGGTAAACAGCGACAGCGCGGCGATCCCGGCGAACTCGCGGGACAGGTTCATCACCGTGCCGATGAAGAAGTAGAAAATGAAGATCTGCACCAGCAGCGGCGTACCGCGCACCAGTTCGACGTAAATGCTCGACAGATCACGCAGGGTCGGGTTGCTCGACAGGCGGCACAGCCCGGTGACCAGACCGATCAGCAGACCGAGTACCCCAGACACCACCGACAGCCACAGCGTGGTCCAAAGGCCCCACAGCAGCGGCCCTGCCGCCCAATGCCGAGTCACGCCCACGACGTCACCTTCAGCCACATCGTCGCCCTGAGCGAATTGCAGGCTGTTTTCGTCGACGGTCAGGTGCTGCTCGTCACCGGCGTCGTTGCGCAGGGTGACCTGCGCGCTACCGCCCTTGCGCACCAGCTCGGTGACGGTGGAGATATCGGTGGCACGCTGGGATTCTTCGGCCTGATAGGCGAAGTACTGCGGCACGCGGTTCCAGCGCCATTCGTAGGACATCAGCGACGTGGCGTAATACAACGCGCCCGCCAGGCCGACCAGCACCAGCACGGTCAGGACGTGCCAGGGCCATTGGGCTTTTTTCTGTTTCATTGCAGGTTCCGGATTTTGTGTTGCCTGGCAGGCCCTCTTCGCGAGCAAGCCCGCTCCCACATTTGGACTGCATTTCAAATGTGGGAGCGGGCTTGCTCGCGAATGGGGCGACTCGGTCTGACTGACCCAGTGTTATTCCATGTCCTTGAGCCACTCGGTGCTCTTGAACCACTTGTCATGGATGCGATCGTAGGTGCCGTCTTCGTGGATCTGGTGCAGGAAGTTGTTGATGAAGTTGATGCTGTCGTAATCACCCTTCTTCAGACCGAAGGCCAGCGGCTCGTAGGTGAACGGCTTGTCGAGGAACACCAGTTTGCCGGCGCCGACCTTGTTCACCGCGACCACGTTGTACGGCGCGTCATAGATGAACGCGTCAGCCTTGCCGTTGACCACGTCGAGCACGGCTTCCTGCTCGTTGTCGTAGCCGTGGTACTTGGCCTTGGCGATCAGCTTCTTGGCGACCATCTCACCGGTGGTGCCGAGCTTGGAGGTGATGCGATAGTCGGCGGTGTTCAGGTCTTTATAGGACTTGATGGTGCCTTCCAGCTCCTTGCGGATCAGTAGGGTCTGGCCGACCACGATGAACGGTTCGCTGAAGTTCAGGCGCAGGTTGCGCTCCTGAGTCAGGGTCATGCCGCTGCCGATCATGTCGAACTTGTCGGTCATCAGGGCCGGGATGATCCCGTCGTAACCGGTGGACACAAGCTCGAGCTTGACGCCCATGGCCTTGGACATGGCTTTGAGGATGTCGACTTCGAAGCCGATGATCTCGCCGCGCTTGTTGGTCATTTCGAACGGCATGTAGGTCGGATCCATACCGACTTTCAACGTGCCGCGCTTGACCGCGTCATCGATTGCACCGGCGTGCGCCGCATTGACTGCAACCAGTGCCGTGACGCCGACCAGCAGCATCGACAGATACTTCTTCATCTTCAAGTCCCCAAAACCATTGCAATTGCGGCGCGAAAACCGACTGAAATGGACAAGATCGTCCGGGCGCGCCAATTCGGGGACGGATGCTAACGCACTCGATTTTTTGCACAAGGTTTTATGGACGATTTGTTTAACATTCAAAGGCCACCCCTCACCCCAGCCCTCTCCCCAGAGGGGAGAGGGAGCCAATCGGGGAAATATTCGAAAGCTAAGTTCGACTCGATTTCTCAGGTCGATGCAACTCGAATATCCAATCCGGTCAGTCCCCTCTCCCTCCGGGAGAGGGTTAGGCGGGCGGCGTTCCGATGAGGGGGCTTTTCAGCGCCATAAAAAAACCCCGCTAGTTAGCGGGGTTTCTTCATCAGGCCGGTTGAGCGTGCATGCTCAGCGGTCGCAACGGCAACAGCGGCGCATGCGGATCGGCTTTCACCGAAGCGCGCCAGGCATCCAGCCATTCCTTGTGATCTTCGGACCAGACCAGCTCGTGCAGACGCGCCAGGGCCACCGGATCGCTCAGCAGTTGCAGGCGATCGTGGTTGCTCAGTGCCGCCGGGCCAGCCTTCAGGGCGTGACGTACACGTTCCTGACGCAGCCATTCGATCGGCTCGGCCTGACCGTGACGGGCCGTCGCCAGCGAGCACGCCAGGGCGTTCTGCTGCGGATCGACCACGGCGCGGACGAAGCCGTCGTTCAGTGCATGCCAACGGTTCTCGTGGGTGTACTGATCGGTCGCCAGCAGCGCCTGTGGCGGATTGTATTCCTCTGGGATGAGGAACAGGCTCTCGTCACGGGACTTGAGGCCCAGACCGACACGGCTGGAAATCACCGACACCGGGATCGACAGCATCAGCGAACCGACGATCGGCACCAGCCACCACAGGAAGCTCGGGTTCAGCCAGATCACCAGCAGCGCCCAGCAGAAGCCCAGCAGGGTCTGCGGACCGTGGCGCTTGACCGCCTCGCTCCATGGCGTGGAGTCGTCGTCACGCTGCGGCGAGTTCCAGGTCGCGGCCCAGCCGAGGAACGCGGCGAGGACGAAACGGGTGTGGAAAATCATCCGCACCGGCGCCAGCAGCATGGAGAAAAGCATCTCCAGCAGCATCGACAGGGTCACCTTGAACTTGCCGCCGAACTCTTTCGCGCCCTTGGCCCAGATCAGGATAATGCTCAGCAGTTTCGGCAGGAACAGCAGCACGATGGTGGTCGAGAACAGCGCGATCGCCTTGTCCGGGTGCCATTGTGGCCACAGCGGATAGAGCTGACGCGGTTCCAGGAAGTACTGCGGCTCCATCAGCGTGTTCACCGCCAGCAGCGCGGTCGACAGCACCAGGAAGAAGAACCACAACGGCGCCGACAGGTAAGACATCACGCCGGTGAGGAACACCGCGCGGTGCACCGGGTGCATGCCTTTGACCAGGAACAGGCGGAAGTTCATCAGGTTGCCGTGGCACCAGCGACGGTCACGCTTGAGCTCGTCGAGCAGGTTCGGCGGCAACTCTTCGTAACTGCCCGGCAGGTCGTAGGCAATCCACACGCCCCAACCGGCACGGCGCATCAGCGCGGCTTCAACGAAGTCGTGAGACAGGATCGCCCCGGAGAACGCACCTTTGCCCGGCAACGGCGCCAGGGCGCAGTGGTCGATGAACGGCTTCATGCGGATGATCGCGTTGTGACCCCAGTAGTGGGATTCACCCAACTGCCAGAAGTGCAGACCGGCGGTGAACAGCGGGCCGTAAACGCGGGTGGCGAACTGCTGCATGCGTGCATACAGGGTGTCCATGCCCGACGCACGCGGCGCGGTCTGGATGATCCCGGCGTCCGGCGTGGCTTCCATCAGGCGTACCAGACTGGTCAGGCACTCGCCGCTCATCACCGAGTCGGCGTCGAGCACGACCATGTACTTGTAGTCACCGCCCCAGCGACGGCAGAAGTCGTCGAGGTTGCCGCTCTTGCGTTTCACACGGCGGCGACGGCGGCGATAGAAGATCTTGCCGAAGCCCTTGGCTTCACGGCAGACGTCCAGCCAGGCCTGTTGCTCGGCGACGCAGATATCGGTGTCGTTACTGTCGCTGAGGACGAAGAAGTCGAAGCGATCCAGATCACCGGTAGCGGCGACCGATTCGAAGGTGGCGCGCAGACCGGCGAATACCCGGGGCACGTCCTCGTTGCAGATCGGCATCACCAGCGCGGTACGGGCGTCTTTCGGAATCGGCTCGTTGCCGGCGCTTTTGCCGGAGATACGGTATTTATCGTGACCGGTGAGCAACTCGAGGAAGCCCATCAGTGCCGTCCAGAAACCGGCCGAGACCCAGCAGAACAGAATCCCGAACAGGATCAGGATGCTGGTCTGCAGCGCATACGGCAGCACTTGCGTGGCGGTTTGCAGCAGCGGCTGGTGCAGCACTTCGTCCAGATCGACGAACGACCAGCCCTGGTACGGCATGATGCCTTTCATGTACCAGCCGGCAACGATGGTCTGACCGAGCATCAGCAGCAACAGAATGTAGCGACGGATCGAACCTACCGTGCGCCAGCGCGCCGCCGGCAAGACGTTTTCGTCCTTCGGCGGCTGTGGCGGATTGGTGCGCCCGGTCAGGCGGCGCCAGCCACGCACCAGAATATTGGTGCGCCATGGCTCCGGCACGACTTTGGTCCGACGGATCGGCGGCGTCGCTTTCATGCTGACCCGACCGCTGGCGTCGAGCACCAGCATTTCCGCCTCTTCCAGCTCTTCGGCGGTGCTCAGGGTCAGGCGCTTGGCCACCGAAGCCTGGGCGGCTTCGGCAGGCGCGTCGAACGTCGGCGACGACAGGCGCTGGTGCAGTTCGCTGAAGGACTGGCAGCCCGCGAGTTCCGCGCGCTGCTCGTCGGTCATCGGCAGATGCGCCAGATACTCGGAAAGAGTCTCTGGCTGTACTTGAGAGTTACTCATCGGCAGGCAACTGATAGCTCCAGGTCTCGGTCAGGACTTCTTCAGTCGGTGCCGATTCCGGTGTGGCTGGGGCCGCGTTCGCAGCCGCTGGCTGCTTGGCGTCTTTGTTGGCCTTGTCCTTGGCATCTGCGGCTGGCTTGGCGTCGGCCTGTTTGGCCTCGGCTGCCTTGGCTTCCTTCTCGTCTTTCTCTTGTTGCTTGGCCGCGACCTTGTCCGCCTTGGCCACCGACGAATTCGACGCCGGTACCGAAGACTTGGCCAGATCAGCGGTGACCACTGGCTGTACCAGGGCGGCCCGCATCTCGGTGGACTTGCTCGCGTCCTTGATCTTCATCCGCAGGGTCAGGCGCCAGCCCTTGGTTTCCGGGTTGTAACGCACGCTGTTCTCGACCAGTTCGGCGTTATCGCCAACGCTGACCTGACTGCGCACGTCGGCATCCGGGGCCAGAGCCGCCAGCGATGGACCTTCGAAGTCGACCAGGTAGGCAACGCTGCCATCCGGTTGACGGATCAGGTTCGACTGCTTGACGTCACCGGTCGAACGCAGGGTCTGCTTGACCCAGGCGCTGTCAGGGGCGTGAATCGCCGCTTCGTCCATGGTCCAGTGCAGACGGTAGGCGAAGTCCAGCGGCTTGCCTGGCTCCGGCATGGTTTCCGGGCTCCAGAACGCAACGATGTTGTCGTTGGTTTCGTCGGCAGTCGGAATCTCTACCAGATCAACGGTGCCCTTGCCCCACTCGCCCTTCGGCTCGATCCAGGCGCTTGGGCGCTTGTCATAGCGGTCGTCGAGGTCTTCGTAGTGGCTGAAGTCGCGACCACGCTGCAGCAGACCGAAACCACGCGGGTTCTCGACGCTGAAGTTGCTCACGGCCAGGTGTTTCGGGTTGTTCAGCGGACGCCAGATCCACTCGCCGTTGCCGGCATGGATCGACAGACCGCTGGAGTCGTGCAGTTCACGACGGTAGTTGAGGACTTTCGACGGCTGGTTGGCGCCGAACAGGAACATGCTGGTCAACGGTGCGATGCCCAGTTTGCCGACCTTGTCACGCAGGAACATCTGCGCCTTGACGTCGACAATGGTGTCGCTGCCCGGACGCAGGATCAGGCGATAGGCACCGGTGGCGCGCGGCGAATCCAGCAGGGCGAAGATCACCAGATGCTTGTCACCCGGCTTCGGCTGTTGAATCCAGAACTCGCGGAAACGCGGAAACTCTTCGCCCGACGGCAGCGCGGTGTCGATCGCCAGACCACGGGCCGACAGGCCGTAGGTGTGGCCCTTGCCGACGACGCGGAAGTAGCTCGCGCCGAGCATGGTCATGATTTCGTCTTGCTTGTCGGCCTTGTTGATCGGGTACAGCACACGGAAACCGGCGTAGCCCAGTTGCTCAGTGGCTTTCGGATCGAACTTGAGGTCGCCGAAATCGAAGCGGGTCGGATCGTATTTGATCTCTTCGACGGTGTTCGCCGTGATTTCGTTGATTTTCACCGGCGTATCGAAGTGCATGCCCTGGTGATAGAAGGACAGCTTGAACGGTGTCTTCTGATCGGCCCACTCAGCCTTTTCGGTGAGGAAGCGGATTTTCTGATAATCCGCGAACTTCATGTCACGGAATTCGTTCGGCAGGTTGCTGCGCGGGGCTTCGAACTTCTGCCCGGCCAGCTCTTTAGCCTTGGCTGATACATCGTCAAGATTGAACGCCCAAAGCTGGCCGGCGCTGAGCAGGCACAGGAGCGCCGAGCCGGCTACCAGGGCACTTCGCATGCGTTTGGCAGACATTTTTGCTGCATTACAGGGACTAACAATCACGAGCAACCCTCGCCGAAAACAGATCAAAAAACCAACGGCCAGATTAAGTGCCTGTGGGGTTTTCGACTTTGAAAAGCCGACCTCCCAGCGCACCCTTGCCAAGTTGGCGAGCATTGTTCCGACTCCGCTGGGGCAAAATGATTCCCCAATCGGATCCAGACAAGTCTCTACCTAAGTCAAAAATGGAACAGCGAACGCTGATCCCCATAGCGCGCGATTATCTAGTAGCCCGCGTGACAACGCATCAGGGGTAACAAAGTATTTATCGCGAAAAACGCCTGTTTTCAGTCGAAAAGCCCTTGAAAAGGTGTTTCAAGGGCTTTCATGTCTGTAACAGGAAGGTTACCGGGCCATCGTTGACCAGGTGCACCTGCATATCCGCGCCGAATCTACCTGATGCCACAGTGCCATGCATCTGTTTCGCTTTGCTGAATAGATAGTCGAACAATTCCTCGCCCAATGCCGGAGGGGCTGCGGTCGAGAAACTCGGGCGCAACCCGCTCCTGGTGTCGGCAGCGAGGGTGAACTGAGAGACCAGCAGCAACCCGCCGCCCACATCCGCCAGGGACAGATTCATCTTGCCCTCGGCGTCACTGAATACCCGATAGTTAAGCAGCTTATGCAAAAGTTTGTCGGCACTGGTACGCGTGTCGTCGGGTTCGACCGCCACCAGCACCAGCAAACCCTGATCCACCGCGCCGACTGTCTCTCCCGCAACCTCTACCCGCGCACCGCGCACGCGTTGTAAAAGCCCCTTCATGCTTCTTCGGGCGGCAGGTCGAGCAAGCGACGGGCCATGTTGCTCGCGGCACGCACCAGCGCATCGGTGATGCCCGGTTCGGAGGCGGCGTGACCGGCGTCACGAATCACCTGCAGTTCGCTGTTCGGCCAGGCCTGATGCAGCTCCCAGGCGTTGTCCAGCGGACAGATCACGTCGTAACGACCGTGAATGATCACCCCCGGCAGATGGGCGATCTTGCCCATGTCGCGGATCAGTTGATTCGGCTCGAGGAACGCATTATTGGTGAAGTAGTGACACTCGATCCGCGCGATCGACAGGGCGCGCTGCGGTTCGGAGAAACGGTCGACCACCAGCGGGTTCGGCCGCAGGGTCGCGGTGCGTCCTTCCCACGTCGACCAGGCCTTGGCCGCGTGCATCTGAGCGATCTGATCGTTACCGACCAGGCGCTTGTGGAAGGCGCTGAGCAGATCGTCGCGCTCGTCCAGCGGGATCGGCGCGATGTAATCCTGCCAGTAATCGGGAAACAGACGGCTGGCACCGGCCTGATAGAACCACTCGATTTCCTGCGGACGGCAGAGAAAGATCCCACGCAGGATCAGACCGTGTACGCGCTCCGGGTGGGTTTGCGCGTAGGCCAGCGCCAGAGTCGAACCCCACGAACCGCCGAACAGCACCCATTTATCGATGCCCAAGTGCTTGCGGATACGCTCAAGGTCAGCGACCAGATCCCAGGTGGTGTTGTTTTCCAGGCTCGCATGCGGGGTGGAGCGTCCGCAGCCGCGCTGGTCGAAGGTGACAATGCGATACAGGTTCGGATCGAAATAGCGACGGCTCTGCGCGTCGCAACCGGCACCCGGGCCGCCGTGGATGAACACCACCGGCAAGCCTTCCGGCGAGCCGCTTTCATCGACGTACAGCGTGTGGGTGTCATCGACAGCCAGATCGTGCCGGGCGTGGGGTTTGATCTGCGGAAACAATGTCTGCATTGCGCGCTCCGTAAGGGGTCGAGGTCATCCCTGGGGGGACTTCTATTATTCTGCCGTCCGGCATCATAAACCCGATTTACGTCAATGAGCATGCCCGTACGCAGTCACAATTTTTCTGCTGCATACAAAACCTGTGGGAGCGGGCTTGCTCGCGAAAGCGCTGTGTCATTCAACGCATATGTTGCCTGATGCGCCGCCTTCGCGAGCAAGCCCGCTCCCACAGTGGGTTATGCGGTGTAATGCGACTTTGCCCAGGCCAGATAGCCCTGCAGCAACTCCTTGAGCACCACCCGCGTCGGCTCCGCCAGATCGGCGCGGTAGCGGAACGGTTCGAACTCTTCCATGTAGGTGCTCTGGCACAGCTCCAGTTGCACGGCATGGATGTTCTCGGCCGGGTTGCCGTAATGGCGGGTGATGTGGCCGCCCTTGAAGCGGCCGTTGAGCACGTGGCTGTAATGATCGTGACGGGCGCAGATGGCTTCCAGTTGCGTCGCCAATTGTGGATCGCAACTGGCGCCATTGAAGGTGCCAAGGTTGAAATCCGGCAGTTTGCCGTCGAACAGGTGCGGAATGATCGAGCGGATCGAGTGCGCGTCGAACAGCAACGCGTAGCCGAACTCGGCCTTCAACCGCGCAAGCTCTTCCTGCAAGGTGCGGTGGTATGGCGTCCAGATCTGCTCCAGATAAGTCGCGCGCTCCTCTTTCGAAGGCTCCAGGCCTTCCTTGAACAACGGAATGCCATCGAACAGCGTCGCCGGGTACAGCCCGGTGGTGGCGCCGGCATACAACGGTTTGTCATCGGACGGACGGTTAAGGTCGATGACGAACCGCGAGTATTCGGCGGCCAACGTGCTGGCGCCCAGTTCCTCGGCAAAGTCATAGAGCTGCGGAATGTGCCAGTCGGTGTCCGGCAGGCTTTTCGCGTCCGCGATCAGCCCGGCTTCGACCGCAGGCGTCAGGCGCACACCGGCATGCGGCATGCTGATCAGCAGCGGTACGCGACCTTGTTTGAAACTCAGAACCTTATCCACAACCGCTCTCCTACAGACTTGATTCGACGCCGTTACGCACGACGCGTTTGTCCAGATCACCACCGATCCAATAGGCCAGATCCGCCGGACGATCGATGTGCCAGGCGACGAAATCCGCGACCTTGCCGACTTCCAGCGAACCGTGGGTGTCAGCCATGCCCAGCGCTTGTGCGGCATGGATGGTCGCGCCGGCCAGGGCTTCTTCCGGGGTCATGCGGAAACAGGTGCAGGCCATGTTCAGCATCAGGCGCAGCGACAGCGTCGGCGAGGTGCCGGGGTTGAGGTCACTGGCGATGGCGATCTTGACCTTGTGCTTGCGCAGGGCGTCCATCGGCGGCAGCTGGGTTTCGCGCAGGAAGTAGAACGCCCCCGGCAGCAGCACGGCGACGGTGTCGGATTTGGCCATGGCGATGGCGTCGTCTTCGTCCATGAACTCCAGATGATCGGCAGACAACGCGTGATACCGCGCCGCCAGACTGGAGCCATGCAGCGACGACAATTGCTCGGCATGCAGCTTCACCGGCAGACCGAGTTTCTGTGCGGTGATGAACACCCGCTCGACCTGCTCCGGCGAGAACGCCAGATACTCGCAGAACGCATCCACCGCATCGACCAGCCCTTCGGCGGCCAATGCCGGGAGCATCTCGGCGCAGATGTGCTCGATGTAGTCGTCAGCGCGATCCTTGTATTCCGGCGGCAGCGCGTGGGCGGCCAGACAGGTACTGCGCACACTGATCGGCAGTTCAGCGGCGAGCCGGCGAATCACCCGCAGGATCTTGCGTTCGCTGGCCAGGTCCAGACCGTAGCCGGACTTCATCTCGACCGTGGTCACGCCGTCGCGCATCAGGCTTTTCAGACGCTTGGCGGCGCTGGCGAACAGCTGGTCTTCAGTTGCTTCACGGGTGGCGCGCACGGTGCTGGCAATGCCGCCGCCCTGCGCCGCGATCTCGGCATAGCTGACGCCTTGCAGACGCTTTTCGAATTCACCGCTGCGGTTGCCGCCGAACACCGTGTGGGTGTGGCAGTCGATCAGGCCGGGGGTGACCCACGCGCCTTGCAGGTCGTTGACCGCCGGGTATTCGCCGGACGGCAGCAGATTGCGCGGACCGATCCACTCGATGTGCGCACCGGACGTCACGATGGCCGCATCCTCGATGATCGAGTAGACGCCCTGCGCCATGGTTGCGACGTGGCAGTGTTGCCAGAGGGTTTTCACTGTTGGCCTCCGTTGGAATTGGTTTGGTGGGGAGCCTTCAAAAGCCCCTCACCCTAGCCCTCTCCCGGAGGGAGAGGGGACTGACCGGGTTGTTCTGTCGAGATACATCGACCTGAGAATCTTGAGCCGAACTCCGGCTCTGAAAACAATGAAGATTGGCTCCCTTCCCCTTCTCCCCCTTGGGGGAGAGGGCTGGGGTGAGGGGGATCGATTTCAGCAACAACAAAACTCCCCCTGAAAAACACTTACAAACTAGGCAGCAATTTCGCCGGAACCAATTCGCTCAAGCAGCGCGAAGCCAACAACTCGGTCGCCGCATTGATGTCCGGCGCAAAGAAGCGGTCCTTCTCATAGAACGGTACTTCGCGGCGCAGAATCGCCCGGGCCTGCTCCAGCTTGGCCGAAGTCTTCAGACCGTTACGCAGGTCCAGCCCCTGCACCGCCGCCAGCCATTCCACCGCGAGAATGCCGCGGGTGTTCTCGGCCATTTCCCACAGGCGCTTGCCAGCGGCCGGCGCCATCGACACGTGGTCTTCCTGGTTGGCCGAGGTCGGCAGGCTGTCGACCGAATGCGGATGGGACAGCGCCTTGTTCTCGCTGGCCAGTGCTGCGGCGGTGACCTGAGCGATCATGAAGCCGGAGTTGACCCCGCCATTGGCCACCAGGAACGGCGGCAGTTGCGACATGTGCTTGTCCATCATCAACGAGATACGGCGTTCGCTCAGCGAGCCGATTTCAGCGATGGCCAGGGCCATGTTGTCGGCGGCCATGGCCACCGGCTCGGCGTGGAAGTTGCCACCGGAAATCACATCGCCTTCAGCGGCGAATACCAACGGGTTGTCGGAGACAGCGTTGGCTTCAACCACCAGCACGTCGGCGGCCTGACGGAACTGGGTAAGGCAGGCGCCCATGACTTGTGGCTGGCAACGCAAGGAGTACGGGTCCTGAACCTTTTCGCAGTTCTGGTGCGAATCGGACACTTCGCTGCGCCCGCCGAGCAGATCGCGATATGCGGCTGCAGCATCGATCTGACCTTTCTGACCGCGAGCGGCGTGAATACGTGCATCGAACGGCGAGCGCGAACCGAGTACCGCTTCCACCGTCAGACCGCCGATTGCCAGCGCACCGGCAAACAGGTCTTCACCTTCAAACAGACCGCGCAGCGCAAACGCCGTGGACACCTGAGTGCCGTTGAGCAGCGCCAGACCCTCTTTCGCCGCCAGGGTCAGCGGGGTCAGACCGGCGACTTTCAGCGCTTCGGTGGCTTCCATCCACTCGCCCTTGTAGCGCGCCTTGCCTTCGCCCAGCAGCACCAGCGACATGTGCGCCAATGGCGCGAGGTCACCGGATGCACCCACCGAACCCTTGAGCGGAATATGCGGATAAACCTCGGCGTTGATCAGCGCGATCAGTGCGTCGATCACCACGCGACGGATGCCGGAGAAACCACGGCTTAGGCTGTTGACCTTGAGCACCATGATCAGGCGCACCAGCTCATCGCTGATCGGCTGGCCGACACCGGCGGCGTGCGACAGCACCAGCGAACGCTGCAGGTTTTCCAGGTCTTCGCTGGCGATGCGGGTCGACGCTAGCAGGCCGAAGCCGGTGTTGATGCCGTAGGCAGTGCGGTTCTCGGCGAGGATCTGCTCGACGCAAGCGACGCTGGCCTCGATCTGCGCCGCAGCGCTGTTGTCGAGGGTCAACTTGACCGGTTGCTGATAGACGTCACGCAATTGGGCCAGGCTCAGTTGGCCGGGAATCAGGTTCAGCGCAGTCATTAAAATGCTCCTTTTGAACATTGTTATTAACTACCAGTCGCTCCGGAGCATTCCGTTATCCGTCGTTTCTCGTCTTGTGGACGATCCGCGCCTTGGCACGCTGGTATGGGTAGTTGTCAGTGCAGATTCGGTAATACGTTGTGCAGCGCATTCGGGTGTTTCAGAACGCTGGCGGCGGCGGCGATATCCGGCGCCAGCCAGCGATCCTGATCGTAGGCCGGGACGGTTTCACGCAGCAGCCGCCACGCCCGATCAGTGCCCGCGCCAAAGCGCTGCTCCTTGAGGAATTCAAAGGCCTGCGCCGCCAGCAGGTACTCGATGGCGAGAATCTGCGTGCAGTTTTCCAGGGCGCGGTGCAGCTTCAGTGCAGCGCTGGTGCCCATGCTCAGGTGGTCTTCCTGCAGGCCCGAGGTGACGTAGTTGTCGAGCACTGCCGGTTGCGCCAGCTGGCGGTTCTCGGCACATAGCGAAGCGGCGACGTATTGCACGATCATCATCCCGGAGTTCACCCCCGGGTTGGCCACCAGAAATGCCGGCAGACCGCTGACGTGCGGGTTGACCAGACGATCGAGGCGGCGCTCGGCAATCGAGCCGATTTCAGCCATGGCAATCGCCAGCAGATCCGCTGCCATCGCCACTGACTGGCCGTGCGGGTTGGCCTGCGACATCACCCGGAAGTTGTCCGGCGTGCCCAGCAGCAACGGGTTATCGGTGCAACCGTTGAGTTCGGCTTCGACTTGTTTGATCGCGTGTTCCAGTTGATCACGCGCCGCGCCGTGCACCTGCGGGATCGAACGGATGCTCAGCGCATCCTGAGTGCGAACGCCTTTGCTCGTCGCGATCACTTCACTGCCATCGAGCAAGGCGCGCAGGTTGCTACCGACCTGCTGCATGCCGGGGTGCGGCTTGAGCGCGATGATCTCGGCGTCAAACGCGGCGATCTGCCCACGCTGCGCTTCGAAGCTCATGGCGCCGATCACGTCGGCCCATTGCACCAGACGCGTCGCGTCGGCAATCGCCAGGCAGCTGAGGCCGGTCATGCACGGCGTACCGTTGACCAGGCACAAGCCGTCCTTCGCGCCGAGTTGCACCGGTTGCAGGCCTTCTTCGGCCAGCGCCTGTTGCGCCGAAGTGATCTGCCCGCGATAGCTGACATTGCCCACGCCCAGCAGCGCGATGCCGATGTGCGCCATGTGCGTCAGGTAACCCACCGAACCTTGCGATGGAACCTGCGGGGTGATGCCGCGATTGAGCAGCGCCAGCAACGCTTCGACCACCCGCCGGTGAATGCCGGATTTGCCGTGGCTGTAGTTGTGGATTGCGGCGCAGATGATCGCGCGGGTCTGCTCATCAGGCAGCACCGGGCCGACGCCGCAGGCGTGGCTGAGCAAGGTGTTGCGTGAGAGCTGGCTGAGTTGTTCGTCCTTCAGCGAAACGTTGGACAGACCACCCAGACCGGTGTTGACGCCATAGGCACGCTCGCCGCTTTCGACGATGCGCTGGACGATGCCCTGAGCGTTTTCGATGCGCGCCCAGGTCTCGCTCGATAACTCCAGTTGCGCGCCGTGACGGGCGACGGCGACCACGTCCTGCCAACGCAGGGGGCTGCCGGTGATGATGATTTTTTCAGCCTGGGACATCTAAAACCTCATGCCAATTCTGTTGATACAAAACCTGTGGTGAGGGGATTTATCCCCGATGGGCTGCGCAGCAGCCCCCAAAACCTGCAGCCAGGATGTTTCAGGTGCATCGCATGCAATGTTTGGGGGCGGCTTCGCCACCCATCGGGGATAAATCCCCTCGCCACAAAGGCAATCCATTTCAGACTACTGCCGCCCGCCGCTGCACGAACCGGTCAACATACTCGTCTGCCGGCGAATGCAGGATCTCTCTTGGCGTGCCGACCTGGATCAGGCGGCCGTCCTTGAGAATCGCGATGCGGTTGCCAATGCGCACGGCCTCGTCGAGGTCGTGAGTGATGAAGACGATGGTCTTGTGCAGGGTCTTTTGCAGCTCCAGCAACTGGTCCTGCATCTCGGCGCGGATCAGCGGATCCAGCGCACTGAACGCTTCGTCCATCAGAATGATGTCAGTGTCCGCCGCCAATGCACGGGCCAGGCCCACGCGCTGACGCATGCCGCCGGAGAGCTGGTGCGGGTATTTGTTTTCGTAACCTTTGAGGCCCACGGTGTTGATCCAGTGCAGCGCGCGTTCAGCGCACAGTTGCTTGCTTTCACCGCGCACTTTCAGGCCGTAGGCGACGTTCTCGATCACGGTCTTGTGCGGCAGCAGACCGAAGCTCTGGAACACCATGCTGATCTTGTGCCGGCGAAATTCGCGCAGCGCTTCCATGTCGTATTGCAGGATGTCCACGCCATCGACCAGGATCGCACCGCTGGTGGGGTCGATCAGGCGATTGAAGTGGCGCACCAGGGTCGATTTGCCGGAACCGGACAGGCCCATGATCACGAAGATCTCGCCGGTGCCGATACTCAGCGACAGGTCGTTGACCCCGACCACGCAACCGGTTTCGTTCAGCACCTGATCCTTGGTCTTGCCCTGGCCGACCATCGCCAGTGCGTCCTTGGCGCGGTTGCCGAAAATCTTGAAGACGTTTTTGACTTCGATCTTGCTCACGGTTGCGTTGTTCATTTGCTCACCTCATGCCGTGGCCGACCGTACGCCTGAGTAATGCGGTCGATGACCACCGCGAGAATCACGATCGCCAGACCGGCTTCGAGGCCGCGTCCGACGTTGAGGGTCTGAATCCCCACCAGCACATCTTCACCCAGGCCACGGGCGCCGATCATCGAGGCGATCACCACCATCGACAGGGCCATCATGGTGGTCTGGTTGATCCCGGCCATGATGCTTGGCAAAGCCAGCGGCAGTTGCACGCCGAACAGTTGCTGCCAGCGGTTGGCACCGAAAGCGTTGATCGCTTCCATCACTTCACCGTCGACCTGACGGATGCCCAGATCGGTCAGGCGAATTAGCGGCGGCGCGGCGTAGATCACCGTGGCGAAAATCGCCGGGACCTTGCCCAGGCCGAACAGCATCAGCACCGGAATCAGGTACACGAAGCTGGGCATGGTCTGCATGATGTCGAGCAGCGGCATCAGCACCGAACGCAAGCGATTGCTGCGCGCCGAAAGGATCCCCAGCGGAATGCCGATCAGCACCGAAATGATCGTCGCGACCATCATCAGCGCCAGGGTCTGCATGAGCTTGTCCCACAGGCCGACAGCACCGACGAGGAACAGCAGACCGACGATGACGGCGGTGGTCACGACTTTACGCGTGGCGTGCCAGGCGACGACGCCGACGATCGCCAGCATCAACCACCACGGCGCCGCGCGCAGCAGGCCTTCGAGGTTGACGATGGCCCACAGCAGGGTGTCCGAGATGTGGCGGAACACATCACCGTAGTTGGTGACCAGCGAATCGACCCAACCGTTGACCCAGTCGGCGATGGAAAAGGTAAAGCTTTCGGGAAACATAAGCGGCTCTCAATCAGAAATCTCAATCAAGCGATTTACGGCATATCTCCCGGCCAGCCTCACGGTTGACCGGGAGGTATCGACCTACAGCGCCGCGTCGATTTTCTTGGCTGCGTCGTCACTGACCCACGCGTGCCAGACCTCAGGATGTTCCTTGAGGAAGATTTTCGCCAGTTTTGGCGACTCGATACGTTCCTTCGCCATGCGGCCCAGGTTCTGGTTCAGCAGGTCTATCGGCAGGTTGACCTTTTCCAGCACGGCCACCAGTTCCGGCGCCTGCTCGTGGAAGGTTTTCGACAGGCCGACCTTGATGCTCACGCTCTTGTCGACGCCCGGTTTTTCTTCGAGTTTGACCGCGTCGATCTGGCCCATCAGCGGGGTTGGCGACCAGTAATAGAACAGGATCGGCTCGCCACGCTTGTAGCTCGACAGCACCGCCGCATCCAGCGCAGGTCCTGTGCCCGGGCGGAAGTTGGTGTAGCTGTTTTCCAGACCATAGCTCTTGAGCATTTCGCTGTTGTCCAGCTCGCAGGTCCAGCCCGCCGGGCAGTTATAGAAACGGCCCTTGGACGGCTCTTCGGCGTCTTTGAAAACAGCCGCGTACTTGCCCAGGTCGGCGATGTTTTTCAGGTCCGGGGCTTTTGCCTCGATCTTGCGTTTGGCGTCGCCTTCGATCACGTAGCGCGGCACGTACCAGCCTTCGATAGCGCCGACGATCGGGGCGCCGACACCGACGACCTTGCCGGCCTTCTCGGCCTTGTTCCAGACTTCGCTGCGGCCGACCCATTCTTCGGCGAACACTTGAATGTCGTTGCTGCTCAGGGCGTTCTCCATGGTGATGGAGTTGCCCGGCAGGCTGTCGGTCTTGCAGTCGTAACCTTTCTCCAGCACCACTTGCAGCACGTCGGTCAGCAGCATGCCGCTTTCCCAGTTCAGGCCAGCGAATTTCACCGGTTTGCCGGATTCGCACCAGCCAGCTGCCTGAGTGGCACCGGCACTGGCCAGCAGGCCCATGGACAACAGTGTGGTGAGCAGGGTCTTGTTCGATTTCATTGTTGCGACGCTCCTAATCATGAATTGGCTTACGGCAGTCAAGAGGCATCCAGCCCTGTCCACGTCCAATCAGGCCTGCGCCGCAGCGCGCCCGGCCCCACTTTTTTCAGGTGGTACAACGCTGTTCTGCTCGACCGGCAGAATCAGTTGATCAGGCACTGAGCCGTGCCATTTTTTTGCGCACACGTAATAGAGGGCAGCGGGCAGCACCAGGCCGATGATCCAGGAGATATCCACATCACCGAGGGCAGCCACCAGCGGGCCGGTGTAGAACTTGGTGGAGATGAACGGCAGTTGCACCAGCACGCCGAACACATAGACGCTGATCCCAAGCAGGTTCCAGCGCCCGTAGCGACCGTTCGGATCGGCCAGCGCCGGCACGTCGTAACGCTCGCGGGTGATGCAGTAGTAGTCGACCAGGTTGATCGCGCTCCATGGCGTGAAGAACGCCAGCAGGAACAGGATGAACGACTTGAACGCACCGAGGAACGAGTGCTGACCGAGCAAGGCGATCAGGGTTGCCGCGCCGACGATCACCAGCACGAACACCAGACGCTGCATACGCGTAACGGTCAGGTGCCCTTTGAAACCACTGATGATGGTGGCGATGCACATGAAGCTGCCGTAGGAGTTCAGCGTCGAAATGGTCACCTTGCCGAAGGCGATGCTGAAGTACAGCAGCGCGGCGGTGGCACCTGTGCCGCCCAGACCGACGATGTAGGCCACTTCGTGACCGGCAAACTGGCCGTTGGCCGAAGCTGCCGCGAACACGCCGAGGACCATCGCCACCTGCGCGCCGATGACCGAACCTGCGCCAGCGGCAAAGAAGGTTTTCACCGAAGAAACCTTGCTCGGCAGGTAACGCGAATAGTCAGCCACATAAGGGCCGAACGCGATCTGCCAGGAGGCCGCGAGCGACACCGCCAGCAGGAAGCTGCTCCAGCTGAAGTGACGGATCTGCAACAGTGCGCCCACGTCCACCTGACTCAGCAGACGGCTGAACAGATACACGAAGGCAATCACGCCGATGACACTGGCAACCCGGCCGATCCAGTGGATCACCCGATAACCGAGCACCGTGACCACTACGATGACACTGGCGAACAGCAGGATGCCGACGGTGTCGCTGACGCCAAACAACTGGCCCAGCGCCTGGCCGGAAAGCACCGTACCGGTGGCGGTGAAGCCCAGGTACATCAGGCACACCAGCACGATCGGGATCGCCGCGCCGTAGACGCCGAATTGCACGCGGCTGGAAATCATCTGCGGCAGGCCCAGTTTCGGCCCTTGCGCCGCATGCAGCGCCATCACGCCACCGCCCAGCAGTTGACCGATCAACAGACCGATCAACGACCAGAACACATCACCGCCCAGCACCACGGCCAGGGCCCCGGTGACAATCGCAGTGATTTGCAGATTCGCACCCATCCACAGGGTGAACTGGCTCAACAGACGACCGTGTCTTTCCGCTTCCGGGATGTAGTCGATCGAACGCCTTTCGATCAACGGTTTGTTGCCTGCACGATCGGGGGTTACAGCCATGATTCAACCTCTGTGGATTGTTATTCGAGTTCACTGAGCGTCTTGCGCGGGGTGCTTTTGGTGGGAGCGGGCTTGCTCGCGAAGGGGCCGGCACATTCGAAACATGTGCTGATTGATCCAGCGCATTCGTGAGCAAGCCCACTCCCACCAAAAGCATTTCCCACAGAATTGCGTTTATTTACCGGTAATCATCGGCAGGTTCAGCCCCTGCTCCTTGGCGCAGTCGATGGCGATCTGGTAACCGGCATCGGCGTGACGCATGACACCGGTGGCCGGGTCGTTGTGCAGGACGCGGGCAATGCGCTCGGCCGCTTCGTCGGTACCGTCGCAGACGATTACCATGCCCGAGTGCTGGGAGAAGCCCATGCCCACGCCACCGCCGTGGTGCAGGGAAACCCAGGTCGCGCCGCTCGCGGTGTTCAGCAGAGCGTTGAGCAGTGGCCAGTCGGACACGGCGTCGGAACCGTCCTGCATCGATTCGGTTTCGCGGTTCGGGCTGGCAACGGAGCCGGAGTCGAGGTGGTCGCGACCGATCACGATCGGTGCCGACAGCTCGCCGCTGCGCACCATTTCGTTGAACGCCAGACCGAGCTTGGCGCGCAGGCCCAGACCGACCCAGCAGATACGTGCCGGCAGACCCTGGAAGCTGATGCGCTCACGGGCCATGTCCAGCCAGTTGTGCAGGTGCGCGTCGTCCGGGATCAGCTCTTTGACTTTGGCGTCGGTCTTGTAGATGTCCTGCGGATCACCCGACAGCGCCGCCCAGCGGAACGGACCGATGCCACGGCAGAACAGTGGGCGGATGTAGGCCGGTACAAAGCCTGGGAAGTCGAACGCGTTCTCCACGCCTTCTTCCTGCGCCATCTGACGGATGTTGTTGCCGTAGTCGAAGGTCGGAATGCCTTGTTTCTGGAAGTCCAGCATCGCTTTGACGTGGACGGCCATCGACTGCTTGGCGGCCTTGATCACAGCGGCCGGCTCGGTCTTGGCGCGGGCGCGGTATTCGTCCCAGGTCCAGCCCGCCGGCAGGTAGCCGTTGAGTGGGTCGTGGGCGCTGGTCTGGTCGGTGACCATGTCCGGGCGCACGCCACGCTTGACCAGTTCCGGCAGAATTTCTGCCGCGTTGCCCAGCAGGGCGATGGAGATCGCCTTGCCTTCGGCGGTGTATTTGGCGATGCGCGCCAGGGCGTCATCGAGATCTTTGGCCTGCTCGTCGACATAACGGCTTTTCAGGCGGAAATCGATGCTCACCTGCTGGCATTCGATGTTCAGCGAGCAGGCACCGGCCAGGGTAGCGGCCAGTGGCTGAGCACCGCCCATGCCACCCAGACCTGCGGTCAGCACCCACTTGCCTTTGAGGTTGTCGTTGTAGTGCTGGCGACCAGCTTCGACGAAGGTTTCGTAGGTGCCCTGAACGATGCCTTGGCTGCCGATGTAGATCCAGCTGCCGGCGGTCATCTGGCCGTACATGGCCAGGCCTTTGGCGTCGAGTTCGTTGAAGTGTTCCCAGCTCGCCCAGTGCGGCACCAGGTTGGAGTTGGCGATCAGTACGCGGGGGGCGTTGCTGTGAGTCTTGAACACGCCGACCGGTTTGCCGGATTGCACCAGCAGGGTCTCGTCGTCGTTCAGATTGGTCAGGCTCTCGACGATTTTGTCGTAGCACTCCCAGTTGCGCGCAGCGCGACCGATGCCACCGTAGACCACCAGCTCTTTCGGGTTTTCGGCCACTTCCGGATCGAGGTTGTTCATCAGCATGCGCAGCGGCGCTTCGGTCAGCCAGCTCTTGGCGGTCAGCTTGTTGCCGCGTGCAGCGCGGATCTCGACGTCACGTCTCTTTGTATAAACGGCAGTTGTAGGCTTATTGTCAGTCACGAAAAAGACTCCTCAGCGATCAATTCAAACCAACCCTGGCAGTGGGCAAGCAGCCTGCGCGCCTCAATGCGCGACAAGCGAATCAGTGGACGCTGCGGACTTATACGCATACGTCTTTACTTGTACATACAAGCATATGCAATCAAGCGGCCAACTTGCTGGAGGGGCGCTCAAGAAAAATTGCGGACAGGGCTGCAGAGCGCCTGAGACAAGGGTTACGGCGTGGATGAAAATTTTTGCGGGGAGGAATTGAGGATTCGGCGGATCGTTACGAACCCGTGGTTTTGCGCCACGCTGGGGCGTTCGGTAACAAGTTGGTGCGCCGAGGGAAACAGGAATTGAAATGCAATTGTGGTGAGGGGATTTATCCCCGATGGAGCGCGTAGCGGTCCCAAAAGGTCTGCTGCGCCGCCATCGGGGATAAATCCCCTCACCACAGGAGTGTTACCAGAGTTGGATCAGCGCGCGGTCAGCTCAATCACGCAGCACCCGGCATTGACGGCCACTTCAACCAGCCCGGTGTTACCGTCCAGTTGCAGGCAATCATGGCGGCCGAGTTGCGCAGTGTTGTCAGCAACCTGCACTTGCAGCAGCTCACTGACACTGAACACCAGCACCGTCGTCGCCGAGCTGAAAAACCGCTGCTCGCCTTCCAGCCACTGCAACCGCGCGCTGTAACGCAGCGGCGCGTAGATCAGGTTGAAGTCGCGGATCGCACCACCGAGCAAAGTGCAGGACACCTGGCTTTCGCCGCTGAACGCAAACGGATCCAGCGGTAACAATGGGCGAGTGTCATCGCCGTCGACACACAGGGTCATGCCATCGCCCTGCAGCACCGTAATCACTCGCTGGTAACCAGCAAAAGTCGAGAATCCACCGGACTCGGCAATGTCGGCGATCGACAGACGCCAGCCGAAACCATCGAGGCCGGCACCCGCATCACGGGTAATCTCTTCGGTGCTGCCGCCGCCGTTTTTCCACGGCATGCGCGGGTAACCCTCGGCGCGTAAAACCTTCAAACCATTCATTTATGAAAGCGTCCTTCCAGACGATGACGGGAACCTGGGTGAATCAAACGCGCGGCGGTCACCGGTTGACGCCCCGACCACGTGCGGCGACGGATCAGCAGGCAAGGCTCGCCTTTTTCGATCTGCAGCAACTTGCACTCGGACGGCTCGGCGAGGATCGCCTCGACGACGTGCTCGCCTTCGGTCAGTGGCGCGACCTGATTGAGATAGGCGTAAGGCGTCTGCAAGGTGAAGTCCTGCTTGAGGTATTCCGGGGCGACCAGCGCGTTGACGAAGCGGTCTTCGATTTGCACAGGAATGTCGTTTTCGTAATGCACGATCAGCGAGTGGAAGACCTTCTGCCCTTCGCGCATGTCCAGCGCCAGCGCGCGCTCGGAGCCGGCGGCCTCTTCTTCGAGGGTGATCACCTGACAGGTGTGGCGATGGCCACGGGAGGCAATTTCATCAGCGATGTTGTGCACTTCGAACAACGCAGACTGGCTCTTCGGTTCAGCGACAAACGTGCCTACACCTTGCATGCGCACGAGCAGGCCGTCGGCGGTCATTTCGCGCAGCGCGCGGTTGATGGTCATGCGGCTGAAACCGAGCTGGCTGACCAGTTCGCTTTCCGATGGCACGCGGTAGTGCGGTGGCCAGTTACCGCTGTCGATCTGCTGGGTGATCATCTGTTTGACGCGGGCGTACAAGGGCGCCGGACTGTCGCCCAGGTTCGCGGCCAACGGAGAGACTGGAGGCGGAGTCGGCACGGTTGATCCCTGTTCATTGGATGAAGGTTGCTAGCTTGCCGGAGTTTACCGGGCAGGCAAACGTCTGTATATGTATATACAAATAACACACGATGGGGTGCTGAACCATGTCCGCTTTCTTTGCCGAACGCGCGCTGCTGCCTAACGGATGGGCCAACAATGTACGTCTTGAGGTCAGCGCCGATGGCGTGCTGACCCAGATTCAGGCCGATTCCACTGCAGACGGCGCCGAACGGCTGAGCGGTCCGCTGCTGCCGGGCATGCCCAATCTGCACTCCCACGCCTTCCAGCGCGCGATGGCCGGGCTGGCTGAAGTAGCCGGCAATCCCAACGACAGTTTCTGGACCTGGCGTGACCTGATGTATCGCCTCGTCGGAAAAATCAGCCCCGAGCAACTCGGCGTTATCGCCCGTCAGCTGTACATCGAAATGCTCAAGGCCGGTTACACCTCGGTTGCTGAATTCCACTACGTGCACCACGACAATAACGGTCAGCCGTATGCCGATCCGGCCGAACTGGCACTGCGCATCAGTCAGGCAGCGAGCGAAAGCGGCATCGGTCTGACCCTGCTGCCGGTGCTCTACAGCCATTCCGGATTCGGCGGCCAGACGCCCAATGATGGGCAGCGCCGCTTTATCAACAGCACCGAAAATTACCTGAAGCTGCAATCGCGCTTGCAGCCATTACTGGCTCAGCAAAAAGCGCAATCACTGGGTCTGTGCTTCCACTCGCTGCGCGCGGTCACCCCGCAGCAGATCAGCGAAGTGCTGGCCGCCAGCGACAAGCAGTGCCCGGTGCACACTCACATCGCCGAACAGCAGAAGGAAGTCGATGACTGCCTGAGCTGGAGCGGTCGCCGTCCGCTGCAATGGCTCTACGAAAATACGGAGGTCGATCAGCGCTGGTGCCTGGTTCACGCGACCCACGCCAACCCGGAAGAAGTCACGCTGATAGCCAAAAGTCGCGCCATCGCCGGCCTGTGCCTGACCACTGAAGCGAATCTGGGCGACGGGATTTTCCCGGCGGTGGATTTCCTCGCTCAGGGTGGGCGCATGGGCATCGGTTCCGACAGCCATGTGTCGCTCAGCGTGGTCGAGGAATTGCGCTGGCTGGAATACGGCCAGCGTCTGCGCGATCAGCGGCGTAACCGGTTGTATGGCGCGGATCAGCCGATGGTTGGGCGCACGCTGTATGACGCGGCGCTGGACGGCGGCGCCCAGGCTTTGGGACAGCCGATTGGTGCGCTGCAAGTCGGCAAGCGTGCCGACTGGATCGTGCTCGATGGCAATGATCCGTATCTGGCCACCGCCAGCGGCGACGGGATCTTGAATCGCTGGCTGTTCGCTGGCGGCGATCGCCAGGTGCGCGATGTGCTGGTCAATGGTCAGTGGGTGGTGCGCGATGGCCGGCATGCGGGCGAAGAGGAAAGCGCACGTGCCTTCACCCAGGTTCTGCGCGAACTTTTAGGCTGACACAAAACAAAATGTGGGAGCGGGCTTGCTCGCGAAAGCGGTGTATCAGTCAATATTTCAATCGACTGACACGCCCTCTTCGCGAGCAAGCCCGCTCCCACATTTGATCTTCGAAGACTTAGTTCGAAGTCTTCGCCATCTGCCGATCCGACGCTCGCCAGATCAGTCGCGTGGTGTCGTAACCCTGCTGCCGCGCCTTGCTCAGCAACTCCTCACGCACCACACCGTTGACGGTCGGCGTGCGCGACAGCAACCACATGTACTTGCGACTCGGGTCGCCGACGATGGCGGTCTTATAGTCGTCGCTGACATACAACACCCAGTATTCGCCTTTCGCCACACCCGGAATCAAGCGCGAGAACCAGGTATCGAACTCGACCCACAACTTGTCGGTCTTGCCCGGCACCTGTGGATAAGCCTTGCCTTTGGCTTCTTCCCACTGCCAGTCGGAGGTCAGGCAGCGATTGAGCACATCGACATTGCCGTCGGGTCTGAGCGAGTAGTGGGCTTCGGACTGCGCGCAGTTGCGCTGAAAGTACATCGGCAGGCGCGCCAGTTCATACCAGGTGCCCTGATAACGCTTGAGATTGACACTGTGAGCCGTCTTGGGCGCCAGCGGATCTTCACCGTGGGTGGCGCAGCCGGCCAGTACCAGGCCGGCAAAAAGGACGAACAATAACCGCTTCATTATTTTTCTCCCGTGGGCGCATAGCCCCGGTTTACTTCAGGCCTTGGCCGGAAAACATCAGCACTTTGTCACCGGCGTACTGCACGCTGATAAAGCTGTTTTTGTCGCCCCAGGTGCAACTGGACATGCCGAGCGCACCCGAACAGTCGGTGGGTTTGCCGAGCAGCGTCTCAACCTCGGCCTTGGCCATGCCGGCCGAAAGCTTGGAATAGTTTTCCTGATTGACCTTGCTGCACGCGGCCAACAGCACGCAAAAAGTCAGAAGGGCGATAGATCGCAGCGACATGAAGTAACTCCTGGAGCGGAAGGGGGATGGCATGGTGCCAACCAGAAGCTTAGAAGAGAAAACCCTCATCTGGTTCCCTTCAGAAATGGCTATTTATCGCTCCGCTCGTCTGGCATTTACCGGTAAATCAGACACTTTGTGCGGCTATTGAGCATTTCGTCGCATTTCATCAAAGACGCCTAATCTTTGGCGCGCGGCGGTCGAAATAAGAGCAGCGCAAAGCCCCCGAGTGTGGCAAATTGCCGCCCTTTCTCGACCAGCCCCTTCGCGGTAGTTCATTCGATGACCAGAAACATGAAATTCAGCCACAAGATCTTGTTGGCTGCCGCCCTCGTGGTGGCCGTTGCGTTCGCCTGTTTCATTTTGTTCAACGACTATCGACAACGCGAAGCCCTGAACAGCAGTACCGAAGCCTCGATGCAGGAACTGGGCAGCCTGACTACCAGCAACATCCAGACCTGGCTGGAAAGCCGCATCCAGTTGCTGCAATCGCTGTCGCAGCAGGTCGCCGCCGACGGCAGCGCCCCGGCCAGCCTCAAGCGCATCATCGACCTGCCCGCCTACACCGGCAATTTCCAGCTCAGCTACTTCGGCGGCGCTGACGGCGTGATGTTCTCGGTGCCCGCCGGCAACCGCGCGCCGGACTACGACCCGCGCGCCCGTGGCTGGTACAAGGCAGCCAACAGCGCCCAACAGACCATCGTCACCGAACCCTACATCGCCGCGTCGTCGGGCAAACTGGTGATCACTGTCGCCACCCCGGTGCAGCGTCAGGGCCAGATGATCGGTGTGGCCGGCGCCGACATCGATCTGACCAGCGTCAGCGCAATCATCAACTCGCTCAACTTTGGTGGCCACGGCCATGCGTTCATCGTCAGCGCCGATGGCAAGATTCTGATTCACCCGGACAGCAAACTGGTGCTCAAAACCCTCGCCGAGGCTTATCCAAACGGCGCACCGAAAGTCAGCCCGGGCCTGAAAGAAGTCGAGTTCAACGGTAAGACACAACTGATCTCCTTCACCCGCGTCAACGGCGTGCCATCGGCCGACTGGTACGTGGCGCTGGTGCTGGACAAGGACACCGCATTCTCGATGCTCAGCGAATTCCGCACCTCGGCGCTGATCGCCATGGTGATCGCCGTGGTGATCATCATCGCCCTGCTCGGCATGCTGATCCGCGTGCTGATGCAACCGCTGCTGACCATGGGCCGCGCCATGCACGACATCGCTGAAGGTGAAGGCGACCTGACCAAGCGTCTGGTGATCCACGGCCATGATGAATTCGGCGCGCTGGGTCTGTCGTTCAACCGCTTCGTCGAACGTATTCACACCTCGATCCGTGAAGTGTCCTCGGCCACCGGCCAGGTCAACGAAGTCGCCCTGCGAGTGGTCGCCGCATCGAATTCGTCGATGTACAACTCTGATCAGCAGGCCAGCCGCACCAACAGCGTGGCCGCGGCGATCAACCAGCTCGGCGCCGCCGCTCAGGAAATCGCCCAGAACGCCGCCCTCGCCTCGCAGCACTCCAGTGATGCGCGCAGTCTGGCGGTCGACGGTCAGCAGGTTGTGGATAAAACCATCCACGCGATGCAGCAGTTGTCGGCAAAAATCAGCGACTCCTGCGGCAACATCGAAACCCTCAACAGCAACACGGTGAACATCGGGCAGATTCTGGAAGTGATCACCAGCATCTCGCAACAGACCAACCTGCTGGCGCTAAACGCTGCCATCGAAGCGGCCCGCGCCGGAGAGGCTGGCCGTGGTTTCGCCGTGGTCGCTGACGAGGTGCGCAACCTCGCCCACCGCACTCAGGATTCGGCGCAGCAAGTGCAGAAGATGATCGAAGAACTGCAAGTCGGCGCGCGTCAGGCCGTAAGCATCATGACCGAGAGCCAGCGCGAGAGCGAAAGCAGCGTCGGCATCGCCAACCAGGCCGGCGAACGCCTGGGCAGCGTGACCCAGCGCATCGGCGAGATCGACGGGATGAACCAGTCGGTGGCTACCGCGACTGAGGAGCAGACGGCTGTGGTCGAATCGATCAACGTCGACATCAACGAGATCAACACGCTGAACCAGGAAGGTGTGGAGAACCTGCAGGCAACCTTGCGTGCGTGCTCGGATCTGGAGCAGCAGGCGGCGCGATTGAAGCAACTGGTGGGTAGCTTCCGGATCTAAGATCAAGAGCCACCCCCTCACCCCAGCCCTCTCCCCCAAGGGGGCGAGGGGGGGGGGAAGGGAGTAGATCTTCAAGCTTTTCAAACCTGAGTTCGACTGGATGCTTCAGGTCGACGTATAGCGACAAAACACCTCGGTCAGTCCCCTCTCCCTCCGGGAGAGGGTTAGGGTGAGGGCTGGTTGTTGAGGTTGCCGAGAATCGTTCTAAAAACGCGAACCTGGCTCTTTCAAAAACGCCAACTCCTCCGCCGTAGACTCCCGTCCCAACACCGCATTGCGATGCGGAAACCTTCCAAACCGCGCAATCACTTTCCGATGCCGCTCGGCATAGTCCAGATTGTCGGCAAACACCGCCCGTTCGCTTTCCGGCTGCTCAGCCACCAGATCGATAAAGCGCGAAACGGCTTCGTTCTGCACCGCGAGGTTTTCGCAGTGTTCGAACACCAGATAAATGAATACCCGCTGAATCGGCTTCAGTTGCCGGTCGAAGTCCGCTGCAATGCCCTGCGCGACAAGTTTCTGCGCACGCAGATCACCCGAGAATGCTTTGGGAGTGTCGCGAAAAATCATGCGCGGCAGTTGATCAAGCAGCAGCACCAGCGCCAGCCAACCTTCGGGACGTTGCGTCCACTCGGTCAATTCGCCAGCGAGGGCCTGATCGACAAAGACCCCGAAACGCTCACGCGCTTCGATGTCCTGGCTGTCTTTCTTGCCGAACCACAACTTGCCCTTGTCAGCCGCAATCTCGTCCGGTGATTCGCTTTGTCCGAACCACCAATCGAGCAACGGCTGCCAGGGCGCGGTCATGGCTTATTCCTTGTGGTAAGCCGTGGCGCGGGCGACTTCTTCTTTCGAGCCGAGGAACACCGCTACGCGCTGGTGCAGGCCTTCGGGCTGAATGTCGAGGATGCGTTGGTGACCGTCGGTGGACGCGCCGCCGGCCTGTTCCACCAGGAACGACATCGGGTTGGCTTCGTACATCAGACGCAGTTTGCCGGGCTTGGATGGCTCACGGCTGTCGCGTGGGTACATGAACAGACCACCACGGGTCAGGATGCGGTGCACGTCGGCCACCATCGCCGCGACCCAGCGCATGTTGTAGTTCTTCTTCAGCGGACCTTCTTCGCCGGCCAGCAGTTCGCTGACGTAGCGTTGTACCGGGGCTTCCCAGTGGCGCTGGTTGGACATGTTGATCGCGAATTCCTGGGTGGTTTCAGGAATGGTGATGTCTTCGTGGGTCAGTACGAAGCTGCCCATTTCGCGGTCCAGGGTGAAGCCTTTGACGCCGTCGCCCAGAGTCAGCACCAGCATGGTCTGCGGGCCGTAGATCGCGTAACCGGCGGCAACCTGCTGGGTGCCTGGCTGCAGGAAGGCTTTTTCGTTCAGCGGCTCGTTCTGGCTCAGGTATTCGTTCGGGCAACGCAGTACCGAGAAGATGGTGCCGACCGGAGCGTTGATGTCGATGTTCGACGAGCCGTCCAGTGGGTCGAACACCAGCAGGTAGGCGCCTTTCGGGTATTTGCCCGGGATCTGGTAGGCATTGTCCATTTCTTCGGACGCCATGCCGGCCAGGTGACCGCCCCATTCGTTGGCTTCGAGCAGGATCTCGTTCGACAGCACGTCGAGCTTCTTCTGCACTTCGCCTTGGACGTTTTCAGTGCCCATGCTGCCCAGAACACCACCCAGGGCGCCTTTGGACACGGCGTGGCTGATCTCTTTGCAAGCACGCGCCACCACTTCGATCAGGAAGCGCAGATCGGCAGGAGTGTTATTGCTGCGGGTCTGCTCAATCAAATAGCGACTCAGGGTAACGCGGGACATGGACGGCTCCGGTGGAATGGGGGGCTAAAAACCCGCGCAGTTTACAGGGAGTCTGAAAACGTAGCGAGCGATGACGCCCGGTAACGTGCATTGGGGCGCAATTGCTTGTATCAGACGTGATCGGGTCGAGAGAGTTCAGGTACCGGATTGAGCGTAGTTCGAAACGGGACGGGTGGTGCATGCGGATCCGCGACCGATCTGAAATTCTTGTTGGCCGATCGGCCGCCTTCGCGAGCAAGCCCGCTCCCACAGTTGACCGAGTAGCCCTGCTGGACGCGATCAATGTGGGAGCGGGCTTGCTCGCGAATGGCGCGCAGCGCCAGCCATGCTCAGGAATTGGTCGGCGGCTTGCGCAACAGACTCGCCGCCATCGCCCCGAGGAACACCACACTCACCAGCAACACCGCCCACAGGCCGATCTTCTTCCAGTTGGTCTCGGCTACCGCCGTCGTGGTTGCCGGCGTAGCCTGTGTGGCAATCACTTCACCCTGCACCGTTGCCTTGCCCAGCGCCGCGAGTTTTTCCGCTTTGAAATCCGGAATCAGCGTGCTCAGCGGCAGGTTCGCGGTTTTCACCGTCG
Source organism: Pseudomonas sp. MWU347 (assembly GCF_017947305.1). NCBI lineage: Bacteria > Pseudomonadati > Pseudomonadota > Gammaproteobacteria > Pseudomonadales > Pseudomonadaceae > Pseudomonas > Pseudomonas sp. MWU347. The sequence goes on from NZ_JAFGZB010000002.1 coordinate 405,765, forward strand.
GATTGCCCAGCGCCAGGCTGTAAGGCCCGTCACCCCGTGCGAGGAAAATCACCTGGGTCGCCCGCACCGCGTACTTCAGGCTCGGTGCCTGCTCACCCAGACCGCCGCCACGCTCATCCACGCTCAGTTTCAGCTGCTGCACAGTCTGCCCGTACAACTGCAATTCGTTTTGCACCACGTCCTGACCGTTCTGGGTCAGGCGATACAGCAAACCGTTGCTCAGTGTCTGCCACGGCAGGCTGCTTTCGCGCCGGCCCGCGAGTGTGACCGGAGCCAGACTGTTCGGCTGCTTCAGCTCGACCTGCACCCGCTCGACATTCAGGCCCATCGGCAACTGCCAGGTGTACTCGCCGGACTTGGTGCTGTTGCCCGCCAGCGCTTGCGACCAGACCAACGGCAGCGGCACGTTACGTGGATCGCTGCTTTTCAGTTGCGCCGACGTGAGGATGGGCGCCGAGGTTGGCGCATCCCACAACAGGCGCAGATAGCGCGCAGATTGCCCCGGCAGCGTCACTTCGTGCTGTTCGATGCGTTCGTCGGAAAAGGTCAGCCGCGCGACCTGCCCCTCGCCCCACGCCTGCCAATGCTGCAAGTCATCACTGGCCTCGATGCTGAAGCGCTGGAAGCCGTCACGCTCGCTGGTCCAGTCAAGAATCAACTGCTGCAGCGGCGCCTTGATCGCACTGGCATCGAGCAACCAGCCACGCAGCACTTCTTCGCCGGCCTCCAGCTGAGTCGACGGCTGCACTTCAACCAATGTGCCGGTGGTGGTCGATTGCACGCGCACGTTCGGCGCACGCTCACTGGCATCGGCGGCGTTGTACAGCGGGAACCACTTCACCTCATGCAACTGGCCGTCGTCGCGAGTCTGCGCCGATTCCCGAGCCAGGGCATAGGCCTGCGGTTCGCCGGCGGCGTTGAACACGCGCAGATCACTGAGATCGGTTTGGCGTGCCTGCAATTGCGCGCTCAGTGGCAGGTCGAGGCGATACCACGGGCCGTTGCCACTCACCGCCAGCGGCACCTGCGTGGCGAAGTCCGCCGGTTTTTCCTGCGCGCCAGCAGCCATCACCACGCCCAACGCCAACCACCCCAGACTCAGCATGCGACTCAAGATGAAACTCCTTCGGTATCCGGCACGGGTTTGTCCGCCACCGGTTCGGCTTCGACACGTTTCGGTGGCAGCGGTGCGAAATAGCCCACCACCAGCAGCAACACGCCGACGCCGATAAACGAGACGATCCGGGCCAGTCCGCCACGGTTGCTCAATTCGACAAAAATTAGTTTGGCCACCACCAGCGCAATCAACGCCGCGCCGATCAGCCACACTTCGCGCCGGTGACGCAGGTGTCCGCCGATCATCAGCCCCAACGCCATCAAGGTCCAGACGATGGACAACCCGGCCTGCACCAGCATCGATTCGAGCAGCAGATCCAGCTCGAACGGAATGCCCGCCCAATGGTGCGCGGCGCGGGTCACCAACGCGGTACAGAAGGCGAATAGGGAGACCCCGGCGACCAGTTGCGTGGCGTACTCGGCGTAATCCTTGCGCAGGGCAAACTGCGTCACCGCATGACGCGACCACACGTACACCCCGAACAAGGCGAACAGCAGGCCCAATTCCAACGGGTTGATCAGCGGCACATACGGCAGCGGTTCGGCGTTGCCGTCGCTGACACCGTTGGCCAGCCAGAACCACGCCAGCATCAGCACTGCCAGCGGCGCGGCGGCGTACAAACGATATTCGCGAGGGAACGCTGCCACCGGCCACGGCCAGTTGCGCGGAGCCGCCGCCAACAGCAGATACAGGCTCGGCAGGATCGCCCAGCCCAGCCAGCGCCACGCGTTGTATTGCTCGGACAACAGCAGCAGACCGTAGCGCAGCTCCAGCGCCAGTACGCCGATCAGCAGCCAGCAACCCAGCACGTGCGCCGTGCTCAAGGCGCGTGCCGGTAGCATCGGCGCCAGACGCCGCAGGCTGAAGAAATGCACGGCGAACACCAATACCCACGCCAGCCAACCGAAATTCGCCGCTGGGTGATAACGCGCATGCCACGCCGCCAGCAGCACCAGCCCCGCCGCCGGGATCAGCAAGGTGCAGAGCAGGCCCAGCGCCGGCCATTTCAGGCGCAGCGCCAACAATGTCCACAGCGCCACACTCAGCGCGGCAATCAGCAGCAACAGCGTCGCCTGCAGATTCAGCGGCGCAAAACGCAGCACCTCACTGACCCACGCCAACGCCCACCAACCGGCGCCCCACACCAGCAGCACTTCGGACAGGCGTTGCAAACTCAGCGCATCGAAGGCCGAGGCGTGATTGCCCAGTTGCAGACGCCAGGCACCGACCAGCGCGGCCAGCCCCAATACCAGCGGCGTCCAGAAACCGCAATGGGCCAACGGCCGCAGTCCTTCGCTGGACAGCGGCCCGAGCAACTCGGGGCCGGCCAACAAGAACGCCGCGCCACCGATCAACTGCAACAACAGCCCAAAGACAAAACTCACGCGCTGTTTGAGGTACAGGCTCAGCCAGATGATCAACAGACCGCTCGCCGCCCACACCGCACTCGCGGTTTGCCACGGCAGCACGAACAGCACCGCCAGATTGATCAGCACCAACCCCGCCAGCAACACCACCGACAACCCGCGCAGCAGCCGCACATCGCCGCGCACCATCTCGTCGCGCGCCGCCAGCAGCATCCCGCCGATCAACGCCACACCGATCACCGATGCGCTGAGCAAACCGCTCCACCCGGCGCTGAACACGGCCGCCGAATCCTCACCTGCACCTTGCAGGCGCAACAGGAACAACGCACCGCCGAGCAACTGCACGGCGAACGCGGTGAACAGGAACGTGCGCGATTGCAGGCGCAGGCCGACAAACAGGGTCACCAGTCCGGCCAAGGCCCAACTGATCGCTGTCGCCTGAACCAGGAAAAACAGCGGCGCCAACAGGTACAGGAAGGTCAGACCCAGCGCCGCCAGCACCGGCAAGCCCTGGCGCTCCCACGGCGAAGCCTGTTCCGCCGAGGCTTTGCGCAATTGATAGAAACTGAACAGCAGCGCGATGCCGAGCATCAATGCGCCCAACGGTGCGCCGTCGAGCAGGCTGCTTTCACCAACTCGCAACTGACTGAGAAAGGCCAGCGCCGACCCCAGTTGCAGCAGCAGGGCAAACGCTCGGGCGAACGGCCGATGCTGACGCAGGCCGAGCCAGAAAATCCCCGCGCCCTCCACTGCCCACGCCGCCGAAGTCCAGCGCGCATCGAGGCCCAGCGGGATCGCCAGACTGGCGAAAATCACCCCCAGCGCCAGACAGGTTTCACCCAGCAACAAGGCGCGGCCGCCCATCAACACCCGGGCCAGGCCCATGTAGATCACGCCCAGTGCGAGTGCGCTGAACGCGGCGGCGAACTCCAGGTGCTGCACCAGCGCAAACTGCAAGCCGAAGCCCACGATCGGCGGGCCGAACAGCATCGTGCCGTCGACGTAGTCGCCTTTGCGCGCCGACCAGTGCAGCAGCGCCTCGCGATCGCCGTCCGCCGGCGCATCGGGCATGTCGAGCAACTTACGTCGGGCGAACAACAGGCCGATGCCCAGGTACATCAGGAAGAACAGAATCAGGAACGGCTCGGTGCTCCACAGCAGCTCGGGCGCATAGGAGCGCAGGCCCCAGGCGAAGCCGATACCGAACGTGCCGACGAACCCGATCAGGTTAAGCAGGCGCCAGGCCTTGAACCAGGCAATGGCGAGAATGCCGGCATTGAGCAACGCGAAATAGCTGAACAGCGCGACATGGTTGCCCTCCCCGGTCGAGGTCAGGATCGGCGCGGCGAAACCGCCCAATGCTGCAGCCGCCGCCAGCCCCAGCGCATCCTGAGTGATGGCGAGAATCGCCGAGAACACCGTGACCGCCACCAGCAAACCCAGCGCGGCGGACGGATCGAGCAACGGATGCAGACGCATCGCCGCAAACACCGTCAGGTACAGCACCGCGATCCCGGTGCCCTGCAAGATCAGTGCATAGCTGTTGTTGCGTGTGCGCAGCCACCAGCCCAGCGCCAGCAGGGCCAACGCCGCCGCCGCAACACCGGCGTAACGCAATTCGATCGGCACCACCATGCCTTCGGTGGCGTAGCGCAACAGGAAGGCCAGACCGAAAAACAGCAGCACCACACCGACCCGCAGCACGGTGTTGCCGCCGAACAGCCAGTTGCGAGCAGCATTGATGCCACGCTCGATCAGGTTCGGGCCACGAGGTTCGGCAGGCTGTGCCGGCGCTGCTGGCTCGTCGGTAACAGCATCCAGACGCCAGACATCCGCCGGCAGCGGCTGGCTGGTTTCGCTGGCAACGGTAGACATCGGTTCGAGTTCGGGTGGCAGTTCCCAGACCAGCTCCGGCGTGGGGGAGGATGATTGTTCGGCGACGATGATCGGCTCAACGATGGCGTCCGGCATCGGCGCCACGCTCGGCGGTGTGGTGCGCACGCTGGCACCTTCAAGCAGAAACAGACGCTGCTCGACGGCTTGCAGGGCGACCTTGGCCTGTTCCAGTTGACGCTGTTGGTCGGTGGCCTGCGAGCCAAGACGGGCGATACGCAGCGTTTGCCCGATCGCCAGCCCGAGCAGTGCACCGAGCAGCGCGGCACTGAACGACTCATCGAGCAGCCAGCCGAGCAGCAGCCCGATCAACATGAACATCCATTGCATGGTCGATATCCCTAAGCAGCCCCGAGGCGGGGCAATCCCGACAGTTGCTTCAGTCTAGGCAAAATCCAATGTGGGAGCGGGCTTGCTCGCGAAGGCGTTGTGTCAGTCGATATCCGGTTGACTGATACAACGCCTTCGCGAGCAAGCCCGCTCCCACAAGGGGTCTTATGCTGACTGACACATTCGGTAAACCGGCGCTCAGTATATCGATCCGGCCCAACAAACGTTGGGCCTTACGCACATTTGTTGCAGAAAATCACTCCAGTGCCTTCCAGATATCCGTGGCGTACTCGCGAATCGTCCGGTCGGACGAGAACCAGCCCATCCGCGCCGTGTTGAGCACCGCCGAACGCCACCAGTTGTTGGAATCGTGCCAGTGCGCATCGACGCGTTTTTGCGCTTCCCAATAGGAATCGAAGTCGGCGCAGACCAGGAAGCGGTCGTAGTCCACCAGCGAATCGATCAATCCGGTGTAACGCGACGTGTCATCTGGCGAGAACACGCCACTGCGGATCGCTTGCAGCACGTCGCTCAAACGATGCGACGCGGCGATGTCCGGCGCGGCGCTGAACTCGTGGTTCTGCTTGCGCGCTTCAACCTGCTGAGCGCTGAGGCCGAAGATGAACATGTGCTCGGCACCGATACGCTCGCACATTTCCACGTTGGCGCCATCGAGGGTGCCGATGGTCAGCGCACCGTTGAGGCCGAACTTCATGTTACTGGTGCCCGAGGCTTCGAACCCGGCCGTGGAAATCTGCTCGGACAAGTCCGCCGCCGGAATGATGCTCTCCGCCAGGCTGACGTTGTAGTTGGGCAGGAACACCACTTTCAGCAAGCCGCGTACGGTCGGGTCGTTGTTCACCACCCGGGCGATGTCGTTGGTCAGTTTGATGATCAGTTTGGCCTGGTGATAACTGGCCGCCGCTTTACCGGCGAAGATTTTCACCCGAGGTACCCAGTCGACTTCAGGCTCGGCGCGGATTGCCTGATACAGCGCCACGGTGTGCATCAGGTTGAGCAACTGGCGCTTGTATTCGTGGATCCGCTTGACCTGCACGTCGAACATCGCCGCCGGATTGACCGCGATCCCCAGCCGCTCGTGAATCAGATAGGCCAAGGCCTTTTTGCTGTGCAGGCGCTGTTCGGCGAAGGCTTTGCGGAAGGCGGGTTGCTCGGCGAACGGTTCGAGATCGAGCAAGCGTTCTTCCGGGTTATCCAGCACCTCCGGGCCGAGGGAGTCGACCAGCATCGAGGTCAGCTCGGAGTTGGCCTGGAACAGCCAACGGCGGAAGGTGATGCCGTTGGTTTTGTTGTTGATCCGTTCCGGGTAGAGCTTGTGCAGTTCGGCGAATACTGTCTTGCGCATCAACTGCGTGTGCAGCCCGGACACGCCGTTGACGCTGTGCGAACCGAGGAACGCGAGGTTGCCCATGCGCACCCGGCGACCGTTGTCCTCTTCGATCAGCGACACCGCGCGCAGCACGTCGAAATCGTGAATCCCTTTGGCCCGCAGCGAGTCGATGTGCTGGGCGTTGATCAGATAAATGATCTGCATGTGCCGCGGCAGCATGCGCTCCATCAGGCCGACCGGCCAGGTTTCCAGCGCTTCGGGCAACAGCGTGTGGTTGGTGTACGACAAGGTATCGACGGTGACTTGCCACGCCGCATCCCAGGCCACGTCGTAGACGTCGACCAGTTGCCGCATCAATTCAGCAACGGCAATCGAAGGGTGGGTGTCGTTGAGCTGGATCGCCGCGTGATCGCCCAGGGTCAGCACCGAGGTGTGCATGTTGCGATGGCGACGCAGCAAATCTTGCAGAGAAGCGGCGACGAAGAAATACTCCTGACGCAGGCGCAGTTCCTGCCCGGCCTCAGTGCTGTCTGCCGGGTAAAGCACGCGGGAAATACTTTCAGCGCGGGCGACTTCGGCGACGGCACCCAAGTGGTCACCGGCGTTGAAGCGCTCCAGGTGCAGATCTTCCATGGCTCGCGCACGCCACAGCCGCAGGGTGTTGACGCTCGCCCCGCGCCAGCCGACCACTGGCGTGTCATAGGCAATCGCGCGCACGGTTTCCGCAGGCGACCAGACCTGTTTGGTCTTGCCGCTGGCATCGGTGACGGTTTCGACGCTGCCGCCGAAGCCGATCGAGTACACCACTTCCGGACGTTCGAACTCCCACGGGTTGCCGAAATCCAGCCAGTGCTCGGTCTGCTCCTGCTGCCAACCATCGACGATGGCCTGCCGGAACAGTCCATGCTCGTAGCGAATGCCGTAGCCGTGCCCGGCGATGCCGAGGGTCGACATGCTTTCCATGAAGCACGCCGCCAGACGTCCGAGGCCGCCGTTGCCGAGTGCCGCGTCAGGTTCCAGCAGGCGGATGCGTTCCAGATCGACGCCCAGTTCGGTCAGCGCTTCACGCGCGACGTCGAGCAGGCCGAGATTGCTCAGGCTGTCGTAGAGCAAACGACCGATGAGAAATTCCAGCGAGAGGTAATACACCCGTTTCTGGCCTTTGCGATAGATCTGCCGGGTGTGGTCCATCCAGTGTTCGACCATGTGGTCGCGCGCCGCCAGGGCAATGGCTTCGAACCAGTCATGGTCGAAGGCGTGATCCGGGTCTTTACCCACTGCATAGGTGAGCTTGGTCAGGACGGCATCGCGGAATGCGGCCACCTCTGCTTCGCGAACTAGTGGTTCTTGAGTCATCGATAGGACCTCGAGCGAGCGGGGAATTGTCTGAGCCTAGACGGTCTGACCGACGGTAGAGGCGCTGGTTCGGCAGTTTTTCCGAAGTCGGTGAGATAGCCCGGCATTACCTTGGCGAGTGGGCTAATGAATGCAGGGGCCGTGCCGGACTGAATGACATTTGCGCGGCATTTGCAAAAAACTGGCGAAAGGTTGTTCAAAAATCCACCAGTCCCGGTATGATCGCGCGCCCTGATGCACACGCCTGGTAATTCCCGATGATGAAGCCCAACCTGATTGCCGCCGCCGAGATCGACCGTCTCGATACGTGGGCCAAATATTCGGCCCCGATGTGCGGCTCTTGTGTCTCCAGCTGCTGCACCCTGCCGGTCGAGGTCAAGATCAAGGACCTGGTACGCATCGGCGTGGTTGACGAGTTCGAACTGGGTGATCCGCCGAAGAACATCGCCAAGCGCCTGCAAAAGGAAGGGCTGGTCGAGCGCTTCAACCAGAAGTCGGGGATCTTCACCCTGCAGCGTATGAGCAACAACGATTGCTACTACCTGGATCGTAAGAGCCGCCTGTGCACCATTTATGACAAACGCCCGGACACTTGCCGCAACCACCCGAAAATCGGCCCGCGGCCGGGGTATTGCGCGTACAAGCCGAAAGAAGTCGAGCGGGTGCAGAATTTCCGCGCGATTGAGAAGTTCTAAAAGCTTACCCTCTCCCCAGCCCTCTCCCGGAGGGAGAGGGGGCCGACCGAGGTGTCTGGCGCCATACATCGACCTGTAACACCCAGTCGATTATGGATTCGATAAAGCCCCACCAAATCGATTATGGATTCAGCAGAATTCTTGCAAGTCGGTGCATCTCACGAATATCCCCCATTCAGTCCCCTCTCCCTCCGGGCGGTCCGACGTTTCGGGAGGGCTAGGGTGAGGGGCTTTTGATCTTCAAGGCTCAATCGACATTTCCCCCAGACAAACAAAAACGCCCCCGGTCTCGCGACCGGGGGCGTTTTTTTTCAGCCTGGGCTAAATCTTATGCCTTGGCTTTCTTGGCAGCGCGGGTACGCTCGCTTTCGTCCAGGATCTTCTTGCGAAGACGGATGGACTTAGGCGTGACTTCGCACAGCTCGTCTTCCTGGATGTATTCCAGAGCCTGTTCCAGAGTGAAGCGAACAGGTGGTACCAGAGCGATGGTTTCGTCTTTACCCGAAGCACGCATGTTGTCGAGCTTCTTGCCTTTGGTAGGGTTCACACCCAGGTCGTTGTCGCGGCTGTTCTGACCAACGATCTGACCGTTGTAGATCTCCTGGCCGTGTTCTACGAACAGCTTGCCACGAGCCTGCAGGGTTTCCAGCGAGTAGGTCAGTGCCTTGCCGGTTTCAACCGAAACCAGAACGCCGTTCTGACGGCCGGACATGTGGCCCGACTTCACTGGAGCGTAACGATCGAAGATCGAGGTCAGGATGCCAGCACCGTTGGTCAGGGTCAGGAACTGGTTACGGAAACCGATCAGACCGCGAGCAGGGATGTTGTATTCCAGACGAACACGGCCCTTGCCATCCGGCACCATGTTGCTCAGGTCGCCCTTACGCAGACCCATCTCTTCCATGACCTTGCCCTGCGATTCTTCAGGGATGTCGATGGTGACGTTTTCGAACGGTTCCTGCTTCACGCCGTCAACTTCACGGATGATCACTTCAGGACGGCCCAGGGCCAGCTCGAAGCCTTCGCGACGCATGGTTTCGATCAGTACCGAGAGGTGCAGCTCACCACGGCCGGAAACCTTGAACTTGTCAGCCGAGTCGCCTTCTTCAACGCGCAGTGCAACGTTGTACAGCAGCTCTTTGTCCAGACGATCCTTGATGTTACGGGAGGTCACGAACTTGCCTTCTTTACCGCAGAATGGCGAATCGTTTACCTGGAAGGTCATGGAAACGGTTGGCTCGTCAACGGTCAGCGGCTTCATCGCCTCGACGGTGTTGATGTCGCACAGGGTGTCGGAGATGAACAGCTCGTCGAAGCCGCTGATGCAGACGATGTCGCCGGCTGCTGCTTCTTCAACGTCAATGCGGTGCAGACCGTGGTGACCCATCAGCTTCAGGATACGACCGTTGCGGCGCTTGCCGTCGGCGCTGATCGCGACAACCGGGGTGTTCGGCTTGACGCGACCACGAGCGATACGGCCAACACCGATAACACCCAGGAAGCTGTTGTAGTCCAGAGCGGAGATCTGCATCTGGAACGGACCGTCACGGTCAACGGCCGGAGGCGGAACGTGGTCGACAACTGCCTGGTACAGCGCAGTCATGTCTTCGCCCATGGCGGTGTGATCCAGACCGGCGATACCGTTCAGGGCCGAAGCGTAAACAACCTGGAAGTCCAGTTGTTCTTCGGTAGCACCGAGGTTGTCGAACAGGTCGAAGATCTGGTCCAGAACCCAGTCCGGACGCGCGCCTGGACGGTCAACCTTGTTGATGACCACGATTGGACGCAGGCCGGCTTCGAACGCCTTCTTGGTCACGAAACGGGTTTGCGGCATAGGGCCGTCTTGAGCGTCAACCAGCAGCAGAACGGAGTCAACCATCGACATTACGCGTTCTACTTCGCCGCCGAAGTCGGCGTGGCCCGGGGTGTCCACGATGTTGATGTGGTAGCCGTTCCAGTTGATGGCGGTGTTTTTCGCCAGAATGGTAATACCGCGCTCTTTTTCCTGGTCGTTGGAGTCCATCACGCGCTCGTCGTTGAGCTCGTTGCGCTCCAGAGTGCCGGATTGACGCAGGAGTTTGTCTACCAGGGTGGTCTTACCATGGTCAACGTGGGCAATGATGGCGATGTTACGTAGATTTTCGATCACTTGTGTATCTCGATCAGAGGATTCGGTTTGCTGACAAGTCTTGGCAGCGATTAACAGTAGTGTCCGGCATGGCCGTTACAGCTTGACGGCGGTGTCGGGGGGCCGGTGACGCAGGCCACAGGCAAACAGCCCCGGGCACTTAGCTCGGTCGATAAACGCGCACATTGGCATGCCCCTCACTGAGCAAATGGTGAGCATGCAGGCGACTCATCACGCCTTTGTCGCAATACAGCAGGTACTGGCGAGTCGGATCCAGCTCCTTGAAACGAGCGTTCACTGCGTAGAACGGCATCGTCTGTACTTCTATGCCGGCGAGTTCCAGCGGGTCATCCTCGGCCGCATCCGGGTGACGGATGTCGATGACGATCTGACCGGCCAGCGCTTCGCCGACTTCTTCGATCTGCAAGTCCTGGCCCAATTCGTCGATCACTCGATCGATCGGCACCAGCTTGGCGTTTTCGAGCGCACGCTCGAGAACCGCCATGTCGAATTCTTTCTCTTCGTGCTCAACACGGTGGCGCTTGGCGGCAGTCTTCGGATTGACCGAGATGACCCCGCAGTACTCCGGCATGTGCCGGGCGAAATCGGCGGTGCCGATCTCGTTGGCCGTGTCGATGATGTCCTGCTTGTGCGCAACGATCAGTGGGCGCAGGACCAGTTTGTCGGTCACGCAGTCGATCACCGACAGGTTCGGCAGCGTCTGGCTCGATACCTGGGAGATCGCTTCGCCGGTGACCAGCGCGTCGATGTGCAGCCGGTCGGCGATGGCCGACGATGCGCGCAACATCATACGCTTCAATACGACGCCCATATGACTGTTATCGACTTTGCCGAGAATTTCGCCCAACACTTCTTCGAACGGAACACTGACAAATAGCACGCGTTGCGAGCTGCCGTACTTCTTCCAGATGAAATGCGCGACTTCCATCACGCCCAATTCGTGGGCACGCCCGCCGAGATTGAAGAAGCAGAAATGCGCCATCAGGCCGCGACGCATGATCTGGTACGCGGCAACCGTCGAGTCAAAGCCGCCGGACATCAATACCAGCGTCTGCTCCAGAGCGCCGAGCGGGTAACCGCCGATGCCGTTGTGCTGGCTGTGGATGACAAACAACCGTTGGTCGCGAACTTCGATGCGAACTTCGATTTCCGGGTCTTTGAGGTCGATTCCGGCCGCACCGCACTCACGACGCAGCTTGCTGCCGACGTATTTTTCGACGTCCATCGAACTGAACGGATGCTTGCCGGCACGCTTGCAGCGCACCGAGAAAATCTTCCCGGCCAGCACATCGCCATAGTGCTGTTTGCACTTCTCGGTGATGTCGTCGAAGTCGCCCAGCGGGTACTCGTCGATCTGCAGAAAATGCGCGACACCCGGGGTGCAGGTCAGGCGCTCACCCATCTCTTTCAAGGCTTTGGGGTCGGTAACGCGGGTTTCCAGCTCGAGATTGTCCCACACACCGTTCACCACCACGGCCGGGTCCAGATCGCGGAGCACGGCACGGATGTTCTTGGCCAGCTGGCGGATGAAACGCATCCGGACAGGGCGGCTTTTGATGGTGATCTCGGGGAAGACTTTTACGATTAGTTTCATGAAAACAGCGCGCGCAGGGCCAGCCGAAAAAGGGGGGCGCGGATTATAGCGGAAATTGCTCAAGGTTTAACCAGTTAATATGCAGAAGGTTTCACTTGCACCAAAACGGGTCATTTCTGATTTGAAGCGCTACATTAAGGGGCGAGATTTTCGCCTTTACGTCGCTTTGCAGTGCTCAAAGCGTGAAATTGGGGCAAAAAACCCATGCTGGGGCACTGGCATGCAATTTGCTCCCTTGTGAGGCAGGTTGCCTTGGCAGAGTATCTGCGCCGGCATCACCCCTATTAAGGGCATCCACTACCAAGCCCTAAGCCACCCGGAGGACACTATGTCGAAGTCGGTTCAACTCATCAAAGATCATGACGTCAAGTGGATTGATCTGCGCTTCACGGACACCAAAGGCACTCAGCACCACGTGACCATGCCGGCTCGCGATGCGCTGGAAGACGACTTCTTCGAAGTCGGCAAGATGTTCGACGGTTCCTCCATCGCTGGCTGGAAAGGCATCGAAGCCTCCGACATGATCCTGCTGCCGGACGACGATACTGCCGTTCTCGACCCGTTCACCGAAGACGCAACCCTGATCCTGGTTTGCGACATCATCGAACCGTCGACCATGCAGGGTTACGATCGCGACCCGCGCGCCATCGCTCACCGTGCCGAGGAATACCTGAAGACCACCGGTATCGGTGACACCGTCTTCGCCGGTCCCGAGCCAGAGTTCTTCATCTTCGACGAAGTGAAGTTCAAGTCCGACATCTCCGGCTCGATGTTCAAGATCTACTCCGAACAGGGCTCCTGGATGTCCGACCAGGACATCGAAGGCGGTAACAAGGGTCACCGTCCAGGCGTCAAAGGTGGCTACTTCCCGGTTCCGCCGTTCGACCACGACCACGAAATCCGTACTGCCATGTGCAACGCACTGGAAGAGATGGGCCAGACCGTTGAAGTTCACCACCACGAAGTGGCGACTGCCGGTCAGAACGAAATCGGTGTCAAGTTCAACACCCTGGTGAAGAAAGCTGACGAAGTTCAGACTCTGAAATACGTTGTGCACAACGTTGCCGACGCATATGGCCGCACCGCGACCTTCATGCCGAAGCCACTGTACGGCGACAACGGCTCGGGCATGCACGTGCACATGTCCATCGCCAAAGACGGCAAGAACACCTTCGCTGGCGAAGGCTATGCCGGCCTGTCCGAAACTGCCCTGTACTTCATCGGCGGTATCATCAAGCACGGTAAGGCCCTGAACGGCTTCACCAACCCGGCTACCAACTCCTACAAGCGTCTGGTGCCAGGTTTCGAAGCGCCGGTGATGCTGGCCTACTCGGCTCGCAACCGTTCCGCCTCGATCCGTATTCCTTACGTCAACAGCCCACGCGGCCGTCGTATCGAAGCACGCTTCCCGGATCCGGCTGCCAACCCGTACCTGGCTTTCGCAGCACTGCTGATGGCCGGTCTGGACGGTATCCAGAACAAGATCCACCCAGGCGATGCCGCTGACAAAAACCTGTACGACCTGCCGCCTGAAGAGGCGAAAGAGATCCCACAAGTTTGCGGCAGCCTGAAAGAAGCCCTGGAAGAGCTGGACAAGGGCCGTGCGTTCCTGACCAAGGGCGGCGTGTTCTCCGACGACTTCATCGACGCCTACATCGCGCTGAAATCCGAAGAAGAAATCAAGGTCCGTACCTTCGTACACCCACTGGAATATGAGCTGTACTACAGCTGCTGATCCGGTAGCGCCGCGCCACGCGGCGTGACAAAAAGAGGCCTCCTTCGGGAGGCCTTTTTTATTGCCCACGATTTATGAAACTACTCAAAACCCCTGTGGGAGCGGGCTTGCTCGCGAAGGCGTCGTGTCAGCCACCATCACCTTCAACGACCGACCGCATTCGCGAGCAAGCCCACTCCCACAGGGATTTTTGGCGTCTGAATGATCTCCGGATATGTCCCGGGTTGGGCCAACCGCCGCACCTGGCCTATGCTGCACCCCATCGCTTTCTTTCCCGGTCGATTTCATGGGTCGCACCTGTCTCTACATCCTGCTGCTGATCGCCCTGCCCGCCGCCGCGCAGATCTACAAGTACACCGATGCCAATGGCAACACGGTTTACAGCGATCACTCGCCGGACGGTGTTCAGGCGCAGCCGGTCGAGTTGCCGCCACTCAACCGCGTCGAGCCACAGGCACCGAGCGCGCCAGCGCCTTCAAGCACCGACACACGCCCCGCGGCACGCAGTGCCTACGAGGTGCTGGAGCTGACCGGCCTGCCCAGCGAAGAAGCGCTGCGCGCCAACAACGGCACCTTCACTGTCAATGTGCTGATCAAGCCGCGCCTGCAGGCGCCGCACCAATTAAGGCTGATCCTGGACGACGCGCCTTACGGCCAGCCGAGCAACGTGCCGATCCTGCAATTGGTGAATGTCGATCGCGGCGAGCATCGTCTCGCGGTGCAGGTGATCGACGGCGAAGCGATCATCCAGCAGAGCCCGGCGGTGGTGCTCACCGTACAGCGGGTGCACAAGCCATGAGGATTTTCTGGCTGATCCTGTGCCTGTTCGCCCTGCCCGTTTCGGCAGAGGTCTTCACCTATGTCGACGCGCAGGGCAATCGCGTCTACACCGACCAGCCGCGCGGCAACGCCAAGCGCGTGCCTATAGCCACCAGCAATCGCATGTCGGCCAACCCCACGGCTGCCGCACCGATCAGCGCTGTAAAAAAGGTCGCGGAACAACCACCGTTTCACTACGACATGCTGCGCATCCTGATCCCCGAGCCGGATGCGACCCTTCGCAGCAGCGCGGGCGAGGTGATCGTCAGTGTCACCAGCGAACCTGGCTTACAGCAGGGCCATCGCTATCGCCTGCTGCTGGACGGCCAGGCCACTGGCGAGCCGGGACTGAGTCCGGTATTCCCGCTGAGCAACATCGACCGCGGCAGTCACAACCTGTCGGTGGAAATCCTTGATGAGCAGGGTCGCACTGTCGAGCGCACCGCCAACCAGCCGTTCCACATGCTGCGCATCTCGCTGGCGCAGAAACGCCAGGTCAAACCCTGCGTCAGCGAGGACTACGGCGTGCGCCCGGAATGTCCGCTGAAAGACAAACCCGCCGAAGAAAAAAATCCCTTCCTGCGCTTCTTCTAACGCCATTCAGCTTTACGCACTATATTGGTGCAATGGGCTGCACCGTACCCAGATTCCAACCCATTTTGGTTCGAAACTTCCCGTTCGAGCTGGCACCCTGCCACTCAAACGAGCGTCAAACGCCTGTTTCACGGGTTGAACGCTTCTTTTCGGAGCCTTGGTTTGGTTTTTGCATTTTCCGTTTAACGACGCCTGCTTCTTGCGCACGCTCCGCCCCCAAAAGAGGCTCCGATGACTATTAGCGACGCAATCCACCGTTTGCTGCTCGACAACCTGACCACCGCCACCATCCTGCTCGACGCCGAATTGCGCCTCGAATACATGAACCCGGCGGCCGAGATGCTGCTGGCCATCAGCGGTCAGCGCAGCCATGGGCAGTTCATCAGCGAGTTGTTCACCGAGTCCACCGAGGCGCTCAACTCGCTGCGCCAGGCGGTTGAACAGGCACACCCGTTCACCAAACGCGAAGCGATGCTCACCGCCCTCACCGGCCAGACCCTGACCGTGGACTACGCAGTGACGCCGATCCTCAGCAACGGCGCGACCATGCTTCTGCTTGAGGTGCACCCGCGTGATCGCCTGCTGCGGATCACCAAGGAAGAGGCGCAACTGTCCAAGCAGGAAACCAGCAAAATGCTGGTGCGTGGTCTCGCCCACGAGATCAAGAACCCGCTCGGCGGCATCCGTGGCGCCGCGCAATTGCTGGCCCGCGAATTGCCGGAAGACAGCCTGCGCGACTACACCAACGTGATCATTGAAGAGGCCGACCGCCTGCGCAATCTGGTCGACCGCATGCTCGGCTCGAACAAGCTGCCGTCGCTGGCGTTGTGCAACGTTCACGAAGTGCTCGAACGCGTCTGCCAACTGGTCGAAGCGGAAAGCCAGGGTTGCATCACCTTGGTGCGCGACTACGACCCGAGCATTCCCGACGTATTGATCGACCGCGAACAAATGATTCAGGCCGTACTGAACATCGTGCGCAACGCCATGCAGGCGATCAGCAGCCAGAACGAGCTGCGTCTGGGCCGCATCAGCCTGCGCACCCGGACCATGCGCCAGTTCACCATCGGCCACGTCCGCCATCGCCTGGTGACCAAAATCGAGATCATCGACAACGGCCCGGGGATCCCTGCAGAACTTCAGGAAACCATCTTCTTTCCCATGGTCAGCGGCCGCCCGGACGGTACCGGGCTGGGCCTGGCCATCACCCAGAACATCATCAGCCAGCACCAGGGCCTGATCGAGTGTGACAGCCACCCCGGCCACACCACGTTCTCGATCTTTCTGCCACTGGAACAAGGAGCCACATCGACATGAGCCGTAGTGAAACCGTGTGGATCGTCGATGACGACCGTTCTATCCGTTGGGTTCTGGAAAAGGCCTTGCAGCAGGAAGGCATGACCACGCAGAGCTTCGACAGCGCCGATGGCGTGATGAGTCGTCTGGCCCGTCAGCAGCCTGATGTGATCATTTCCGACATCCGCATGCCGGGCGCCAGTGGCCTCGACCTGCTGGCACGTATCCGCGAACAGCACCCACGGTTGCCAGTGATCATCATGACCGCGCACTCCGACCTCGACAGCGCCGTTGCGTCTTATCAGGGCGGCGCTTTCGAATACCTGCCGAAGCCGTTCGACGTCGACGAGGCGGTATCGCTGGTCAAGCGCGCCAATCAGCATGCGCAAGAGCAGCAAGGCCTGGAAGTGGTGCCGGCGCTGACCCGCACTCCGGAAATCATCGGCGAAGCGCCGGCGATGCAGGAGGTGTTTCGCGCCATCGGCCGCTTGAGCCACTCCAACATCACCGTGCTGATCAACGGCGAATCCGGCACCGGTAAAGAACTGGTGGCCCACGCCCTGCACCGCCACAGCCCGCGCGCGGCCTCGCCGTTCATCGCGCTGAACATGGCGGCGATCCCCAAGGACCTGATGGAATCCGAGCTATTCGGCCACGAGAAAGGCGCATTCACTGGCGCGGCCAACCTGCGTCGCGGACGCTTCGAACAGGCTGACGGCGGCACGCTGTTCCTCGACGAAATCGGCGACATGCCGGCCGATACCCAGACCCGTTTGCTGCGGGTGCTGGCCGACGGCGAGTTCTATCGCGTTGGCGGGCACGTGCCGGTCAAGGTCGACGTGCGGATCATTGCTGCAACTCACCAGAATCTGGAAACCCTGGTGCATGCCGGGAAATTCCGTGAGGACTTGTTCCACCGCCTCAACGTGATCCGCATCCACATCCCGCGTCTGTCTGATCGTCGCGAAGACATCCCGACCCTGGCCAAGCACTTCCTCAGCCGCGCTGCGCAAGAACTGGCGGTGGAGCCGAAGCTGCTGAAAAGCGAGACCGAGGAATACCTGAAGAACCTGCCATGGCCGGGCAACGTGCGGCAGCTGGAGAACACCTGCCGCTGGATCACCGTGATGGCCTCCGGGCGCGAAGTGCACATCAGTGACCTGCCACCGGAACTGCTGAGCCTGCCGCAGGACTCGGCGCCAGTGACCAACTGGGAGCAGGCGCTGCGCCAGTGGGCCGATCAAGCGTTGGCCCGTGGCCAGTCGAGCCTGCTCGACAGCGCGGTGCCGGCGTTCGAGCGGATCATGATCGAGACCGCACTGAAGCACACGGCCGGTCGCCGGCGTGATGCGGCGGTATTGCTCGGCTGGGGGCGTAATACCCTGACGCGCAAGATCAAAGAATTGGGGATGAAGGTGGACGGTGGGGATGATGATGAGGGGGATGAGGGCTGATCAACCACGCCCCCTCTGAGAGTGGGTTGCTCACGAAAGCGCTGTTCATGAAACGTATCAGTGACTGACGCGACGCCTTCGCGAGCAAGCCCGCTCCCGCAGTGGCCCCGCCGTGCACCAACCTAATGCACTTTGACCCGTGATCGGGCATCGCAACCTATGCAAAAACCATCCAGGCAAGACTGAAAAACCCAACCAGTAAAAACACCAAAGCCCCGATTTACGGGGCTTTCGTGCATTTGAAAGATTTTTCTGTTTCCAAATACTAAAACTGGCACGCCGCCTGCAATAACCCTCACAGGTGATTCGATTCACCACCCGTTTCGGGGACCTTGGTACAGGCAGGCCGGGGATTCCCCTCTTTACACCGGGTTCAAACCGCAACGCGGCGAACCCACCCTTTTGGGATCCTTGGTACAGGCAGGCCGGGGGTTCCCTCTTTACACCGGACCGACGCGCTCAGCGAAGTCCACCCCGTTTTGGGAACCCTGGTACAGGCAGGCCGGGGATTCCCGCTTTTATTGCTCCCGGAGATGGATCTCCAGCCGCCAGCGGTCATCGACCTTGCTCCCGGCCCACTCCCCTTGCAGCGGCCGCGCCGCCAGCACCGTCAGCAACAACCCACCGTCACTCACGCGCGTTCGCCAGTTCACGTCCTTGCCGTTGAGCTTGAGCTGACCCTTTTGCGCCTTGCCCTCTGCCTGAAACAACAGGGCCACGGTGCCATCGATGATTTCACCGTGCAGCTTCGGTTCGTTGTTGAACCACACCACCAGGCCGTCACCGGTCACGTCGACCTGCTGCAGCACGCTGGGGTCCTGCGTGGTCAGGCGACCGATCATCAAACCGACCATCACGCCGACAATCGCCAGCGAACCGATCACCCGCGGGAATAGTTTCGAACGCGGGTCGGCTTGCGGCGTAGAATGCGCGTCATCTTTACCTTCGGAGCCGTGCATGTTTCACGTCATCCTTTTTCAACCAGAAATTCCGCCGAACACCGGCAACGTTATCAGGCTGTGCGCCAACAGCGGCTGCCACCTGCATTTGATCGAACCGCTGGGTTTCGAGATGGACGACAAGCGCTTGCGCCGGGCCGGTCTCGACTACCACGAATATGCCACGTTGCAGCGCCACGCCGACCTCGCCAGTTGCCTGGAAAGCCTCGGCAACCCACGGTTGTTCGCGTTCACCACCAAGGGCTCGCGGCCGTTTCACGACGCCGCGTTCGTCCCGGGCGATGCGTTCATCTTCGGCCCGGAAAGCCGTGGCCTGCCGCCGGAAGTGCTCGACGCACTGCCCGCCGAACAGCGCCTGCGCCTGCCGATGCGTGAAGGCTGCCGCAGCCTGAACCTGTCCAACACCGTGGCAGTGGCCGTGTACGAAGCGTGGCGGCAGAACGACTTCAAATAAGTGCACATAACAAATGTGGGAGCGGGCTTGCTCGCGAAGGCGTCGTATCAGATGACATTGATGTCGCCTGACACACCGCTTTCGCGAGCAAGCCCGCTCCCACATTGGACTTGCGTCGTCGCTCAGATACTTACTGAACGGTCGGCGTCTCGCCAGCTTCCTGCATGCGCTGCAGCTCTTGCGCGTACAGGGCGTCGAAGTTCACCGGCGCCAGCATCAGGGCCGGGAAAGAACCACGGGTCACCAGGCTGTCCAGGGTTTCGCGAGCGTACGGGAACAGGATGTTCGGGCAGAACGCACCCAGAGTATGGCTCATCGAAGCCGCGTCGAGGTTCTTGATCAGGAAGATACCGGCCTGCTGCACTTCAGCGATGAAGGCCACTTCGTCGCCGTTTTTCACGGTTACGGACAGGGTCAGTACCACTTCGTAGAAATCACCTTCCAGTTCTTTCTGGCGAGTGTTCAGATCCAGACCGACGGTCGGGTCCCACTGCTGGCGGAAGATCGCCGGGCTTTTCGGGGCTTCGAAGGACAGATCGCGTACGTAGATGCGCTGCAAGGAGAATTGCGGTGCGGTTTCTTCTTCGCTGGCTGCAGTGTTCTGTTGGTCAGTCATCTCAGATCCTTTCTGATCTTGGGTCTTTTAGGGATTGCTGTACGTGGGTGCAGCCGTTCAGGCCTTGAGCAGCGCGTCGAGCTTGCCGGCGCGCTCCAGGGCATACAAATCATCACAACCGCCGATGTGCTTGTCGCCGATCCAGATCTGCGGCACGGAGGTGCGTCCGGCCTTCTGACTCATGGCAGCACGAATCTGCGGCTTGCCATCGACCTTGATCTCTTCGAAGGCCACACCTTTGTTCACGAGCAATTGCTTGGCTCGCACGCAATAAGGGCAGTAATCGCTGGAGTAGACGATGACTTCGCTCATATCACTTCACCAGCGGCAGGTTGTCGCCTTTCCAGCTGGAAATCCCGCCGGACAGCTTGGCGGCGGTGAAGCCGGATTTCATCAGTTCGCGGGCATGGGTGCCAGCGGTCTGGCCCAGGGCGTCGACCAGAATGATGGTCTTGGCCTTGTGCTTTTCCAGCTCGCCGGTACGCGCAGCCAGCTTGTCTTGAGGAATGTTGATCGCGCCAACGATATGACCGGCGGCGTAATCTTTCGCCGGACGGATGTCCACCACCACGCCTGCGTCCTTGTTGACCAGTGCGGTCAGTTCGCCGGTGCTCAGGCTTTTACCGCCGCCCTGCATCGTGTGCGCCAGCAGCAGAGCCAGCAGTACGACGAAGATACCGACAAGAATGTAGTGGTTAGTGGCAAATTCAATCAGGTGAGCAACCATTGAAGGAGGTTCCAGGGCGTTAAAATGTCGGCCAGTATACACAGCCACTATGGTGGGCCAAACCCCGTCCGGCGGTGACGTGGTCGGAACTAAGCATTAAACTCGCCACTCCCTTTTCCATCGCCCTCTTCTTTATTAGCCACGAGTGGATTCCATGACTACCACGCCTAAACCTTTGGTCCTGATGATTCTCGACGGCTTCGGTCACAGTGACAGCCACGAATCCAATGCCGTGTATGCGGCGAAGAAGCCTGTGCTCGATCGTCTGTGGGCCACGGTGCCGAACGGCCTGATCTCCGGCAGCGGCATGGACGTCGGCCTGCCTGACGGCCAGATGGGCAACTCCGAAGTCGGCCACATGAACCTCGGCGCCGGGCGCGTGGTGTATCAGGACTTCACTCGCGTGACCAAAGCGATCCGCGACGGTGAGTTTTTCGACAACCCGACCATCTGTGCCGCTGTGGATAAAGCCGTGGCCGCCGGCAAGGCCGTGCATTTCATGGGCCTGCTGTCCGATGGCGGCGTGCACAGCCACCAGGATCACTTGATCGCCATGGCCGAACTGGCCTTCAAGCGCGGCGCCGAAAAAATCTACCTGCACGCCTTCCTCGACGGTCGCGACACGCCACCGAAAAGCGCCGCGTCGTCAATCGAACTGCTCGACGCGACCTTCCAGGCGCTCGGCAAGGGCCGCATCGCCAGCCTCATCGGTCGCTACTTCGCGATGGACCGTGACAACCGTTGGGACCGCGTATCTCAGGCCTACAACCTGATCGTTGACGGCAACGCCGAATTCAACGCCGCCACCGCTCAGGAAGGCCTCGACGCCGCCTACGCCCGTGGCGAGAGCGACGAATTCGTCAAAGCCACCACCATCGGCGAGCCGGTCAAGGTCGAAGACGGCGACGCCGTGGTGTTCATGAACTTCCGCGCCGATCGTGCCCGCGAGCTGAGCCGAGTATTTGTCGAAGACGATTTCAAGGAATTCGAGCGCGCGCGCCAGCCAAAAGTGCAGTACGTGGGCTTGACCCAATACGCCGCCAGCATTCCAGCCCCTGCAGCCTTTGCTCCGGGCAGTCTGGAAAACGTGCTTGGCGACTACCTGGCAAAAAACGGCAAGACCCAGCTACGCATCGCCGAAACCGAAAAATACGCGCACGTGACCTTCTTCTTCTCCGGCGGCCGTGAAGAACCGTTCCCGGGTGAAGAGCGCATCCTGATCCCGTCGCCGAAAGTCGCCACCTACGACCTGCAACCGGAAATGAGTGCGCCCGAGGTCACCGACCGCATCGTCGACGCCATCGAGCATCAGCGTTACGACGTGATCGTGGTCAACTACGCCAACGGCGACATGGTCGGCCACAGCGGCGTGTTCGACGCTGCGGTAAAAGCCGTGGAATGCCTGGACACCTGCGTCGGGCGCATCGTCGAGGCGCTGGAAAAGGTTGGCGGCGAAGCGTTGATCACCGCCGACCACGGCAACGTCGAAAAAATGGCCGATGAAGAAACCCACCAGGCGCACACCGCGCACACCACCGAGCCTGTGCCGTTCATTTATGTCGGCAAGCGTGACCTCAAGGTTCGTGAAGGCGGCGTATTGGCGGACGTCGCGCCGACCATGCTGATGCTGCTGGGCCTGGAAAAACCGGCGGAAATGACTGGTACCTCGATTCTGGTCTGAACGAATCCATAAAACGCCGCAAAACCCTGTAGGAGTGAGCCTGCTCGCGATAGCAATCTGACAGTCAACTACTCTATTGAATGTGAGAACACCATCGCGAGCAGGCTCACTCCTACATTTGTTTATGGTGGCTTCAAAGATTATTTTCAGCTGTATCTCCAGCCAGTTATCACACAAGCCCAATTGGGCGTTTTTTTTGCAGCCTCGGGCGGGCATACTAGGCCGTCCATTACCCTGGTGCCGCCCGCCTCTATGCTCCGCGTCCTGATCGCCCTCGCTCTGACCTGCCTGCTCCAACCGGCCTTCGCTGACGAGCGCGCGCAAACCCAACAGCAGTTGGATGCCACGCGTCAGGACATTGCCGAGCTGAAAAAGCTGCTGGGCAAGCTGCAGGAAGAAAAATCCGGTGTGCAGAAAGAGCTCAAGGGCACTGAAACCGAGATGGGCAAGCTCGAGAAGCAGGTCGATGCCCTGCAGAAAGAGTTGAAAAAAAGCGAATCCGAGCTGCAGCGGCTCGATGCGGAGAAAAAAAAACTCCAGAGCGCGCGCACTGAACAACAGCGACTGATCGCCATCCAGGCCCGCGCGGCCTACCAGAACGGCCGTCAGGAATACCTCAAGCTGCTGCTCAATCAGCAGAATCCCGAGAAATTCGCCCGCACCCTCACCTATTACGATTACCTGAGCCAGGCCCGCCTGGAGCAGTTGAAGAACTTCAACGAAACCCTGCGCCAACTGGCCAATGTCGAAAAAGACATCGCCATGCAGCAGGCGCAATTGCTGGTGCAGAAAAGCAGCCTCGACACCCAGCGCGACGAGCTGGAAAAAGTCCGCAAGGAACGCCAGCAAGTCCTCGCCAAGCTCAACGATGACGTGAAAGCCCGCGACCAGAAACTGGCCGCCCGCGAGCAGGATCAGGCAGACCTGTCTAAAGTCCTTAAAACCATTGAAGAAACCCTGGCCCGTCAGGCCCGTGAGGCAGAAGAAGCGCGGCAGAAAGCGCTGATCGCCCAGCAGGAAGCGGAAAAAAAGCGTTTGCGTGAGGCGCAGGCTGAAAACAGCGACGCCCCACGAAAAACCGTCAAATCAACCCCCGGCGCGCTGGTGTCCAGCAGCGGTGAGACCTTCGGTGGCCCTTTTGCTGCAACCCGGGGAAAACTTCCGTGGCCGGTTGATGGTCGATTGCTGGCACGCTTCGGCGAAAGCCGTGGCGACGATGCCCGCACCAAGTGGGATGGCGTGATGATCAGCGCCGCTGCCGGCAGCCAAGTGCATGCCGTGCATGGCGGGCGTGTGGTGTTCGCCGACTGGTTGCGTGGCGCCGGGCTGCTGGTGATCCTTGATCACGGCAATGGTTATCTGAGTCTTTACGGTCACAACCAGACACTGCTCAAGTCGGCCGGTGACGTGGTAAAAGCCGGTGAGTCGATCTCCACTGTGGGTAACAGTGGCGGTCAGGACACACCAGCGCTGTATTTCGCAATTCGTCAGCAGGGTCACCCGAGTGATCCGGCGCAATGGTGCCACGCGCAAGGATAAGCGCGTCGCCTAATTCAGGAGTTCGTTCGACATGCTGCATTTGTCCCGCCTTACCTCGCTGGCCCTGACGATCGCCCTGGTGATCGGCGCGCCTCTGGCGTTCGCCGCTCAACCGGCCCCGGCCGTCGCTCCGGCAGGCACTGCCGCGACCGCCAAGGCCCCGTTGCCGCTGGAAGAGTTGCGCACCTTTGCCGAGGTCATGGACCGGATCAAGGCGGCGTATGTCGAGCCGGTGGATGACAAGACCCTGCTGGAAAACGCGATCAAGGGCATGCTCAGCAACCTCGATCCGCACTCCGCGTATCTCGGCCCTGAAGACTTCACCGAACTGCAGGAAAGCACCAGCGGCGAATTCGGCGGCCTGGGCATCGAAGTCGGCTCCGAAGACGGTTTCATCAAGGTCGTCTCGCCGATCGACGACACCCCGGCGTCGAAGGCTGGCATCCAGGCCGGTGACTTCATCGTCAAGATCAACGGTGCGCCAACTCGCGGCCAGACCATGACCGAAGCCGTGGACAAGATGCGCGGCAAGATCGGTCAGAAAATCACCCTGACCCTGGTGCGCGACGGTGGCACGCCGTTCGACGTGACCCTGGCCCGCGCCGTGATTCAGGTGAAGAGCGTCAAGGCGCAGCTGCTGGAATCGGGCTACGGCTACATCCGCATCACCCAGTTCCAGGTCAAGACCGGCGAAGAGGTCTCCAAGGCCCTGGCCAAGCTGCGCAAGGACAACGGCAAAAAGCTCAACGGCATCATCCTCGACCTGCGCAACAACCCGGGCGGCGTGTTGCAGGCGGCAGTGGAAGTGGTCGACCACTTCATCAAGAAAGGCCTGATCGTCTACACCAAAGGCCGGATCGCCAACTCCGAACTGCGCTTCTCCGCCACCGGCAAAGACGAAAGCGAAGCGGTGCCGATGGTCGTGCTGATCAACGGTGGCAGCGCCTCGGCTTCGGAAATCGTCGCCGGCGCCCTGCAGGATCAGAAACGCGCGGTAGTCATGGGCACCACCAGTTTCGGCAAAGGCTCGGTGCAAACCGTGCTGCCGCTGAACAACGACCGCGCGCTGAAGATCACCACGGCACTGTACTTCACGCCGAACGGCCGCTCGATCCAGGCCCAGGGCATCGTCCCGGACATCGAAGTGCGCAAGGCCAAGATCACCAACGAAGCGGACGGCGATTACTTCAAGGAAGCCGACCTGCAAGGTCACTTGGGCAACGGCAACGGCGGCGCAGACAAGCCGACCGGTTCCGGCGCCAAGGCCAAGGCCATGCCGCAGGATGACGATTACCAGTTGGCCCAGGCCCTGAGCCTGCTTAAGGGCTTGAGCATCACGTCCGGCCGTTGAGGATGTCTTTGCGTTTGCTCTTCGTCCTGCTGTGCTGTCTGGCGGGTGCTGCTCACGCAGAACCCGCCAGGACGCCACCGCCAAAAGCCTACCTGACGCTGATCATCGACGACCTGGGGCAGAACCTGCCCCGGGATCGCCGTGTGCTGGCCCTGCCCGGCCCGGTGACCACGGCGATCATGCCCGACACCCCGCACGCCACCGAATTCGCCCGCGAAGCCCATCGCGCCGGCAAGATCGTGATCCTGCACATGCCGATGGATCCGGCCACCGGTCCGTACGCCTGGCACCCCGAACTGCCGCTCGAAGAGCTGCAAAAGCGCCTCGACGCCGCGTTCAAAATGGTCCCTTACACCGCGGGCATCAACAACCACATGGGCAGTCGCATGACCGCCCAGCCGGTGGCGATGGCGTGGCTGATGGGTGAGTTGCAGCGTCGGCACAAGTTCTTCGTCGACAGCCGCACCAGCGCGCAGACCGTGGCGGCGCAGCAAGCACAGAAGATCGATCTGGCGAGTGTTTCGCGCGATGTGTTTCTCGATGACGAACGCACCGAAGCCGCCATTTTCAACCAGCTGCAGACGGCGATCAGCCTGGCCCGCAAGCAGGGCTCGGCAGTGATGATCGGCCACCCTTACCCGCAGACGCTGGCGGTGCTGGAACGTGAATTGCCGAAGCTCAAGGCGCAAGGCATCGAGTGGATCGATATCAAGCAGATGATCAGCGTGCGGAGTAACAAAGCGACAGCTGCACACGGGAAAAATGGAATTTATCGTTAAGCTATCAACTGATTAAATTCTCATAAGCCTCTACGTCCAAAATAAGCAGCAATAACTTATAGAACCGACTCAAACCTAACTGTCTTATTCTGCGCCAGTCTTGCACCCATATATTAGCCAAGGACTGGCCATGAACTTTAAATATATCCACCCAAGCTTTTTATTACTGACTGCCTTCTCACTTCCTGCCTGTTCCAGCCCTGTCGATTACGGCAAGGGCGCTGAAAACTTCTCACCGTCGCAACACCTGACTAACAAAGATGGCGAAAATAACCACTGGATGGGAATCGGCGAGTACAAAAGCCGCGAGCACGGTTCCTGCACCGCCTTCCTGATCGACACAAACAGCTCTCGCCCCTCTGATTCCGCCTATGCATTGACCAGTGCGCACTGCGTGGGCAAGGAAAACGGGGTCATGCGAATGGATGACCCTATCGAAGCCAGCATTACCTTCAACAACTTCATCGATACGACTGCTGCCTCCAGGACTGTGCCTCTGAAGAAAGTAGCCTGGAGCAGTATTCAGGGTGTCGACCTGGCTCTGTTGGAGCTTGGAGTATCACAGGGCGAACTTCTGGCACAGGGCATCACGCCCATGAAACTGACCCGGCAGGCGCCGGCAGAAGATAGCGACATTCTGATTGTGCACAAACCCGTTGGTGCTCCATTACAAATGTCAGCCTGCACCCACATGCCCTCCCCGGCGATTTTCGAAAAGCCCTGGGTTTGGCGGCATACCGTCAGCAACCAATGCAAAGATATTGCTTCCGGAAGCTCGGGGAGTCCGGTCATCGTTCGAGCGACCAACGAGGTCTATGGCGTCCTTGGGACCTTGGCTCACCATCTGACGCCGCTGCCTGGATACGGTCAGATGCCGAGCGGCAGTTACGGCAGTCCCACCTCGGTTTTCAACAACTGCTTTATCGATGGCAAACTCAATACGGATCCGCAGGTGTGCGAATTATTTCCGGCAGCCTCTATCAGACTGCCTGCCCAACTGCCAACGCATGCAAAGATCAGCGTAAACGCTCAGGGCAACTACGTTTATCCAGAATGGAACTTTGAAATAACCGCCAGCACCCGGTTTATCCGGACCAAACGCACGTCGGACCCGGTCGAATGCGAAGTTCCGCAAGACTACAGCCAGCCAATCACCACCGGCACTGCGCCGACTCGATTAAATGTTCCGATGGGACCTGAAACCGGGCCTAGCAACCTTTGCATCATCGCCACAAACAGTACTGAGGACATATTACCCGCAGGCACTTATCGCAATGCCGTCACTGTTCCCACTTATCTGGTTGAGGCGGGCCCGACGCCTGTTCCGACCATAGAGACTTCGTTTAACAAAGAGATAAACAGGGCGCTGATTCTGTGGCCGGAACGCAAGAACGAGGGTCTTGATCGATACGAGGTAAAAGGCGGCCTTGCTGAAAAAGTCAGTTGCGAAGACCCACAGGGTTATAGGCATGTGACCTCCAATTGGCTACGTCCGCAAAGCAACTTCCCCCTCAAACTCTGCGTTTACGCTGTCGACCCCAACAATCAGCGCTCAGAATTGAAGGAATACATCCTGGAATGGGAAGCGCTCGAAAACAGCGCCCCCTGAGCTGATCAGTGACGTCGGCCTTGTGCTTCTGCATCAATAGGCAAAACAGGAGCGCAAGGCTGCCCATGGCAAGGAACGGTTTTTTTGGAAATAACTGGTCACGACGTCATACATAGTTACCGCCAGAGACCGGTTGCGATTACCGATAGTGAGACCTGCAACGGGTCGCGACTCCCTCGAGTCGCCGTTCAACTATCAGGAGTGACCATGACCATTCATGACCAGGCCGCAGCGCCATCCAGGCAAATCGCGCCGATCCGACACGACAATCTGCTGATCCATTTCACCACGGAATTTCACCGGATCTGGGACAGCACCGGCTCACGGGCTAAACCCGCGGCCTTCTGGCGCCCGACTCCGGCGCCGGATGTATTGCCGGGCTATTTCCCGCTCGGCGACGTGTTCGTCGCCGGGCACGACAACATTAACGGCAGCACCGTGGTAGCTGTGGTTTGTGAAGCCGATGCACCCAGTGCAGATCCGGCCAGAGGCCCGGCATTAAGGCGCCCGGAGGATTTCGAACTGATCTGGAAAGATTCCGGCTCAGGCTCGAAGAAAGACGGTGCCGTATGGCGACCGATCGCCCCGCAAGGCTATGTGGCCATGGGCGCGGTCTGCTCCAATGATCACGAAAAACCTTCACTCAACGCGGTTCGCTGTGTACGGGCCGATCTGGTGATCGCCTCGGACGTTGGCGAACTGATCTGGAATGACAAGGGCAGCGGTGCCAGACAGAGTTTCAGCGCCTGGAGCGTCACGCCGACGAATGCGCCGCCGGGAGAGATTCATTTCGCACCAGGCACCTTTGTTGGGGCAAGCAGTTTCAACCGGCCAGAGAGCAATGTCGGTGCCTATTCACTACGGATGCAGATCGCGCCACTGATCCAGTCATCGCCACAGCTGCCGATGCTCTTGGCAGCGGATGCCCCCGAAACCAAGGGAGCGGCCACCCTCGCCCAAGTCATCGAGCTGCCATGGTTCGTGGTCAAGGATGACTTGTCGCCAATTGATCAATTACGCACCACGCCGTTTTATCGCCTGGAAAGAACCGACCAGTACTATTTGGTTGGGAGCGGACACAACACAGGCGAGGAGGCACGGGCTTTCAAGTGGACTGCGCAGCGGCTGCAGAATCCGAAGACGCTGCGTCTGTTCACTCAACTTACTGCGATCAGTTTTGTGAGCCCGTGGGCAACGAAGGCAGACGCTCCTCCGTCACTCCCATTCTCGGCAAGACTGGACAGCCAGTTCACTCACAGCGAGACGTCAACCAGTGGCTGGCAGACTTCATTTGTTACCCATGTGATCGCGATGGCCGGCAAAGGCAAATTTGTCGCGGTTTATCAGTTGGAGAGTTTCTACGAGCTGCGTCGTGCTGACGGCTCGCAAGCGGGGATCAATCTGGCTTACACCCAGAACGATAACCTGAGTCTGCTGCAGTATCCGCCGCAAGAATGCACCCACCAGGCAACGGACAAGTCGTTGCCGACGGCTACAGATAGCGCCCCATGATCTCGTCGACAACCCCGTCCTTGCGCATCTGATCCAGCGCCGCCTGCAGCCTGGCGACCGTTGCGTCCGACACATCCTTGTTCAGCGCCAGATATAACTCGGCGCTGTTGAAGCGCAACACGGTCTTGAGTCCAGTGACCCCGTCCTGCCGCGCCAGATAACGCCCGGCAGGATCACCCGTGGCCCACAGGTCGATCTGGCCATTGACCAGTTTTTTCGCGTTGTCCTGATCGCGCAGAACGACCGTAGGCTTCAAGCCCTGCTTGGCCAGCGTCTCGGCAATCGCATCGCCTTTGTAGGCACCGATCCTGTATTTGCGCGCATCGTTGAGGGTGTCGAGGGTGATTTTGCTGTCGGCCCTGGCCAACATGATCCAGTCGTCCGGACCGATCGGGCCGACCCATTTGAAGAGGTTTTCGCGGTCCGGCAGGCGGGCCATCACGAAGGCGCCGTAACCGGGGTTTTCCAGCGCCAGTTTGTAGACGCGCTCCCATGGGAAGCGCAGCGTCAGGCTATAGGTGAGCCCGGCGCGCTTGAACATTTCGCGGACGATATCGGCGGCAATGCCGTTGATGTTCTCGCCCTTGGCGAAATTCTTGCCGTCTTTCGCCATGTTGTAGGGCGGAAAGTTTTCGGTGAGGAGCACCAGATCGGTGTCGGGACTGTTTTCGGCCCGCGCCGTGCTGAGCAGCAACACAGAGGCACTGGCGAGAACAAGAAGCAGGCGTTTGATCATGTCGGGCTACCGGAATCCATGGCGTGCCCAAGAGTGCCTTGGGTACGCCATGCTGTCCACTGGCCTGTACGGTTTAGCGCATCACGATGCCGCGTTTGGCCATGTACGCTTTCGCTTCCTGCACGGTGTATTCGCCGAAGTGGAAAATACTCGCCGCCAGTACCGCGCTGGCGTGGCCTTCAAGGATGCCGTCGGCCAGATGCTGCAGGTTGCCGACGCCGCCGGAAGCGATCACCGGAATGCCCAGCGCATCGCTGATCGCGCGGGTTACGCCGAGGTCGAAGCCGTTTTTCATGCCGTCCTGATCCATGCTGGTCAGCAGGATTTCGCCGGCACCCAGGCCTTCCATTTTCTTCGCCCACTCGACTGCATCGAGACCGGTCGGCTTGCGCCCGCCGTGGGTGAAGATTTCCCAGCGCGGGGTTTCGCCCGGGCCGGAGACCTTCTTCGCGTCGATGGCGACGACGATGCACTGCGAGCCGAAATGCTGCGCCGCTTCGCCAACAAACTCCGGATTGAACACCGCTGCGGTGTTGATCGAGACCTTGTCCGCACCGGCATTGAGCAGGTTGCGGATGTCCTGCACGGTGCGCACGCCACCGCCGACGGTCAGCGGAATGAACACCTGGCTGGCCATGCGCTCGACGGTGTGCAGCGTGGTGTCGCGACCATCGACGCTGGCGGTGATATCGAGAAAGGTAATCTCGTCGGCACCCTGCTCGTCATAACGACGGGCGATTTCCACCGGGTCGCCGGCATCGCGGATGTTCTCGAACTTCACACCTTTGACGACCCGGCCGTTGTCCACGTCCAGGCAAGGGATGATGCGTTTGGCCAGCGCCATGGTCAGTCCTCAGCCTTGGTACGCATCGCAGAAAGCTTGCGCTTCGGCGACGTCGAGGGTGCCTTCGTAGATCGCCCGGCCAGTGATTGCACCGATGATGCCCGGCGCCTTGGCGTCGAGCAGCGACTTGATGTCACCCAGATTGTGGATACCGCCGGACGCGATCACCGGGATCTTCGTCGCTGCAGCCAGCGCAGCGGTGAACGGTACGTTGCAGCCCTGCATCATGCCGTCTTTGGCGATGTCGGTATAAACGATCGAGGACACACCGTCGGCTTCAAACTGCTTGGCCAGATCGATGACTTGCACGGTGCTGATTTCAGCCCAGCCGTCGGTGGCAACGAACCCGTCCTTGGCATCCAGGCCGACAATGATCTTGCCCGGGAACGCGCGGCAGGCTTCAGCGACGAACGCCGGATCTTTAACGGCTTTGGTGCCGATGATCACGTAGCTGACGCCCGCCTTGACGTAATGCTCGATGGTTTCCAGCGAGCGGATACCGCCACCGATCTGGATCGGCAGGTTCGGGTAGCGCTTGGCGATTGCGGTGACCACTTCGCCATTGACCGGCTGACCTTCGAATGCGCCGTTCAGATCGACCAGATGCAGACGGCGGCAACCGCCCTCCACCCACTTGGCAGCCATGCTCACCGGGTCCTCGGAGAACACTGTGGAATCTTCCATGCGGCCCTGGCGCAGACGTACGCAGGCACCGTCTTTAAGATCGATAGCGGGAATAATCAGCATCTGGCAAACCTTCAAATTTGAATGTTCAGCTTGGCTCGGAAATCAGTTTTTCTCGAGCGCCCACAGGTCGCTTTCGATGCTTTCAAACCGCTCTTTGAGGTGGGTCTGCACATCGAAAATCGCCCTGTTGTAATAGTGCGGAGCAATTTCGCGGGTAAACAACTCAAGAATTTCCGCCGCCTCGAACGAACCCAGGTCAAGTTCGAACCGATCCTCCATGAACCGCTGGATCTTGCGGTTGGCCTCGTTCTCCTGTTCGGGAGTGAGGGTCAGGATCGGCGGTTTGGACTTCTTGGCAGCCATTTACCAGCGACCGTCCCACGCGGCGAAGTTCTGCAGCAATTGCAGGCCATGGGTATGGCTCTTCTCCGGGTGGAATTGCACGGCGAAACGCGAGCCTTCGGCCAGCGCGGCAGCGAAATCGACTCCGTAATGACCGCTACCGACTACCTGCCGCGCATTGGCGGCAGCGATGTAGTAGCTGTGCACGAAGTAGAAACGCGCCATGTCCGGAATGTCGTGCCACAGCGGGTGACTGACCTTCTGCTGCACTTCGTTCCAGCCCATGTGCGGGACTTTCAGGTGCTCGCCGTCTTCATGCAGGTCTTTGCCGAAGAACTTCACGGCGCCCGGGAACAGGCCGATGCAGTCGACGCCGTCGTTCTCTTCGCTGCTGTCGAGCAGGGCTTGCATGCCGACGCAGATGCCGAGGAACGGACGATCCTGACTGACTTCACGCACCAGCGAGTCGAACCCGAGGCGACGGATCTCCGCCATGCAATCGCGGATCGCACCAACGCCCGGGAATACCACACGGTCGGCTTCGCGGATCACGTCGGCATCGCTGGTGATCAGCACCTTGCCGGCACCGACGTGCTCGAGGGCCTTGGCCACCGAGTGCAGGTTGCCCATGCCGTAGTCGATAACTGCAACCGTCTGCATTACAGAACGCCTTTGGTCGATGGCATTTGCCCGGCCATGCGCTCATCCAGCTCGACGGCCATGCGCAGCGCGCGGCCGAAAGCCTTGAACACGGTTTCGATCTGGTGGTGGGTGTTGGTGCCACGCAGGTTGTCGATGTGCAGGCTGACCAGCGCGTGATTGACGAAGCCCTGGAAGAATTCCTGGAACAGGTCGACGTCGAAGCCGCCCACGGTGGCGCGGGTGTAGGGCACGTGCATCTGCAGGCCTGGACGGCCGGAGAAGTCGATCACCACACGCGACAGCGCTTCATCGAGCGGCACGTAAGCATGACCGTAGCGACGGATGCCTTTCTTGTCGCCGATGGCTTTGGCGAAGGCCTGGCCGAGGGTGATACCGACGTCTTCCACGGTATGGTGGTCGTCGATATGCAGATCGCCCTTGCATTCAATATCAAGGTCGATCAACCCGTGACGGGCGATCTGATCCAGCATGTGCTCAAGAAAAGGAACACCGATATCGAATCGGGCCTTTCCGGTGCCATCAAGGTTGATCGAGGCTTTGATCTGGGTTTCCAGAGTGTCGCGCTCGACAGACGCCTTACGTTCGGCCATCACCAGCTCCGCAAAATCATTGGGCGAAAAAGGCAGCCATTATAGGCACGCGGGGCCGAAACAGAAACACGCGACGTGAGATGGCTGACGGATAGAACGCCCGGCTGTCGCGGGTAGACATGTCCATACAAGCCATTACAGGCACCCCAAAACAACTGTAGGAGTGAGCCTGCTCGCGATGAGGGCCTCACAGTCAACATTTCTGTCGACTGTCAGACCGCTATCGCGAGCAGGGCTCACTCCTACAGGGGTATTACGTTTTTACTTAGTGAAACAGTACCGCCGTCTTCTGCAGGGTCACCCACACGCCCCACGCCAACGGAATACCCACCACCAGCCACGCAGCGATTGCCAGCGGCTTGCTGCCCGGTGCGGCTTTCCACTCCAGCACGGTGCTCGCATCAGCCCCTTTGTCGTGGCCCAGCGCCTGTTCGGCGGCCAGTTCGGCGTCGGTCATGAAGTACTTGTCGGCCACCGGACGCACCATCAGGTTGCACAGGAAACCCAGCACCAGCAGGCCGGCGAGGATGTACAGAGTGATGTCGTAAGCGGCAGCGCGTTCAACGCCGATGCTCAACTGATACTCACGCAGGTAGTTCACCAGCACCGGGCCGAGCACGCCGGCGGCGGCCCAGGCAGTCAGCAGACGACCGTGGATCGCACCGACCATTTGCGTGCCGAACAGGTCGGCCAGATACGCTGGAACGGTCGCAAAACCACCGCCGTACATCGACAGGATGATGCAGAACGCCGCCACGAACAGCGCAACGTTGCCCAGATGACCCATGTTCGGGATCAGCGCGTACAGGGCAAAACCGAGGGCGAAGAACACGAAGTAAGTGTTTTTGCGACCCAGGTAGTCCGAGAACGAAGCCCAGAAGAAGCGGCCACCGATGTTGAACAGGCTCAGCAAACCGGTGAAGCCGGCAGCGATCGCAGCGATCGAAGCCAGTTGCCCGGCGTCCAGTTGACCGAACGGCACGTCAACGCCCAGCAGCTTGCCGCCGAACACTTCCTGCAGCAGTGGCGAAGCCATGCCGAGAATGCCGATACCGGCGGATACGTTCAGGCACAGCACCAGCCACACCAGACGGAACTGCGGGGTTTTCCACGCCACATTCACGTGCACGTGACGGTGGGTGATCATCGCGTTCGAAGCTTTCTTCGCTGGAGCGGTCCAGCCTTCAGGCTTCCAGCCGGTTGGCGGCACGCGGTAAGCCAGGGCGCCACCGATCATGAACACGAAGTAGATCGCAGCCATGGCCACGAAGCTTTGCCAGACGCCGACACCCGCAGGCGAAGCGAAGTGGCTCATCAGCGCAGTCGCCAACGGTGCACCGACCATCGCGCCGCCACCGAAACCCATGATCGCCATGCCGGTCGCCATGCCGCGCTTGTCCGGGAACCACTTGATCAGGGTCGAGACCGGCGAAATGTAGCCCAGGCCCAGACCGATACCGCCGATCACCCCGGAGCCGATCCACATCAGCCAGATCTGGTGGGTGTAGATACCCAGTGCAGAGATCAGCAGACCGCCGCACCAGCACAGTGCCGATACCACACCGGCCTTGCGTGGCCCGGCGTGTTCCAGCCAGCCACCCCAGATCGCTGCCGAGCAGCCGAGGAAGATGAAGAACAGGGTGTAGATCCAGCCGAGCATGGAGATCGGCCAGTCGCATTGCGAAGAGAAGACCTGAGCGATGAAGCTCATGTCCGGTGCGCAAGCCACCGGAGCCGTGACGCCCAGCGCCTTGGACAACGGCAACCAGAACACCGAGAAACCGTAGGCCATGCCGATGCACAGGTGGATGGCCAGAGCGGCCGGTGGAACCAGCCAGCGGTTGAAACCGGGCTTGGCGATGATGCGTTCCTTGGACAGGAACGCAGGCTGGTCGGCGCGAAGGCCGTCCGCCGTGATGCTCGTGCTCATTGTGTATCCCCCAATTATTAGTATGGTTCGCCAGCCACTGCTCACCCTCGGCCTTTATGCACGCAGGCATGACCGTTTTTTCGGGTGAAGCTCCTTGAAGGCGCGACGTTAAGTCGCAGAAGGACGGACGAACCGGCGAAGGTTACCATTTGCACGTGACAGAAAAACCAAACTGATATCACCTTTTTCATGTCATCTGATCTCGCCCCCTCAGGAAAAAGCCATGCCGATCGCTGTCCAAGCGTTGAACGATGCCAGTTACCCGGATCAACAGGACCTGCAAAAAATCTATCGTGACGCTCCACAATGGCTGTTCGCACCGTATTCCGGGGACGCTCAACTGATCGAAAACAGCCTGGCTGACGGCTCTTTGATTGCAGGACGTTTCAACGATCGCCTGCTCGGTGCAGCACGCCTGACAAGGCACGACAAGGTTTGGTACTTGTCACATTTGTGTGTACGAAAAGTCACCCGGCGCCGTGGGGTAGCCGAGAGACTGGTGAACCAAGCACAGAAAATGGCGTCGCAAGCGGGTGCCCAACTGCGCCTGCTGGCACCGGCCGGACACCTTGAAATCCAGGCGCTGGCCGCCAAATTGCAATTGCCGCTGGACGTGATCGCGACATGACAGCGCCCCGAACCGGGCGGATGCAGCGCTATACTCCCCGGCTAATTTACGAATTCGACTAACTACAAGGACTCGCCCATGAAAGCGTTCGGCAAAATCCTGGGTCTGGTACTTCTCGGGCTGTTGCTGATCATTGTGGCAGCGGGCTTCGCCCTGACCCACCTGTTTGATCCCAACGACTACAAAGACGAGATCCGCCAGATAGCCCGCGACAAGGCCCACATCGAGCTGACGCTCAATGGCGATATCGGCTGGAGCCTGTTCCCGTGGCTCGGCCTGGAACTGCATGAGGCCAGCATCGCCACCCTGATCAACCCGACCGAACCGTATGCCGACCTGCAGATGCTCGGCCTGTCCGTGCGCGTGCTGCCGCTGTTGCGCCGCGAAGTGCAGATGAGCGATGTGCGCGTCGAAGGCCTGAACCTGCGCCTGAAACGCGACAAAAACGGCCACGGCAACTGGGAAGACATCGGCAAGCTGCCACCTCCCGCCACGCCTGCCGGCAGCCCGACGCCTGCCAGCCCGCCTGTTGCAGAGGCCGCCCAGCCGGAAAAACCGCCGCAGCCGATCCGCCTCGACATCGACAGCCTGACAGTCAACAACGCCCGCGTTGAATACAACGACGAGCAGACCGGCAAGCAGTACAGCGCCGAAAGCATCCAGCTGAGCACCGGTGCAGTACACGACTCGACCAACATTCCGCTGAAAGCCACGGCGTTCCTCAGCACCAATCAGCCTGTGCTGCGGGTGCGCACCGAGCTCAACGGCGAGCTGCGCATCGAACGCGCCCTGCAACGTTACAAGTTCGAAGACATGAAACTGTCCGGCGAACTGACCGGCGACCCACTACAGGGCAAGGCCATGACCTTCTCCGCCCAAGGCCAGATTTCCCTGGACAAGGCGGCGAACGTCGCCGAATGGACCGGTATCAAGATCTCCGCCAACCAGTTGCGCGCGCTCGGTGAGCTGAAAGCCAACGACCTCGACAAGACCCCGCAGATCACTGGCGGAATCTCGATCGCCCAGTTCGATCTGGCGAAATTTGTCGACAGCATCGGCCAGACGTTGCCAGCCATGGCGCCCGGCAGCCTGAGCAAGGTCGAACTGGTCAGCCGCGTGGCCGCCACGCCAACCAGCGTCGCCTTCGACAACATCAACCTGAAACTCGACGACAGCAGCTTCAGCGGGCGCATTGCCGTGGAAGATTTCGCCAAGCAGTCGCTGCGCGCGATCCTCAAGGCTGACACGTTCGACGTCGACCGCTACCTGCCGCCGAAATCGGAAAAAGCCAAAAACGCCACGCAAGTGCGTCAGGCCGAAGTCGCCAGCACCGAAGCCGATGCCATGGCCGGCGCCGGTAGTACACCGTTGCCGGACAAACCAAGCAAAAGCGCCTGGAGCACCGAGCGTCTGCTGCCGGTCGAGCGTCTGGCCAAACTCGACGTCGATGCCGACCTGACCTTCGGCCAACTGACCCTCGACAAACTGCCGATTCAGAATGCCGCGCTCAAAGCCACTGGCCAGGGCGGCCTGCTGACGTTGGAAAATCTGCGCGGCGGCCTGTACAACGGCGATTTCGAAGCCAAGGGCACCCTCGACGTACGCCCGAGTGCGCCGGTGCTGAACCTGCAAACCAGGATCAACCGCGTACCGGCCGAGAAAATCCTCGAAAGCCAAGGCAAGAATCCGCCGGTCAAAGGCCTGGTCACACTGACCAGCAGCCTCACCGGCAGCGGCAACAGCCAGCAGGCGCTGATCGAAACCCTCAACGGCAACGCCAGTTTCGTGATCAACAACGGTGTGCTGCTCAACGCCAACCTTGAACAGCAACTGTGCAAAGGCATCGCCACCCTCAACCGCAAAACCCTCAGCGGCGAGCCACGGGGCAAGGACACGCCGTTCCAGGAACTCAAGGGCAACCTGACCTTCCGCAACGGTATCGCCAGCAACCCGGACCTGAAAGTGCGCATCCCCGGCATGACCGTCAACGGCGATGGCGACATCGACCTGCGGGTGCTGGGCATGGATTACCGCGTCGGCATCATCGTCGAAGGCGACACCAGCGCCATGCCGGATCCGGCCTGTCAGGTCGGCGAGAAATTCGTCGGCATCGAGTGGCCGCTGCGCTGCCGTGGCCCACTGGAGCTGGGCGCCAAGGCCTGCCGTGTGGATAACGAACGTCTCGGCCAGGTCGCGACCAAACTGGCCGGTGACAAACTCAGCGAGAAGATCGATGAAAAACTTGGCGACAAGGTCAGCCCGGAATTGAAAAACGCATTGAAGGGGCTGTTCAAGCGATGACAGCGGAGCAGTTTTCCACGGCGGTGCTGGAATGGTTCGACCGCCACGGCCGCCACGATTTGCCTTGGCAGCAAGACATCAATCCGTATCGGGTGTGGGTGTCGGAGATCATGTTGCAGCAGACCCAGGTCAGCACCGTGCTCAATTACTTCGACCGCTTCATGGCCGCGCTGCCAACGGTGCAAGCGCTGGCCGAAGCGCCGGAGGACGAAGTGCTGCACCTGTGGACCGGGCTCGGTTACTACACCCGCGCGCGCAATCTGCAAAAAACCGCGAAGATCGTCGTCAGCCAGTACGGCGGCGAATTTCCGCGGGACGTCGAAAAGCTGACGGATCTGCCGGGGATCGGCCTGTCCACCGCCGGGGCTATCGCCAGCATCAGCATGGGCCTGCGCGCGCCGATCCTCGATGGCAACGTCAAACGCGTTCTGGCGCGTTTTACCGCGCAGGAGGGTTACCCGGGGGAACCGAAGGTCGCCAAACAGCTGTGGGCCAATGCAGAGCGTTTTACGCCGCACGATCGGGTCAACGCCTACACCCAGGCGATGATGGATCTCGGCGCCACGTTGTGTACGCGCAGCAAACCGAGCTGCCTGCTGTGTCCGCTGGAAAAGGGCTGCGAGGCGCACATGCTCGGGCTGGAGACACGCTACCCGATCCCCAAACCGCGCAAGGCCATCCCGCAGAAACGCACGCTGATGCCGATGCTCGCCAACGAAGAAGGCGCGATTCTGCTTTATCGCCGCCCGTCCTCGGGATTGTGGGGCGGCTTATGGAGCCTGCCGGAACTCGACGACCTCGACGACCTGCAACATCTGGCCGATCAGCACTCGCTGACCATGGGCGAGCAGCAGGCGCTGCCAAGCCTCGTTCACACCTTCAGCCATTTCCAGCTGTCCATCGAACCCTGGCTGGTTCAGGTACAGGAAGCCAGCCATCACGTGGCCGAGGCCGACTGGCTCTGGTATAACCTCGCCACCCCGCCGCGCCTGGGCCTTGCCGCCCCGGTCAAAACCTTGCTCGAACGCGCGGCCGCCGTATTGAACGCAGGAGAGTCGTCATGACCCGCACCATCATGTGCCGCAAGTACAAAGAAGAACTGCCCGCGCTGGAACGCGCTCCTTTCCCGGGCGCCAAAGGTCAGGATATTTTTGACCACGTCTCGGCCAAAGCCTGGGCTGACTGGCAGAAACACCAGACCCTGCTGATCAACGAAAAGCGCCTGAACATGATGAACGCCGAAGACCGCAAATATCTGCAGGGCGAAATGGACAAGTACTTCTCCGGCGAGGATTACGCCAAGGCGGAAGGCTACGTTCCGCCTGCGGAGTAAACCCGCCAAATCGGGGGGCGGATCGTAAGCGACGGAATTAATTTAAGAAATTTTAAAAAAGTCGTTGACGTAAATCCGAAAAACCCTTTTAATGCGCCCCGTTGCCCAGATAGCTCAGTCGGTAGAGCAGGGGATTGAAAATCCCCGTGTCGGCGGTTCGATTCCGTCTCTGGGCACCAAATACCGAAAACCCTGAATCGCAAGATTCAGGGTTTTTTTATGCCTGCGATTTGATCAAGCACGCCGCCCGCCTCTGCGAAGCACCGAACCGTCCCTGCGCTCCATATCAAAATCTCCCCTTTCCTGAATTCTTTCAAAACTGCCAGAACGCTCCGTAGGCCCTAGCGGAAATGGACGACATACGCTCGCCCACGGTTTGGGCAGAATTGGACTCAGAGCTGCCGCGTAGCCCGAAGCAGATGCATAACAGGGATGTAACAGATGATTAGCAAGATCAAAGCCCAATCCACTGATTCATGCATTGGGCAAGAATCCAGAACCTTCACCTTCAATTGCCGGCAATCGGCATTGCTTCATCAACTCTCTATGGAAATCGCAGCCATCGGTGGACCGCAGGCTCCTGGTGCCAATTTCCTGACCTCTGCCGCGGCCAAAGAATTGAAGCCTTCCTTTTCGCAACACCAATGTGCATTGCTCGAGGCGTATTCCGACAGCCTGTTCTCGGTGTTGATATTCGAAGGCCTCAAGACTATCAACACTTCCAACCCTCCAGATGAACTCCCTGATCTAGCCACTCTGGAAACTCGTCCAGATGTTCTTTGTCTGGCTTCACGCAATCAGATTTTGTTGAAGCTGGTGGACAATAACGCGTTCGCTTACGACCTAGACAACGATGGGAAATTGGTACGGCTGGTGGCCAACTTCAAGGGAGGCGGCCTCACAAAGATCAAGGCGGAGCCAGAATCCAGAGAATTGAGTTCACACTCAGGCCTGGCGCTTGGCCCGCACACTGAAGCACCTTACTGGTGTGCCGTAGATGCAAAGGACGGGCATTCACCCTCCCCGTCTTCGCTAATACTTTCTGCGCTGTGGAACCCCACCCTTGAACCTACACGGGTCATCCCGCTCCCACCTGTCCTCGAAAGAATTGGCGTCATCAACTGTCTGGCGCTGACCACTGAAAACTTCCAGTTCACTCGCAGCGACTCCTTTGTCAGTGGCAAAGGTGCAAACGGTCGTGACGTGTCGATTCTGGCTTTCGACGACAAAGTCGGGTTCTCGGCCCGATTCAACTCTTACCGCTTCTCGGTGAACAGTAATGTGTCGAAGTTTGTGAAAACGGCTTACTCCGCTCTTTGCCAACGCGTAGAGGAATCGACTCCGGCGGAGTACGCGCTGACTCAGGAATCAGCCATGGTCATCAATAACACCCGGGCACTGCACTGTCGCGATGTGATTAAAGACAACAGAAGAGTGCTGGTGCGTATTTTCGGACTCTCAAAATTCTCCACCCCGATTGTCATTTCAGAAGATCCATTACTAGTGCGGGGCTGATCTCCGCACTTCGGGTACGGAGCTTCTCGCAAGCAGAAAATTGATTGGTAACCATTAAAGAGGTAATGCAATGTCTTGGGACATCATCGGCATGCTGGCGCTCGTCGCATTTTGTGCCGGTTTTTTTGATGCGATTGCCGGTGGTGGAGGACTGATCACCTTGCCTGCATTGTTTCTGGCCGGTGTAGATCCGATCAGCGCGATTGCAACCAACAAGTTTCAGGCAGCATCAGCAACCATTTCGGCGACAGTGACTTTTGCTCGCAAAGGGTTGATCGAATGGCGTGAAGGACGCTTCCTGGTTGTCTGCGGATTTATTGGTGGAGCCAGCGGCGCCTTGCTGGTCAGTTCAATCGATAAACGATATCTGGAAGCTTGCGTGCCTGTAATGCTGATTCTGGTGGCGATCTATTTTGCGCTATCGCCGAAACTGGCCAATGAAGATCGGCGCAAGAGAATCGGAATTCTGCTTTTCTCTTTTACTGTCGCGCCGATCCTCGGTTTTTACGACGGAATATTCGGTCCCGGGGTGGGATCGTTTTTTATCGTTGGGTTTGTACTGCTCTGCGGCCTGGGCATGATGCGGGCCATGAGTTTTACCAAACTTGCCAACGCCTCGTGCAATCTCGGCTCGCTTTCTGTCTTCATCACCAAGGGCGTGATTATCTGGCCAGTAGCTTTAGCGATGGCGCTGGCTGCCTTCATCGGCGCACAGTTGGGCGCTCGCGCCGCTGTTCGGGTCGGGCCGAAGTTGATCAAACCGATGTTGATCGTGGTTTGCTGCGCCTTGGCCATCAAACTTCTGAGCGTAGAGAACAATCCATTGCGCATTGCCATAGCTCAGACATTCACTTCACTCTAAACGCTACGTATCGATGCATTTATTCCTGATGAAACACCCGCGCTCCTCCATGGGATCGCGGGTTTTATCGTTTCAGTCGATCAATAAGCTATCGACCAACTCAACGTGTACGTCCGCCCACCCCCGGTAATCGTAGAGATGTGCCGGGCCATGAGCGGCAAGCAGGACAGTGTCGCGCTCTGCCCCCCCCACACCGTGCTGCATTCCTTGTCGAGCAAGTTCTGAATCTCTGCGCTGAAGGTGCCGATGTCGGTGTCGCGGCTGCCGAGCAGGTCGCTGGTGATAGTAAGGGAACGGATAAAAGTTGGTGTCCTCGTTGCGGTAAGGCGCTTGCAGGTAGAAGTACTCCCCTCAACGTCGACGGTTTTCAGCCAACGTCGATCCGCGCTACTTTGGCCGAACCTTATGGAAGAGGGGCATCCGCCCGATGAACCAGAAAAGAACCCGCATCCCCCTGCCCCATCCGCCACCCTATCGCCAGAGCCGGATTACATTCTGGCTGACGGTGCTGGTCGGCGTATTGATCGCCTTCCTCATCGGCGCGTCGATTTATCTGATCATCCACAGCTTGATCAGCGGATCCATCACTACCTGGAACCGAACCGGCCCGCGCCATACCTACACCCTCGCGCAGCAACCCCGAATGTTCTGGTTCGAGATCGTGTCGCAGTGCGTTGGCACCCTGTTCCTGATAGCCGTCGGCTGGATCGGATTATGGATTCACCGAATGGCGCGCGAGCCCGGCGACAAGCAGAAGGCCAAGCGCAGGCGGGGGTAAAGGAAGGCGCGGGATTGTACCCGCGCCTCGATTCTTCAATACACCCGAC
The DNA here is from genome assembly GCF_017947305.1 of Pseudomonas sp. MWU347. Lineage (NCBI taxonomy): Bacteria > Pseudomonadati > Pseudomonadota > Gammaproteobacteria > Pseudomonadales > Pseudomonadaceae > Pseudomonas > Pseudomonas sp. MWU347. Next base: position 448,000 of record NZ_JAFGZB010000002.1, read on the forward strand.
GTTATCCAGCGTCATTCCAGTGGAACACCAGATTGCGCGCAGTGCCGCTGCCAACGTCTGTCACGTCACGCCGTGTTTCGCCATTGCGCGTGGCGACCACGGTGTACTTACCGGGTGGCAGTTGCACGTACACCAGCGGCCCCGTTTGGGTGAGAGTCAGCACGGTTTGCCCGGGCGACTTTTGAATCACCAAATCGACATCAGCGGTGTACTGGTCTTGCGCGCCCACCGCGAACGTCATGTGCAGGTTGTAGCCGGGGGTTTGCTGAATGGCTTTTGACTCGTCCAGGCCAATCCCGCCGGACAGGTAGTTGATGCCGTTTTGCTGTTGTTGCTGGACTTGCACGCCGGCACTGTCGACCGGGTCCAGATTGGCCGCCTGCAACATCGCCGGAAAGGCCAATGCCGCCACCGCCGCGATGGGCAGCAGGAATGAAAGAACGCGTTTCATGATGACAACTCCCGGGCTCTTGTAGAGCCCAACCGTTACTCCTTATTTGATCCGGCCAGGGAAGCACGTGTTTTAGAATGATTGGAACTTGGCCTGTGTCCGAAATGGACTACGCCTGCAGGACTGCATTGATTTTGTGACGCAGTGCGTCACAAATTCTCGAAAGCGCACTGCCTGCGGATCTGGAACGCAGCGCGTTCCGAATCGTTGCATTTACGCCTTGATGAAGCTCATGCTCAGGAGATCCCGCAAAGACCGAGTCCTTATGAACTCATGCAGCACTGCGCTCACCCACAGCGCCGCTATCGTCAATGAGCCCTTCCATGAGGCCGCGGCCGATGACTTTGCCCTTGGCGGCTTCACCTGGCGCCATGCCCTGCCCGACATCCAGCGCCCGGTAGTCATCATCAACGCCGCCACCTCGGTACGCTGCCGACACTATTCACGCTTCGCCGATTACCTGTTCGCCAATGGCTTCGACGTGATCACCTACGACTACCGAGGCATCGGCGAATCGCGTCCGGCAACCCTGAAAGGCCTTGAGGCTTCATGGACCGACTGGGGCGCGCTGGATTTCGAGGCGATGCTCAAACGCGCGCAACGGGAGTTTCCCGGCCAGCCAATCGATGTGGTCGGCCATAGCTTCGGCGGTTGCGCGGCTGGGCTCGGCGAGTCCGGGCAGGTCATTCGTCGACTGGTGACGGTCGGCGCGCAGTTCGCTTACTGGCGCGACTATGCGCCGGCACAGCGCTGGCGCATGTTTGGTAAATGGCATTTGCTGATGCCGCTGCTGACGCGGCTCTGTGGCTATTTCCCGGGCAAACGCCTCGACTGGCTGGAGGACACGCCAACAGGCGTCGTACGCGACTGGAGCACGCCTGCCGCGCGCTACGAGCAGCGTCCGAGCGGCCGCCGACTGCTGAAGGCAAGCGGTCGCCTGCCCTTCGCCAACGTCCGCGCACACACCCTGGCGGTCAGCATCAGCGACGACCCATACGGCACGATCCCGGCCATCGAACGCCTGCTCGGCTACTTCAGTCATGCGCACAAAACCCACTTGCGCATCGAGCCGCAGGACATCGGCGAACAACAAGTCGGACATTTCGCCTTTTTTCGTAGCGCATACCAAGCCACACTATGGCCCATCGCTCTGACCTGGCTGCAAACCGGCGAGCTGGCCCCCGACACACCCGGGCGGCCAGTTCCGCGCAGCTGAGCCCTTCCAACGCACGACGGAACACACCATGGCCTCCGCCAACAAGCAGCAAAAACGCGCCGCCCGGGCCAAGACCAAGGCCAAGCAAAACCGCAGCAAACGCGCCGAGGCGCCGGTCGAACTGGACCCGAACGATGACCGTATCGACTTCGAGTCGGTGGACCTGACCGAGCTGTTTAAGAGAATGATCGACGCCGAGAAGATCAGCCAGCAAGCCATGTGCACCGCATTCCTGGAAGATCCGCTGCTGGAGCTGGTTTACGAGCAGGAAGGCGAAGAAGGCGCGATGGACTTCATCCTCGCCGCGCTGATCGAGTATCGCCAGTGGTCCCAGGAAACCGACGAAGCCGGCGCCCTGGCGTGGATCGAATCCCCGGCCTTCCAGGCCGACTATGTGGCGGCGTCCGACGCGATTGCCGCACAAACCCAACAGAAGAACTGAGTTCCCATGGCATCCCTGAACAAGCAACAGAAACGCGCCAAACGCGCCAAGGCCAAAGCCAAGCACATCCGCATGGTCGGCCGTAAGCCGCTGGACCAGGACGACAACCTCGGGCATCTGGACGAGCCGATCCCGGAATACACCCTCGCAATGTTCAGCAAAATGCGCGACGCCGAAGCCGTCAGCCGCAACGAAATGCTGCTGACCCTGCTGCGCGAACTGGCGTTCATCATCGTTGACCATCCAGAGCTGCTGGACATGGAAAATGCCGAGAACGAAGGCATGGCCGCCACTCACCTGGCCGCCGACATGCTGATCGACTACCGCATGTGGGCCGACGGCATGGACATCGAAACCGCCCAGGCCTGGCTGACCGAGCCACAGTTCATCACCGACTTCGGGATTGCGCTGGATACTTACGGCAAGTCGCTGGACACCCAGGAAGACAAGGGCGAATAAACCCCGCGCACAAACAAAAACGGCCGCTCGTCATCACTGACAGCGGCCGTTTTGCATTACGCGTTACGGATCAGTTCAACACCACCGCACCACGGTTTTCCAGCTTGCGGCGGCGCGCCACCAGCAGGCCTGCGGCAACGACCATGAGGCTCAGCAGGCCGGTTGCGAGGATTTCCACGCGGTGGGCTTCCTGGAACAGCATGATAGTCAGGGCCGCGACGATGAAGATGATCACCGCGTAGGTCAGGCCCGGAAACAGCCACATGCTGAAGACGATTTTCTCGCCGCGGGCCATGCGTTGTTTACGCATGCGCAGTTGCGAGAACGCGATCACCAGGTACACCAGCAGCGCGATGGCGCCGGAGCTGGCCAGCAGGAATTCGAACACGGCAGCCGGGGCCACGTAGTTGGCGAAGGTGCAGAGGAACGCCGCGCCGGTCGACAGCATGACGGCCCAGTAAGGCGTACCGCTTTTGTTGACCCGAGTCGACATCGCCGGTGCATCACCGCGCTTGCCGAGGGAGAACAGCATGCGCGACGAGGTGTACAGCGCCGAGTTCAGGCAGCTGGTTACCGCGACCAGCACCACGATGTCGACGATCATTTTCGCGTTCGGAATGCCCATGCGCTCAAGCACGGTCTGGTAGGAACCGAGGTTGGCCAGCGTAGGATCGTTCCACGGTACCAGGGCCACAACGATGAAGATCGATACGAGGTAGAACAGGCCGATCCGCCAGATCACCGAGTTGGTGGCCTTGGAAATCTGCTTGCCCGGGTTCTTCGATTCCGCAGCCGCGATGGTCACGATTTCGGTACCCATGAACGAGAACATGGTGGTCAGGATTGCACCCAGCACCGCGCCCATGCCGTTTGGCAGGAAGCCGCCGGAATCAAACAGGTGCGAAACACCGCTGACCTGGCTGTTCGGCAGGAAGCCGAAAACGGCCGCAAGACCCAGCGCGATGAAGCCGATGATCGCCAGGACTTTGATCAAGGCAAACCAGAATTCGAATTCACCGTAGTTTTTCACGCTGAACAGGTTGGTGACCGTCAGCAGCATGGTGATGATCAGTGCAAACGCCCAGATCTCGATCCCCGGGAACCAGGCATGGAGAATGGTCGCGGCGGCGTTGGCTTCCAGTGGAATCACCAACACCCAGAACCACCAGTACAACCAGCCGATGGTGAAGCCGGCCCAGTGCCCGATGGCACGGTCGGCGTATGTCGAGAACGAACCGGTGTCAGGCGAGGCGACAGCCATCTCACCGAGCATGCGCATCACCAGCACCACCAGGGTACCGGCGGCGGCGTAGGCCAGCAGCACGGCGGGGCCGGCGGCAGCGATCGCGTGGCCGGAGCCAACGAACAGACCTGCGCCGATAACACCGGCGATCGACAACATGGTCACATGACGCGGTTTGAGCCCCTGTTCGAGGCCATTGGAGCTTGGGGTACTGCTCATCGGAACTACCTTTGCGAGGAAAGCGATTGCGTCCGTCCTGTCTGGTTTTCCTTCTCGTAAAAAGAAACCAACAGGGCGTTCCAGATTCTGCACGCAATAAATGCGCCAAAATGTTTCAAACTCTTCTGGGCCGCGGTTTTCAGCGAGACCGGACAGTCATCGCAAGTCATTGGAATGAATGGCAATTCGCCAGAGCGTTACCCTGCGACTCACTTTTCAGACGATTCAGCGCACCAGAAACACACTGAAAAAGTGTGGGATGCACAATAAAAGGGCGATTCAGGAACGTTCGGCCGGATAGCGCTTCCAACACCCCGCCAAAGCTGGCAACATCGCGCCTTTTTTTACGCGACGCCCACGGGTTTGCACGATCAAACACCCGTTCGGTTGTTGATGGGGCGACAGTCTGCTGTGCCGATGCGACAACCTGCCACACGCCATCCGCTTACCGCCCGTAGCGCTGTTGGCTGCCATTGAAACGCTATGCTAGCTTGGCCGCCTCGCCAGGAAGGCCCGCCAACAGCAGGAGCGCAACATATATGAGGAACGCACATGGCTGAGGCCACGCCCGCGCTTGAAATCCGCAACTTGCACAAACGCTACGGACAGCTAGAGGTGCTCAAAGGCATCTCGCTGACCGCCCGCGACGGCGATGTGATCTCGATCCTCGGTTCCTCCGGTTCCGGCAAGTCCACGTTCCTGCGTTGCATCAACCTGTTGGAAAACCCGCACCAGGGTCAGATTCTGGTGGCCGGTGAAGAACTCAAGCTCAAGCCCGCCAAGAATGGCGAACTGGTTGCTGCGGATGGCAAACAGATCAACCGCCTGCGTTCCGAGATTGGTTTTGTATTTCAAAACTTTAATCTGTGGCCGCACATGAGTGTGCTCGACAACATCATCGAGGCCCCGCGCCGCGTGCTCGGCCAGAGCAAGGCCGAGGCGATCGAAGTCGCCGAAGCGCTGCTGGCCAAGGTCGGTATCGCCGACAAGCGCCACGCCTACCCGTCGCAACTGTCCGGCGGTCAACAACAACGCGCCGCGATTGCCCGCACGCTGGCGATGCAGCCGAAGGTGATTCTGTTCGACGAGCCCACCTCCGCCCTTGACCCGGAAATGGTTCAGGAAGTACTTAGTGTCATCCGCGCACTGGCCGAAGAAGGCCGCACCATGTTGTTGGTGACCCACGAAATGGGCTTTGCCCGTCAGGTCTCCAGCGAAGTGGTGTTCCTCCACCAGGGGCTGGTGGAAGAGCAAGGATCGCCTCAGCAGGTGTTCGAAAACCCGCTTTCGGCGCGCTGCAAACAATTCATGTCCAGCAACCGCTAACGGAGCAACATGCATGCAGAATTTTAAAAAGGTCTTCCTGGCCGCCGCCGTCACCCTCGCGTTCAGCGCCGGAGCCATGGCCGAGACCCTGAAGATGGGCATCGAAGCGGCGTACCCGCCGTTCAACAACAAAGACGCCAGCGGCAACGTGGTCGGCTTCGACAAAGACATCGGCGACGCCCTGTGCGCCAAGATGAAAGTCGAGTGCAGCGTGGTCACCTCCGATTGGGACGGCATCATTCCTGCGCTGAACGCCAAGAAGTTCGACTTCCTGGTCTCCTCGCTGTCGATCACCGAAGAGCGCAAGGGCGCGGTGGATTTCACCGACCCGTACTACTCGAACAAACTGCAGTTCATCGCACCGAAAGATAAAGACTTCAAAACCGACAAGGATTCGCTCAAAGGCAAGATCATCGGCACCCAGCGCGCAACGCTCGCCGGTACCTGGTTGGAGGACACCTACGGTAGCGATATCGAAGTCAAACTCTACGACACTCAGGAAAACGCCTACCTGGACCTGACCTCCGGTCGTGTCGACGCCATCCTGGCCGACAAGTACGCCAACTACGACTGGCTGAAAAGCGACGCCGGCAAGAACTATGAGTTCAAGGGCGACGCGGTCGTGGAAAGCGACAAGATCGGCATCGCCGTGCGTAAAGGTGATCCGCTGCGTGAGAAGCTGAACGCCGCACTGAAGGAAATCGTCGCTGACGGTACCTACAAGAAGATCAACGACAAGTACTTCCCGTTCAGCATCTATTGATCTGACCTGCGGGACCGGCACCGTGATCCGACGGCGCCGGCTCCCGGCCTTGCCTGCCGCGATTTGAAAAGAAATCCATGATTATCGACCTCTACGGATTCGGCCCGGCCCTCGCCGCCGGTGCGCTGATGACCGTCAAACTGGCGCTGACGGCCCTGTGCCTGGGACTGGTGCTCGGTCTGCTCGGCGCCTTGGCCAAGACTTCCCCGTACAAGCCGCTGCAATGGCTTGGCGGCACTTATTCGACGCTGGTGCGTGGCGTCCCGGAATTGCTCTGGGTGCTGTTGATCTACTTCGGTACGGTCAACCTGATGCGCAGCCTCGGTGAGTTTTTCGGCAATCCCGACCTGCAACTCAGCGCCTTCGCCGCCGGCGTGATTGCGCTGGGCCTGTGCTTCGGCGCCTACGCCACGGAAGTGTTCCGCGGCGCGATCCTCGCCATTCCCAAGGGCCACCGTGAAGCCGGCGTGGCGCTGGGCCTGTCGAAATGGCGGATCTTCACCAAGCTGATCATGCCGCAGATGTGGCGCATCGCCCTGCCCGGCCTGGGCAACCTGTTCATGATCCTGATGAAAGACACCGCGCTGGTGTCGGTGATCGGCCTGGAAGAAATCATGCGTCACGCACAGATCGGCGTGACCGTGTCGAAACAGCCGTTCACCTTCTATCTGGTGGCCGCGGTCATGTATCTGGGCCTGACGGTGCTGGCGATGAGCGGCATGCACTTCCTGGAAAAACGCGCCGCTCGCGGCTTTGCGAGGAGCGCTTCATGAACTGGGAAGTGATCATCAAGTGGCTGCCGAAACTGGCGCAGGGCGCAACCCTGACCCTGGAACTGGTGGCGATTGCCGTGATTGCCGGCCTGCTGCTGGCCATTCCGCTGGGCATCGCCCGCTCCTCGAAGCTGTGGTACGTGCGCGCTTTGCCCTACGCCTACATCTTCTTTTTCCGTGGCACGCCGCTGCTGGTGCAACTGTTCCTCGTCTATTACGGCCTGGCGCAGTTCGATGCGGTGCGTAGCAGCGCACTGTGGCCGTATCTGCGCGATCCGTTCTGGTGTACCACCGCGACCATGACCCTGCACACCGCGGCGTACATCGCCGAGATCCTGCGCGGCGCGATCCAGGCGATTCCGCCGGGCGAAATCGAAGCGGCGCGGGCACTGGGCATGTCCAAGCCCAAGGCGATGTTCTACATCATGTTGCCGCGTGCGGCGCGCATCGGCCTGCCGGCCTACAGCAACGAAGTGATCCTGATGCTCAAGGCCAGTGCGCTGGCGAGCACCGTGACCCTGCTGGAACTGACCGGCATGGCCCGCACGATCATTGCCCGCACCTACCTGCCGGTGGAAATCTTCTTCGCCGCTGGCGTGTTCTATCTGCTGATGTCCTACGTGCTGGTGCGCGGCTTCAAGCTGCTGGAGCGCTGGCTGCGCGTCGATGCCTGCCAAGGGCGTTGAAACTTCCCACGTGCTGACGGGCGAGGACCTACTCGCCCGTTTCACTGCGCTGGATGCTTTTCTGATTGAGCATCAGGCGCTGTGGAAACCTCGTCCGTTCACTCATCTTTCGCTTCCATGGGAAACCGCCTACCCCGAATTGGCTTCGTGGCTACGCGGACGATCGCTGGAAGATGCAGAGCTTGTGCATAACCACCCTGCCGATCTCATCGATGCGCCGGAGCCGTTCGCTTCATTGGCGGCGTTGTCGGCTGCGCTGAGCGCAGTCGGAGAGTTGCCGGGACATGCGCTGGAAGCGGCAGGCCATCGATTGAATGTCGATGTGCCGGGGCGCAAGTGGCAGCAAATTGAAGCGTTCGCCAGCCGCTTGTCTTTCGCCTCTGCGCCAACACATTGGCTGGACTGGTGTTCCGGCAAGGGGCATTTGGGCCGGCGCCTGCTCGGCGCCGGGCAACAGCTGACCTGTGTTGAATACGATCCGGCGCTGGTCGCCAGCGGTCAGGCATTAAGTCAGCGCCATCATTTGCACGCCCTGCATGTCGAGCAGGATGTGCTGGCAGCAGACGCCACGACTGTTTTGAGCGCTCAACACACCCCGGTCGCCCTGCACGCCTGCGGCGACCTGCATGTGCGCCTGATGCAACTGGCGAGCGCTGCCGGATGTCAGCAGATGGCCATCGCCCCGTGCTGCTACAACCGGATCAATCGCAACGAGTACCAGGCCTTGTCCTGCGCCGGCATGCGATCTGCCCTACAACTCTCGCTCGAAGATCTGGCACTGCCCATGAGCGAAACCGTCACCGCCGGCGCACGCGTCCGACGTCAGCGCGACACCTCGATGGCCCGGCGCCTGGCCTTCGACCTGCTGCAACGGCAACTGCGCGGCGTCGACGAATACCTGCCAACCCCGTCCCTGCCCAGCGTCTGGCTGGACAAACCCTTCGCCGATTACTGCCGCGACCTGGCAGCGCTGAAAGAGTTATCCACAATCGGCACGCCAGACTGGCAGGCACTGGAAGCCGCCGGTTGGCAGCGGTTGGCCGAAGTTCGCAACCTGGAACTACTGCGCGGACTGTTCCGACGACCGCTGGAGCTTTGGCTGAACCTTGATCGAGCGATTTTCCTCGGTGAACAGGGGTATGTCGTACGCCTCGGCACCTTTTGCGACACCCCACTGACACCGCGTAATTTCCTGCTGCTGGCCGAACGCGCTTAAAATCTTTACAGCCTGTGGATAACTCTGTTGATGGTTTTCCAGTGGATCCAATATTCACGGCCGTTAGACCGCTTAAACAGCATTGGTCATTTTTTGTTCATATTGATAAAAAACCTGTAAAACAGGGATTTGCGCACAAAATGAGAACGTGTCCACAAAATCCCCTGCAACACTGCCGTTGCGTCGATCCGTTGTGCATAAGCTTCCAATCAAAACGACATAAACGGGTGAAATGGGTGCTTGAACGGTGCAGAAATCCTGCCCTCACGCACATTCTGGCTTGATCGCGTAGCACCTCGGTTTTGCGGCTAAAAACCCGGCGACACCGCTCACGCCAAGCCTGATCCAGCGCCTGCGTAAAAATAGTCTGAATTCAGGGGTTTACAGAACCAACCCAATCGCTATAATCGTCGCCCACACGCCGGTATAGCTCAGTTGGTAGAGCAACTGACTTGTAATCAGTAGGTCCCGGGTTCGACTCCTGGTGCCGGCACCATACAAAACAAAGCCCCTGCAGAAATGCAGGGGCTTTGTTGTTTCTGGCGTTTGAATATGAAAAGCGCAACAGCTGAGTGTTCATGACTTTGACCATGAGGTTATGAGCGCTCACCCTATCTAAAAGATCTTTGCTGTAGATCGCGGCAACCCACACAAGACCGCCTGACTTCATCAGCGCAAAAGGCCTCCCCATGGAGCAAAGCCAACAATCTGCAGACACGCCATTCAGCACCTCGCCAGCAGCTGAGATATCGAACTCCCCCACCGACAAAATTCAAATAAGCGAGCGCTGAAGGTCCGTCACAAGTTGATACGCGAAGTTGATTTTGACGCAGAGCTTTGCGCATAAACTCGCCGCCGACAACATGGAACAGGGAGTCAACTGATGTCTACATGCAAAAAAGCCTTGGAAATCCGCGAAGCATTTGAGGAGGCCGGAAACGCGCTCTCGTTATTCATCGATCTGTGCACATCTGATATTCAACTCACCCAACGCAGCATACTGGCCTTGTCGGCTTATGGCAGAACCTGCATGAACACCTTTGAGGACGCCGAACGCTGGTTGCGCAGTCAAGACGAGGCACGAGCCAACTTCCTCCCTGAACAGACCAAAGCAGGGAAATAAGTAGGAAATAAGGGACAGGCCACTTTTTGAGCTGAGACTGTGGTCTGACTCTATTTTTCCCCACCTTATTTTGCTCGTGTCACTACGGAGCTTAGGTTGGCGAAAACGCTTTGAGAAACCCCGGCCTTCCTTTGCTCTTCAGTGGCCGCCGAGAGCGGCAGCAGCGTTACGCGCGAGGCCTTTCCAGCCTTCATCTGTCGTACAGACTCCATCAAGTCCGTCTGAAATCGCTCTAGCTCATTTGCCATGCCTTTTCTTCGCCTTCAGCTATTTTCTCCAACGCTCGCTTGCTGAACTTATGCAGCTTGAACCGAAAGCGAAATCCGCCTTCCAAGTTGCTGCAACGCACGCTCAACATTCTCGATTTTGGAGTGATGCAGAAAATCTACCAAGCGATCGACCTGGGGCCGTTGTACGCCGAGACGACGTGCCAACTCGGCCTTGCTTAAACCTGACTCCAAAAGCGTATTCCACAGAGCAACCTTTGCTGCAGTCAGCGCAGGCAGACGCAATACGACGCCACTTGCCTGTTCTCCTGCCTGCCCGGTCGGAATCAACCGGCGATCATCAACGTATATCGAGAGCGCCGTCTCGATTGCATCAATGGCGGTGTCCAACGCTTGCTCAAGGGTGTCGCCAACGGCGTGCATCTCAGGAATTTCTGCGCAGGTCAGCCAGACACTGCCCGGCTCTTCGTGAACTTCCAACGCATATTCGAACATCACACTTCCTCAGATGGGTACAGCCGGGTCTCAATCCTTGAGGCCCAGCTGCTTGATTATCGATTTTCTCAACCCTTCGCCCATTTCCTTGGCTCCATGGTCGGGAAACACAGTTGATTTGCCATTCAAGGAAACCTTGAAGTGACTTCCCTTGCCGGTTTGAAACTCAACGCCTTGGGCTTTCAACCATCGCCGAAACTCGCTGTACTTCATGCGCATCACTCGCCGTTTCGGTGAAGCGAATGTGCAACATATTTGCTGCGAGCGCAACATAAGTGTTGCACTACACAGAGATGGCAACGGCCACCACCTGGCCACGATTGCGCACCCGTCCTCCGCAAGCTACCGTCAAACCCGTCGCTGCCAATTCAGCGACCGGGCCTGATAACCCGAGTAAGATACAGGCGCACCAGCGCCCCAATTCACGTTTGCCGGCGCATTTTTTTGTCTGCATTACCGTGCAATGGCGGCTGTGCGTGGGAGATCTTCGGGTCTGCCGGGTTCCTGTATCTCCGGTTTATCAGCCCGCGCATAGCTGCCACCCATTCGCCTGATAACGAATTGGCAGCTCTCATTTGATACAGGGAGTTCACAAATGAATGCCATCGATCCATCCGTAATCCGCCGCGCTGCCACACCGGTCACCTCACACCACGCCTTACGTACGGCAGGTGAAGCGAAATGACCGACTACCTCGATTTGAAAACACCAGGCCTTACGCACTTTTCCTTCCAGGCCAATCAAGCGCTGTTCCGCACCAATCGTGGTGTTCCAGTGATGGCCGCCCTCTCGCACGCCTCACACTTGCTTCACATTTCCAAGTTACTGACTGCAGATTCCACAGTTTCTCGCGATCCTGACCTTCACGCTTACGCCTCGCAGTATCTGCAGGAGTTGAGCAAGGCGCTGATTGACGATGTGGTGAAAGTTCTGGATGCGCCAACAGCAAGCCATTGACGTAAACCGCCAAAAGAAAGCCCTCGCATACCGCGAGGGCTTCTTGTGTTTCAAACCTGACTGATCTCAAACACAAACGAAATCCTGCGTTGACTCGCACTCCACACATAACGCAGATGTTTGCCCTGCTTCGGAATCGACACCGCTGGCGGCCGGAAAGCGGCGACACATTCGTGGCCCGGCAGGCGAACGCTGCTGTAGAGCATCCCCCACGATTCAGACTCACGCAGTTGTCGGGCAAACGCCTGGGATGGGCCATAGGCGTCTGGATCGGGTTGATGCAAATCGGGAAAGTCATCACGAACATCATGCAGCGGCTTAACCACACGATTGACGTAAGTGCGCATGGTCAACTCAAGATCCGCCTCGTTGGTGGCCGCGAGGAAACGTTCCTGGTGATAACAAGTCTCGGCGATAGCCGCAGCCTGGCTGCTGGCGGCGTAGTAGACGCCGAAGGTGCCATCGGTGAAGCGGCTGCTTTTGCCGATGTGGGTGAACGCCGCCATCACCGGGGTTGAACCGGGGCCGGAGAGTCGGTCTTCTGGACGCACGCGGGCGAGGACGCCGGCCTGCTCGATCAGGCGATCGTTGGTCAGTGCTTCCAGCGCGTAGGCGATTTCCAGGTCTTCGGGGTCGAGTACGTCTTCGAACAGCGCAATCGGCGGGAAGCTGCTGTTGACGATCCGGTAGGCCTTCGGCCATTGCGGCTCAGCCAGGGGCGGGGCCTTCAACCGCGCACCCCGTCGAGGTAGCGGCGCACGTCGGCGATATCGACCACCCTCCCCGCGAGCATGTAATCCAGCGCCGTTCGACCATTGAATGGCGCAGCCGTGTTTGGGCTGCTGACCCACGTATAAGCACGCTCGCGACTGTTGCTGAAGATGATGCTCAAGGCCTTGTGAATGCCCATCAGATACGAGATGCGCTCCAGCGTGTCGTGCGGCAGGCGAATATTCGGCGGCAGGTGTTTGTACTTGTAGAACGTGGTGTTGCCGACGCCGCCCAGCAAAGTGCGCTGCTGTTCGGCGTTGCAACCCCAGCGCTCCATGAGATTGAAGAAAAACTTCAGCGCGACGCGCCCGGCCTCGGGGACGTCGAGTTGTTCACGCGGAGTGAGGGTTGGGGATGAGGTAGGCATGGTCGTCCTTCTAAGCGGGTCCGCAAGATGAGCGTAGTACACATATGAATTTTTTACATGAAATTATTCGCATACGAATAAACGCCTAAGAATTTCCAAGTTGACACGTTAATGTTCCGTGGCAGAGGATCTGCCTCAAGAGCGCGAAACCGACTGCCATCAGGTGGCGATAGTCGGCGTTAGGAACCCCGTTGATGACCTGAAGATCAGCGCTCGGGTGAGACCTCTACCCTTGTTCAAGGGAGCAAAAAGCCGACAGCAATGTCGGTTTTTTATTGCCTGGTTTATTTGAGCATTTCGCTTGCCTAGTCGAAGTGCTGGCGAACTTTGCCTATGTGCATTCACATGCGGACGCTCTTCAGCGCCCCGTGAATGGCGGCTCTAGAGTCGCAACAAACTGGTGAAGACGAAATTGGAAAGCATCCCTGATGCTAAGGGCACTCGCGCTCAAAGCTGAAAAATATGCGCATATCTCGCCGGGGAAATTACAGGAGCCATAAGCCGTTTCTCCTCGAAAAACCCTCCCTGCGCACCAAAACCACGCACTTTTCTTGACCCCAATCACCCCCACGTCATCAAAAATCCCGATCCTGTGTCAGCTTCCAGCCATCGGCGGGGACATCAATTCGCTACTAAACCCGCGACAACTATGCTCAGGTGCTGGAATATAGCCGGCATATGACGCCGGATCGGCAGTCTCGTAAACAACAATACCCAGCCCACTTCAGAGGGCATTACCCATGGATAGCAGAACCTTACGCAACCTCATGCGCATCGTGCAGACCGGCTCGTTGTCGGCCGCAGCCGAGCATTCGTGCCTGACCGTGCAGGCCTTGGCCGCGCAGTTGAACAAGGTCGAAGAGCAGTTCGGTTTCCGCTTGTTTCGACGTTCCAACAAAGGGCTGACGCTGACGCCGCAAGGCACGGAGCTGACGCCCTACATGGACAAAGTGCTGATTGCCACGCGACAGATGGAAGAAAAGGTCGAGGCGCTCAAGGTACCCGGCCAGCGCACATTGAAGGTTGCGTTGAACAACACGTTGTCGTCTGACTTCAACCGGCGAATGATCGGACGCCTGATTGAGGTGTTTCCCGATTACCAGATGGAATTCAGCTACGCCGAGTCGATGGAAAACCTCAGCAAGCTGAAGAATGAGGACTTTGACCTCGCGGTGCTGATCGGCCCGCAGCGGCCGGGTTTGCCGAGCATTGTTTTGCCGGATGTGCAGGTGCAGGTGGTCGGTGCCCATTGCGGGCAGGAAAACGATCCACTGACGTTGCTGGGCAACAAGTTTCAGGTGCGTCCTGCGGAAGATTGTCCGTATTCCCACAGTTTCCTGCGTTTTCTCGACGCCGGACTGGGCAATCACGAGAACGGTCAACGCATGGTCTATTCCTGCAGCGAAACCCTGACCCTGTCGCTGATCACGCAGATGGACGCGGTGGGCATGGTGTCTCGTGAGGCCGCGCAAAAGAACGGCCTGACGATTTTCCCCGGATTCGAGGATTTCCTCGAAGTGCGTCTGGCGGTGAACAACCCGAACCTGTCGGGGCAGGCCCTGAATGACGTGGTCGATCTGCCGCTACATGAACGAGCCGAGCGCAATGTACGCAGCCGTCCCAACCGCCACACTGAGAAAGAGGTTTTTGCTGAAATACGCACATAACAACGTCGGAATGGCTGCATAAAATTCCGGGCGATCGAGCTGTAGGTGCTGATCCTTGATCAACAAGGGTGTCAGGCTGATCGCAGCGACGATCGCCACCGGCAGGTATTCCAGCGCCCGCGCAACGAACGGCGGCCAGTGCTCGGTGTTGACTTGCAGCGGCAGCGCGCGTGGCAGGAAGGTCACGGCCATCATCAGCGCGACCACCAGAATCAGGAACGTTTGGTCAGGCATACACCCACTCCGCAGCCCACGAACGTGGCGATGAAAACGTTGAACGGCGAAGTACCGACCAGGCTCAGCGCGCCCATGCAGGCGACGGCAGCTGCTGCGGCGATGAGTTTGTTGCGGGTGTTGCACAGCGACACCAGCACGTAGAGCATCATCGCGGTCAGTGCGTAGTCGAGCTGATATTTGATCAGGTGCGATGCATATTGCGCGCAGACAGCGCCCAACAATCCGCCCAGCACCCAAGAGGTGTGGCAGAACAGGTTGAAGCCGATCAGGTAACGAATGTTGACCGGCGCGCCGGTGCCCAGTTTGACGCTGTGGAACGCGAAGGACTCGTCGGTCAGGCCACCGGCGTAAGCCCAGCGCTCCATGCGGCTGAGCCCCAATGCGCGCAAGGCCTTGGCCATGTACACCGACATCAGCATGTGCCGCGCATTGATCAGGAAGGTGGTCAGCACGATGGTGGTCAGCGAAGCGCCGCTGGAGATCAGCGCCAGTGCGGCGAATTGCGAAGCGCCGGCGTAGACGAACAAGCACATCGCCACCGGCAGCCACATCGGCAGCCCGGCGTTGACCGCCATCAGCCCGAACACGAACGACACCGTGAAGTAACCGGCCACCACCGGGCTGGCTTCGGCAAACGTGCGCGATGGCTGATGAGCAGCCATCAGCGGCGCACTGCCGGACGTTTCATTCATAGATCCCTCTCAAATGTCCGCTCGCCGTGGGGTTCGCAAAAACCCTGGGCAGTCCAGAATCGCTTGCCCGCGAGGTTAGCATCGTCGACGAACAGAAACATCCGTAATACACCGACCCGTTTCATGTCGGATGACGCCGCTTCCACCAACCGCTGGCCGACGCCCTGACTGCGATAGCGTGGGCTGACCGCCAAGTGGTTGATGGTGCCGCGACTACCGAGCATGCCGCCGAGCACCGCACCGACGATTTCGCCTTCGACGTCGAAGGCCAGATAGGCCGTGGTGGTCTTCTGGATCAATACACCGCGCAGGCATTTGGCGTCCTGCCATTCGCAGAACGACACTTCGTCGAACTGCCGGAAGAAGCGCTCCATGCGCTGCGCGTCCTTGGCGGTGGCGCGTCGCAGCACCACCGGCGTCGAGCACTCGACGCCATCGATTGGGGTGATCTGATTAGCGAACAATGTCGAAAGCGGTCCCGGGCCGCGAGAAGGAAATCGCCAGAATCTGCCGGTACGCCATGGCATGCGTGTGGGTGTTGCGCGCCGGAGTCACGTAATGGCGCATGTCGCGATCAAGGAAGTACGTGGTGTCGAGGATTTCCTTGTAGGTGGTCGACGCCAGTTGATGCTCGTGAACATCGTACAAACGGCTTTCCGCGCCCTCGACGTTGTTGCGCCCCCAGAAGTGCACACCACTGAACGGATAGCCGTCGCAGTGAATCCCTTCCGGGGTGATTTCCAGTTGCTTGCCGGGTTTGATCTCGATGCGGATCTGATGAATCTGGCACTGCCAAATCTCATCGTGCAATTCTTCCGGCAACACGCTTTTGTACACTTCAAAATCGGTGTCGATCAGGCTGCGCATTACCGGCGAAGTGATCACTTCATCAGAGAAGTCCTGAAAGTGCCGCACAACACCGCCCACGTAGGCGTTGTTCTCTTTCGACTGCACGTACGCGCGATGCTCGAGTTGCTTCAATTCACGTGTTTTCGGGTTGTACTCGAAGTCGCTGTAACGACGGTAACGCATGCCGGCTTCGGCCTGACCGTAATAACTGTCTGGCTCCATGTTTTCCCAACTTTTGGTCAGTCTGACGAAGTCGGCAAAATGACCGTAGAGATTGAAGTCACCACCCTGGACGTTGACATATTTGTCGCGCCGTAGCGATTCGCCCACTTCTCTGTTCAAAACGATCATTACCAAATTCTCCGCTGCGTTGAGCGGCCTAATCTATTAGGTGGAGAATTTGCGTCCATGAGAAAGAATTTCAGGCATTTAAAGCCCTGCTTGAAACGGTACTTGAAGACGCTTCAAAACAACTTTTACGTGACAAAAACACGGGTTTTTTACGGTTTTTGCGAAAAAGACGTCGAAAAAAAACCCCGAGCCAGTCGGGGTTTTCTCATGTTTCTTACACCGGATCGTTCATCAGAAGATGTTGATCGGGTAGTCCACGAACACACGCACTTCGTTGCCGCTGCTGTTGTAGTCGGCGGATTTCTGCGACACGCGCAGAATCGAGCTGCGCAGTTTCACGCTAAGGTCTTTCGCCGAACCGCTTTGCACGACGTATTTGACCTGGTTGAAGATCTCACGCTCGGTGCCGCCACTGCTGGTGTCGGTGGTGATGTTGTCGCCACGCACGTAAGCAAAGTTGTAGCTCAGGCCAGGTACGCCAAAGGCACCGAAGTCCAGGCCGTAGCCCAGTTGCCAGCTGCGCTCGTCTTCAGCGTTGAAGTCCGACCAGTACGAGTTGGCCAGGTAAATGGTGTTGCCACCGTCGCCCTGACGACGACCATCGTTCTGATAACCGCCGTACGGATAACCCAGGTTGCTGTCACCGGTACTGCGCTGGTGCGCCACGGTGAACGAGTGCGGGCCGGTGGCGAATGTGGCCGCCAGGCTCCAGATCTTGTTGTCCTGGCCGCCGGTGTTCTTGATGTCGGCATAGGACTTGTCGAGCTTGGTGCGATAGCCGTTGAAGTCCAGGGTCAGGGACTGATCCTTGTCGATCGGGAACACGTAGTTGGCGTTCACGTACTGCTTCTTCATGACGTCTTCAACGTCGGAAGCGTACAACGCCGCCTTGAACTGTTCGGTGAACTGGTAGCTACCGCCCAACACGTTGATCGACTTCAGACCACCGCTGTCACGGCCTTCAGCGCTTTTACGCGATTCGGCGGTGAAACGACCGGCGTCCAGTTGCAGGCCTTTGATCTCTTTGGAGGTGATCAAGGTACCGGTGTAGCTTTCCGGCAGCAGACGCGAGTTGTCGTAGTTCAGCACCGGCAGGGCCGGCATCTGGTCGCCGTAGGTCAGCACGGTGTTGGACACGCGGAATTTGACCGCAGCGCCACCCTTGGACAGGTCGTCAGCCGCATTGCCGCTGTCACCCTGTTTGAAGAAGTCGATACCACCGGCGCCGCTGCGGCCCTTGCCGCCATCCAGACGCAGTGCGTAAAGACCGAAAGCATCGACACCCACACCCACGGTGCCTTGGGTGAAGCCGGAAGAGAACGTACCGATGGCCGCCTGGCCCCACTCGGCTTTATCTTCGTTACCATCTTTGTAATCACGATTGATATAGGCATTGCGCAGCAGCACTTTGAGGCTGCTGTCTTCTACAAAACCCTTGGATTCGGCCTGGCCGTCAGCCATTGCCGAAGTGGCACTCAACATCCCCAGTGCGATCAGACTGATTCGCTTGTTCAACATTTTGTTTTCCTTATTACGGGTTGAAACGCGCTGTGTCGAACGGCTGAAACGGCGCTATTGCACTCTTTTTTCACCCCGAAACAAAAAGACCCGCCCACGGCAAAACCGTGTCGGGCCCTTTTATTATTTTTGAGTCATGGCGGTTGGCCACAGGCGTTGGGCCGAATCGTAGCCGCGCCCTCAATAATGTGTCAATTTCAAGAATCGTCTTTAAATAGGTAAAAATCGTCTAAGAATCGTAAATTTTGCGATAGCGTATTGCTCGGAAATGCGCTCAGCCAGTGAATCCAGTGCGATTAAGCGCAACCGTCGAGACCGCATTGCGCGGGGGATTGCCCCGACTCAACAGTGACAACCGCTTGCCCCAACCAGTCGGCGAAGGCCTGCGGTTTGCCAAGCCAGGGGCTGATGTCGATCAAGGTGAATTGCCCGTCCCGCTCCAGCGCCAATGTCGGAAATCCCTGGCCACCCAGTTGTGCCAAGAGTTCTCGGCTGGCTTTTACATGCGCTGTCGTATCAACGGATTTAAACGCAGCCGCGAAGATGTCACGGGTGTAGCCCAACTCACGGGCGAGTTCGAACAGTACGGATTCATCGGCAATCCGCCGTCCTTCCACGTAATGCGCCGTCTGCAAACGTCCGAGCATCTGCAAACCGCGACCGTCGATGGACTCTGCCGCCATCACCGCCGCAATCGGCGGCGTCGAATCGAAGACCGCCGAGTGATCACGCAGCAGACCTTCGAAATACGCTTCGCCAAAGGGTTGTCCGGTGTATTCGGCAATGCGCCGGTCGTGGGGCATGACGTAATCGCGCAGTTGCGGCGAAACTTGCTGGCGATTCGCGCCGCTCATCATTCCGCCCGCATGGGCGACGACCGGCAGTACTTGCTGCGCCGCTTGCACCAGCGGTTTGGCGCCGTAGCACCAGCCGCACAATGGGTCGTAGATGTAGTGAAGGATCATGGGAGAACTCCGGCAACAAAGTAGAAATATTCGATGCCGGCAGACTATTCCTACGCGTGTTGGGGAAAAACGCCGGAATGGCTCTCAGACTGTTTCGAGAATCGGTCGAATGGATCGACCGGTCAGGATGTATCCAAATCGACATAAATTGAAACAATCTGACAGGGGAACTTCTCAGGAATAAATTACGGGAGCAAATGCAAAGCATTACCATTCGCGCGTTTGAATTTCCTTACCCTTTCGGATGCGCTTTTCCATGCCTGCCCCGTTCCGCCTCACGCCTGTCACCCTTGGATTGTCTGCCTTTCTGTCCAGCGGTTTTGCTTACTCCGCCACCGAACTGCCCGCCACCGCGATCAGCGCCGAAGAACAAGCCGAGGACCCGCGCGTCAAGATCAGCAACACCGCGACTCGCACCTCCACCCCGGTGCGTTACGTGCCGCAGGCCATCGACTCGATCAAGACCACGAACGTCGCCGACTACGGCACCAATGACATCGGTGACGCCCTGAGCGGCATTCCCAACGTCAGCAGCAGCGCCGACACGCGCTTCGACAGTCTGCGTATCCGCGGCTTCGACGCCAGCAACGACTTCTATCTGGACGGCATTCGCGACGACAGCCAGTACAAGCGCGACCTGCACAACATCGAGCGGGTCGAAGTGCTCAAAGGTCCGGCGGCGGTACTTTACGGCCGTGGCAGCCAGGGCGGGATCGTCAACCGCGTGAGCAAGCTGCCCGAGTTCGGTCGTCGTTCGACCATCGAGGCCCAAGGCGGCAGCGACGACCTGCGCAGCCTGTACGCCGACCTCAGCACCGACCCCAGCGAAAACCTCAGCCTGCGCCTGAACATGGGCAACATGGATGAAAACAGCTTCCGCGACGGCGTCAGCGGCAACCGCCAGCTGTTCGCGCCGTCGATGAGCTGGCAACTGACCCCAGACTTGAACTGGCTGGTGCAATACGAATACAGCCGCTACAACCGCACCCCGGATCGCGGCATTCCCGGTGTGAATGGCCGCCCGGCGGATGTCGGTCGCGACACCACCTACGGCAACGATCACGATTTCATCGACGACAAGGCGCAGTCCCTGCGCTCGAAACTCACCTACGAGATCAACGACAACTGGCAGCTGCGCCAGACCCTCGGCGTGTTCAAGCTCGACAGCGATTTCGACAACACCTACCTGACCAGCTTCGACCCGAAAACCAACAAGGTTGCGCGCCAGCACTGGCAGCAGGATCTGACCACCCGCAACGTCTACAACAACCTCGAACTGGAAGGTGGTTTCGATACCTTTGGCCTTGAGCATCGCCTGCTGACCGGCGTCGAGATCGGCAGCCAGCGCCGCGATCCGAAGTTGTACAACGCCGCGACCGGCAGGACCCCGGGCGCGCAGTCGGTGCCTTCCCTTGACCTGTTCAACCCCAACCGCG
This sequence comes from Pseudomonas sp. MWU347, assembly GCF_017947305.1. NCBI lineage: Bacteria > Pseudomonadati > Pseudomonadota > Gammaproteobacteria > Pseudomonadales > Pseudomonadaceae > Pseudomonas > Pseudomonas sp. MWU347. The sequence continues at coordinate 468,449 of NZ_JAFGZB010000002.1, forward strand.
AGCTCCGTCACACCGGCAGCATGCAGGTGTTCAGCGACAGCCACACCGAAGTCGAAGGCCGCGCGGTGTACGTGCAGGATCAGTTGCGTCTGAACGATCAATGGCAACTTCTGGCCGGCTTGCGCTACGACACGTTCGATATCGAGTCGACCAACCAGCTCAAGAACCTCACTGAGGATCGTGACAGCCACAGCACCAGCCCGCGCTTTGGGATTGTCTGGACGCCACTGCAGAATCATTCGTTCTATGCCTCGTGGTCGAAGACCTTCTCGCCCGTTGGCGGCGGCCTGATCGGCATCACCCCGGGGGCTGCCGGCAATAGCAACGACTTGAGTCCGGAGCTGACCAAACAGAAAGAAATCGGCGTGAAAAGCGACTGGCTGGATGATCGCTTGAGCACCACGCTGGCGGTCTACGACCTGGAACTCTACAACCGCCGTACCAGCGACCCGAACGATCCGACCCTGACCGTCATGACCGGTCTTCAGCGTTCGCGCGGTATCGAGTTGACCGCTACCGGCAAACTGGTCGGCAACTGGTACATGCGCGGTGGCGTCGGCGTGCAAGACACCACCATCGAGAAGGATAACAACGGCCTGGAAGGCAAACGCGTCAACAACGTGGCCAAACACAACGGCAGCCTGTTCCTGACCTGGAAACCGGAGATGGGCTGGTACGGCGAAACCGGTCTGACCGTGGTCGGCCAGCGTTATGCCGACAACGCCAACACCACCGTGCTACCGGGTTACGGCCGCTGGGATGCGCTGGTCGGCTACCGTTTCAAGGACTGGGACTTGCGCGCGGCACTGAACAACATCACCGACCACGAGTATTACGCCTCGGCCACCAGCCAATATCAGATCCAGCCAGGCGCACCGCGCAGTGTGGTGATGACCGGTACCTACAGTTTCTGAATGCACACAAATCCTGTGGGAGGGGGCTTGCTCCCGAAGGCGTCATGTCAGGCAACACCATCGTCACTGACTGATTGCATTCGGGAGCAAGCCCCCTCCCACAGGTTCAATGTTCGCAATGGTTTTTGTGTCGTGCATAAAAAAGCGCCGCCATCCCGGCAGCGCTTTTACCAATCCCTGTTGTTTTTCTTATCCTTCCATCACAGCCCATAACGCTTCCAGTTCGGCATCGCTGAACAGGCCAGCGGGGTAGCGCTCGATCATCATCCGGCGCGGATCAGGTTCCCTGATCTGACGCGTTCCATTGGACTTCAAAAAGTGCGCGACAATCTGGAGCGATTCGCCGTTGACGGCCATGGGATGCAAAGTCCGCTCGCTGACTACGTTCACTTCGGCGTTCATTTCAGCGCTCTCTCCCCGTTCGTGAGCGGCTACGTTATCCAAGGTATATGACAGAACTGTTGAAGTTCCCCCCTCTCCCTAGTGCACTTTGTCCGATACAAGAGCTATGCCAAGGTTTCCGATTTGTCGACAGGCGGATACAAACAAGCCCGCGGTCCAACAGGGCCGCGGGCTTGTTTGAATGTGTAGCAAGCTAATCTTTGCCTGGCCGATTTATGAATCAACTCAAGCTGTTACGTCTCAACTCACTCTTTGTGCGGGGCTGGCTGTTGTTGGGTAAGGCAGTGGATATTGCCGCCGCCCAGTAACAGTTCACGGCCCGGCACCATCACCACTTCGTGTTGCGGGAACAGCTTCTGCAGGATTTCCCGCGCAGGCGCGTCCATCGGATCGTCGAAGCTCGGCGCGATGATGCCGCCGTTGACGATCAGGAAATTCACGTAGGAACCGGCCAGGCGCACGGAAGGGTTGCGCTCCTGCGTACCGTCGACCGGATCGACACCGGCGCACTCCTCTTCGGTCGCGTACAGCGGCCCCGGAATCGGCATCTTGTGCACCGTGAACGGGCGCCCCTTGGCGTCGGTGCTGCTTTGCAGCACGTTCATTGCGGCCTGGCAGCGCGGGTAGTTCGGATCCTGCGGATCGTCGGTCCACGCCAGCAGCACTTCGCCCGGGCGCACGTAGCAGCAGAAGTTATCCACATGACCGTCGGTTTCGTCGTTGAACAGACCATCCGGCAGCCAGATGATCTTATCCACAGACAGATTGTCGCGCAGCACCGCTTCGATCTCTTCGCGGCCCAGGTGCGGGTTGCGGTTGTGATTGAGCAGGCACTCTTCAGTAGTGATCAGCGTGCCTTCGCCGTCGACGTGAATCGAACCGCCTTCAAGCACAAAACCTTCGGTGCGATAACGCGGGCTGCGCTCGATTTCGAGAATCTTGCCACCGACCTGCGAATCACGGTTCCACGGCGAATACAGACCGCCTTCAAAACCACCCCAGGAGTTGAAATCCCAGTTCACACCGCGCACTTCGCCGCTTTTGTTGATGACGAACGTCGGGCCGGTATCACGTACCCAGGCATCATCGCTGGACATCTCGACCACGCGGATATTCGGCACGTCTAGACGTGCGCGTGCGTTCTCGTACTGACCGGCCGACACGGCAACCGTCACCGGTTCAAAACGGGCGATGGCCTTGGCCACTGCAACGTGCGCGGCCTGCGCCGGCTTGCCACCCAGGCGCCAGTTGTCCGGACGCTCAGGCCAGATCATCCAGGTCTGGGTCTGCGGCGCCCACTCGGCCGGCATGTAGAAGCCATCGTCACGCGGGGTACTTTTCAAAGTGGTCATCGGATCAGGACTCCAGGGAACCGTCGAAGGGTTACAAAGCGATGGCGACTTTATAACCGATAAATATCGTATTTTAAATGCTTTAAAATGACGCCAGTCTAAAAAAAACAGTTAAATACCGATACAAATCGAATTATCACTGAACCCATGTGGGAGCGGGCTTGCTCGCGAAGGCGGCACATCCGTCGATATCACCTTTGAATGAAAAACCGCATTCGCGAGCAAGCCCGCTCCCACAAAAGCAGCGTTTACAGACCTTCCTCAAGCACGCGATCCAGCATGTCGACAAAGAAGTCCACGCTGCGGCGCGAGGTGACCATCGGCGGTTTGATCTTGAGAATGTTCAGGTCATCCCCGGTCGGTTGCATGAAGATTCCCAGCTCGCGCAGGCGATCGCACAACAACGTGGTCTCCTCGGTGGCCGGCTCCAGCGTCTCGCGGTTGCGGATCAGCTCTACCCCCAGATAGAAGCCGGAACCATGCACCGCGCCCACCAGCGGGTGTTTATCGATCAATGCCTCCAGCCGCGTCTTGAAATGCCCGCCAACCACCTGGGCGTTTTCCCAGAGCTTTTCTTCTTCCATCACATCCAGCACCGCCATACCGACCTGGCAGCTCACCGGACTGCCGCCGGCCGACGAGAAGAAATAGCCTTCAGCTTCCAGCGCCTCGGCGATTTCCCGACGCGTAATAACGGCGCCGAGCGGCTGGCCGTTGCCCATGCCCTTGGCCATGGTGATGATGTCCGGCACCACGCCCTGCTCTTCGAAGCCCCAGAAAAAGTGACCCATGCGCCCGTAACCGACCTGGACTTCGTCGGCGATGCACACCCCGCCCTGGGCCCGCACCAATGCGTAAACCTGCTTCAGATAACCGGGCGGCAGGGAAATTCCGCCGGCGTTGCCGTACACCGGTTCACAGATGAAACCGGCCAATTGGCGCTCCTGCGCGGCGATATGCGCCAGTTGCGCTTCGACGCTGCGCACATAGTCCGGCGCCGAATCGAGGCCGCGAAACTCGCCACGGTAGGTATTCGGCGCGGTCACCGGGTGCACCCAGTCCGGGCGGCTTTCCAGCGCGCGCGGGTTGTCGGCAACCGAGGTCGACACCGCATCGGCCCCGACCGTCCAGCCGTGATAGGCCTCCAGCACGCTGAGCATGTCGCGCCCGCCGCTGTAGGCCCACGCCAGACGGATCGCCAGGTCGTTGGCCTCGCTGCCACTGTTGACCAGAAACACCCGATCCATGCCTTCCGGCGCCAGCTTCAGCAAGCGTTCGGAGAACTGCGCCACGGCTGCATAGTTGAAGCGCGAGTTGGTGTTGAGCAGCGACCACTGTCGCGCCGCCACCTGGGCCATGCGCGGATGACCATGGCCGAGCACTGCAACGTTGTTGAGCATGTCGAGATAGGAACGGCCATGCATGTCGATCAGGTGATTGCGCCAGCCACGTTCGATGCGCGGCGGGTCGACGTAATAATGTTTTTGCGTGCGGGCGAAACTGGCGTCGCGCCGTTCGAGCAAGGTTTTCGCATCCAGCTCCGGCTCGGCATCGCAGGACAGCCCCAGCAGTGCTGCCGGCGACGGGCACAACGCCTGCCACGCCGCAGCGCGCGAAGGGCTGCAGAACAACGGCGCATCCAGCGATGCAACGCGGCTCACCTGCACAATCAACGGACCTCTGACCGCACCCAGCACCTGACCTTTGACCAGCGCCGCGCCGCTGTGCAGCGAGGCGCTCACGCCCCTCAGCCGCACGCTGAGCTGCGGTCCGTCGAGTTGCAACACACCATCCGCCGCGTGATGCAGCACACCGGCAAACGGCGCTTCCACCGCCGAGCCCTGCGGCACGCGCAACTCAACGTGCAGCGGGAACGTCTCCGGTTCCACTGCTGTGTCCACTCGCGTCTGCGACAAGCGGTATTGCCCGTAACGACTCGCTGCCAGCCCATGCGTGGCAGCGGCTTCAGTCAGCAGTCGTTGATCGATACCCTCCTGCTCCCAGTTGCCTGCCTCGAAATGCGGACTCAGGACACCAAGGTCGATCAGCGCAAATTCCCGCCCGACCAACTCCGGCAGCAGCGGTGCGAAGCCTTCACTGCCGATGGCTGGAAGAGACTGGCCGACAGACGTGAGGATCGCCGCTTCCATCAATGCCAGCGGCACCGAAGTCGCCACGTGGAAAATTTCCCATTCGTGACCAAGATTGTCGCGACTATAGGTATTACCCGGATCGATGCTGACCTGTTGCTCGCCACTGAGCACCAGCACCGCCGCCCGCGCCACGATCAACGGCCACAACGCCAACAGCTCTTCATGTTGCAGCGGATTGACCGCGTGATAGGCCTGCACCGCCGGCAGAATCACAAACGGATCACCGCCGGCATGGTGCAGCAGCGCCGCGCACGTCACCGACAGATCGGTGATACGCCAGGTGCGCACCAGATCACCGAAGTCGATCACGCCTTGCAATTGCCAATGACGCTTGGCATCGCGTTGCCAGACAGCGTTATCGTCGGTGATGTCCATGTGGATCGCCTGCACCGGCAGCTTGTCCTGCAACGGCTGCAAGCGACGTTCGGCCTGTTCGGCGGCTTGCGCGATCAAGGCGCGCTGGCGCTCATCCTGAATCACCGGCAGCAGATGGCTGATCAGCGCACTGGCGTGGCGGGCGTCCCATTGCAGCGTGCGCTGAAGGCCCGGGTGATCGAAGCCGGCCAGGGCCAGGTCCATCTCGCCACACAACCGACCGAATCCGGCCACCACGTCATGGCCCAAATGCTCAAGATGGGTCAGCGGCTGGCCTTCGATGTAGTCCAGCAACCGCACGTGCACCGGCTCGCCGTCGGCTTCCAGCGACAACAGATCCTCGCCGTTACTGGCCGGGATCACTTTGGGCACGTGCACCGACGAGTACTCGGCAAGGTACTTGAGGCCTGCATGCTGAGCCTGCAACTCCACAAGTGCATAATCGCCGCGGCAGATTTTCAGGACAAAGCGCCCACGCTCACTGTCGACCCGATAATTCAGGTCCTGCTGACTGCCCAGCGCCTGTAGCGTGCCGCTGAGCCCGTAATGCTCGGCCAACCACTGCCGTGCCTGCGCTTCAGAAACCTGCGGGCTGGGCAAACTGGCGCGATGAATCAACGTGGCGAGCGGCATGGGACGACCCCTGAGATTTTATTAGGTGCCTATATCGCCATTGCTGCAGTGGATGCGCAACCCCCGACCGGAGATATTCAAGCGCTCGCATCCGCCGGCACTTTGCGCAAGAATGTCGGCCATTCACCCCTATCTGGAAAAACCTCATGAATGTAATCACCACCGATCTGCCCGGTGTTCTGATCATCGAACCCAAGGTATTTGGTGACGAGCGCGGCTTCTTCTACGAGAGTTTCAACGCCAAGGCGTTCCAGGATGCGACGGGGCTCGACACCCGGTTCGTTCAAGACAACCATTCGCGCTCGCAGAAAGGCGTGCTGCGCGGCCTGCATTACCAGTTGCAAAATACCCAGGGCAAACTGGTTCGGGTGACCGCCGGCGAAGTGCTCGATGTAGCCGTGGACATCCGTCGCAGCTCGCCGCACTTCGGCAAGTGGGTTGCCGTGCGACTGTCGGCTGAAAACCACCGTCAACTGTGGGTTCCGGAAGGCTTTGCCCATGGTTTCGTGGTGCTGAGCGAATTCGCCGAATTCCTCTACAAGACCACCAACTACTACGATCCATCGTCCGAACGCAGCATTCGCTGGGACGATCCTGCTTTGGGCATCGACTGGCAACTGGACGAAGCGCCGAAGCTGTCGGCCAAGGATCAGGTCGGTGCCTTGCTCAAGGACGCTGACGTCTTCGCCTGAGCCTAGGCATAATGCGCCTGTTCACTCAGGCGCATCCGGCTCATGAAACCTACCCTTCCCCGCAGACCCCGCTGGCGCAGCCTCGCCCTGCTGGCGCTGTGTCTGGCGCCGCTGCTGTGGCCGCTGGAGCATCTGGCCGAGCGCTATTACCGCAGTGAACTGGCCGGACAAAACCGCCAGACCCTCGACCTCTACGTCGCCAACCTGCTGGGCACCCTGCACCGCTATGAAGTGTTGCCGCAGATCCTCGGCGACCTGCCGGCCCTGCGCGCCGTGCTCGGTGCACCGGACGACGGTGTCACCCAGGGCAACGCCAATCGCCTGCTGAAAAACATCGCCGCACAGACCGGCGCCGAGGTCATGTACCTGATGGACACCAGCGGCCAGACTCTCGCGGCGTCGAACTGGGACAAACACGACAGTTTCGTCGGACGCAATTTCGCTTTCCGTCCGTATTTCAGCGAAGCGATGGCCGGACGTCTGGGGCGTTTCTTCGGCCTCGGCACCACTTCGGCCAAACGCGGTTATTTCTTCGCCGCCGCAGTGCGCAACGGCGAAAAAATCATCGGCGTGCTGGTGATCAAAGTCGACCTCGATCACACCGAAAGCCTGTGGGGCAAAACCCCGGAACAACTGTTGGTGACCGACCACAACGGCGTGGTGATTCTCACCTCGCGCCCGGAATGGCGCTTTCGTTCAACCCGCATTTTGAGCGACACCGAGCGCTCGGCAATCACCGCCATCCTGCCTTATCCGACCCGCGAGCCACGTCCGCTGAACCTCAGCGACAGCGCCTGGCTGACCCAAACCGTCGATATCGCCGAAACCGGCTGGAGCGTCAGTATTCTTGCCCCGCGCACGCTGATCGATCGTCCGGTGCGCACCGTGGTCGCAATCGGCGGCGCCACGCTGTTGGTGGTGATGCTGTTGCTGGGGCTGATGATGCAGCGTCGCCGGCATTACCTGGAACGCATCGCCTTCGAAGCCAAGGCCCGGCGTGAACTGGAAGGTCGGGTGGCCGAGCGGACCAGCGATCTGGAAGGCCTCAACCGCCGACTCAAGCAGGAAGTGCTGGAGCGCGAACAGGCCCAGCAGGAACTGGTGCGCGCCCAGGACGATCTGGTCCAGGCCGGCAAACTCTCGGCGCTGGGTACGATGTCGGCGAGTATCAGCCACGAACTCAATCAGCCGCTGGCGGCGATCCGCAGCTATGCGGAAAACGCCGAAGTGCTGCTCGATCATCAACGCACCGACGACGCCCGTGGCAACCTCAAACTGATCAGCGAACTGACCGGGCGCATGGCCTCGATCATCGCTCACCTGCGTGCCTTCGCCCGCCGCGACCGCCATGCCCCGGAAAGCGTGGCTCTGCAACCGGCGCTGGACGATGCGCTGGCGTTGCTGGCCAAACGGCGCCGCAGTATGGAAGTCGAGCTGATCCGCGACCTGCCCGCCGCCACGCTGTGGGTCGAGGCCGGGGAAACCCGTTTGCGTCAGGTGCTCGGCAATCTGCTGGCCAACGCCCTCGATGCGCTGACCGAAAAAGGCCCGCCGCGCAAACTGTGGCTGAGTGCCGAATCCACGGCCGAGGGCGTCAATCTGTACATTCGCGACAACGGCCCGGGCTTTTGCATGGAAGCCCTCGGCCGCGCCAGCGAGCCCTTCTACACCACCAAGACCCGCACTCAGGGCCTTGGCCTGGGGCTGGCCATCTGTGAAACCCTGATGCGCGCCTTCGGCGGTGAACTGTCGTTCGCCAACCACAAGCAAGGCGGCGCCTTGATCACCCTGCGGCTGCGCGCCGGCGCGCCTGGGGTCAGCCTGCAACCGTCCGAGGATCGAAGTGCATGACCATCGACAATCGCATTCAGGTGGTGTTGATCGACGACGATCCGCACCTGCGTCAGGCCCTCGGCCAGACCCTGGACCTGGCCGGGCTGAAAATCCTTCCGCTGTCCGAAGCCAAAGGTCTGGCCGGGCAACTAGAGCGTGACTGGCCCGGCGTGGTGGTCAGTGACATCCGCATGCCGGGCATGGACGGCCTGGAGCTGTTGAGCGAATTGCACGCTCAGGATCCGGAGCTGCCGGTGCTGCTGATCACCGGCCACGGCGACGTGCCGTTGGCGGTGCAGGCGATGCGTGCCGGCGCCTATGACTTTCTGGAAAAACCGTTCGCCAGCGACGCGCTGCTCGACAGCGTGCGCCGCGCCCTGGCTCTGCGCCGGCTGGTGCTGGACAACCGCAGCCTGCGCCTGGCCCTGAGCGATCGCAACGAACTGAGCGCACGACTGGTCGGCCACTCGGCGCCGATGCTGCGCCTGCGCGAGCAGATCGGCGCGCTGGCGGCGACCAAGGCGGACGTGCTGATCCTCGGTGAAACCGGCGCGGGCAAAGAAGTCGTGGCCCGTGCGCTGCACGATTTGTCGAGCCGGCGCAACGGCCCGTTCGTGGCGATCAACGCCGGGGCACTGGCCGAATCGGTGGTCGAAAGCGAGCTGTTCGGGCATGAGCCGGGCGCGTTCACCGGCGCGCAGAAACGCCGGATCGGCAAGTTCGAATTCGCCAACGGCGGCACGCTGTTCCTCGATGAAATCGAAAGCATGAGCATGGACGTGCAAGTGAAACTGCTGCGCATGCTGCAAGAGCGCGTGGTCGAACGTCTGGGTGGCAATCAGTTGATCCCGCTGGACATCCGCGTCATCGCCGCGACCAAGGAAGACCTGCGTCAGGCTGCCGATCAAGGGCGTTTTCGCGCCGATTTGTATTACCGCCTGAACGTCGCACCGCTGCGTATTCCGCCACTGCGCGAACGCGGCGAAGATGCGCTGGTGCTGTTCCAGCATTACGCCGACGAAGCCAGCGCCCGACATGGCTTGCCACCGCATGAACTGCAGCCGGCGCAACGCGCCTTGCTGTTGCGCCACACCTGGCCGGGCAACGTGCGCGAACTGCAGAACGCTGCCGAGCGTTTCGCCCTCGGTCTGGAACTGGCGCTGGACAACAGTGGAAGCGAAAGCGGCGGCACCAGCGTGGAAGTCATCAGTGGTGGCCTGAGCGAGCAAGTGGAAAACTTCGAGAAGTCGTTGATTGCCGCCGAGCTGGCGCGCTCGCACAGTTCGGTGCGCAGCCTCGCCGAAGCCTTGGGTATTCCGCGCAAGACCCTGCACGACAAACTGCGCAAGCACGGCTTGAATTTCGCCGACAGTAACGCCCATGGAGACGAAGCCGAATGAGCCGCGACAGTCACTATCTGGAATCGGTGCTGCATCACGACATTCCCCTGACCCGCGAGATGGGCCTCAAGGTCCTCGCCTGGCACGAGCAGCAGTTGAGCCTGCACCTGCCGCTGGAGCCGAACGTCAATCACAAGAGCACCATGTTCGGCGGCAGTCTCTACTGCGGCGCGGTGCTGGCGGGCTGGGGCTGGCTGCATTTGCGCCTGAAGGAAGAAGGCATCGACGACGGGCACATCGTGATTCAGGAAGGCCAGATCAGTTATCCGCTGCCCGTGACCGATGATGCCACAGCGATTTGTCCGCCACCGGAAGCGGCGGTCTGGAAGAAGTTTCTGGCGATGTATCAGCGTTATGGGCGCGCACGGTTGACGCTCAATACGCGAATCGTCAACGCCGGCAGTGATGAGAATGCAGTGACGTTCAGCGGGCAATACGTTCTGCACCGCTGAACGTCAACAGCCCCTCACCCTAACCCTCTCCCGGAGGGAGAAGGGACTGACCGAGGCGTCTTGCGTCAGGCATCGACCTGAAAGATCGGCAGCGATTATGGATTCAGTAGAACTGGCTCAAGTCGGTGAACCTCACCAGCATCCCCCAATCGGCCCCCTCTCCCTCCGGGAGAGGGCTGGGGTGAGGGGAATCGAGAATCCACCCACTTACCCCCGAGCCAGTTCCAGCAATCTTGAACGCCACGCCGCCTTCGCCGGCAACGCCAGAAAGAACTCATTGAGCAGCGATTCCCGCGCCGGATAACAGAACGCTTCGCCCTGCAGATCCAACACTTCGCCGCCAGCACCTTCGAGCACGCCCTGCGCCGCCGCGGTGTCCCATTGCGACGTTGGCGCCAATCGCGGATAACAATCCGCCGCCCCTTCAGCCAACAGACAAAACTTCAACGAACTGCCGATGTTTGCCAGTTGCAACTCGCCCAAACTGGCGCTCAGACCGGCAAGCAGCCGCTCTTGCTCCGGACTCGAGTGCCGACGGCTCGCCACCACAGTGAACGCCTCACCGGGCGCGAGCACCTCACGCACCTGAATCGCCACCGGCGAACCACCTTTGTCCCCACGCCACGCGCCGAGACCGGCACCGCCGACATAGAAGCGGCCATTGGTCGGCATCGTCACCACGCCAAACACCACCCGCCCGTTTTCGATGAGGGCGATGTTCACGGTAAATTCTTCACTGCCGCTGATGAACTCCTTGGTGCCATCCAGCGGATCCACCAGCCACCAGCGCTGCCACCCGGCACGCACGCTCTGCGCAATGTTGGCGTCTTCCTCGGACAGAATCGGAATACTGGAGTCCAGCGCGGTCAGCCCGGCGACGATGACATGGTGCGCGGCCATGTCCGCTGCGGTCACCGGTGAATCATCGGACTTGGCGGTGACCTCCACGCCAGAGCGCCAGAACGGCAGAATCGCCTCGCCAGCCTGCAACGCCAGCTCAACCACCGGCGCCATCAACGGATGGGAAAACTTCATCGACATCTCACTCATGACTGAAAGAACCCGCGCTGCGTCAGCAGATCACGCGCCAGATACAGCGCCGCCAGGGCACGGCCTTCGGTAAACTGCGGGTTTTGCGCCAGCGCCGCCAGTTCACGCAGGTTGACCTTGTCGACGCGCATCGGCTCCGGCTCGTCGCCCTCCAGACGCTCCTCGTACAAATCGGTGGCCAACACCACCTGGATCTTCTGGCTCATGTAACCGGGCGACAGCGACAACTCGGTCAGATGTTCCAGCTGGCGCGCGCCGAAACCGGCCTCCTCCTTGAGTTCGCGCTCGGCCGCTGCCAGCACATCTTCACCCGGCTCGATCAAGCCTTTGGGCAGGGACAGTTCGTACTCGTCAGTGCCGCCGCAGTATTCCTCGACCAGCACCGCGTGTTCGCTGTCGAGCATCGCCACAATCATCACCGCGCCATAACCCGCGCCTTTGCCGACCAGACGCTCGTAAGTGCGTTCCACGCCATTGGAAAAACGCAGCTTCAGTTCTTCGACGCAAAACAGACGACTGGTGGCGACAATCTCGCGGGCGAGTACAGTGGGTTTCTGGCGCATGCAAAGCTCCTTGGCGTGAACGCGCTACTATAACGCGGCTTTCCCGATTGTTTGTGTCGGATATCTTTCTACCGCTCGAGACGTTGCCATGCCTTCTTTACCGTGGTCTGACATCGATACCGTCCTGCTGGACATGGACGGTACGTTGCTGGATCTGCACTTCGACAACCATTTCTGGCTGGAACACCTGCCGCAACGCTACGCCGAACTGCACGGGGTGAGCCGGGCCATGGCCGACATGGAGTTGCAGCCGCTGTTCGAGCGCCATGCCGGGCAACTGCAGTGGTACTGCCTGGATTTCTGGAGTGCCGAACTGAAGCTCTCGGTGCGTGAACTCAAACTGGAAACCGCGCACCTGATCGCGCTGCGCCCGGATGCAGACACCTTTCTGCAGGCGATCAAAAAAGCCGGCAAACGGGTGATCATGATCACCAACGCCCACCGCGATTCCCTCTCACTGAAACTGGAACGGATCGAACTGGCGCCGTACTTCGAGCGGCTGATCAGCTCCCACGATTACGGTTATCCCAAGGAGAACCCGCAGTTCTGGGATGCCTTGCAGGCGGATATCGATTTTGATCCGGCACGCAGTCTTTTCATCGACGATACGTTGCCGATTCTGCGTAGTGCGCGGGAATTTGGCGTGACGCATTTGTTGGCGGTGAAAGAGCCGGACAGTCGCAAGGGGCCGAAGGACACCGCCGAGTTTGCGGCGGTTGAAGACTACCGCGATTTGATTCGGGGACTCTAGCAACATCACTGTGGCGAGGGAGCTTGCTCCCGATGGGCCGTGAAGCTGTCCCAAATGTTCACGACTGCTGCGCAGCCGAACGGGAGCAAGCTCCCTCGCCACAGCGTGGTTATTACTTCGGAATACGAAGCTTCTGGCCCGGATAGATCTTGTTCACATCCTTGAGCATCGGTTTGTTGGCGTCGAAGATTTTCTGGTACTGGTTGGCATTGCCATAAACCCGCAGAGAGATCGCACTGAGCGTGTCACCTGCCTTCACCTCGACAAATTCCGCAGCCACCACTACTGGCCCTGTCACCGTAATCTGGTCGTCAACACTGCCAATCCCGGCAATGTTGCCCAAAGTCAGAAGAATTTTTTCTTTCTCCTCCTGACTCGCGACTTCACCCTTAACCGTGACTTTGTCGCCGTCCACAGTCGCCTGAACATTTGGGTTGCCCAGACCGACCTTGTCGATATGTTCCTTCAACTGCTCGCTGGCATTGGCATTACCCGGGGTCAGCAGGTCGATCAGCTTTTCACCGGCTTCTTTCACAAAGCTCAACAGACTCATAGCGCACACTCCTTGATTGGGATTCCAGACGTCCAAGCCTAGACCACACCAGACCAACCCGGTTCCGGGCCGACCAATGACCCGGCAGCCGCTTGATCGACGCCATCTATCAATAGATCGACAGTACCGATTAGACGCGACAAGTTGCCGCGCCTAGTCTTAGCGTTGATCAATCCGTCGGTGATGCCATGAACGCCAAGCGCCCAACTTGCGCGGCGCCTGCACTCGAAACGCCCGCGCCCGCCGCCAGCCAGACCTACAGCTACAGCGATCTGCCCCTCGTGGAATCGGCCAGCACCGCGCTCGCCGAGGAAGTCGCGTTGGCGATCGCCTACAACGGCATCAGTCAGGCGGTGATGCTGGTGACGCCGACGGATCTGGAAGATTTCATCGTCGGTTTCAGCCTTGGCAGCGGCATCATCGAAGACGCCAGCGACATTTATGACCTGCAACTGACCGGCGCGGGCTCGGCGCAATACGCGCAGGTGACCATCGCCAACCGCGCGTTCTGGAACCTCAAGCAACAGCGCCGACAACTGGCCGGCACCAGCGGTTGCGGGCTGTGCGGCGTCGAGGCGGTGGAACAGGCCTTGCCTGACCTCAAGGTGTTGCCCGGCGCACCGTTGCCGCCCGCTGCCTGGCTCGACGGTCTGCGCCAGCGCATCGGCGCGTTCCAGCCGCTCGGTCAGCACTGCGGCGCGGTCCACGCGGCGGTGTTCATGAACGCCAGCGGTGAACTGTTGCTGGGCCGTGAAGACATCGGCCGGCACAACGCCCTCGACAAACTGATCGGCGGGCTGATCCGCCAGAAGATTTCCACAGAAGGCGGTCTGGCGATTGTCACCAGCCGTTGCAGTCTCGAATTGATCCAGAAAGTTTTACGCGCCGGCATCCAGACTCTGGTCAGCCTGTCCGCGCCCACGGGCCTTGCCGTGCAATGGGCCCGTCGCCACAACCTCAATCTCATCCACCTGCCGCAGAAGAATGCGCCGCGGGTCTACAGCCCAGCGATGGAGAATCAAGCGTGAGCCAACATCATCAAGCCGACCAGAAACCTGTCCCGCGCTACAAACCTTACAAAGGTGCAGCCGGCGGCTGGGGTGCGCTGATCAGCGTGGCCCAAGCCTGGTTGACCAGCGACAACGCGTTGAAAAACCTGCGCATGATGCTCAAGACCAACCAGAACGGCGGCTTCGACTGCCCGGGCTGCGCCTGGGGCGATTCGCCGGAGAGCGGCATGGTCAAGTTCTGCGAGAACGGCGCCAAAGCGGTGAACTGGGAAGCGACGAAACGCCGGGTGGACGGCAAGTTCTTCGCCAAACACAGCGTCACTTCGTTGCTGGAGCAGAGCGACTACTGGCTTGAATACCAGGGCCGCCTGACCGAGCCGATGGTCTACGACGCCGAGACCGACCGCTACAAACCCATCGCCTGGGACGATGCCTTTGCAATGATCGGCAAACACCTGCAAGCGCTGTCGAGTCCGGATCAAGCCGAGTTCTACACCTCGGGCCGTGCCAGCAACGAAGCGGCGTACCTGTATCAGCTGTTCGTGCGCGCCTACGGCACCAACAACTTCCCCGACTGCTCAAACATGTGCCACGAGGCCAGCGGTGTGGCGTTGGCGCAGAGCGTTGGCGTCGGCAAAGGCACCGTGACTTTCGACGACTTCGAACACGCCGACGCGATTTTCGTCTGGGGCCAGAACCCCGGCACCAACCATCCGCGGATGCTCGAACCCCTGCGTGAAGCGGTGAAGCGCGGCGCGCAAGTAGTGTGCATCAACCCGCTGAAAGAACGTGGCCTGGAACGTTTCCAGCACCCGCAGCACCCGATCGAAATGCTCACCAACGGCGACAAGCCGACCAACACCGCGTACTTCCGTCCGGCACTGGGCGGCGACATGGCGGTGCTGCGCGGCATGGCCAAGTTCCTCTTGCAGTGGGAGCGCGATGCGCAGAAGGCCGGCACGCCGGCAGTGTTCGATCATGACTTCCTCAATGCGCACAGCGCCAACGTGCTGGAGTATCTCGGCGTGGTCGATGACACGCCGTGGGAGCAGATCGTCGCGCAGTCCGGCCTGACTCTGGTGGAGATCGAGCAAGCGGCGCGCATGTACGCCAAAGGCAAGAACGTCATCATGTGCTGGGCGATGGGTATCACTCAGCATCGCCATTCGGTGCCGACCATCCAGGAAATCGCCAACCTGATGTTGCTGCGCGGCAACGTCGGCAAGCCGGGCGCCGGCCTGTGTCCGGTGCGCGGTCACAGTAACGTGCAGGGCGACCGCACCATGGGCATCAACGAGCGTCCGCCGGTGGCGTTCCTCGACTCTCTCGAGCGGCGCTTCCAGTTCAAGGTACCGCGTGACAACGGGCACAACGTGGTCGAGGCGATCCACGCCATGGCCGAGGGCCGCGCCAAGGTCTTCATCGGTCTGGGCGGCAACTTTGCCCAGGCCACGCCGGACAGCCCGCGCACCTTCGCGGCGCTGAGCAATTGCGACCTGACCGTGCAGATCAGCACCAAGCTCAACCGCAGCCACCTGGCCCACGGTAAAGACGCACTGATCCTGCCGTGCCTGGGTCGAACCGACATCGATATCCAGGCCGAAGGCCCGCAAGCGGTCACCGTGGAGGACTCGTTCAGTATGGTCCATGCCTCAAATGGCCAGCTGCAGCCGCTGTCGAACCAGATGCGCTCGGAACCGGCGATCATCGCCGGCATCGCCGCCGCCACGCTGGGCAGCAAACCGGTGGACTGGAACTGGCTGGTGGCCGATTACCGGCGCATCCGCGACCTGATCGCCGATACCATTCCGGGCTTCAAGGACTTCAACGAAAAGGTCAAGAACCCGGGCGGTTTCTACCTCGGCAACAGTGCCGGTGCACGCAAGTGGAACACCCCGTCGGGCCGGGCCAATTTCCGCGCAAACATGCTGCCCAAGGATCTGGTGCACGAGCGTACCCGCGCCACCGGGCAACTGCCGGATCTGATCCTGCAATCGATGCGCTCCCACGATCAGTACAACACCACGATCTATGGCCTCGACGACCGTTACCGTGGGGTCAAGGGCCAGCGCGATGTGTTGTTCGCCAACGAGGCCGACATCATTCGTCTGGGCTTCCGCCCGGGACAGAAGGCCGACATCGTGTCGATCTGGGACGATGGCCGTGAGCGTCGGGTGAAGGGCTTTACCTTGCTGGCGTTTGATATTCCGGCGGGGCAGGCCGCGGCTTATTACCCGGAAGTGAATCCGCTGGTGCCGCTGGAAAGCACCGGGGATGGCAGCCATACGCCGACATCGAAGTTCATTGCGATCCGGCTGGAGGCAGCAAGCGAGACTGGGTTGATCATGGCCAAATCTGCGTAAAGCGTTGCCTGGACTGACCCCTTCGCGAGCAAGCCCGCTCCCACATTGGAATGCATTTCAAATGTGGGAGCGGGCTTGCTCGCGAAAGCGGTGGCACATTCAACAAAAATCTTTGTACCCTGCACCCTTCCAACGCCCACAAAAAAGGCCGCTTTTTCTCAAAAGCGGCCTGTCCGAAGTAGCTAAAGACCGGCGAAAATCGCTTAAGTTCCGCATACAAAACAGCAACTTGCATAATTGTATACAAGTCGTGTTATTCGTCGGATTTCGATTGTCAGCCTTGTTACACAGCCTCAGGATCGGCGCCGTCATCCCTTTGAGGCTCCTCTATGAAGTTCTCCTCGATTCTCTTGTTGTCCCTTGGCCTGGTCAGTGGCTTCGCTTCTGCCGGAGGCACCACCGAAGCAGGTGTGGGCGGCGCATTGGGCGGGGTTCTTGGCTCGGTCGTCGGTCAGTCTTTAGGCGGCAGCACAGGTTCAACCATTGGCGCAGCCCTGGGCGGCGCGGGTGGTAGCGCGGTCGGCGCCAACAAACACAGCCGTGGCGAAGCGGCCATTGGCGGTGCGTTGGGCGCAGCTGGCGGTAACGTGGTCGGCCGCAGCATGGGCGGCACCACCGGCAGCCTGATCGGTGCCGCAGCAGGTGGCGGAGCCGGTGGCGCGCTGGGCAACTACATGGGTAACCAGAGCAATGACGAGGGTCGTCATTACGATCGCGGCCGTGACGACCGTCGCTACTATCGCGACCGTCACCCTGGCCGTGGCCACGCTTATGGCCACCGCAAGCATCACCGCTACTATCGCGACTAATCCGTTGCGTTAAGCGCGAAAGCAAAAATCGCAGCCCAAGGGCTGCGATTTTTTTTGCTCTGGTTCAAACCACCAGACGCTCCAGCGCGTCACGCAATCTGCCTGGAATCGGCACCGGCTGATTGCTCGTCCGGTCCACGAATACATGGACAAAACGCCCCGCCGCACACGCCTCGCTTTCACCGACCTTGAACACCGCCAGTTCATATTGCACCGAACTGTTACCCAGCTTGCCGACCCGCAGACCGATCTCGATCAGATCCGGGAAAGCGATCGAGGCGAAATAATCGCAAGATGAACTCACGACAAAACCCACTACCTCGCCGTCGTGGATATCCAGGCCACCGACCTGAATCAGGTAAGTGTTCACGGCAGTATCGAAAAAGCTGTAGTAGGTGACGTTGTTGATGTGGCCATAAGCATCGTTGTCGTGCCAGCGGGTGGTGATCGGCTGGAAATGCGGGTAATCGGCGCGTTGCGCCATGGTGCTGGACATCGGTATCGACTCCTTGAGTTATCTGTCCAGTCTAAAGGTAAAAACCTTTGCCTCGCGCCGCCAGCTCGCCAATCAGTGGCGCCGGCCGCCATTGATCGCCCTGTCGCGTCTCCAGCGCCAGCAAGCGCTTGTGAATGTCCGCCAGCCCCTGATCGTCCGCCCAGGCCATCGGGCCGCCTCTGTCCGCCGGGAAGCCGTAGCCATTTAGGTACACCTGATCGATGTCATGCGCCGATTCGGCAATGCCTTCCTGCAGAATTTTCGCGCCCTCGTTGACCAGCGCCAGAAGGCAGCGTTCGAGGATTTCCTCGGACCCAATCTCCCGGCGCTGAAAGCCGAGGCCTTCGCTGACGCTCAATATCAGCGCATCGACCTCGGGATCATGCTCTGCCTGACGACTGCCCGGCTCGTAGTGGTAGTAACCGTTGCCGGACTTCTGCCCGAAACGCCCCAGTTCGCATAAACGGTTGTCGACCTGAACCTCTGGCGCATCCTGCCCCTTGCCGGCCAATTCGCGCGCGCGCCATTCCAGATCGATGCCCACGACGTCATACATGCGGAACGGTCCCATGGCGAAACCGAAGCCCTGCAAAACCGTATCGACCTGCTGTGGATAAGCGCCCTCGAGCAGCATCTTGCGCGCCTCCAGCACATACGGATGCAACATCCGGTTGCCGATAAAACCGTGGCAATTGCCCGACACCACACTGACCTTGCCCATGCGCTTGCCCAGAGTCAGTGCGGCTTCCAATACCGCCGGTGAAGTCTGCGCCCCGCGAACGATTTCCAGCAGTTTCATGATGTGCGCGGGGCTGAAGAAATGCAGACCGAGCACTTGCGATGGACGTTTTGTCGCAGCGGCAATCGCATCAATATCCAGTGCCGATGTGTTGCTCGCCAACAACGCCGCAGGCTTGAGCACGCTGTCCAGTTCACGAAAGATCTTCTGCTTGAGCTCAATATTTTCGTACACCGCTTCAATCACCAGATCGACATTACGGATCGCCGCATAATCCGCCGCCGCGCTGATCCGGGCAAGACGTGCATCCGCTTCGACCTGATCGATCCGGCCCTGGCGCACGTTGTGTGCATAAGTCTGCGCCACGGTGCCCAGCGCCTGTTCGAGCATCTGTGGATTGTTATCGACCCACTGCACGGCGATGCCGGCATTGGCCAGGCACATGACAATACCGCGGCCCATGGTGCCCGCGCCGATCACGGCAGCTTGCTGAATATCGATGGATGTCTGGCTCATGTTGTTCTCTTGTTGGCGATCCGAAGACAGCCTTCACCATAGTCAGGCACCGGGCGTTTTTGAAGTTTATTACCGTGATGAGCGACATTCAGCGCATGGATACAGGCCGCCATGGCATCACACGCTCCCACAGGGTTTGTATTTACTCGAGCAGATGATTGTCAGCCCAACTGCGGACTTCCGCGTACGGATACTGCTCCAGCGCCGCATACCCCGAGATCGTCCGCGCCTTCAACTTGGTAAACAGCGGCACGCTGATCCCGCACAGAAAACGCGTCAGGCGCTCCGCCGTCGGCACATGGCCGGTGTGCTGTTCGTGCCTGTGGATAAAATCACCGCACAACGCCGCAAAATTTTTATCCACAAGCGCTGGCAACTCGGGAGGTGCCGGAAGCCGCGCGACATCACCGTGGCACACCGAACAGTGCCCGCAGTGCTCGGGCGCATTGTGGTCGCCGAAGTACTCGGCCAAGCGATAACCCAGGCAGCGCTCAGTGGCGAACAGTTCGAGCATGGCGTGAATCCGCGCGACTTCAGTCTGTTCATGCCGGGTGAAGTACTCGTGCAACTCGGCGCTCAGCACAGCGCTGTCGAAATCGCTGTGCAGCACGTTGTAGACCTCGGTCATCTGCTTGCTCTCAAGCTCGACCCAGCCCTTCTCCTGAAAATAATCCAGCGCCGTCACCACCCGATTGCGCTCAGCCGAATACTGCGTGTACATCGCCTCGAAATTCACCGTGGCCCAGGTACGTGCGCGGCTGGAGGTGTGAATGATGGCCGCGACAAACTCCCTGCGCTCTCCCTCGAAACGCTCAAGCAACGCTTCCGGCTCCAGCAGGTATTTGAAACGGTACTCGGCGTAATAGGCATAGCGCGGAGCAATCAGGCCGCGCAGCTCCATTTGCACCAACAACGTCTTCAGCGGCAGCGTGCGAATGTTGCTCTGATCCGCCAACGGCCCGAGCAGAAACTCCCACTGCCCTTCAGCTGCGGCAGCCTGCATTTCCTCCAGCACACAACGTATCCCCTCGCGCTCCGGGGTATCGCCGTAGACGAAATTTTCCAGCACGTTGAGGCTGTCGCGGTTGGCCAGCACCAGGCAATCCGATGGCTCCCCGTCCCGCCCGGCGCGACCGATTTCCTGACTGTAGTTCTCGATGGATTTCGGCAGGTCGAAATGCACCACGTTGCGGATGTCGCTTTTATCGATGCCCATACCAAAGGCAATGGTCGCGACAATGCAATTGGACTGTCCGGCCATGAAGCGCTTCTGGATCGCCTCGCGCTGATCGTTGGGCAACCCGGCGTGATAGGCCTCGGCCTGTATGCCGTTGCGCCCCAGATGCTCGGCGATGTGCTCGGCGGTTTTCTGCAGCGTGACGTAGACGATGCTCGGCTGGCTCGCGCGCTCGCTCATCCACTCCACCAGCCGCCGGCGCTTGTCCTGGCCACGCACCGGTTCCACCAGCAGATTGAGGTTGGGGCGATAGAAACCGGTGGTCACCACATCTTCGGCGGCGATGGCGAATTTGGCTTGCATGTCGGCGATGACTTTCGGCGTCGCCGTGGCCGTCAGCAGCAGGGTTTGCGGGATGTTGAACTGGCGTTGATAGTCCGGCAGTTTCAGGTAGTCGGGGCGGAAGTTGTGGCCCCACTCCGAGATGCAGTGCGCCTCGTCAATCACCAGCAGCGAGATCGGCACCTGCTGCAAAAAATTGCGAAAACGCTCGTTCTTCAGGCGCTCCACCGAGATCATCAGGATCTTCAATTCACCCGAACGGGCGCGGGCCATCACATCATTGGCGTCATCGCGGCTTTGTGCCGAATCGATGCTGCCGGCACTGATGCCGTGACGCTTGAGGAATGCCAGTTGATCCTGCATCAACGCCAACAGTGGCGAGACCACCAGGGTCAGATGTGGCAGCAACAGTGCCGGCACTTGATAGCACAGCGACTTGCCGGATCCGGTGGGAAAAATCGCTGCCGCTGAACGTCCCGCCAGTACCGCGCTGATCGCAGCTTCCTGCCCGGGTCGAAACTGTGGATAACCGAAAACCTGTTCCAGGGTGTTGTGCATGCGCTGTCACTCCGTTGACCGCTGTGATGCCAACAGCCTAGCGGGCGATCGCAGCGAGTCGAGAAAAGGCCGGGGTCAATTCAATACGGGATGATACAGCCAATAGCGCAGACAACTCGGTCCACTGCAGGAGCGAGCCTGCTCGCGAAGGGGCACAAAACAGCGATACAAACTTACCCGTTCAGGGCCGCAAAACCGCCACTCGCAGTTGCTCGTTCAACACCTGCTCATGCACGCCCTGGCTCTTGCTCGCCCACAACGCATGAGCCGGGCTGATGTCACCGGTGAAGGCCGCCGCCAATTGCCGCAGTTCCGCAACACTGCGCACGCGCGGGCAGAACGGCTGCCCGTCACAGTCAACGCTGGCGTTGCGATAGGTGCTCAGCAAACGATCCCACAGACCGTCACGCACCTGCCTGATCGACTTGAGCTGCACATGCGGCACACCCAGTCGCTGCTCCAGCCCTGCCTCGTCCAGCGCTTCACTGGCGAGCAAGGCCCTGCCGAACATCAACACCTCGGCGCGCGAGGCGGTATCGATGCCAGTCTGGCTGGAGAGCGCATCGGGCCAACCGGTGCGTTCGAGGTCGGCAAACATCCAGCCGTTGCCGGCATCAGACGCCATGGCCAAACGGCAACCACTGGCCCACAGCAATAAAATCGAGGCGATACGTAGCCACTGCATACTCAATTCCCTTTAAGCGCGTATCGGACGTTTGGAAACGTCCTACAGATTCTGGCGCGCACCATACATAGATCTGCCAAGAAACGCCTGTGAATCCTGTGGGAAATTTCTGCGCTAGGGGTTTCACCCCGAAAAAACCGCAAAACCTTGTAGGGCATATGCCCGGCCCTCGGAAAATCCCCTACGAACGGCGTCCATTGCGGCGCTCTTGTGAGTGCTCGCCACGCACTTCTATAGTGGCCGGCGCGACTGACCACTGAATCAGCCCCGCCCGAGTGCCTTTGTAAAGGACAAGCCTCACCATGATTACCCGCTATCGCCCTTTGAAGACTTGCTACAACGAAAACCCCGTATTGGTCATCGATACTCACTCCAGCCATCGCGATCTGCTTGATGCCGCTGACCAGCGACTGCGTGCCGCCAGCGATCTGCTGGAAACCCTTTACTGTTTATGTTTCAAACAGGCCGACGTGAAAGATATACCTAACATCGTCAATGCTCTTTATTTATTAGTGCAGGATGGCTGTGACTTGCTCGAAGTAGCAAAACATAAACCCCAACAACCAGACCGACACTGAAAACAACTAAAATCCAGAAACAACAGAATGCTTTAATAAACAGCCAAAAAAGACCTAAGTTGTTGACTCTTACTTTAACCGAGAGCAACACAATGACTGTTTTAACTATTTTTTTTTGCGGAACTGGTTCCAATAAATTCGACGTCACCCACGAAAACTTCTGGAACGGCGAACTGATTTCCACCTTGGCTGCCAATCATACGGGTTACGAGTTTGCCGAGTGGATCGTGGTCGATGGCCCCGGCAGCGGCAACATGCAGGCCGACGATCTATTTACCAAGACCAAGGAATACGGCATGAGCGGCACCTTGTTCGGCAAGGGCTGGGAAGAAAACGTGTTGCACGCGCTCAATATCATCAAGGGCAAATGCGACTGGCAACGCGAGCAACTGACTGAAGCCGAATACAATCGCCTGAAAGCTGCCGGCATTCCGATCGAAGATGTAAAAGTCGAGGGTTCCTGGTTCTGGCGCAAATATAATTACGGTAATCGCAGCATTACCCAGCAGCAATTACAGGAAGGAATCATCAAAACCCACCGCAAGGATGGTGTTATTCCGACTCAAGTCAATCTCGTCGGTTGGAGCCGGGGCGGCATCAGTTGCCATATGTTGGCCAATGCAATGTTCAAGGACAGTCTGCTGAAAAACATCCCGGTCAATATCTTCGCTCTTGATCCCGTGCCAGGCATTGGTAACTTTCAGGAAGAGCGCGTCAAACTCGCGGGCAATGTCAAAGAGTATGTAGCGTTCTATGCTCGTGACGAACGCTCCAAAGGTTTCAGCTGCGTCATCCCACAGACCGCTACCGGCACTAAAACCTACATCTATCCTATGGCTGGCCGCCACGCCACCATGGCCGGCAATGCCACCAGCAGCGGCGGCGTCCCGACCGGTGCCAGTGATCTGAAAGCGCTGTCCGAGCCCGGACGCATCGTGCGCCACCTCGCCGAAACCTGCCTCAAACGCTGGGGCGTGCAACTGCAAAAAACGTTGAATCTGACCCAGGTCGATCTGGAAAACCTCACCAACGGCATCGCACGCGACGAAGCCAAATACACACTGATGCACAAACATTCCTACACCTACTTCACCGAGCTGGACCAAGGCGAGCGCTACGTTTCGCTGGGCAGCAAAGGTGTACCGTTCACCAGCGTGAAGGGCGAGATCTACAAGCCGGCAACCGGCCTGGCAACCAGCTTGCTGGATATTTCGGCGTATCAGCATTTACGTTGAAAAACGAAGAAAGATCGGTAGGAACGCCCGATGAGATCTTCATCCCGTTCCTACATGCCACGACTCTTTGTCGCCTATCGCGGCTTGAGGTCACAAATCTATAGTCGTGACTGTCGCTGGCAAATCAGCGGCTCGGGCTTGGTCACCTGAATGGATCGTGAAGACGCGTCCGCTGTATGCTGCCGGCACTCAATTGCCTGCAGTTTTATGGTGGCTGTGTTTGGGACACCTTCGGGTGTGCCGGGTCTGTGCACGATCCTCACCGGTTGACCAACCCGAACACAGTCGCCTCCTGTCGCTTGGTCACGATGTGGTGGCTTCACTTGAAGCATTTGAGGATCAACAAAATGAAAACATGGAATCAATTACCCGCTGATCGCTACCGCTCACTCGAATCCAACCTCACCGACACCAAGCCCCTGATCATCGACACAACGGCCAACCCGCAAGACATCCTCGAATGCGCCGTCCAACGCCTGCGCGCCTCCAGCGACCTGCTGAAAACCCTCTACTGCCTCAGCTTCAAACAAGCCGACGTCGAAGACATCCCCCATATCACCCACGCCCTCTATCTGCTGACGCAGGATGGCTGTGACCTGCTGCAGGTCGCGCAGCAGCAGATGCTCGGCTGGAAAGCTCCAGTCTAAGGTTGAGTGATCAGATCGTTCCCATGTTCGACATGAGAACGATCACTTACCAGTCATCTACTCAAATCACTTCAGCATTGCTGAAAAGTAAGCCAATGGCGTACATTTACGATGATTTTTATTGAGACTCGGATCTTTACCCGTCGAGTAAAAGAGCTGCTGGATGATGACACGTACGCCGCTTTTCAGAAGCAACTGGTTGTAAGCCCTTCGATTGGCGATGTAATTGAAGGCACAGGCGGGATTCGCAAAACCCGAATCGCAGCGAAAGGACACGGCAAGCGAGGCGGAGCACGTGTTATTTACTACCACTTCGTTTCGGCGTCACAAATCGGGTTATTGATGATCTACCCTAAAAATGAACAACACGATCTGTCCAGCGATGAGCGTAAAGCACTCAAGGTCTTGATCGAAAAATGGAGATGACCATGAGCAAGTTTTTTGATGAGCTGATGGAAAGTGTGCAAGAGATGGACGAGATCGTACGAGGCGAGCGCACACCTTCTCGCGAATTCCACGTTGATGCATTGCAGGTCAAAGAAATTCGTAAAGCTACCGGTTTGACCCAGACCAAATTTGCGGCACTGATCGACGTCCAACTCGGCACTCTACGAAATTGGGAACAGGGCCGTCGCGAGCCAACCGGGCCGGCAAAAGCTTTGCTCAAGGCCATTCATAACGACCCGGTTCATGTTTTGAATGCATTGGCTCATTGAGAAAATGAACACCCACAAAAAAGCCGCCCCTAAGAGGCGGCTTTTTTATTCACCAGAACTAAGCCTTACAACTTAGGACCCGCAGCCTTGATCGCGTCGCTCACTTCGAACTTCTTGAAGTTCTCGATGAACAGACCGGCCAGCGCCTTGGCAGCTTCGTCGTACGCAGCCTTGTCAGCCCAGGTGTTGCGTGGGTTGAGCAGGTTGGTTTCAACGCCCGGTACGGCCAGTGGCACGTCGAGGTTGATGGTGTCCAAGTGCTCGGTGGCAGCACCGATCAGCGCGCCGCTCTGGATCGCTGCGATCACCGCACGGGTGGTCGGGATGTTGAAGCGTTTGCCGACGCCGTAGCCACCGCCGGTCCAGCCGGTGTTGACCAGGTAGACCTTGGAGCCGAAGCCGCGGATGCGCTTGATCAGCAGTTCTGCGTATTCGCCAGCCGGACGCGGGAAGAACGGTGCGCCGAAGCAGGTGGAGAAGGTCGACTTGATGCCGCTGCCCGAACCCATTTCAGTCGAGCCCACCAGCGCGGTGTAGCCGGACAGGAAGTGGTAGGCCGCTTGTTCTTCGTTGAGGATCGACACTGGCGGCAACACGCCTGTCAGGTCGCAGGTCAGGAAGATCACCGCGTTTGGCTCGCCGCCCAGGTTCTTCTCGGAACGCTTGGCAACGTGCTCCAGCGGGTAGGCCGCGCGGCTGTTCTGGGTCAGGCTGACATCGGCGTAGTCAGCGTGTTTGGCGTCGTCGATGACCACGTTTTCCAGGACTGCGCCGTGCTTGATGGCTTTCCAGATGACCGGCTCGTTCTTCTCGGACAGGTCGATGCACTTGGCATAGCAACCGCCTTCGATGTTGAACACCACGCCTTCGCCCCAGCCGTGTTCGTCGTCACCGATCAGGTAACGGCTCTCGTCGGCGGACAGGGTGGTTTTACCGGTGCCCGACAGACCGAAGAACAGGGTCACGTCGCCTTCTTCGCCGATGTTGGCAGCGCAGTGCATTGGCAGCACGTCAGCGGCCGGCAACAGGAAGTTCTGCACGGAGAACATGGCTTTCTTCATCTCACCGGCGTAACGCATGCCGGCGATCAGCACTTTCTTCTGCGCGAAGTTGATGATCACGCAACCGTCGGAGTTGGTGCCGTCACGCTCAGGCACGCACTCGAAGTTGGCCACGTTGAGCACTTGCCACTCGTCACGACCGGCCGGGTTGTACTGGGCCGGGTTGATGAACAGGCAACGACCGAACAGGTTCTGCCAGGCAGTCTGGGTGGTCATTTTCACGGCCAGGTAGTGATCTTCAGCCGCACCTACATGCACGTGGGAAACAAAGTGCTCTTGCGCGTTGTTGAACGCCTCGACACGAGCCCACAGCGCGTCGAACTTGTCGGCCGGGAACTTGCGGTTGATCGGGCCCCAGGCGATAGCGGCCTGGGTGGAAGGCTCTTCAACGATGAAACGATCGACTGGCGAACGGCCGGTGCGATGACCGGTGCGGACTACCAGAGCGCCGGTATCGGCAAGCTCGCCCTCACCGCGTTGCAGGGCTTCTTTAACCAGATCATCAACACTCAGATCGGTGTACACGGCGTTATTGGCTTGCGTCATGAGGTTCCCCGTCGGCCAGTGGCCGAGTGTGCTCCAAACGTTTTGTAGTAGAAAGTCGTGCACTACTACCGCGAAAAAAGTGGGCCGGATTATGCCAGAAAAGCCCAAAAAGAGTAGGGTCCTCCCGTCGTAACGGCGAAATTCCGTCGTTACGCAGTGAATTTACCTGCGCTGAACCGTTTTAGTGCCGGGTATCTGACGGCGTGTCGACGCCTGCGCCAGCGAACAATTGAGCAATATCGGCCGCATCGAACAGGTAACGCTGGTTGCAGAACTGGCAATCGATCTCGACTTCGCCGCCGCGTTCAGCCACCAGTGCCTGCGCATCTTCCAGACCCAGACTGACCAGCGCATTGCCCGAGCGTTCCCGCGAGCAGCTGCAACGGAAGCGCAGGTTCTGCACATCGAACAGGCGCACCTGCTCTTCGTGGTAGAGGCGATGCAGCACGGTTTCGTTGTCCAGGCTGAGCAATTCATCGGCGGTCAGGGTGCTGGCCAGGGCGGTGATGTGCTGCCAGCTTTCGGCGCGCTCTTCTTCGTCTTTCAGGCGGTCGGCCGGCAGTTGCTGCAGTAGCATTCCGCGAGCACGGCGGCCGTCGGCGAACAGCTTGAAGCGGGTGCCGACCTGTTGCGACATGACGAAATAATTGGTGAAGCACTCGGACAGGGTTTCACCATCGAGGTCGACGATACCCTGGTAACGCTGGCCGATCGTCGGGTCGACGGTCAGGGTCAGGTCACCGCCCGGCATCAGGTCGGCAAGCGTGGCATCCGCAGCGATCTGCTCGGCGTTGTATCGCGCCAGACCACGGATCTCGCGCTCGCTGGAGCATTCGATCATCAGCAGCGGAATCGGCCCTTCGGAGCGTGCCTGCAAAATCAGCAAGCCGTCGAACTTCAGGGTGCCCACCAGCAACGAAGCGGCCGCCATCAGTTCGCCCAGCAACTGCGCGACCGGCTCCGGGTACGGGTGCTTGGCGAGGACTTCGGCGTAGCTGCGTTCCAGCGCCACCAGTTCGCCGCGAGTGTCGCTGTCATCGAAGATGAAGCGTTGGGTGTAGTCGGTATCCGGTAGGTCGGTCATAGGTCTGGGTATCTGAATTGATGACAAAAAGGTTACAAAAGATGAAAATCCCGCGCTTTCTTCGCACCTGTTTGGTGCAAAACGTTCAGCCACGGGAGGCATTTTATGAACAATCCGGGTTTGTTCCAATCAAGGTGGAACCTCGGCCGGCTGGTTCTGTGCAACGTAGTGCCATTAGCACTACTGGCTTTCTGGTTATGGCCTACGGGCCAGATGCTGTGTGTGATTTTCGACGAGTGGCTGTTCCGCTCACTCAATGCACCACTGGCCAGCAACCCCATATGGCTCCACATCTGGGCAATTGCAAGTCTGCGTCCGTTCGACATCGTCGTCGGTCTGATTCTGCTGACGCTGCTGATCAAGGGCGACTGGGTGTTCAAGGCGATTGATGTACGTCGCGCCTTCTTCGGTTTTTTCTCGATTCTGCTGCTGATGGTGGTGATTCGCGCGCTGTTTTCCAAATTCGCCGACTACATGGACTGGCAGCACAGCAGCCCATCGATGGTGCTGGAAGGCGCGGTGCACCTGAGCGACTATTTCCCGCATCTGGAAAAAGCCTGGGAGCTGAAGGATCGCTCGAGCCAGAGCTTCCCTGGTGACCACGCTTCGGTGTTGCTGATCTGGGCGCTGTACATGGGCGTGTTTAGCCGCTCAGTCGGCCAGTTCCTGACAGTCTGGGGCCTGGCGTTACTGTTCATGCTGCCACGTCTGGTGGCCGGCGCGCATTGGGGCCAAGACGATTACATCGGCGGCATGCTGCTGGCGGTGTGGGCGTTGGGCTGGGGTTACTACACGCCGTTTGCCTATCACGCCGCCGACTTCTGGCTGAAGGTGACTGCGCCGATTTTCGCTTTGCTGGGCAAGCTGCCGCTGGTTTCGCGGATGAGTGTGGTGTCTGCCGCGAACTGACAGTTTGCACACACCTGTGGTGAGGGAGCTTGCTCCCGCTTGACTGCGTAGCAGTCACTGAACCAGTCGACTCGGTTGTACTTTGAAATACATGATCGACTGGATTGGGAGTCCTTCGGCCTCCAGCGGGAGCAAGCTTCCTCGCCACAATGGTGCGCCGTGCCGGTCAGTCGCTATTGCTGTTCCCACGAAATTTAAACAGATCCCGCCGCTGCTTCTTGCTCGGTTTGCCGTCGGTACTCACACCTAACGCCCCGGCCTTGCGCATCGCCGCAGCCGCTTCACGTTTGGCAATACTCGCCTCGGTCTCGGTATACAGCGTCTGCGCTTCGGGCGCGCCGCGACGCACGATCGACAAGGCCTCGACCCTCACCGTGCGCTCTTCAAAACCGGTACGAATCTCGAACTCATCGCCAATGCGTGGCTCTTTGCCAGGCTTGCAGCGGTCGCCTCGGCAATGCACCTTGCCACTCTCGATGGCCGCTTTGGCCAGGGCCCGGGTTTTATAAAAGCGCGCCGCCCACAACCACTTGTCGAGACGGACCTTGTCGTCCTCTTCGCTTTTTTGTGCCATGGAATTTCCTCATTCTGAAATATTGATGAACTGTACTACCGTTTCTGTCGTGCCATGAATGACCCCGTCCCGGATTACAATGCACACCTGCCGACACCTGCTTGAGGGGTCGGCGATCCGGGCCGTAGATATCTGTCGCCTTTTAACCCTTATTCTGCGTGAATACCGCGAATTCGGCCGCACGCGGCCCGAGCGGTTTCTGCCGGTTGAGCACCTTTGAAGACATTTGACCATTTGACCGTTGTCGGTCTGCGCGAGTGGGTGGCGCTCCCTGATCTGGGAGTCGCCGGCCTGCGGGCGAAAATCGACACCGGTGCCAGCACCTCCAGCCTGCATGCCACCGACATCGAGCCGTTCGAACGCGACGGCGAGAAGTGGGTGCGTTTCACCGCGCACCTGGGCACGGTGGTGCAGTTGCGTCACCGGCGCTGCGAAGCGCCGCTGGTGACGCGCAAAACCATTAAAAGCTCCAATGGCCAGGCGCAGGTGCGCTATGTGATCAGCACCACCCTGGCCCTCGGTGATCGGGTCTGGGCAGTCGAGTTCACCCTCGCCTGCCGCAAGTCCATGCGCTATCGCCTGTTGCTCGGTTCCAAAGCCCTGATCGATGGCCAACTGGTGGTCAATCCGGGCATCAAATATGTACAAGACAAGCCGGTGTTCCCGGTATCTACCTCCTCCACAGGTGTTGCATGAAGATCGCTGTGCTGTCGCGGAATCCGCGTCTGTATTCCACCCGTCGTCTGGTCGAGGCCGGCACCGAGCGCGGGCATGAAATGGTGGTGATCGACACCCTGCGCGCCTACATGAACATCGCCAGCCACAAGCCGCAGATCCACTATCGCGGCAAGCCGCTGGAAGGGTTCGATGCGGTAATCCCGCGGATCGGTGCGTCGGTGACGTTCTACGGTTGCGCCGTGTTGCGCCAGTTCGAAATGATGGGGGTGTTTCCGCTCAACGAATCGGTGGCCATCGCCCGCTCGCGGGACAAATTGCGTTCGCTGCAACTGCTGTCGCGTCGTGGCATCGGCCTGCCGGTCACCGGTTTCGCTCACTCGCCGGATGACATTCCCGACCTGATCGACATGGTCAACGGCGCGCCGCTGGTAATCAAGGTGCTGGAAGGCACCCAAGGCATCGGCGTGGTGCTGTGCGAAACCGCCACGGCTGCCGAATCGGTGATCGAGGCGTTCATGGGCCTGAAGCAGAACATCATGGTCCAGGAATACATCAAGGAAGCCGGCGGTGCCGACATCCGCTGCTTCGTGGTCGGCGACAAGGTGATCGCAGCGATGAAGCGTCAGGCCAAGCCTGGGGAATTCCGCTCCAACCTGCACCGAGGCGGCAGCGCCAGCCTGATCAAGATCACCCCGGAAGAACGCATGACCGCGTTGCGCGCGGCCAAGGTCATGGGGCTGGCCGTGGCGGGTGTGGATATCCTGCGTTCGAACCACGGGCCGCTGGTGATGGAAGTGAACTCGTCGCCGGGCCTGGAAGGGATCGAGACCACCACCGGCAAGAACGTGGCGGGGATCATCATCGAACACCTTGAGAAGAATGGCGGGCCGAACATGACCCGGACCAAAGGCAAAGGTTGATCCGTTGGAAATATGGCGGCTGACAGGCCGCCTTCGCGAGCAAGCCCGCTCCCACATTTTGGAATGCGTTCCCCCTGTGGGAGCGGGCTTGCTCGCGAAGGGGCCATCAGCCCCGCTGAATATCCCGATCGTCAGACCGCATCGCGCGGCAACATCAACCCCAATGGCAACCGCACCCGCGCTTCCAGTCCGCCTCCGGAGCGGTTGCGCAGCTCGACATTGCCGCCATGCATCGAAGCAATCCGCTTCACGATCGCCAACCCCAGCCCGGTACCCTTCCCGCCCCGGGCACGGTCGCCACGGGTGAACGGGTTGAAGATCGCCTCAAGCTCCGACGGATCGATCCCCGCCCCCCGGTCCATCACGCTCAACACCACGTACGGCGCGCTGGTGTCACCGGACACATAAGCCGCGACCTCGACGCCGCTACCGGCATGGTTCAGGGCGTTGCCGATCAGGTTGTTCAGCAGGCGTTTCATCGACACTCGACGCAGCGGAAACGGCTGGATCGGCTCCAGGCGCAAGCGCACCTTCTCTTCGCTCTGGTTGTACGGCGCGGCCACCTCACGCACCAGATCGCTCAGGTCCACTTCCTCCACCGACTCGTCACGACCGTCGCGAATGAACGCGAGGAACTGATCGAGAATCGCGTCCATGTCTTCGATGTCGCGCACCATGTCATCGGTCAGATCGTTGCGATCACCCATCAGCTCCAGCGACAGACGCAAGCGGGTCAGCGGCGTGCGCAAATCATGGGAGACCCCCGCCAGCATCAGCTCACGTTCACGGCCGGCCTGCTCGACGTCTTCGGCCATCTGGTTGAAGGCGCGATACACCTCGGTCATCTCGCTGGGCGTATCGCTGATCGGCAGGCGCACGCTGCGACCCTGACCGAGTTGCCGCGCGGCATATACCAGACGTTTCAATGGCTGGTTGAGCTGGCTGACGAAAATCCACGCCGAGGCGGTGGACAGCAAGCCGATGGCGAGGAACCAGCCGAGTACGTTCCAGATTTTCTGCCCGCGCAGCGGATGCGGGTACAGCGGCACTTTCAGCCAACCGTCGCCGAGGCTTGGCGCACGCACCCACAGCGCCGGCGGCGAGTGCATGCGCAAACGCACTTCGGTGTCGGCGCCCAGCTCCGCCTGCATCTGCCGCTGATAGATTTCACTGTAAGGCCAGTGTTGTTCGCCCTCCGGTACACCGGCGCCGACTACCCGGATCAGGGTTGCGGCATCGGCAATCTTTGCGCGATTTTCTTCATCGGCCGCCCAATAGGCGCGCAGCGTCAGGGCGACGCCGTGGCTGTATTGGCGATCCACCAGCACGTCCTCGTTCATCAACAGATAAACCAGGGTCAGCGCCTTGGAAAACAGCACGACGATGAGCACCAGCCACAGGGTGCGGGAGAAAAAACTTTGGGGGAACCAGACGGGGGTTTTCATCGATAACCGTTACACACTTGCAGGAGCGAGCCATGCTCGCATATTGCGGATTGCGAGTCTGCGTAGAGGGTCGATCAACCCGATCTGCGCAGACCCGCTCCTACAAATCGCCGATCACTTGGTGGCGGCGCCATCCGGTACGAACACGTAGCCCACGCCCCAGACCGTCTGGATGTAGCGCGGTTTCGACGGATCCGGTTCGATCATCCGGCGCAGACGGGAAATCTGCACGTCGATGGAACGCTCCAGGGCATCCCACTCGCGACCACGGGCCAGGTTCATCAGTTTGTCGCGGGTCAGCGGCTGACGCGCGTTCATTACCAGCGCCTTGAGTACCGCAAACTCACCGGTGGTGAGCATGTGCACTTCTTCGCCACGTTTCAGCTCGCGGGTCGCCAGCGACAGCACGTAATCACCGAAGGTGACGTTTTCGTCTTCGCTGCCCGGCGCGCCCGGCACCGGTGCGGCCTGACGACGCAGAACCGCTTTGACCCGCGCCATCAGCTCGTCCGGGTTGAACGGCTTGGCCAGATAGTCATCGGCGCCCAGTTCCAGGCCCTTGATGCGGCTCATCTCATCGCCCTTGGCGGTGAGCATGATGATCGGAATCTGATTATTCGCCGCCCGCAGGCGACGGCATGCGGTCAGGCCGTCTTCGCCCGGCAGCATCAGGTCGAGGACGACCAGATTGAACACTTCACGCGACAGCAGACGGTCCATTTGCTCGGTGTTCGGTACGGCACGGGCACGGTAGCCCTTGCTGACGAAGAAACGTTCCAGCAGGCTGCTCAGCCCCGGATCGTCGTCAACAATTAGAATTTTTTCGCCTTCAGCATTGTTTGCAGTGCTGCTCATTGGATGCTCCTTTTAGCTCGGCGCGCATTATGGCGTAGCTGCCGTTATACGCACCGTGTGCATTGTTAGCAGATTTTTCCTTCACTGCCAGAAAACCGGGGTTTCTACCTACAGACTGCTACACCCCCGAATGACAGAACGCTGGTTATAATGCGCGGCGTTTTGTGCCAGGCAACGTCTGAATCGTTACCGCAGGTGGCCGCGATATTTTCCGGGCCTGCGCAGTAATTATTCGATTTCACGGGTCAATGGGGTGCCTTTTGACCCAGGCAGCGGCAATTTTCTAGCCGCTCAACCAGACTCCGGGCCTTTATTTCCGTGCCTGCGAGCCTGCTTTCACAATATGTCAGGTGGTTTTATGGACAGCATCAACAGCCGCATCGCCGAGGAACTCGGCGTACGCCCGCAACAGGTCGAAGCGGCCGTCGCGCTACTCGATGAAGGCTCTACCGTTCCCTTCATCGCCCGTTACCGGAAAGAAGTCACCGGCAGCCTCGATGACACCCAGTTGCGTCATCTGGAAGAGCGTCTGCGCTACCTGCGAGAACTCGACGAACGGCGCATCAGTATCCTCGCCAGCATCCAGGAGCAGGGCAAACTCACCCCTGCCCTCGAACGCGACATCAAGCTCGCCGACACCAAGACCCGCCTCGAAGACTTGTACCTGCCGTACAAGCAGAAGCGCCGCACCAAGGGCCAGATTGCCCTGGAAGCCGGCCTCGGCGAGTTGGCCGATGGCCTGTTCAACGACCCGAGCCTGACGCCAGAAACCGAAGCCGCACGCTTCGTCGACGCCGAGAAAGGCGTAGCCGATGTGAAAGCTGCGCTGGAAGGCGCCAAGTACATCCTGATGGAGCGTTTCGCCGAAGACGCCAGCCTGCTGGAAAAGCTGCGCAACTTCCTCAAGCAGGAAGCGACCATCAGCGCCCGCGTGATCGCCGGCAAGGAAGAAGAAGGCGCGAAGTTCCGCGATTACTTTGAACACGACGAGCCGCTGAAAAGCATGCCGTCGCACCGCGCACTCGCGATTTTCCGTGGCCGCAACGAAGGCATCCTCAGCTCCGCGCTGAAAGTCGGCGACGAACTGCCGGGCACCATGCACCCGTGCGAAGGCATGATCGGCCAGCAATTCGGCATCCAGAACCAGAACCGCCCCGCCGACAAATGGCTCGGTGAAGTGGTGCGCTGGACCTGGAAGGTCAAGCTCTACACCCACCTCGAAACCGACCTGCTCGGCGAGCTGCGCGACGGTGCCGAAACCGAGGCGATCAACGTCTTCGCCCACAACCTGCACGACCTGCTGCTGGCCGCGCCGGCCGGCCCGCGCGCCACCCTGGGCCTCGACCCGGGCCTGCGTACCGGCTGCAAAGTCGCGGTAGTCGACTCCACCGGCAAGCTGCTCGATCACGCCACGGTTTACCCGCACGTGCCGCACAACAAGTGGGACCAGACCATCGCCATTCTGGCCGCTCTGTGCGCCAAGCACTCGGTTGACCTGATCGCCATCGGCAACGGCACCGCCAGCCGCGAAACCGACAAACTGGCAATCGAGCTGATCAAAAAGTATCCAGCGATGAAGATGACCAAGGTCATGGTCTCCGAGGCCGGCGCCTCGGTGTACTCGGCGTCGGAACTGGCGGCCAAGGAATTCCCGGACCTGGACGTGTCGATCCGAGGCGCGGTGTCGATTGCTCGCCGCTTGCAGGATCCACTGGCCGAACTGGTGAAGATCGATCCGAAATCCATCGGTGTCGGCCAGTACCAGCACGACGTGTCGCAGCTGAAACTGGCGCGTGGTCTGGATGCGGTGGTCGAGGACTGCGTAAACGCCGTCGGCGTCGATGTAAACACCGCCTCGGTGGCCTTGCTGGCGCGGATCTCCGGCCTCAACGCGACTTTGGCGCAGAACATCGTCGCTCACCGTGACGAGCACGGTGCGTTCAAGACCCGTGCGGCGCTGAAGAAAGTCGCGCGTCTGGGCGAGAAAACTTTCGAACAGGCCGCAGGCTTCCTGCGCGTGATGAATGGCGACAACCCGCTGGATTCTTCCGCTGTTCACCCTGAAGCCTATCCGCTGGTACAGCGCATCGCCGCTGAAACCGACCGCGACATTCGCTCGCTGATCGGCGACGCCGCGTTCCTCAAGCGTCTGGACCCGAAGAAGTTCACCGACGAGACCTTCGGTCTGCCCACCGTCACCGACATTCTGCAAGAACTGGAAAAACCGGGTCGCGACCCGCGTCCGGAGTTCAAGACCGCCGAGTTCCAGGAAGGCGTCGAAGACCTGAAAGACCTGCAACTGGGGATGATCCTCGAAGGCGTCGTCACCAACGTGACCGCGTTCGGCGCGTTCGTCGACATCGGCGTGCATCAGGACGGCCTGGTGCACATCTCGGCGTTGTCGGAGAAGTTCATCAAAGACCCACGCGAAGCGGTGAAGGCCGGTGACGTGGTGAAAGTGAAGGTCATGGAAGTCGACATCCCGCGCAAACGCGTCGGCCTGTCGATGCGCATGAGCGACACCCCGGGCGAGAAAATCGACGGTGCCCGTGGTTCGCGTCCGGGCTCGGCACCGCGCCAGTCGTCCAACAACGCGCCACGCAAGGAAACGGCCACAGCCGCACCGGTGAACAACGCCATGGCTTCGCTGTTCGCCAACGCCAAGCAGTTGAAGAAACGCTGATGGAAGTTCCGGCCGGGCTCGTCGAGAGCGCGTTTTTCAAGCTGTTGGGCTGCCGCCTGCACAGCCTGGAAACCGGGGTGGCGCAAGTCGTCCTGGTGCTGGAACCACAACTGCGCAATCGCGGCGGCAAGTTGCACGGTGGCGCGCTGTTCAGTCTGGTCGATATCGCCATGGGGCTGGCCTGTTCCAGCACCCACGGCTTCGATCAGCAGAGCGCGACCATCGAGTGCAAGATCAACTACATCCGCGCCGTATCCGACGGTGAGGTGCTGTGCACGGCGCGGGTCATCCACCCGGGCCGCCGCACGCTGGTGGTCGAGGCCGACGTGATGCAGGGCGACAAACTGGTCGCAAAAGCGCAAGGCACGTTCGCTGTCCTGTAGATGTTGTTCATCATTTTGAGTTAATTTCGGCGCTGTGATCGCAGCGTCGAGCTTTTCTGTGAGAGCGGGCTTGCTCGCGAAGGGGGCGTGTCAGTGTGCATGGCAGTGACTGATACACCGCATTCGCGAGCAAGCCCGCTCCCACAGGGACCGCATAATCTTCGCGTGCATCTGCCAGATTCAGGGATTGAAGTCGGCGGTTCGAAAGGGGCTTCGTGAGCCCAAAAAACCAGGCGAAAACGCCAGTTTCAACTTCACCCTTGTAGACCGTCCTGCCCACCCCCATATTGGGGCGACTGACGCGTGAAGGAATCCAAATTGAGCGAACTTCTCAACCGCCGCCTGGCTCTGCTCGGCGAGCGCGCCAACCTCTCTCTGCTCGAACAGTGCCTCCACGGTATCGAACGTGAATGCCTGCGCGTGACCAGTGAAGGTCGTCTGGCGCAAACGCCGCACCCGGAAGCCTTGGGTTCCGCGCTGACCAATGAACAGATCACCACCGACTATTCCGAGTCGCTGCTGGAATTCATCACCCCCGCCCTGCCCGATCCGGCCGATACGCTGGCGAGCCTGGACAAGATTCATCGCTTTGCCTACAGCAAGCTCGGCAACGAGTACCTGTGGAGTCCATCGATGCCGTGCCCGTTGCCGGCCGAGGAAGACATCCCGATCGCCTATTACGGCACCTCCAACATCGGTCAGCTCAAGTACGTCTACCGCAAGGGCCTGGCCCTGCGGTACGGCAAGACCATGCAGTGCATCGCCGGGATTCACTACAACTTTTCCCTGCCGGAAAAGCTCTGGCCGCTGCTGCGCGAAGCCGAGGGTTACGTCGGCACCGACCGCGATTTCCAGTCGTCGTCGTACATCGCGCTGATCCGTAACTTCCGCCGCTACAGCTGGCTGCTGATGTACCTGTTCGGGGCTTCGCCGGCGCTGGATGCCGGTTTCCTCCGTGGGCGCTCGCATCAACTGGAACAGCTCGATCCGGATACTTTGTATCTGCCGTACGCCACCAGCCTGCGCATGAGCGACCTCGGTTACCAGAGCAACGCCCAGGCCGGCCTGACGCCGTGCTACAACGATCTGGCGAGCTACACCGACAGCCTGCGCAAGGCCGTGGCCACGCCATACCCGCCGTACGTGGAAGTCGGCACGCACCAGGATGGCGAGTGGGTACAGCTCAACACCAACATCCTGCAGATCGAAAACGAGTACTACTCCAACATCCGCCCGAAACGCGTGACCTACACCGGCGAGCGGCCGATCCAGGCCCTGATGGCCCGGGGCATTCAGTACGTCGAAGTGCGTTGCCTGGATATCAACCCGTTCCTGCCGATGGGCATCGACGTCACCGAATCGCGCTTCCTCGACGCGTTCCTGCTGTATTGCGCGCTGAACGACAGTCCGCTGCTGACCAACACTTCGTGCGGAAATGCCACTTCGAACTTCCTCAGCGTGGTCAAGGAAGGTCGCCGTCCGGGCCTGCAATTGCAGCGTGACGGTGAAGCGGTCGAATTGAAGGTTTGGGCAGCCGAGCTGCTGGAAAAAATCGCACCGCTGGCGGCCCTGCTCGATCAGAGCCATGGCGGCGACGCACACAGCAAGGCGCTCGACGCGCAACTGGCCAAGGTCAAGGATTCGTCCCTGACCCCATCGGCCCAAGTGCTGGCGACCATGGCCGAGCACAAGGAAAGCTTCGCGCAATTCTCCCTGCGCCAGAGTCAGGCGCATGCCGAGTTCTTCCGCAGCGAGCCATTGGCTGCTGATGAACAGGCGAAGTTTGAAGAGCTGGCGCGTTCGTCGCTGGCGCAACAGGCTGAGCTGG
This sequence comes from Pseudomonas sp. MWU347, assembly GCF_017947305.1. Taxonomy (NCBI): domain Bacteria; kingdom Pseudomonadati; phylum Pseudomonadota; class Gammaproteobacteria; order Pseudomonadales; family Pseudomonadaceae; genus Pseudomonas; species Pseudomonas sp. MWU347. Next base: position 506,409 of record NZ_JAFGZB010000002.1, read on the forward strand.
AGCAGAACGAGGTTGGCGATTTCGATGTGTTTGTCGGGTCGTATCAGGCGAGCATTCTGGCGATCAGTAATTAAAAGCCCCTCACCCTAACCCTCTCCCGGAGGGAGAGGGGACTGATTCAGGTGCTCTTGAGATTGACGCCGACCTGAAATATCCAGCCGAACTCAGGCCTTGAAAAGCATAAAGATCGGCTCCCTTTCCCCCTCGCCCCCTTGGGGGAGAGGGTTGGGGTGAGGGGGTAAAGACCTAACGTCTGACACAAGATCCGAAGTATCCACAATCCCTCACGCCTTAGATTTTTCCGCTCATAAGCTAAGTCTAAAAAGTTATTTATTTTTAGATTCTTAGATCATTTAGTCTCCTTTCACGCCGATCGTCGGTCGCCTGATTTGGAGCACTCCCCCATGAAACTGAATTTCCCGCTTCGCCTGCTGGCCGTGGCCTCGTTGGCTGCTGCGAGCTTTCTGGCGCAGGCCGCCGACCTTACCGTCGCCTACCAGACCACCGTCGACCCGGCGAAAGTCGCCCAGGCCGATGGCGCCTACGAAAAAGCCACCAAGGCCGACATCAGCTGGCGCAAGTTCGATAACGGCGCCGACATCATCGCTGCCATCGCTTCCGGTGACGTGCAGATTGGCTACCTCGGTTCCAGCCCGTTGACCGCCGCCATCACCCGCAAGGTTCCGGTGGAAACCTTCCTCATCGCCACCCAGATCGGCGCCGCTGAAGCACTGGTCGCTCGCGACGGTTCCGGGATCAAGACCCCGCAGGATCTGGTCGGCAAGAAAATCGCCGTGCCGTTCGTGTCCACCGGTCACTACAGCCTGCTCGCCGCGCTGAAGCACTGGAACATCGATCCGTCGAAAGTCACCGTGCTCAACCTCGCCCCGCCAGCGATCATCGCCGCGTGGAAACGCGGTGATATCGACGCCACTTACGTGTGGGATCCGGCGCTCGGTGTGGCCAAGGAAAACGGTAAAGTGCTGATCACTTCCGGCGAACTGGCCAAGTTCGGCGCGCCGACCTTCGATGCGTGGATCGTGCGCAAAGACTTCGCCGAGAAACACCCGGAAATCGTCACCGCGTTCGCCAAGGTCACCCTCGACGCCTACGCCGATTACCGCAAGGCTCCCAAAGCCTGGCTCGCCGATCAGTCCCACGTCGACAAGCTGGTGAAGCTCTCCGGCGCCAAGGCCAGCGACATTCCATTGCTGCTGCAAGGCAACGTCTACCCGCTGGCGGCTGATCAGGTGATCACACTCGGCGCGCCGACCACCAAAGCCATTACCGACACCGCCGTGTTCCTCAAGGAGCAAGGCAAGGTCGAAGCCGTACTGCCGGACTACGCGCCGTACGTCAGCGCCAAATACATCACCAATTGATCGGGAGTGGACTGCGATGGCCTTGCTACAGCTGGAGCGCATCAGCGCACAGTACCCGGGCAGCCCGGAACCGGTGCTGGCGGACATTTCCCTGACCCTCGGGCCTCAGCAATTGCTGGTCGCCCTCGGCCCGTCCGGCAGTGGCAAGACTTCGCTGTTGAACCTGATTGCCGGCTTCGTCGAACCCAGCGCCGGGCGCATCACCCTCGACGGCGTGCCGGTCAAAGGCCCGAGCGCCGAACGTGGCGTGGTGTTTCAGGATGACGCCCTGCTGCCCTGGCAGGATGTGTTGGCTAACGTGGCTTTCGGTCTGGAGCTGGCGGGTGTCGCCAAAGACAAACGTGAAAAGATCGCCCGGGAAATGCTCGCACTGGTTGATCTCTCGGGGTTCGAAAGCCGCCGCATCTGGCAACTCTCCGGAGGCCAGAAACAGCGCGTCGGCCTGGCCCGCGCCCTCGCCGCCGACCCGCGCGTGCTGCTGATGGACGAACCTTTCGGCGCCCTCGACGCATTCACCCGCGAGCAGATGCAGGAGCTGTTGCTGCAAGTCTGGCAGCGCACTGCAAAACCGGTGTTCCTGATTACCCACGACATCGAAGAAGCGGTATTCCTCGCCACCGACCTGATTCTGCTGGCGCCGAATCCGGGGCAGATCGTCGAGCGTCTGCAGCTGGATTTCGGTCAACGCTACGCTGCCGGTGAGTCGGCGCGGGCGATCAAATCCGACCCGCGTTTTATCGAAACCCGCGAGCACGTGCTGAGCAAAGTGTTCTCGCAACGCAGCGCCGTACAACGGCAGGAGCGCGCATGAGCAGTTACGACGTTTCCGCCCCGGTAGTGAAAACCCCATCGGTGGCGATACCGCAGCGCCGCAACCTCAGTACGCGGTGGATCAGCCTGCTGACCCTGTTCGCCTTGCTGGTGATCTGGTGGGCCGTGACTGCCACCGGTTTGATCGAACCGCTGTTCCTGCCGCCACCGTCCGCCGTGCTGCAAAAAGGCTGGTTGCTGGCGACCACCGGTTACATGGATTCAACTCTGTGGCAGCACCTGGGCGCGAGCCTGAGCCGCATCGGTCTGGGCCTCGGTTTCGCGATTTTGACCGCGGTGCCGGTGGGCATCGCCATCGGCGCCAACCGTATTGCCCGTGGTGTGCTTGATCCGTTGATCGAGTTCTACCGGCCGATTCCGCCATTGGCTTATCTGCCGCTGATCGTGATCTGGTGTGGCATCGGCGAGTTGTCGAAAGTGCTGCTGATCTACTTGGCGATTTTCGCGCCGATCGCCATCGCTACCGCGACCGGCGTGCGCACCGTTGACCCGGCGAAATTGCGCGCTGCGCAGTCGCTCGGTGCCACTCGCGCACAACTGATCCGCCATGTGATTTTGCCCAGCGCCCTGCCGGACATTCTCACTGGTGTGCGCATTGGTCTGGGTGTTGGCTGGTCGACCCTGGTCGCCGCCGAACTGATCGCCGCCACCAGCGGTTTGGGGTTCATGGTGCAGTCGGCTGCGCAATTTCTGGTCACCGATGTGGTGGTGCTGGGGATTCTGGTGATCGCCCTGATCGCCTTCGCCATGGAAATGGGCCTGCGTGCCCTGCAGCGCAAACTGGTGCCGTGGCACGGCCAGGCGCATTGAATACTTGCCATCCAAAACCTGTGGGAGCGGGCTTGCTCGCGAATGCGGTGTATCAGTCACAGAAATGTCTTCTGACACACCGCATTCGTCGGAACGCCGCCCGGAGCAAGCCCGCTCCCACCAAAAGCTCAAAACCCGAATTCCAGAGACCCACCATGAGCAGCCTGACCATCACCCCATTAAGCTCGGCCCTCGGCGCGCAGATCAGCGGCGTCGACGTCAGCCAGCCGTTGAACCTGGAACAGCGCGACGCCATCGAGCAGGCGCTGCTCAAGTACCAGGTGCTGTTCTTCCGCAACCAGCCGATCGAGCCTTCGCAACAGGCACGTTTCGCCGCGTACTTCGGCGACCTGCACATCCATCCGATTTACCCGAACGTGCCGGAGCAGCCCGAAGTGCTGATCCTCGACACCGCGGTCACCGATGTCCGTGACAACGCGATCTGGCACACCGACGTGACCTTCCTGCCAACGCCGGCGATGGGCGCAGTGCTCAGCGCCAAACTGCTGCCAGAGTTCGGCGGCGATACGTTGTGGGCCAGCGGGATTGCCGCCTACGAAGCACTGTCGGCGCCGATGAAAACCTTGCTCGAAGGGTTGACTGCAACTCACGATTTCACTCGCTCGTTTCCGCTGGAGCGCTACGGCAACACGCCGCAAGCACTGGCACAGTGGGAAGAGGCACGACGCAAGAACCCACCGTTGTCACACCCGGTGATCCGCACTCACCCAGTAAGCGGACGCCGCTCGTTGTTCGTCAACGAAGGCTTCACCTCGAAGATCAACGAACTGTCGGACACCGAGAGCGAAGCGATTCTGAAATTCCTGTTCGCTCATGCAACGCGGCCGGAATTCACCATTCGCTGGCGCTGGCAGCAGGACGACATCGCATTCTGGGACAACCGCGTGACCCAACATTACGCGGTGGATGATTACCGTCCGGCACGACGGGTGATGCAGCGGGCTACGGTGTTGGGGGATGTGCCGTTTTTTCGCTGAGCGTTGAAGCCCAGAGCAGAATCAAAAGCCCCTCACCCTAACCCTCTCCCGGAGGGAGAGGGGACTGATTGGGGGATGCATCAGAAGTACGCCAACCTGATCAATCTGTGCTGAATCCATAATCGACCCGGTTTCTCATGTCGATTTACGACGCAAGACACCTCGGTCGGCTCCCTCTCCCTCCGGGAGAGGGCTGGGGTGAGGGTGACTCACTCCGCCGTCGAAGGCTTCTCCCAAAGATTGATCCCGCCCTCCTGGGCAAACCGGTCGATCTCCGCCAGTTCCTCAGCACTGAAACTCAGATTCTTCAACGCCCCGACGTTCTCGACGATCTGCTCCGGCCGGCTCGCGCCGATCAGCACCGAGGTCACTCGCGGATCACGCAGGGTCCAGGCCAGTGCCAGTTGCGCCAGGCTCTGGCCGCGACGTTTGGCGATCTCGTTCAACGCGCGCACATGCGCGATGTTGGCCTCGGACAGGTGCGAAGCCTGCAGCGAACCGCCACCTGGGCGATTGACCCGCGCATCCGCCGGCACGCCGTTGAGGTACTTGTCGGTCAGCAGACCTTGCGCCAGCGGAGTGAAGGCGATCACGCCAGTGCCGAGCTCGTCGGTGGTGTCGAGCAGGTCTTTCTCCACCCAGCGATTGAGCAGGTTGTACGCCGGCTGATGAATCAGCAGCGGCACTTTCCATTCCTTGAGCAGCGCAGCGATCTCGCGGGTTTTCACCCCGGAGTACGACGAGATGCCGATGTACAGCGCCTTGCCCTGTTGCACGGCGGTGGCGAGGGCGCTGGCGGTTTCTTCCAGCGGAGTGTCCGGGTCGAAGCGGTGCGAGTAGAAGATATCCACATAGTCCAGACCGAGACGCTGCAGGCTCTGGTCGAGGCTGGCCAGCACGTATTTGCGCGAGCCGCCGCCCTGACCGTACGGGCCGGGCCACATATCCCAACCGGCCTTGCTCGAAATGATCAGCTCATCGCGGTACTGCTTGAAGTCTTCGCGCAGCAGGCGACCGAAATTGATCTCGGCGCTGCCGTACGGCGGGCCGTAATTGTTGGCCAGGTCGAAGTGGTTGATCCCCAGGTCGAACGCGGTGCGCAGCAGGGCGCGCTGGGTGTCGATCGGCGTGCTGTCGCCGAAGTTGTGCCACAGGCCCAGCGACAGCGCCGGCAACACCAGACCGCTGCGGCCGACGCGGCGGTAAGGAATGGAGTCGTAGCGGTTTTCGGCAGCGGTGTAAGTCATCGAATCCTCTCTTGTTTGATTAACAGCAAATTGAGGGTGAATTTCAACTTTGTGGTGAGGGGATTTATCCCCGATGGACGGCGTAGCCGTCCCAAAAAAAATCGCGAATTTGAATGCAGATTTAGGGGTGGCTTTCGGCACCCATCGGGGATAAATCCCCTCACCACAGGGTGTTTACACAAATCTGTTTTGCGGTCGGGCGAGGCCCAGGTTTTCGCGCAAGGTCCGGCCCTCATACTCGGTTCTGAACAGCCCGCGCCGCTGCAGTTCCGGGACCACGCCGTGGGCGAAGTCTTCGAGCCCGCCCGGCAAGTGCGGTACCAGCACGTTGAAGCCATCCGCCGCGCCCTGTTCGAACCACTCCTGCAAGCGATCAGCGATCTGCTCCGGTGTGCCGACCAGGCTGTAATGCCCGCGCCCACCGGCAATCCTGCGGCCCAATTCGGCGAGGGTCAGATTCTCCCGCCCCGCCAGTTCAGTCAGCAATTTCTGCCGGCTCTGCTGACCGCTGTCGGTCAATGGCAACTCTGGCAGCGGGCCGTCCAGCGGGTACTTCGACAAGTCGAAGTTGCCCAGCATACGCCCAAGCAACGCCACGCCAACCTCCGGTTCGATCAATTGCTGAAACGTTTCACATTTTTCCTGCGCTTCGGTTTCTGTCTGCCCGACGACGACAAACACCCCGGGCATGATTTTCAGCGAGTCGGCACTGCGCCCGTACTTGGCCAAGCGGCCCTTGAGGTCGGCGTAGAACGCCTGCGCGCCCGATAGCGAAGTCTGCGCGGTGAACACCACCTCAGCGGTCTGTGCCGCCAGCTCACGCCCGGTTTCGGACGAGCCGGCCTGCACGATCACCGGTTGTCCCTGCGGCGAGCGTGCGACGTTCAGCGGGCCCTTGACCCGAAAGTGCTCGCTGACGTGATCCAGCACGTGCAGCTTCGACGGGTCGTAGTACGCGCCGCTGGCCTTGTCGCGGACAAAGGCATCGTCCTCCCAGCTGTCCCACAGCCCGGTGACCACCTGATGAAACTCGCGGGCGCGGCTGTAGCGTTCGGCGTGGCCGATGTGCTCGTCGCGACCGAAATTCAGCGCTTCGGCGGCGTTGTCCGAGGTCACCAGGTTCCACCCGGCGCGGCCACCCGACAGATGATCGAGTGAAGCGAATTTGCGCGCCACGTGGTACGGCTCGTTGTAGCTGGTGGTCGCCGTGGCGATCAGGCCGATGCGCTCGGTCACCGCGCTCAGGGCAGAGAGCAAGGTCAGCGGTTCGAAGTGATCCGAGCGCGCCATGCGGCTGGCGATGTCCTGCGTCGGCGCGGCCACACTGTCGGCGACGAACAGCGTGTCGAATTTCGCTGCCTCGGCAATCTGCGCCAGACGCTTGTAGTGGGCGAAATCCAGCCCGGCATTGGCCGGTACCTGCGGGTGCCGCCACGCGGCGACGTGGTGCCCGGTGGCCATGAGAAACGCGCCGAGTTTCAACTGTCTGCTCATCTCAGAAATCCTTGCGCAGTTGCACGCCGAAGTAGCGCTCGTCATCCCGTGGCACAGCGCGATAGATGTAGTTGCCGCCGCTGGCCAGCAACGGTGAGTAGGACTTGTCGGCGAGGTTCTTTCCCAGCAGCGCCACGCGCCAGCCGTTGCTGTAATCGGCCAGCGCCACACTGGCATTCCAGATGCCGTAGGCGCCCTGCTTGGTATCGGCGTTCTGGCTGATGTCGTACTGCACCTCGCTCTGCCAGCTATAGTCGGTGCCGAGTTCGATATCGAGGCCGTTGTCCAGCGGGATGGTGTAGTCGGCACGCACGTAGCTTTTCCAGTCCGGGCTGAACGGCAATGGCTTGCCATTGACGTTGCACGAGGCTGCAGCGCCCGCCGGGCAGCTGAATTGGTCGATGCGCGCGCGGGTGTAGGCCAGCGCCCCGGAGAACTTCAGTTGCTGGGTCACCTGCAAGGCGTAATCGAGTTCGACGCCTTCGGTGCTGACGCTGCCGGCGTTGATCAGGCGCGTCACCACTTGCCCGGCAACGGTGTCGAAAAAGTTCGCCTGATAGTTGTCGTAATCGCTGTGGAACACCGCGAGGTTGGTGGTCAGCCGGTTGTTCCAGCTGGTGGCCTTGATCCCCGCCTCCCAAGTATTCGAGGTCTCCGGCTTCAGCGCTTCGGTGTCACGCGGCTGCATGTTGAAGAACACGTTGTAGGCCGGGCCTTTGTAGCCGCGCGAATAGGTCAGATACGTGGTGACCGCATCGCTGAGGTCGTACTGCACGCCGAGCCGGCCGGACCAGCCGTCCTCGTCCACCGAACCGGAACTGCTGGTGGCCGGTTGAATGCCGCTGACCGTGGTCGCCGAGGTCGAGATGCGGCGGTGATCGTATTCCAGATCATCGTGGGTGTAGCGCAGGCCGGCGATGCCACGCAAGTCCGAGGTGAAGTTCAGCGTGGCTTCGCCGAACGCGGCGTAGCTGTCGCTGGTGGTGCTGTAATCGGCGACGCCACGGTCGGTGCGTGTGGTGGTGGTCAAGGTGCGCTGATAGGTCTCGTCATCCTTGCCGTGCATGTAGAACAGGCCGCCAACATATTCAAGGAACTCACCTTTCGGCGAGGCCAGGCGCAGCTCTTGCGAGTACTGGTCGAAGGCCAGCTCGCCCTTGTCGGCGGTGCCGGGGAACGCTGCAGTGATCGTGCTCAGCCGATCGCCATCCTGATATTGGGTGTTGTCCCAGCCGCGCCACGCGGTGATCGAGGTCAGTGTGTAATCGCCCAGTTGCCAGTCGAGCTGGCCGGACAGGCCCTTGTTGGTGTCCTCGACATGGCTGCGGGTATCGGTGTTGATGTCGCGGTTGTGGTTGCTCGCATAGACCGGGCTCAGCGCGTTGGCGAAGGCCGGGGTCAACGACTTGCTGACGACGCCGTTGGGACCGTCGTCGTGGGACTGCATGTAGTCGGCGATCAGGGTGAAGGTGACGTCGTCATTCGGGGTGAATTCAAGCTTGCCGCGCACGCCGCGATGGTTGTAGCCGTTGACCTCCTGGCCGTTGTATTTGTTGTCGACGTTGCCGTCGTAGCTGCTGACCAGGGTGCTGATCGAGCCCTTCAACGTATCCGGAATCAGGCTGCCACCAATGCCGAAGCGGGTGCGGCTTTCATTGCCGCTGTAGTACGACTGGTCGATGTAACCGTGGGTCTCGTTGGTCGGCGCCTTGCTGGTGATGTTGAGCACACCGGCCGAGGCATTCTTGCCGAACAGCGTGCCCTGCGGGCCGCGCAGTACTTCGACGCGCTCCAGATCCAGCAGGTCTAGGGTTGATTGACCGGGGCGGGCATAGACCACGCCGTCGATCACCGTGGCCACCGTTGGCTCGACGCCGGGCGAGGTGGAAATCGTGCCGACGCCACGCACGAACAACGAGGTGTCCTTGTTCGACGCACCGGTACGGAAATTCAGCGACGGCACTTGCTGGACGATGCTCGCCACGCCATTGCGGTTATCGCGCTCCAGTTGTTCGCCGTCGATCACCGAAACCGCCACCGGCACCTTCTGCAACGACTCTTCGCGGCGGGTGGCGGTGACCGTGACGGACTTGAGGGTCGGCTCTTGATCGCTGCTGTCAGCGGCGAACGCAGTGGGCAGTGGCAACGCCGCCAGCCCGGTAAAGATCCAGCCAGCGGCGCGAATCGACTGCGCCAGTTTGTGTGTCGCCCCAGGAATGTTGTGCATGGTTGCCCGCTCGAAATTGGCCCTGAACCGCTGCCGTTCTGCGACGACAGCGCCTGAATCGGTGTCTTGGGCATTCGCTCGAGCGAGTAGCAGACAATGCGCCTTGTTAGCGCTAACATCGCCAGTATTGGCAAGCTCGGCATAGAGCGTCCAATACTGAAAAATTACTTTTATATGCGTTTTGGTTTTTAAGAAGGATCAAGCCTTGAGCCAGGAAAAGCCCCGCAAACGCCGTGGCGCCGGACGCGTGACTCTGAATGCGGTGGCGCGCGAAGCGGGAGTTTCGGCAATCACCGTGTCGCGCTATTTCAATCAGCCGGAAACCGTCTCGCCGGAGCGCCGCGAGCGCATTGCAGTAGTAGTCGCCGAGCTGGGTTATGTGCCGAATCTGGTGGCCGGCGGCCTGGCCTCGGCGCGAGGGAAAATCGTCGGCATGGTGATTCCGAACATCTCCGGGCCGATCTTTGCCAACACCATCCAGGGCTTCAGCGACACCCTCAGCCGCCACGGTTATCAACTGCTGCTGGCGTCGAGTTACTTCAGCACCGAGCAGGAAGAAAACGCCGTGCGCGCATTTCTCGGCTGGTCGCCGGCGGCGCTGGTGTTGACCAGCCACTTCCACAGTTCGGGCACTGAAAAGATGATCGCCGAGGCAGAGATTCCGGTGATCGAGACTTGGGATTACCAGCCGGATCGCGAGCCGATGCAGATCGGCTTTTCGCACTACGAAGTCGGCGTCACGGCTGCAAAATATCTCCACGGCAAAGGCTATCGCCGTATCGCTTTCGTGCAAAACAGTGCCCCCGGCGACCTCAGCGCACTGGAACGCCGCGATGGTTACGCCGCCACCGTGCGCGAGTTCGGACTGCAGCCGTGGGTATTCGCCCCGGACGCCGACCGCGCGCCGTTCGAAGCCGGCAAGCAAGCGATGGAAGCGCTGATGAACGCCTCCCCCCGCCCCGACGCGATCATCTTCGCCAACGACAACCTCGCCGCCGGCGGCCTGCTAGCCGGGCAACGCGCAGGCATCAAGATCCCCGAAGACTGCGCCGTGCTCGGCTTCGGCGATTACCCGTTCGCCGAGATGCTCCTGCCGAGCCTGAGCACGATCAAACCACCGGCACTGGAGATCGGCGTGCTGGCGGCAACGCGGGTATTGGAAAGCCTTGGGGTATTACCGAGCGATGATGTGCAGCGCCTGAATCTGTTGCAGTGCAATGTGATCGAGCGCGAGAGCACCTGACCAAAATGGCCTAGGCTGGATTGGCTATGCTCCAAGTAACACCGAGGTGGCCCCTTCGCGGGCAAGCCCGCTCCCACAGGATTTTGGTTGTACACAGAATCTGTGAATGACCGAGATCACTGTGGGAGCGGGCTTGCCCGCGAAAGCGTCCGATCAAGCACCGCATGACCCGCAGGCACGCCTATGCACACCGCAATCATCATCTTCTTCGGCCTGGCCCTGCTGGCCCTGATGCTCTACATCGGCGAGCGCATTGGCTTCAGCCGGCAGACCCTGGCCTACAGCTTCGCCGCGCTGTGGCTGGCGTTGACGGTGATCAATGGTGCGGTGGGGGTGGTGCATGCCGGGCAGCCGCTGGGTTCGGAGATCGCGGTGGGCAGTGCGGTGTTCGGGGTGCCGATGGCGGCGATGGTGTTGTTCATGGTGCTGAGCGCCGAGTCGTGAGACGTCCCGGCGCTCAGTTGCCGATCAACGCACCAGATGCAGGAACTGCATGTGGCGTTCGTACTGGTCGAGGATGTCGTTGATGATCTGCTCTTTGGTGTAGCCGACCAGATCGTAGTCCTGACTGCCCTCGCTCAAGTGCACTTCAGCGCGGTAATAGCGGCGGTTGTTGAGTTGCTTGGACCCCATGCCACCCCGAGCAAACGACGGCGTGAAGTAGCCGCGCATCTGCACCTGGTAGATGAACGGATGCTGCTCACCGTGGCCGATTTCCAGGCTGATGTTGTCGTGCGCCGGATCCGGCTGGGTGACCACGTTCAGGCCCTTCTCGACGAACACCGCCGTCACTTCTTCAATCGCCGGGCGCACCGTGGTATCCATGAAGCGGTACACCTCGTCCCGCGACGGGAAGTGCACCGCCTGACTGAGACGTTGGCGCCAGCCGCCCGTGCCTCGCCGCGAACCGGAGACCGGTGCCAGCGAATGCAGTTGCGCGATCTGCTTCTGCGACTCCAGATAGAACGCCTTGTGCAGGCCCCACATCATCAGCAGCAAAATCATCGAGAACGGCAACGAGGTCAGCACCACCGCCGATTTCAGCGCATCGATGCTGCCGGAGAACAGCAGCGCACTGGTGATCAACGCGGTCATCGCGCCCCAGAACACTCGCAGCCATTTCGGCCCGTCTTCGTCCGGATTGCCGCCCTTGGCCGACAGAGTCGAAAGCACCACGGTGCCGGAGTCGGCGGAAGTGACGAAGAACACGAAGCTGATGAACACCGTCACCGCGATGACAGTCTTGCTCCACGGGTAGGTTTCCAGCAGCAGGTAAAGGCTCATCGACGGATTGTCGAGGGCCGACATGCCCAGCGCCGACATGCCGTGGTTGAGCACCTGATCGATGGCGCTGTTGCCGAAAATCGACATCCACGCCAGGGTGAAACCGAGCGGAATCAACAGCACGCCGAAGACGAATTCGCGGATGGTCCGACCACGGGAAATCCGCGCGATGAACAGGCCCACGAACGGCGACCATGCGATCCACCAGGCCCAGTAGAACACGGTCCAGCCGCCGAGCCAGTCGCTTGGTTTGTCGTAGGCGTAGAGGTCGAAACTCTTCATCGGCAACGCGCCGAGGTAATCGCCGAGGTTCTGGATCAAGGTGTTGAGCAGGTGCTGGGTAGGTCCGGCGAACAATACGAACAGCAGCAGCGCACAGGCCAGCAGCATGTTGATGTCGGACATCACCCGCACACCCTTGTCCACACCCGACACGGCGACGATGATCGCCGCGCCCATCATCAGCGTGATCAGGCCGACCTGAATCCACTGGGTGTGTGCGATGCCGAACAGGTAGTCGAGACCGGAATTGAGGTGCAATACGCCGAAGCCCATGTCGGCGCCCAGACCGAACACCGTGGCGATGATGCCGAAGCCGTCCACCGCATAACCGATAGGGCCGTTGATGCGCTTGCCGATCAGCGGGTACAGCGCCGAACGCAAGGCCAGCGGCAGGTTATGCCGGTAGGCGAAATAGGCCAGCGCCATGCCGACGAAGGCGAACACGCCCCAGCCGTGCAGGCCCCAGTGCAGAAATAGAATCTGCATCGCCTGGCGCGCTGCATCGGCGGTGCCGGCCTCGCCTTGCGGCGGTTGGGCCAGGTGCGTCAGCGGCTCCGACACGCAAAAGAAAAACAGCGTGATACTGATCCCGGCGGCGAACAGCATGCCGGCCCAGGACAGGTAACTGAACTCGGGTTCGTCGTGGTCGGCACCGAGTTTTATCTTGCCGTAGCCCGATAACGCGGTGACCACCACGAAGACCAGATACAGGGTCATCGCGAGCATGTAGTACCAACCGACCGTGTTGGCCGCCCAGTTTTGCGCAGTCAGCAACCAGGCGCCGGCCTGCTCCGGCATGGCGATGACAACCAGACCAAACAGCAGAATCACCGTCGCGGCGAAGTAGAACACCGGCGGATTCATGCGCACCAGACCGCTGGCGGGGGTAGACGATGCACTCATGAAACGTGCACCTCGAGGGGTTGAAACGTGGCTGAAATGATCGGACTCAGCAAAGGCAAGCCTCCTGTTGTGAGCGGGCAGCGAACCACCGGTTTAACTTGAATGAACGTTCAAGTTAAACATGGATAGGGTGGTAAGGACTAATCGCAGGGCCAGGCGGTAGTTTTCCTACAATAGCCCAAGGAGGGGTATGACGCGGGTTTGAGGGGATTCGTTCAGTGGAAAAATCAAAGTCAAAAGCGCCCTCACCCTAACCCTCTCCCGGGGGGAGAGGGGACTGATTGGGGGATGCTTGAGAATTTCGCTGACCTGATCTTGCTGTACCGAATCCATAATCGACTGTTTTTTTCAGGTCGATGTATAGCGCCAGACACCTCCGTCGGCTCCCTCTCCCCCGGGGAGAGGGCTGGGGTGAGGGTGGCTTTTGATGTTTTACTTCTGCGTCCCGTCATCATGCTGCAGATTGGCCTGAGTCAGGTTACTCCCTGCCGGCACGCTGCGCGTCAGCCACACATTACCGCCGATGGTCGAACCCTGGCCGATGGTGATCCGTCCCAGAATTGTCGCGCCGGCATAAATCACCACGTCGTCCTCGACAATCGGATGGCGTGGATGGCCCTTCTGCAACTGCCCGTCTTCATCCGCCGGGAAGCGCTTGGCGCCCAAAGTCACGGCCTGATAGATCCGCACCCGCTCGCCAATGATCGCGGTCTCGCCGATCACCACACCGGTACCGTGATCAATGAAAAAGCTGCGGCCGATCTGCGCGCCTGGATGGATATCGATGCCGGTGGCCGAATGCGCAATCTCCGCGCTGATTCGCGCGAGTAACGGCAACCCGGCGCGGTACAAATGGTGCGCCAGACGATGGTGAATCACCGCCAGAATTCCCGGATAGCACAGCAACACTTCATCGACGCTGCGCGCCGCCGGATCGCCGTGATAGGCGGCCAGCACGTCGGTATCGAGCAGGCTGCGCAGGCCCGGCAAGGCCAGGGCGAAATCCTGAATGATGCGGATCGCCTGAGCTTCGACGTCAGCATCGCCTTGAGCGCTGTGCCGCGCGACATAACGCAACTCCAGCCGCGCCTGCGCCAGCAAGGCATTCAATGAGGTATCGAGGGTGTGACCGACATAGAAGTCCTCACTCTCCTCACGCAGATCCACCGGCCCCAGCCGCATTGGGAACAACGCACCACACAGCGCCTCGAGAATCTCGGCCATCGCCGCGCGGGACGGTAACTCGCGACCACCCTGCTCGCCGCTGGCCCGGCCATTCTGGGTACGCCACTGATCCCGCGCGGTACGCAGTTGGCTGACGATGGTCTGCAATTGCCAATGGCTGGAACGCTCGCTCACGGTAAAGACTCCTCACGGGCGGCCGGACGGTCTGGCCGCGTCAACGGCGAATACTTTACGGCATGCCCGTGAGGGCGAATTAAGAACCGATAGTGCTGGACTAAGCACATTTGGCTATAAGCGATTCACGGTTGCCCCGGTAAAACGGCGTGCCTATAGTCCTGTCATCTTTCTCCGCCAGTACGGACTCATGATCAAACAACAGCTGGATCGCTTTAACCGTCTCGACCTGCTCGGCCAACCCACGCCGCTGGAAAAACTTGAACGTCTGTCCGCCTGGCTGGGCCGCGATGTGTACATCAAACGCGATGACCTGACGCCGCTGGCCATGGGCGGCAACAAGCTGCGCAAACTTGAATACCTCGCCGCCGATGCCCTCGCTCAGGGCGCCGACACGCTGATCACCGCCGGTGCCCTGCAATCGAACCACGTGCGCCAGACCGCCGCGCTGGCGGCCAAACTCGGCCTGGGGTGCGTGGCGCTGCTGGAGAATCCGCTGGGCACCGACGACAGCAACTACACCGGCAACGGCAACCGCCTGCTGCTCGATCTGTTCGACACCAAGGTCGAGCTGGTGGACAACCTCGATAACGCCGACGAACAACTCGCCGCACTCGCTGTGCGCCTGCGCAGCAATGGCAAAAAACCGTATCTGGTGCCGATCGGTGGCTCGAATGCCCTCGGTGCATTGGGCTACGTACGTGCCGGTCTGGAACTGGCGGAACAGATCAAGGACACCGGCCTGAATTTCGCCGCCGTGGTGCTGGCCTCGGGCAGCGCCGGGACCCACAGCGGTCTGGCGCTGGCCTTGAGCGAAGCGCTGCCGCAGTTGCCGGTGATCGGCGTGACCGTCTCGCGCAGCGAAGAAGATCAGCGCCCGAAAGTGCAGGGTCTGGCCGAACGCACGGCGGAGCTGCTGGGTGTGAAATTACCAGTGAACTTCAAGGTCGTGTTGTGGGACGAATACTTCGGCCCGCGTTACGGCGAACCGAATGCCGGGACACTGGCGGCGGTGAAACTGTTGGCCAGTCAGGACGCGGTGCTGCTCGACCCGGTATACACCGGCAAGGCCATGGCCGGGTTGCTCGACGGGATCGGCCGCCAGCGTTTCGACGAGGGCCCGATCATCTTCCTGCATACCGGTGGGGCGCCGGCGTTGTTTGCCTATAAGGATTCGCTGACAAGCTGATCCTCCCTGCTGCAAGAATTTCTGTGGTGAGGGGATTTATCCCCGTTGGACTGCGCAGCAGTCCCCTGCTCTTCAAGTCAGAAGAGAGGGCCGCTTCGCGCCCCATCGGGGATAAATCCCCTCGCCACAATTGATCATGTATATTCGAAATTGGAATAACAGAAAGATCATTAAGTATTTTCAAGTCTAAAGCAGACATCTTATAGTCTCGCCGCAGGCGAATTTCGGGCAAGACGCATAAGCTGCTTTAGGGCACGATAACGCAGTCGTTCAATTCCCGGATTCGCCAACCTTCCTTAAGCGTCTTCCATAAGAAAACACAGGGGCTTGTCATGAATTTTTCCGCACTACGTCGCAATCTGCTGGTAGGTTCGCTGGGCCTTGCACTGAGCGCCGGCCTGATCGGCCAGGCAACCGCCGGTGAGCAGCTGAAACAGATCAAGGACAAAGGCGTCATCAACGTCGGCCTGGAAGGCACTTATCCACCGTTCAGCTTCGTTGACGAGAACGGCAAACTGTCCGGTTTCGAAGTCGAACTCTCCGAAGCCCTGGCGCAGAAACTCGGCGTCAAAGCCAAGATTCAGCCGACCAAGTGGGACGGTATCCTCGCTGCACTGGAATCCAAACGTCTCGACGTCGTGGTCAACCAGGTGACCATCTCCGACGAGCGCAAGAAGAAGTATGACTTCTCCGAGCCGTACACCGTTTCCGGGATTCAGGCGCTGGTGCTGAAGGACAAGGAAGCCAAGTTGAACATCAAGACTGCCGCCGATCTGTCCGGCAAGAAAGTCGGTGTCGGCCTGGGCACCAACTACGAACAATGGGTCCGCGCCAACGTGCCGGGCGCTGACGTGCGTACCTACGACGATGATCCGACCAAGTTCGCCGACCTGAACAACGGCCGCACCGACGCCATCCTGATCGACCGTCTGGCTGCACTTGAATACGCCAAGAAAGCCCCGAAAACCGTGGCTGCCGGTGAAGCGTTCTCCCGTCAGGAATCCGGTATCGCCCTGCGCAAAGGCGAGCCTGAGCTGCTGGCTGCGGTGAACAAGGCTCTCGACGAACTGCGTGCCGACGGTACCCTTGAGAAGCTGTCGAAGAAATACTTCAACGCTGACGTCACCAAATAATGGAAGAAGCTTTCCAACTCGCACTGGACTCCGCGCCCTTTCTGCTCAAGGGCGCGTATTACACGGTCATCCTCAGTCTGGGCGGCATGTTCTTCGGCTTGCTGCTGGGCTTCGGCTTGGCCTTGATGCGCCTGTCGCGCTTCAAACTGGTGAGCTGGATTGCCCGCATCTACGTGTCGTTCTTTCGCGGCACGCCGTTGCTGGTGCAACTGTTCGTGATCTATTACGGCTTGCCGCAATTGGGTCTGGAACTGGATCCACTGCCAGCGGCGCTGATCGGCTTCTCGCTGAACATGGCTGCCTACGCCTGTGAAATCCTCCGTGCGGCAATCGGTTCGATCGAGCGCGGCCAGTGGGAAGCCGCCGCAAGCATCGGCATGACCCGCGCGCAAACCTTGCGCCGGGCCATTCTGCCGCAGGCCATGCGCACGGCACTGCCGCCACTGGGTAACAGCTTCATTTCGCTGGTCAAGGACACGGCACTGGCCGCCACCATTCAGGTGCCGGAACTGTTCCGCCAGGCGCAACTGATTACCGCCCGGACTTTCGAAGTCTTCACCATGTATCTTGCCGCCGCGCTGATCTACTGGATTCTGGCCACGGTGCTGTCGCATCTGCAGAACAAGTTGGAAGAGCGGGCCAATCGGCACGACCAGGAGTCCTGACCCCATGATTGTCGTGGAAAAACTGACAAAGCAGTTCAAGGGTCAAGAGGTGCTCAAGGGCATCGATCTTGAGGTGAAGGAAGGCGAGGTCGTGGCCATCATCGGCCCCAGCGGTTCGGGCAAGACCACGTTCCTGCGCTGCCTGAATTTCCTTGAGGAGCCCACCAGCGGCCGGATCAAGGTCGGCGATATCGAGATCGATACCAGCCGCCCGCTGAGCCAGCAGCAGAGTCTGGTGCGCAACCTGCGCCAGCACGTGGGTTTCGTGTTCCAGAACTTCAACCTGTTCCCCCACCGCACCGCACTGGAAAACGTCATCGAAGGGCCGATCGTGGTCAAGAAGATGCCGCGCGAGCAAGCCGTTGCCCTGGGCATGAAGCTGCTGGCCAAGGTCGGTCTGGCCGGCAAGGAAGATGCGTATCCGCGTCGTCTGTCCGGTGGTCAGCAACAGCGCGTGGCGATTGCCCGGGCGCTGGCGATGGAGCCGGAAGTGATCCTGTTCGACGAGCCGACCTCGGCCCTCGACCCGGAACTGGTGGGCGAAGTACTGGCGACCATTCGCGGTCTCGCTGAAGAAAAACGCACCATGGTCATCGTCACCCACGAAATGGGTTTCGCCCGCGACGTGGCCAACCGTGTGGTGTTTTTCGACAAGGGCGTGATCGTCGAGCAAGGCGAAGCCAAGGCGTTGTTTGCCAACCCGAAAGAAGAACGCACCAGACAGTTCCTCAGCAAGTTCCTGAATCACGCCTGAGATACTTATTGTCTTGAGTCATTAACTTCCATGGACGGAAGTTTTACTTACCGCGCCTGAAAACTTCCAAATCCCTCCAGCTTAAACCTGTCAAAACAATACATATATGTTCTGCAACAGATACAAGTAATCTGCGGCGCGCTTTCGTGCCTGTGAAATGATCTAAATCGACCGGCACAAAAATCGCAAAACTCGCGAAAAACCGTAGTTCCATTCGCCATCACCGCTAGGCAGGATGCCTCATCAGCGTAGGACGCTTCTGATTAATCGGTAATTCACAGATTAACTAAGGCACTCTATTGACACTCTTTCCGGCACGCTCTTATCTAGTCGCCAACCGGCACCCATTAGTTGAATCAACGCTTACTCAGCCCGAACAAAGTTCACGGTTGTATTACCGATTCATCACGCCTTTTGTTGTTTCAAGAAACGGAATTCGCTGCAAGACTTCAAGGAGAGAACCCGATGACCCGCACTTCGCACGCCCCCGAACTGGCAGCGCCGAATCTGGCGTCCGCATCCAAAAACGCCATCAATCTGACCGCTGCCGCGCATTTGCTGATCGATGTCCTGCCCTACTCCGGCATGGACGCCGGTGATCTGATCGAACTGTTCTGGAACAACTGCTACGTCGCCTCGCGAGTCTTGACCAGCGAAGACGTCGGCGCCTCGATCAGCCTGCGGGTGCCGGAAAGCTTTATCGCCAGTGGCACCGCACGGATTCACTATCGAGTGATGCAGATCGGTCAGGGACCGGCGCTGTCGGCGGCAACGCGGGTTCAGGTCAAGCTCGACTGCCCCGGCGGCCAGCCTTCGCCGCTGTGCGGTGACGAGAATCAGCAACTGGCGCCCGTCACGCTGCCCGACACCATCCGCCGCCAGGGCGTGAACCCCAATCAGATCAAACGCGGCGTGCCGCTGACCATCGAACCCTACCTGAACATGGCCGAGGACGACGCCATCACCTTGCGCTGGGGCGACGTGCGTATGGACCTGGCCCGGATCACCGCTGCCGATGTTGGCCTGCCGATTCAGGTCTGGGTGCCACCGGCAGTGATCGTCGAGGGCGGTGAGGATCTGCGCCTGGACGTGACCTACTGCGTCATCGACTGGGTGGGCAACAACTCACGCTGGGCGCCGCCCCGGACGCTGAAGATCGGTTGCGTGAATCCTTATCTGAAGGTGCCGCTGCGCCAAACGCTGAAGGCCGCTGAATCGACCAAGGATTGATGCCGCATTCCTGTGCTCATGGGGCTTTGTAGTGAGGTGATTTAGCGAAACGTCGCACCGCCCCGATGGACTGCGAAGCAATCCCGTTTTTTATGACTCAGAAAAGGCCGCTGCGCGGCCTGTCGGGGATGAATCCCCCCACCACAGGTTGTATTGCCACGGCTGAGAGCCTGTTAACCAACCCGACCACCGCCCCTTCTATACATATTCCTAAAAGTTAGTTTATTTAATATTTATACACGCTTAGGGTATATGGACCGGACCACCGGACATTCTTTCGTTCGCCGCACTTTTGCGGCGTTTTTCATGAGATGTGAGGTAGGTAGTATGGTCCGGAACACAATCACCCCAGTGCAAATCGCCAGGGCATTGCGTGCAGCCAAGGAGCGGCACTGATGTCCAGTCTGGCAGACGCAAACGTCCAGTCTGATCTGGACATCGCCCCACTGTTGTTGCCCGCGCAGGTTTTGCGCAACGACGCCCAAGCCATCAAGGCTGCCCACGAACTGGCGCAGGTTGCCCGTGTGCAGGCCGCCAAACGCGACCGCCAGCGCAAGCTGCCGTGGTCGGAAATCGAACAGTTCACCCGCAGCGGCCTCGGCAGCATTGCCATCCCGCGTGAGTACGGCGGCCCACAGGTTTCATTCGTCACATTGGCCGAAGTGTTCGCGATCATTTCCGCGGCCGATCCGGCGCTGGGACAGATCCCGCAGAACCAGTTCGGCATCATCAATCTGGTACTCGGCAGCGCCACCGAAGCGCAGAAAAAACAGCTGTTCCAGAGTGTGCTGGAAGGTTGGCGCATCGGCAATGCGGGTCCTGAGCGCGGCACCAAAAACACCCTGGAATTGAAAGCGCGCATCACCGCCGACGGCGACGATTACGTGATCAACGGCCAGAAGTTCTACTCCACCGGCGCGCTGTTCGCGCACTGGGTGGCGGTCAAGGCGCTCAATGACGACGGCAAACAAGTGCTGGCCTTCGTCCGCCGTGGCACCCCGGGCCTGCGCATCGTTGATGACTGGTCGGGCTTCGGTCAGCGCACCACTGCCAGCGGCACGATTCTGCTGAACAACGTGCGCGTCGAGTCGAGCCTGGTCGTCGATAACTGGAAGATCAACGAGAAGCCCAACACTCAAGGCGCGGTGTCGCAGCTGATTCAGGCAGCCATCGACGCCGGCATCGCCCGTGGCGCCATCGACGATGCCATCGAGTTCGTCAAAACTCGCGCGCGGCCCTGGATCGACGCCAAGGTTGAGCGCGCCAGCGATGACCTCTACGTGATCGCCGACATCGGCAAACTGAAAATCGAACTGCACGCGGCTGAAGCACTGTTGCGCAAGGCCGGCAAAGTGCTCGACCAAGTCCATGCCGCGCCGCTGACCGCCGAGTCCGCCGCCCGCGCTTCGATTGCGGTGGCCGAGGCCAAAGTGCTGACCACCGAGATCTCGCTGCAGGCCAGCGAAAAACTCTTCGAACTGGCCGGCAGCCGCGCGACCCTCGCCGAATTCAACCTTGATCGCCACTGGCGCAACGCCCGGGTGCACACCCTGCACGACCCGGTGCGCTGGAAGTATCACGCGGTCGGCGCCTATCGCCTCAACGGCACTTTGCCGGCTCGCCATTCCTGGATTTAACGACCAGACATCTGGAGAAGCATATGACTTATTCTCACCCCGTCGCGGTCATCACCAGCGATGAGCAAGCCCTGATTGTCGCCAGCGACCTGGCCGAAGATTTCAAACGCGACAGTGCCGTGCGCGACCGTGAACGCCGCCTGCCACTGCCGGAGCTCGACGTATTTTCCCGCTCTGGCCTGTGGGGCATCAGCGTGCCCAAGGAGAATGGTGGCGCCGGTGTGTCCAACGTGACCCTGGCCAAAGTCATTGCCCTGATCGCTCAGGCTGACGGCTCCCTCGGGCAGATTCCACAAAACCACTTTTACGCCCTTGAAGTGCTGCGCGTTAACGGCAGCCACGAGCAGAAACAACGCCTGTACGCCGAGGTGCTGGCCGGCCAGCGCTTCGGCAACGCCTTGGCGGAACTCGGTACCAAAACCGCCCACGACCGCGTCACCAGCCTCACGCGTGACGGCGACGGCTATCGCATCAACGGACGCAAGTTTTACGCGACCGGCGCGATCTACGCGCAGCGTATCCCGACTTCCGTCGTCGATGAAAACGGCGTGCAGCAACTGGCCTTCGTCCCGCGTGACAGCAAGGGCCTGACGGTGATCGACGACTGGAGTGGTTTCGGTCAGCGCACCACCGGCAGCGGATCCGTGGTGTTCGAAGACGTCTACGTTGCCGCCGAGGACGTGATCCCGTTCCAGAGCGCTTTCGAGCGTCCGACCACGGTCGGCCCGCTGGCGCAGATCCTTCACGCCGCCATCGACACTGGCATCGCTCGCGCCGCTTATGAAGATGCGCTGCACTTCGTGCGCAGCAAGACCCGGCCATGGATCGACTCCGGTAACGACAAGGCCACCGAAGACCCTCTGACCCTGAAGAGCTTCGGCCACTTGAGCATTCGTCTGCACGCCACCGAAGCACTGCTGGAGCGCTCCGGCGAATTCCTCGACAAGGCCCAGGCCGAGACCAACACCGAAACCGTCGCTGCCGCCTCGATTGCCGTCGCCGAAGCACGGGCGATCAGCACCGAAATCTCGCTCGCCGCAGGCAGCACGCTGTTCGAACTGGCCGGCAGTCAGGCGACCCTGATCGAGCACGGCCTCGACCGCCACTGGCGCAACGCTCGGGTGCACACCCTGCACGACCCGGTGCGCTGGAAGTATCACGCGGTCGGCAATTACTACCTCAACGATGAAAAGCCTCCGCTGCGAGGGACCATCTGATGAGCGCCGCGAAAAAGAAGATCCTGCTCAACGCGTTCAACATGAACTGCATCGGCCACATCAACCATGGCCTGTGGACGCATCCACGCGACACGTCAACGCGCTACAACACCATCGAGTACTGGACAGAACTGGCGCAGTTGCTGGAGCGCGGGCTGTTTGACGGACTGTTCATCGCCGACATCGTCGGCGTGTACGACGTCTACCAGAACTCGGTGGACGTCACGCTCAAAGAGTCGATCCAGTTGCCGGTCAACGACCCGCTGCTGCTGGTGTCGGCGATGGCTGCGGTGACGAAAAACCTCGGCTTCGGCCTCACCGCCAACCTCACTTACGAGCCGCCCTATCTGTTCGCCCGGCGCATGTCGTCGCTCGATCATCTGAGTCGTGGTCGGGTCGGCTGGAACATCGTCACCGGTTACCTCGACAGCGCCGCCAAGGCCATGGGCCTGCGCGAACAGGTCGAGCATGACCGGCGCTACGATCAGGCCGACGAGTACCTCGAAGTGCTCTACAAACTCTGGGAAGGCAGTTGGGAAAACGGCGCGGTGCTCAATGACCGCGAGCAGCGCATCTACGCGCAGCCGGAGAAGGTGCACAAGGTCGAGCACCATGGCGAGTTCTATCAGGTCGAGGGTTATCACCTCTGCGAGCCGTCGCCGCAGCGCACGCCGGTGCTGTTCCAGGCTGGCAGTTCGGACCGCGGTTTGCTGTTCGCCGGGCGTCACGCCGAGTGCGTGTTCATCAGCGGCCAGAACAAACCGTCGACCAAAGTGCAGGTGGACAAGGTCCGCGCCAGCGCCGTCGAAGCCGGACGCAATCCCGAGGACATCAAGGTGTTCATGGGCCTCAACGTGATCGTCGGCGCGACCGAAGAGGCCGCGTGGGCCAAGCACGCCGAGTACCTGAGTTATGCCAGCGCCGAGGCCGGCGTCGCGCATTTCTCAGCCTCCACCGGCATCGACTTTTCCCAGTACGAAATCGACGAACCGATCCAGTACGTCAAGAGCAATGCCATCCAGTCCGCGACCAAGAACCTGCAGAACAACGACTGGACCCGACGCAAATTGCTCGATCAGCACGCCCTCGGTGGCCGCTACATCACCGTGGTCGGCTCGCCTGAGCAGGTGGCGGATGAACTGGAAGCGTGGATCGCCGAAACCGGGCTGGACGGCTTCAACCTGACGCGCATCGTGACCCCGGAAAGCTATGTCGATTTCATTGAGCTGGTGATTCCGGAGCTGCAACGGCGTGGGTCGTACAAGACTGCGTATGACAGCGGCAGTTTGCGCGAAAAGCTGTTTCACGGGGCGGCGCAACTCCCTGAGCAACACATCGGGTCTTCATTTCGCCGCTAAAAGCTTCGCGAGCAAGCCCGCTCCCACATTTGAAATGCATTTCCCCTGTGGGAGCGAGCCTGCTCGCGAAGAGGCCCAAATAGACACCACAAACTTATGCACTGACTGGAAAAATCACCATGACCAAGAAACTTCTGTCCCACCCAGTCAAAGCACTGGCCCTGGCCTTCGGCCTGTTCAGCTCGGCGGTGTTCGCCGCCGATGCGCCACTGAAAATCGGCACCACCGCCGCCTTCGCCATTCCACTGGAAGCCGCCGTCGAAGAGGCCTCCAAACAAGGCCTGAAAGTCGAGCTGGTTGAGTTCACCGACTGGATCGCACCGAACGTCAGCCTCGCCGCCGGCGACATCGATGTGAATTACTTCCAGCACATCCCGTTCCTCGAAAACGCCAAGGCTGCCTCCGGTTTTGACCTGGTGCCGTTCGCCCCGGGGATCATCAACAACGTCGGCCTCTATTCGAAAAAATACAAAAGCTTCGACGAGTTGCCGGAAGGCGCCAGCGTCGCCATCGCCAACGACCCGATCAACAGCGGTCGCGGTCTGCAACTGCTGGCCAAGGCTGGTCTGATCACCCTGAAACCGGGGGTCGGCTACAAGGCCACCGAAGACGACATCGTCGCCAACCCGAAGAAGATCAAGATCCTGCAAGTCGAAGCCGTGCAACTGGTGCGCGCCTACGATGACGCCGATCTGGTCCAGGGCTACCCGGCCTACATCCGTCTGGCGAAAACCTTCGATGCCGGCTCGGCGCTGCTGTTCGACGGTCTCGACCACAAGGAATACGTGATCCAGTTCGTCATCCAGCCCAAGAGCAAGGACGACCCGCGCCTGATCAAATTCGTCGACATCTACCAGCACTCGCCGGCCGTTCGCGCCGCGCTGGATAAGGCTCACGGCAAGCTGTATCAGGCCGGTTGGGAAAGCTGAACATGACGGCCGCGATCCAACGGCGACTGGAGATTCCAGAGCCAGAAAATGCTGAAAAAACCGAACTGCATCCCGAGCTGAATCGCGCCCATGTGCGCTTCATCGGCCTGGGTAAAACCTACGAAGGTCGACAAGGCCCGGTGGTGGCCCTGCAAGGCATCGATCTGGCGATCCAGCGCGGCGAGGTGTTCGGCATCATCGGGCGCAGCGGCGCCGGCAAGTCGTCGCTGATCCGCACGATCAATCGTCTGGAGCAACCGACTTCGGGGCGGGTGCTGATCGATCAGGTCGACATCGGCGAGTTCGACGAAGACCGTCTGGTCACGCTGCGGCGTCGCATCGGCATGATCTTCCAGCACTTCAACCTGATGTCGGCCAAGACCGTGTGGCAGAACGTCGAACTGCCGCTGAAAGTCGCGGGTGTACCGAAGGCGCAACGCGAGCAGAAGGTGCGTGAACTGCTCGAACTGGTCGGCCTGCAAGCCAAGCACAAGGCCTATCCGGCGCAGCTCTCCGGTGGGCAGAAACAGCGTGTCGGCATCGCCCGCGCATTGGTGCATGACCCGGACATTCTGCTGTGCGACGAAGCCACTTCGGCGCTCGATCCCGAGACTACGCAGTCGATCCTCGGCCTGCTGCGCGAGATCAACCGGCGCCTCGGCCTGACCATCGTGTTGATCACCCATGAAATGGCGGTGATCCGCGAAATCTGCGACCGCGTGGTAGTCCTGGAACACGGGCGGATCGTCGAGCAAGGCCCGGTCTGGGAGGTGTTCGGCAATCCGCAGCACGAGGTCAGCCAGACCTTGCTCGCGCCGCTGCAACACGCCTTGCCGGCAGAACTGCAAAGCCGTCTGCATGCCCAGCCGCCCTCCCCGGGCGCGGCGGTGGTATTGCGTTTGCAGTTCACCGGTGGCGCCGCCGACGAGCCGGATCTGGCGGCGCTGTTCGCCGCTCTCGGCGGACGCGTGAAGTTGCTGCAGGGCGGCGTCGAACGGATTCAGGGGCATGCGCTGGGACAACTGTTACTGGCGGTCAGCGGCTCGGCCCTGAGCGCCGAACAATTGCGCGAGCGCGCCGGGCAGTGGGCGCAACGAGTGGAGGTATCGGGTTATGTGGTTTGATCGTTTGCTCCAGGGATTCATCGACACCTTCCTGATGGTCGGCGTGTCGTCGCTGATCGCGTTGCTGGTGGGGATCCCGATGGCGGTGATTCTGGTCACCAGCGACAAGGGCGGCATCTATCAGGCGCCGCTGCTCAACCGGGCGCTGGGCGCGTTCGTCAACCTGTTCCGCTCGATCCCGTTTCTGATTCTGATGGTCGCGCTGATTCCATTTACCCGACTGATTGTCGGCACCACGTACGGTGTGTGGGCGGCGGTGGTGCCGCTGACCATCGCCGCGACGCCGTTCTTTGCGCGGATTGCCGAAGTGAGTCTGCGTGAGGTCGATCACGGCTTGATCGAGGCGGCGCAGGCCATGGGCTGCCGGCGCTGGCACATCGTCTGGCATGTGCTGTTGCCTGAAGCGCTGCCGGGGATCGTTGGAGGGTTCACGATTACGCTGGTGACGATGATCAACTCGTCAGCCATGGCCGGGGCGATTGGTGCCGGCGGTTTGGGCGATATCGCTTACCGCTACGGTTATCAACGTTTCGACAGCCAGATCATGCTGACAGTGATTGTGTTGCTGGTGGCGTTGGTGGCGGTGATTCAGTTGGGTGGAGATCGTCTGGCACGGGGCCTGAACAAGCGTTAAGGCATGCCGCGCCTCTGAAACCGCTATCGCGAGCAGGCTCACTCCTACAGGGGACGCATTTCAAATGTAGGAGTGAGCCTGCTCGCGATAGGCTGCGCAGCGGCCCCGCTGGTTGGCGTATATTCGGCGAATCCCAACTGCCGCGCAGCCCTCGACCATGAAGCAAACCCCCACCGATCTGGAACAGATCACCGCCACCACCCTCGGCCACTACAACTCGGTGGCCGAAGACTTCCGCGAAGGCACCCGCGACCACGATGTCAGCCAGAACATCGACGCGCTGCTACGGCATATCCACGGCACTGCGCCGTTCACGATTCTCGATTTCGGTTGCGGCCCGGGGCGCGACTTGCAGGCGTTCACCCGCCTGGGCCATGTCGCGGTCGGTCTCGATGGCGCGGAAAAATTTGCGCAGATGGCCCGCGAAGACAGTGGCTGTGAAGTGTGGTGTCAGGACTTTCTGAAACTTGATCTGCCGGCCGAGCGCTTCGACGGAATCTTCGCCAATGCGGTGCTGTTTCATGTGCCGTTGCAGGAGTTGCCGCGAGTGCTCAAGCAGTTGCATGGCACGTTGAAACCGGGCGGGGTGTTGTTCAGTTCCAATCCGCGCGGGGATAACCGTGAGGGCTGGAATGGGCCGCGCTATGGTTCGTACCACGATCTGGAAGCGTGGCGCGGGTTGCTCACGGCAGCGGGGTTTGTCGAGCTTGAGCATTACTACCGGCCGGCGGGATTGCCGCGCGAGCAACAGCCTTGGCTGGCCAGCGTCTGGCGTAAATCTGCGTAGTCAGTTCTGACGCCTTCGCGAGCAAGCCCGCTCCCACAGTTGGAATGCGTACCCCCTGTGGGAGCGGGCTTGCTCGCGAATAGAGTGCGCAGCACTCGCTTTTAGCGGGTCTCTTTCTGCGGTTCGCGAATCTTGTACCAGGCCACATACAGCGCCGGCAGAAACAGCAGGGTCAGCAACGTCGCCACCACGATCCCGCCAATCATCGCGTAGGCCATCGGCCCCCAGAACACTTCCCGGGCAATCGGAATCATGCCCATGCTCGCCGCCGCCGCGGTCAGCAGGATTGGTCGGCGGCGGTGCTCAGTCGCTTCCACCACCGCATCCCATGGCGCAGAGCCGTTGCGCTCGAATTCATCGATCTGCGTCACCAGAATCACCGAGTTGCGGATGATGATGCCGATCAGCGCCAGAATCCCGAGGATCGCCACGAAGCCCATCGGCGTCCCGGTCGGCACCAGCGCCAGCACCACGCCGATCAGCCCCAGCGGCGCGACACTCGCCACCAGGAACATCTTCTGCACGCTGTGCAGCTGGATCATCAGGAAGGTCGCCATCAGGAACAGCATCAACGGCAAGACCTTGGCGATCGGCCCTTGGGCCTTGCCGCTTTCCTCGACCGTACCCCCGGTGGCGACCTTGTAGCCGACCGGCAGTTTTTCAGCGAAGGCATCGATCGACGGTTTGAGCAGTTTCACCAGGTCGGTCGGCTGGATCTCGTCACGCACCGAAGCCTTGATGGTGATGGTCGGCAAGCGGTCGCGACGCCACACCAGCGGCTGCTCCAGCTCATACCGCACGGTGGCGAAGGCCAGCAGCGGAATCGACGTGCCGTTGGGTGTGACGATCTGCAGGTTCTGCAGGGTTTCCGGCGTGCCGCGTTCCGAGTTCACCGCCCGGCCGACCACGTTGATCAGGTAAATGTCGTCGTTGACCTGGGTCAACGGCGAGCCGCTGACGATGCTGTTCATCAACTTCGCCACATCTTCCGAGGACAGCCCGAGCTGACGCGCCTTGTCCTGGGCGATGTCGATGCGCAGGACTTTGCCCGGCTCGTTCCAGTCGTAAATGATCTCGCCGATGTGTTCGTTCTTGTCCAGCTCGGTCGCCAGATCAATGGCGTGCTTGCGCACCTGATCGATGTCCTTGCCGCTGACCCGATACTGAATCGGACGTCCCACCGGCGGGCCCATTTCCAGCGCCTGCACGTAACTGCCGATGCCGACGAAGTCTTTGTGCAAACGCTCGCGCAGGCGTTGGCTCAGCGCCTCACGGGCCTCGAAATCCTTGCTGACGATCACCAGTTGCGCGTAGTACGGGTTCTGCAATTGCTGGTCGAGCGGCAGGTAGAAACGGATCGCACCCTGACCGATGTAGGTGCTCCAGCGCACGATGTCCGGATCGCCCTTGAGCGTGGCTTCGAGCTTGTCCACGGCCTTGCGGGTTTCGTCGATCGAGGCGTTTTGCGGCAGGTTCAGGTCGACGAGAATTTCCGGGCGATCCGACGACGGGAAGAACTGGTTCTGCACAAAGCGCATGCAGAACACCGCCAGCACAAACAGCAGCACGGTGATGCCGATCGCCCACCAACGATTGCGCATGCACCACAGCAAACCACCGTTGAACGCCCGACCGATGCGGCCCGGCTCGGCTTCATGGGGCTTCACGTTGGTGCTGAGGATGTGCACGCCGATCACCGGCGCAAAGAACACCGCCACCACCCACGACACCAGCATCGCCACCGCGATCACCGCAAACAGGGTGAAGGTGTACTCGCCGGCGGAGCTGGCGTTGAGGCCGATGGGCACGAAACCGGCGACGGTCACCAGCGTACCGGTGAGCATCGGGAATGCCGTCGAGGTGTAGGCGAATGTCGCCGCCTGCTCCTTGGTCTCACCCATTTCCAGGCGCGTGACCATCATCTCCACGGTGATCATCGCGTCGTCCACCAGCAGGCCAAGGGCGATGATCAGCGCCCCGAGGGAAATCCGCTGCATGGTGATGCCGCTGTATTCCATGAACACGAAGACCATCGCCAGCACCAGCGGAATCGAGCATGCCACCACCAGCCCGGCGCGCACGCCGAGGCTGATGAAGCTAACCACCAGCACGATCACCACCGCTTCGAACAGCGCACTGGTGAAACCGCCGACCGCCTCTTCCACCACCACGGCCTGATCGGACACCGTATGGACGCCGACGCCAACCGGCAAATCAGCGGTGATCTGGTCGATCCGCTGGTGCAGCGCCTTGCCGAATTCCTGGACGTTACCGCCCTTCTGCATGGCAATCGCCAGACCGATTGCCGGCTTGCCGTCGAAACGGAATTCCGGCGTGGCCGGGTCGACGTAACCGCGACTGATGTCGGCGACATCGGCCAGACGATAGAAGCGGTCATTGAGCTTGAGATTGACCTCGGCCAGATCCTTCTCCGAAGCGAACTGCCCCGAGGTGCGCACCGAAATGCGCTCCGGGCCGGCCTCGATCACCCCCGCCGGGGTCACGGCGTTCTGCGATTGCAGGCTCTGCACCACCTGACGCTGGTCGATGCCCAACGCGGCGAGTTTGCGGGTGGAGAAGTTCAGGTAAATCACTTCGTCCTGCTGGCCGATCATTTCGATTTTGCCCAGCCCCGGGACGTTGCGAATCTCGGCGCGGGCCTGCTCCACATAGTCGCGCAACTGGCGCATGGTCAGGCCGTCGGCGGTAAACGCGTAGACCGAGCCGTACACATCGCCAAACTCGTCGTTGAACCCGGGGCCTTGAATGCCCTGGGGAAACTGGCCGCGAATGTCATCGATCTTCTTGCGCACCTGGTACCAGATCTCCGGGATGTCCTTGGCGCTGGTGGTGTCGCGCAGGTACACGTAGACCGTAGATTCACCGGGGCGTGTGTAGCTTTTCACGTAGTCGAGGGAGTCGAGCTCCTCGAGCTTTTTCTCGATGCGATCGGTAACCTGCTTGAGGGTTTCCTCCTGGGTCGCGCCCGGCCATTTGGTCTGGATGACCATGGTCTTAATGGTAAACGAGGGGTCTTCTTCACGGCCCAGATTGAAGTACGAAAACACCCCCATCAGCAGCGCGACAAACATCAGATACCAGACGAACGACTGATGCTTGAGGGCCCATTCGGAGAGATTGAAAGAGCCTTTCATTGACTGTCCTCGTCGAGTTTCACGGCTTGTCCGGGTTTGAGACTGTTGACGCCTGCGGTGACCACCTGCTCGCCGGACTTGACCCCGCCGGCCAGCACCACCGTGCCGTCGGTACGGCTGATCACGCTGACGTCACGGGGAGCGACGGTTTTGCTTTGGGTGTCGATCACCCAGATGCGGGTCTTGCCGTCGGCTTCCTGCAGGGCGGTGGCAGGTAATTCGATGCGCGGCTTGATCGCTGAACTGAGGGTCACGCTGATCGCCGTGCCGAGGCGGAAACCGTCCGGCGTGTTGGCCAGGGTCAGCCGTGCGCGGCGGGTGCGCGTGGCGCTTTGGGCCTGCGGTTCGATTTCGCGAATGGTTGCGGTGGTGTTGATGCTCGGGTCGAGTTGCCCGGCCACCAGAAACACCACGTCGGAAGGAATTTCATCGACCAGCGTGTCCGGCAGATCGATCACCGCTTCCTTGATGTCCGGTTGCGCCAGGGTCACCACTTGCTGACCTGCTGTCACCACTTGCCCGGCCTCGGCATTCCACGCGGTGACCACGGCTTTGTGGTCGGCGCGCAGTTCGGTGTAAGCGAGTTGATCCTGGCTCTGGTTGACCGCCGCCCGCGCCTGATCGAGCGAGGCCTGAGTGGTTTTCAGGTCGGTGGTGGCGATGTCAAGTTGCGCCTGCGCGCCAACCCCGCGATCGAACAGCGCTTGCTGCCGACGGGCATTGGCCTGGGCGTTGATCAGTTGCGCCTGGACCTTGGCCAGGTCACCCTGGGCCGAACGCAACTGGTTCTGCTGATCGGACGGGTCGAGGGTCGCCAGCAGCGTACCCTTTTGCACCTCGGCGCCGACATCGACGTTGCGACTGGCAATGCGCCCGCCGACACGGAACCCGGTGTTGCTCTCGTAACGCGCCTGAATGCTGCCGGCGAAACGCCCGAGGGTTTCCTCGTTCAGCGCCTGTACCTTGATCGACAGCACCGGCCGCACCGGCTCCGGCGGTGGCTCGCTTTTCGAGCAGGCAGCCAGCAGCACGCCGATGGACAACAGCCCCAGACGCTTCATGGCTGTGCTCCCGGTTGCAGACCTTCGTAGGTGTTTTCGGCGATTTCGACTTTCATGCCCGGGTGCAGTAGTTGCCCACCCGCGACAATCACTTTCTCACCGCCCTTGAGGCCGTCGCTGATGATGACCTTGCCGATCAGGTAGCGGCTGACGGTGACGTTGTGCAGCTGCGCTTCGCCCTTGTCGTCAACCATCCACACCGCCGGATCGCTGATGTTTTTGGTCAGCGCCGACCACGGCAATTCCACCGCCGACTTGCCGCTGCCCTTGGCCGTGGCGCTGACCACCGAGCCGAGCTGCATACCCTGCGGCAGGCTGTCGAGGGTGACCTTGACTTGCACCGTGCCGGACTGCGCCGACACCGCCGGGGTGATTTCGCGCACCGTGCCGGTGGTCTTGATGTTGGGGTTGTCGAGCAGGCTGACGACAATCGAACGCTCCGCCGGGCGCTCAGCCAGCAACGACTCATAAACGTTGAACACCGCGTCACGATCGCCATCGCGGGCCAGTTTGAAAATCGGCGCGGTGGCCTGGACCACCTGGCCGACTTCGGCTTGGCGCTCGGTAATGATGCCGGGGGCGTCAGCGACCAGCGAGGTGTAACTGAGTTGATCCTTGGCATTGGCCAGTTGCGCCTGCGCCGCGCTCAGGGCGCTCTGGCTGCTGCGCAAGGCGGCTTGTGCGGAATCGAATTCGCTCTGGCTGGTGTAGCCCTTGGGCAGCAGCTTCTGCTGACGCACGAACGCCGCCGCACTCTGCTTGACCCGCGCCTGTTCGGCGATGACCTGGGCTTGCGCGGAATCGACGTTGGTCTGCAAATCCTTGGGATCGAGTTTGGCCAGTACCTGCTTGGCGCTGACCCGGTCGCCGACATCCACCATGCGCTGAATGATCTTGCCACCGACCCGGAACGACAGTTCGGTCTGCACCCGCGCCTGCACGTCACCGGTGAGGGTCACGGCAGCGGCATAGTCCGCCGGTTTGACCTCTTGCACGAAGACCCGTGGCAAGTACTCCGCCGGGGCTTCTTTCTTGCCGCAAGCGGTCAGCAACGTGAGCAGGCTCAGCACGACAACTGTTTTCAATCCGGGACTCGCCATGCAGACTCCTTCCTGTGTACGAACGTGCAAGTGACGATACGACTGTGAGCTTAGAACAGGGTTCAACGTTCGCCTGCGTGATCTCTATATTTCCCCTGTAGGAGCTGCCGCAGGCTGCGATCTTTTGACTTTACAAAAGCAAGATCAAAAGATCGCAGCCTTCGGCAGCTCCTACAATGGTCGCCTCAAGAGAAGGATTTTCATGCTCAAGACCCTCGCGGTGGCCAATTACCGCTCGATCAACAAACTGGTGATTCCGCTGGGCCGGCTGAACCTGATCACCGGCCCCAACGGCAGCGGCAAGTCCAATCTCTATCGGGCCTTGCGCCTGCTGGCGGAGACCGCTCAGGGCGGCGTGGTCAATGCACTGGCCCGCGAGGGCGGGCTGGATTCGACCTTCTGGGCCGGGCCGGAAACCATCAGTCGGCGCATGCGCAACGGCGAAGTGGCGGTCGAGCCGACGGTGCGTCAGGGCGTCAAACGTCTGCGCCTGGGGTTTGCCGGCGAGGATTTCAGCTATTCGATCAGCCTCGGATTGCCCGACTCCAACGGACATTTCATGCTGCCGGGGGACACTCATCCCAGCCCCTCGCGCTTCAGTCTCGATCCGCAGATCAAGCGCGAATGCATCTGGGCCGGGCCGCTCTATCGCCCGGCCAGCCTGCTGGTGGATCGCAACGGCCCGATGATTCGCGCCCGCGAAGGCCGCAGCTGGGACGTGCTGGCGCAGCACACCCCGAATTTTGACAGCCTGTTCGATCAGATCGGCAGCCTGCGCAGTTCGCCGGAGGTGTTCCAGATGCGCGAGTTCATCCGCCGCTGGCGCTTCTACGATCACTTTCGCAGCGACGCCGACGCCCCGGTGCGCCAACCGCAACTGGGTACGCGCACGCCGGTGCTGCACCACGACGGCCGCGACCTCGCCGCAGCCCTGCAGACCATCAATGAAATCGGCGACCCCGAGGCGTTGCAGGCGGCGATCAGCGACGCGTTTCCCGGCGCAAGACTGAACATCGCACCGCTGGCCGGCGGACGCTTTGCCATCGAGTTCTTTCAGGAGGGGTTGCTGCGGCCATTGTCGGCGGCAGAGTTGTCGGACGGCACGCTGCGTTATCTGTTGCTGATCGCCGCGCTACTGACGCCACGCCCGCCGTCATTGATGGTGCTCAACGAACCGGAAACCAGTCTGCATCCGGATCTGTTGCCGGCGCTGGCGCGCTTGATCATTCGCGCGTCGGAACGGTGTCAGGTGTGGGTGGTGTCGCATGCGCGGCGATTGATATCGGCGTTGCAGGAAGATCCCGAATGCAACTGCATCGTGCTGGAGAAGACACTGGGGCAGACCGGAATTGTTGGCCAGCGGGTGCTCGATGAGCCGGCGTGGAACTGGCCGGATTGAGCGGCGCCTGAACCACCGCTTTCGCGAGCAAGCCCGCTCCCACAGGGGCATGCATTCCAACTGTGGGAGCGGGCTTGCTCGCGAAGAGGGCCTTCAGGTCAGCGCAGATTTAACGGCCAATCACCCCTGCCACTTGCCACCCTCGACAATCACACTCTCAGGCTGGGTGTCATCGCTCAGTTCTTTACGCACATATTGGTCATACAGCTTGAGCAGGTATTTCTCTTCACCCAACTTGGCCAGTTCGGTATTCACCCAGTCACGCAGCTCGACGTTGCCCTTCTTCACTGCCGGGGCAATCGGTGCTTCGGCGCCGAGTTTTTCCTCCAGCACGCGGTAGCCCGGGTTCTGCTTGGCCCAGCTGAACAGCACCAGATTGTCCTGCGCATAGGCATCGCCGCGACCGTTGGCCAGTGCTTGCAACGACTCGGAATTTTTCTCGAACTTCAGCAGTTTCCAGTCCGGATGATTCTTGGTCAGCCAGATGTCGGCGGTGGTGCCGGTGGTGACGATAGTGGTGCGGGTCGCCAGGTCATCGAGGTTCTTCACGGAACTGCCCTGCGGTACCAGCGCCTGGACTGCGACCTTGAGGTTCGGGTTGGTGAATTCCACCGCTTCCTTGCGCTCCGGGGTCACGGTCATGTTGGCGAGGATCAGGTCGACCTTGTCGCTCTGCAGGAACGGAATGCGGCTCGCCGGTTCCACGGCCACGAACTCGACCTTGTTCTCGTCGCCCAGCAGATCCTTGGCGAAGCGCCGACCGATGTCGGTGTCGAAGCCGACGTAGCGCCCGGCCTCATCGACGAAACCGAACGGTGGCTTGTCGGTGAACACGCCGACAATCAGTTTGTCGCGGGCTTTGATCTTGTCCAGGTAACCGGCTGGCGCGGTGCTTTCGCTGGCGACTTTCGGCTTGGCCGGTTCTTCGGATTTGTTGCAGCCGGCGAGCAGCGCGAGCCCCAGCAGCGGCAGTAAAAACAGGGATGACTTGGCAGTTTTCATAGCGGTTCCAGTTCCTTTGTCGGATTCGTTTCAGGCAGTGTTGCAACGAAGGAGAACTTCTCCAGAAACTGCTGCGCGCGTGCGGTTTGCGGGTTCGTAAAGAAAATCTCGGGCGGGTTCTGTTCAAGGATGCGTCCGGCATCCATGAACACGATGCGGTCGGCCACCGCGCGGGCGAAGGCCATTTCGTGGGTGACGATCAGCAGGGTCATGCCCTCGCGGGCCAGGCCCTGAATCACTTGCAGCACTTCCTTGACCATCTCCGGGTCGAGGGCGGCGGTGACTTCATCGAAGAGCATGACCCGCGGGTTCATGCACAACGAACGGACGATGGCGATGCGTTGCTGCTGGCCGCCGGAGAGCTGGCGCGGGAACGCATCGCGCTTGTCCGCCAGGCCCACGCGCTCAAGCAAGGCTTCGGCTTGCTGCTGCGCTTCACGGCGCTGGCGCTTTTGCACCTTGAGCGGGCCGAGCAGCAAATTGTCGAGCACGCTCATGTGCGGAAACAGGTGATAACTCTGGAACACCATACCGATCTGCTGACGCACTTCGCGCCAGTCGGTGACCTTGTCCAGCAACTCGCGTCCGGCAAATTTCAGGCTGCCGCTGTGTGCGCTTTCCAGGCCGTTGAGGCAGCGCAGCAACGTGCTTTTGCCGCAACCGCTGGGGCCGAGGATGACGATCACTTCGCCGCTGCGCACTTGCAGGTCGATGCCTTTGAGCACCTGCTGTTCGCCGTAGAATTTGTTGAAACCCTGAAACTCGATCAATGCGCTCATGCTTGCGTCCAGCGCCGCTCCAGCACGCGCGAGGCGGCCGACAGCGGGTAGCAGATGAAAAAGAAAAACAGAAACAGCGCGCCGTAGATCAGCACCGATTCGTAGGTGCGCTCGATGATCTGCTGGCCGACCTTGATCACATCGACCACGCCAATCAGCACCGCCAGCGAGCTGGTCTTGATGATTCGCGTGTAGACGTTGATGGTCGGCGGCGTCATGCGTTTCAGCGCCTGCGGCAGCAGCACGTAGCCGTACAGTTGCGCCGCGTTCAGGCCGATCGACAGCCCCGCCTCACGCTGCCCGCGCGGCAATGAATGCAGCGCACCGCGCGCCACTTCGCCGACCTCACTGGCGCCCCACAGCGACAGCACCAGCACCGCGCACCAGAAGCTCGGCAGGCTCAAACCGAAGAAAATCGGCAGGCCGAAAAACAGCAGGTACAGCCAGACCAGCACCGGGATCGCCCGGAACAGTTCCAGATAGACCCGCAGGATCGCGTTCAGCCACCTCACGTTGAGCGTGCGCAATACGCCGTAGAGCACGCCGCCAATGGTGCTGATCGCAATGCTCAGGAACGAGATCGACAAGGTTTGCCCGGCGCCTTTTGCCAGTTGCGGCAACGACACCCAAAGCAGTTCAAGACCCGAACTGGCCATGCTGGAGCCTCCTTTCCAAACGACTGAGCAACAGCGACAGCGGCAAGAACAACAGCACGCAGATCAGCGTCAGCACGGCGAGCATTTCGTAGGTTTTGTAATAGAGCGCGATGTAGCTCTTGGTGGTGTAGAGGATTTCCGGCACGGCCACCGCCGAGACCACGGTGGTTTCCTTGAGCAGGAAAATGAAATTGGCGAACAGCGACGGCAGGCTGAGAATCCCCGCTTGCGGCAGGATCACGTAGCGCAGCAACTGGCCGTGGGACAGGCCGATGGAACGCCCCGATTCCAGTTGCGCCTGCGGTACCGCATCGACGCCGGCGCGCAGCACTTCGGTGAGGTAGGCACCGCCAAGGAAAGTCATGGTGATGATTGCCGCGGTGAATCCGGAAACCTTGATCCCCAGCGCCGGCAGGGCGAAGTAGACGAAGAACAGTTGAATCAGCAGCGGCGTGTTGCGCGCCAGTTCCACATACAGGCCGACGGCGCGTTGCAGGTAAGGCGTGCGGAACACCAGGATCGTTGCATTGAGCAGCGCCACCAGCAGCGACGTGCCGATGGCGATGAACCCGACTTGCAGCGTCACGCCCACAGCCTTGAGAAAGGCCGGCAGGGTACTGAGGATAAAGGCGTAATCGAAAGTCATGAAGCATCCTGGACGTCGCTCGGTAAGCGACGGTCATGCAGTCCATGGACAGCGGGTAACTGTCCGGCAGGCGCTGACTTTATAGGTATAAAAACAAGAATTTAAATACCGTTAAAGCATATTGATATCACGCAAAAAACTATCCTGTGGGTTTGCCGGGAAGGAATAAGAAGGCTATTTTCCCTTGCGCTGTAGGAAGGATCTTTTTTGCATGAAAGCCCTCCAAGGACGAACAGCTTTTGGCCAGACTTCCCCGGCCAAACCATTACAAGGAAGACAACATGGACGTAAAAGTGCCGCAGCGACTGGATCCGCAGGACATCGTGAAATTGCTCGTGGCGTTGCGCCGGGCGTTGAAGGCTCAGGTAACCTGAGGTCAGGATCAACAGCACCCTCACCCCAGCCCTCTCCCCGAGGGAGAGGGGGCCGACCGCAGTGTCTGGCGATTAACATCGACCTGAAAGATAGAGTCGATTATGGATTCGGCAGAAAACTTTCACGTCGGTGTACTTCTACAGCATCCCCCAATCAGTCCCCTCTCCCTTTGGGAGAGGGCTAGGGTGAGGGGCTTTTCAACGCACGCACAAAAACGCCGATGCCCATCACTGGCCATCGGCGTTTTCATACCTTGAAGGGGTGGTTCAAGCCTCGGATCAGAACGCCGGCAATACCGCGCCGTTGTACTTCTTCTCGATGAACGCTTTGACTTCCGGGCTGGTCAGCGCAGCGGCGAGTTTCTTGATGGCGTCGCTGTTTTTGTTGTCCTCACGGGCTACCAGGAAGTTCACGTAAGGCGAGTCAGCGCCTTCGATCACCAGCGCATCCTTGGTCGGGTTCAGCTTGGCTTCCAGCGCGTAGTTGGTGTTGATCATGTCCAGATCAACTTCCTTCAGCACGCGTGGCAGCAGGGCCGACTCCAGTTCCTTGAACTTGAAGTTGTGCGGGTTCTTGGCGATGTCCTTAGGGGTCGCCAGAGCGTTTTTCGGATCTTTCAGCTCGATCAGACCCGCCTTCTGCAGCAGGATCAGCGCACGGCCGCTGTTGCTGCCTTCGTTCGGGATAGCGATGGTCGCGCCATCCGGCAGATCAGCCAGTTTCTTGTACTTGCTCGAGTAGCCACCAAACGGTTCAACGTGCACGCCTTGCACGGTCAC
This sequence comes from Pseudomonas sp. MWU347, assembly GCF_017947305.1. Classification (NCBI taxonomy): domain Bacteria; kingdom Pseudomonadati; phylum Pseudomonadota; class Gammaproteobacteria; order Pseudomonadales; family Pseudomonadaceae; genus Pseudomonas; species Pseudomonas sp. MWU347. Next base: position 544,078 of record NZ_JAFGZB010000002.1, read on the forward strand.
CAGGTACTTGGACTTATCGTCCTTGTATTTGCCGGCGTTGAAGCTGTCCAGGTAAGGCTTGGTCTGGAAGTAGTTGGCATCCAGACGCTTCTCGCCAACCTGCACGTTCGGCTGCACGTAGTCGGTGAAGACCTTGATTTCCAGATCCACGCCTTCTTTAGCCAGGGTCGGTTTGATCAGCTCAAGAATTTCCGCGTGCGGCACCGGAGTCGCCGCCACTACCAGTTTCTCGCCGGCCTGGGCCAGGGAAGCAGTCAGAGCAGCCGCCAATGCGGTAAACAACAGAACCTTTTTCATGCAGTGTCCTTATCGAGAATCACGGTCGCGAATGGCGACGGCCATTAATACGAGTGCCATTGAAGTGCTATCTCTGGCGTGAAGCGGACAATACCGGGATTTTTTATTCCCGCACAATAACGTTTATTCACTTTGATATTCCATTTCGTTCATACAGAACCAAACGGCTACAACTGCTGGCTCAAACCAATCAGCAGATCTTTCAAAGCCTTACGTTCGTCGACGCTACCACCGATATTGATTTGAGCTACCAGTCGTTCGATCTGAAGCTGCGGCCCAGACACTTCGGGCAGGTTCAGGTGCTCTGGCAGGATTTCATCGCCGGTGCTGACCAGCAGCGCAAAGTGAATGACGTTTTCCAGCTCGCGGGTATTGCCCGGCCAGCTGTGTCGCTCCAGCAGGTGCTGCGCCGCTTCGCTGATCAATGGCACCGGCAGATCCAGGCGCTGGCTGTAGATGCCGAGGAAATACTCCGCCAGCGACAGGATGTCGCCAATCCGCTCGCGCAGCGCCGGCAATTCCAGCTGACCTTCGCTGAGGTAGTGGTAGAGCCGTTCGTGGAATTTTCCGGCGTCCACCGCTTGTGCCAGATCGATGCTGGTGGCTGCGACCAACCGCACATCCACCGGGCTTGGCTGATGCGCGCCGACGCGGGTGACTTCGTGGTTTTCCAGGGCGGCGAGCAGTTTGATCTGGATCGGCAACGGCAGATCGCCGATTTCGTCCAGATACAAGGTGCCGCCATTGGCCGAACCGAACCAGCCGGCCCGACTGCTCGCCGAACCTGTATAGCTGCCGGCGGCATAGCCGAATAGCTCGGCATCGGCGTAGGTCGGGCTGATCGCACCGCAGTTGACCGAGACGAACAGACCGCTGCGATCACTGGCTCGGTGAATGTGACGGGCGAGCAACTCTTTACCGGTACCGGTCTCGCCACGGATCAATACCGAGATGGCACGCGGCGCCAGGTGCTCCAGCTCCTCACGCAACTTGCGGGAACGGGGATCGACGAACACCAGCGCCTTGGCGCGAATGCTCAGGGGACTTTTTTCCGCATCGGGAAAGGTCAGCAACGGCTGACCGAACGTTTCGAAACTCATGGCAGACTCCCGCCCAGAACCGCCGGCAGACGGGGGCGTTCAGAAAAGAAAAAGGTTCAAGCGCGACGCCGGGCGTGGTGTTCCATACGGTTCTGCAGGCGATACAGATAAGCGAAACCCTGCTCCCAACGCTGATGCCCGGACTTGACGTTGATGTGCCCGGCCCCGGCAAGAATTCCCGCCTCGGCGCCCCAGTTGCGCGCCAGCTCCAGGGCACGCGGGGCGCTGACGGCGGCGTCGTTGTCGGAACTGACCACCTGGCTGGGGAACGGCAACAGATCGGTCGGGATCGGCGCGAAATTGCGCAACGCAGGCGCGCAGGCCGGACGCTCGACATCGGCAGGTGCGACCAGCAACGCACCGCGCACCTGACGCAGATATTGCACGGGCGCGGTGGCAGCCCAATGCGCAACGGTGATGCATCCCAGGCTGTGAGCAATCAGGATCACCGGTGTGCTGTCGGCGGCAATCGCTTCGGCCAGCGCCGCAACCCAGTCTTCACGGCGCGGGGTCAGCCAGTCGGCCTGCTCCACGCGTGCGCTGTTGGGCAGACTGTTCTGCCAGTGGGTTTGCCAATGATCTTCTGGCGATCCTTGCCAGCCCGGCACAATCAGGTAGCGGATTGATTCGTTGCGCATGGGGAGCTCTCCTGCGTCGTGTCTGTTCCTGATCGAGTATAGGGACGGGATTTATATTCGTTAAGGAATAAGAAGCTATTTATTAAGACCTAAATTGAATATATGATTTGTGTACGACTTTAAATCCTTTACCCCTCACCCCAGCCCTCTCCCGAGGGAGAGGGAGCTAATTTTTGAGCTTTTCAAATCCTGAGTTCGACTAGATATCCCACGTCAGCGTACGTCTACCAAACACCTAGATCAGTCCCCTCTCCCTCTGGGAGAGGGCTAGGGTGAGGGCTTTGTTTTCTATGCCAGAAATAAAAAAAGGGCCGCACCCTGCCAAGGAGACGGCCCCGGAAAAACGTAAATCCTGTTACCGCGCGGTGATCACCGACAATTTGGTAATCCCTGCCCGCTCGATCGAAGCCATGGCCCGCGCCACTTCGCCGTAGTTCACCCCGTCGTCGGCCTGCAATTGCACGCGCACTTCCGGGTCCTTGGCCTTGGCCGACTTGAGGTTGAATTCCAGCAAGTCCGGCTGGATTTCATCCTTGTTGATAAACAGTTTGCCGGCGCCGTCGATGCTCACCACCAGCGGATCTTTCTGCTCGACCGGTGCTACCGCTTCGGTCTTTGGCAGGTTGATCGGGATCGCGTTGGTCAGCAGCGGCGCGGTGACGATAAACACCACCAGCAGCACCAGCATCACGTCCACCAGCGGTGTCACGTTGATCTCGCTCAGCACCTCGTCGCTGTCTTGTGTGGAGAAGGCCATGTCAGGACGCCTCCTTCACTTTTGGTGCGTTGCCCGGTGCCGCTACCTTGTTTGCAGTCGGGTGGATCAGCACACGGAACGCACTCTTCTGCGCCAGGCTGTAGAAGTCGTGGGCGAAGTCATCCAGATCCGCCGCCGTCAGTTTCAGACGCCGCAAAAAGTAGTTGTAAACCAGCACCGCCGGTACCGCGACGGCGATCCCCACACCGGTGGCAACCAGTGCCGCACCGATTGGACCGGCGACCGTTTCCAGGCTCGCCGAGCCTGCCGCGCTGATGCCTTTCAACGCCTCCATGATTCCCCACACCGTGCCGAACAGACCAATGAACGGCGAGGTGCTGCCAATACTTGCGACCACTGCCAGACCGGTTTCCAGCGAACGGCGTTCACGGACGATCTGCTGACGCAGGGCACGCTCCAACCGATCCTGATGGTTGATCGCCTGGCTCAGGTCATTGGCCTGCGGCGCCTCACCCACCTGAATCGCCGCGTAACCGGCCTGAGCGACTCGTGCCGCAGCACCAGGCTGGGTTTCGCTCAACTCAGCGGCGGAATCCAGACTCGACGCCGCCCAGAAACGTTTATGAAACTTGCGATCCTGCGCCTTCAGACGACCGAACTGCACAGCCTTGAGCAGCGCCAGTCCCCAGGTGGCAACGGAAAAAACCACCAGCAGCCAGATCACCGCGCTTTCGATGGATTCCAGTGGAGAGGCCAGTAACGTCATGATGTATTCCCTCGTGTAAACATTTAGCGCGAATAGGTTTCGGTTTAATGAATCTTGAAATCGATGGGCACGCTGACCCAGCCGTCCTGGGCGACATCACCCTGCTTGGCCGGCACGAAGCTCCACTGTTTGACGGCATTGAGTGCCGCATCGTCGAGCTGTTGCCGACCACTGCTTTTCTGAATCTGAATTTCACCCGGCTTGCCATTGGCCAACACGTGCACCCTTAACAACACCGTGCCTTCCCAGCCGCGACGCTGGGCCAGCGACGGATATTCCGGCGCCGGGTTCTTCAAATACGCGGCGTTGGCCGAGGCCGGTGTCACTGGCGCGGGAGCCGGTGGGGCGGGCGGTGCCGGGGCGGCAACCGGAGCGGCCGGTTGCGGCGGCGCGGGCGGTTGTTCAACAGCTTTGGGCGCCGGTTTCGGCACCGGTTTGGCCACCGGTTTCGGCTTGGGTTTGGGAATCGGTTTGGGTGGCGGAGGCTTCACCGCCAACTCGTCTTCAACCGGCGGCGGTGGCTCAACCACCGGTGCCGGTGGCGGCGGTTCGACCACTGGTGGCGCGGGTGGCGCCGGCCGCGAAAACTCGATGGTCATCGGCGGAATTTCCGGCGGCACGATCGGCAACGCCGGCGTCGGATGCTGGTTGATCCAGTAGATCACCGCACCGTGCACCAGCAGCGCCAGCACGCCGAGCAGAATGGTTTCACGGCGGCTCAGAATGCCCTTGGGTGCACGCTGCAAACGCAACTGCCCCAGCGGCACACGATGCGGCCGGCCGAGATCGACCAATTCGCCACTCGGCGTCTGACGCCACAGCAATTCCTGTGCGCTGGCGGCGGTCTGGACATTGCCCATTGATTCACTCCCTGCGGTCTCTTTGCGAAGTACCCGACCGGTCGCCGCAAACATCCCCCGGGCGGCCGGTCGTTGGGTGAATCATTGGAGCAATCGCTTATCTCCGAAAGTAACTTTTATCGATGTGTTTAGATTTTTTACGAATATCAGTTTTCGCAGATTGTCGCGAAGCCACGGCCTGCAAGGCCTGGCGCCGAGGGCTGAATTTACAATGCTTTTCAAGCATGAAAAATATTCGGCGAAGGCATGCGAAACCCGCTCATTTCGCGCTTCTTCAGCGGTTTTGCCGGATGAATTCCAGGCCATTCAACCCGGTGTTGCCCATCATGTCCGCCGCGCTGCCCATTGCCCGCAAGCGCGTGTAGGCCTGATCGGGCGAGAACATCACCCAGGCTTGCGCCGTGCCATCGACCGTCAGCGTATTGAAAGAGATAGCGACCGGGCCTGTTGAAAAGCCATGCCTGAAATGAAAATTGCCAAATGCGATCGGGTAATCGGTGCCGGACACGGACAACGTGCCGGTGAAACTGCCGGTGCGGTCATCGCCCTCGGTCAGGGTCAAGGTTGTATCTGAAGGTTCATGACGATAAACGCCATTGATCGTGGACATGTGCAGCATCCTTGCTTGTGTTTGAGAAGAAATCTGGCGCTGGCTGCGCCTCATGCGTGGCGAACGAAGTCGCCCGGCAGGCTGCTGACCACGCCGTCATAGGTAACGCGCACGCAGTGCCCCTGCAGTTCATGAGTGCCGCGACTTGGCGAGAACAGGGTCAGGGCGAAATAACCGTGATCCTGGTTATTGGCAATCAGCGTGACCACGGTTGGCGGCTGGTAGCCGTTGAGGCTGGCATAACGGCCATTGACGATGCCGTAGTTGATGCCTTGGTGATGCAACGTGCCGCCGAAGACCCCGATGCGGTCATCGGAATCGACAATGGTCAGAGAGGGCCCATCGAGGGTATTGGAATAAAGCGCGTTTTGCATGTAAGCGTCCTGCTCGAATGATTGAGTTCACCTCGAGCTTAGAATCAGACGCCAGAAAACGCTGTCATCCACAGCAAACATAACCAACATGAAAATGACTTATTTCATGTAAGAAAAAAGCCGCCAGGCTCAATAGCATGACGGCTTTTTTGTGACACAAAATTACTGTTTAACAAACTCTCCAGCCAGGCCAACAACATCACCATCAAAGTTGGTACGCGAACCCACCGCACGAACTTTTGAGTAGTTGTGATCCGGCGAGAACAGCGTCCAGGATTGATAACCGGTGCCGTCATTCAGAGCCGCGAAGGTGATGATCGTAGGCTGCCCGGTGCTGTTCTGGAAATGGTAATGCCCGTAAGCGATGTCGTAGTTCACGCCGTTCTGACTGAACTTGCCGCTGAAGGTGCCGTTGGAATCGTTGCCATCGGTAATCGTCAGTTTGGCGCCAGCGTTAGCGTTTACATAATTGCCATTAATGCTCGACATAACGTGATTTCCTTTATCGTTGGATAAGTGTCTTCCGATGAGAGCAAGTTCCCTCCTGGAAACTCACGACACTCAGGATGGTTGGCCATTCACTTATTGTCCACGCGACTTTTCAACGAAATTGCAATAAGTAGTATTCAAACCGCACATAACTTATCGCCATTCATTCGAGCATTAATTCCTTTTCAACTAACGACTGGCACTGGTCTGCTGCACTGCCGATGTCGGGGCAATCACGGCGGTCTCGGAGCGCGGCGTACCCTTCGGCACCCAGTCGTAACTCACGGGCAACGCCCGATAGACCCAGTTGCTGATCGCGTCGCTGCCCGGTGCTTTACCCAGATAAGGACTGACGTATTCCCAGACATTTTCGCCGCTGGCCGTGACCTGGAAAAAGCGCCCGTTCATGCCTTCGTCGATCAGCGTATTGCCGTTGGGCAAACGTCGCGCGCTGCTGATGAACGAGCTATAGAACGCCCACCCCGGCTGCTTCGAATTCGCCGCGCTGTACTGCCAGACGATTTCATTTTTCTGCGGGTCGATTTCCAGCACTCGCGAGCCGGAAATCAGCCCGAGGGTGACATTCGGGTACCCCGCCGAACCCTGGTTGTCGAACACCAGCAAGTTGCCCGCGCCGGGCAGCCCGGCCGGGATGATGTGCGCGTCGTGCTGGCCGACAAATTGATCCACCGGACGCGGCAGTGTCTGTGCGGTTTTCGGGTTGATCAGCGGCAGGTTCGGGCCGAGGCGCCAGACCACTTTGCCGCTGTGTTTGTCGATGATTGCGATGAAGTTGGCGTTGCGTGAATCGAGCAACAGGTTGTCTGGATTGAAGCGCTTGTCCCCGGCATCGAACCACTTGTTCGGCCCGACCACGCTGAGGTTGTTGATGTGCAGGTAATCCGGGTTGTCACTGGTGCGCACCAGCTTCAGTTGCTCCGGGGTGAAGCCGAATTCGTTGAGGTGTTCCGAGGCCAGCCACTGCCATTTCACCTGCCCGTCGGGGCTGACTTCATAGATTGCATCGTCGATCACCTCTGGGAATTTGAAGCCTTTGACCTTATGCACCTTGTTCGCCAGCACCACGGTGTTGCCGTTGCTCAGGCGCCGCTGATCATGGTGTTGCTGCGCTGCGCCGCCGGGCGCCTTGTCGCCCCACTGCCAGACAACTTTGCCGTTCCAGTCCAGCTCGCCGACGCTCTGATTGCCCAGGCCGTTACCGGCGGAGCCGAGCTTGCCCGGATCCTTGTCGCTCAGTTGCAACAGCACATGCCCGCGCTCGCCGCCGACCAGTTGCGGGTCGATGATCGCCGACGGAAACCCCGCCTGCGGCCAGGTTTTCACCTCGTTGCCGTTCATGTCGATCAGGTGCGTCTGCTTGTCGGCACCACTGAAAATCACGTATTGGTTGAACGCCTTGTTCGGGTCGTAGCGGGTGACGCCGGTCGGGTACACGCTGGGTGCGGCGAACACCGAGGTACTCAACGCTGCGCCGGATAACAACAGCGCTAAAGCGGTTTTGTCTGGCAACATGATGCAGCTCCTTGAATGACAGATCAGAAGTCGTAGCGACCGGTAACGCCGAGGGTGCGCGGCGTACCGAGCAGGCCTTCATAACCGCCGTTGCCGCCGGTCCACAGGGTCGTGTAGTAGGTCTTGTCGAAGGCGTTTTTCAGCCACAGCGAAACGTCCCACTGGCCCTGATTGAAATCGCCGCGCAGACCGGTGGACAGGTTGACCACCGCGTAGCTCGGGATCTGCCCGTAGTCGGAATCCTCGACCGTGCCCACCGCTTTCGAACGGAACGCGTAGCTGGCGGTGACGTAGGGTTCGAAGCCGTTGGCCAGATTCCATTTGTATTCGCCATTGGCATTGCCGATCCATTTCGACGCGCCGACCACTTGATGGCCGCTGAGGTCGCAGGACGCCGGTGCGCCCGGTGCCTGGCTGACTTCCGGCGGGCATGGCGCATCTTTGTACGAGAGGTAGCTGACGTCGTTGTACGAGCCGTTGAAGTTCAGCGTCAGGCCGCGCAACGGGATCACGGTGCTTTCGAATTCGACGCCGCGCGAGCGCACCGAGCCGGCGTTGGTCAGGTATTGCACGCGGTTGACGTCGTCGTAGGCGTTGGTCTGATAGGCGTTGACCTGAGTCCAGAAAACGTTGGCGTTGAGTTGCAGACGCCGATCCCACAGGGTGCTTTTAAAACCGAGTTCGGCGTTGTTGGCGCGCTCGGTGCCGATCAGCAGCGAGTCGGCGCCGGCGGTTGGCGCCGAACCCACCGCAAGGTTCACCCCACCGGATTTTTCCCCGTGAGACAGCGTGGCATAGCCGAGCAGATCATCGGTGATGCGATAGCTGAGGTTGAGCAACCCGGAGGGGCTTGAGCTGTACTGATTGAGATCGCCGGAATCGTAGGCGCCAGTGCGTCCGCGGCGTGCCGTGGCCGCTGCACCGGTGACAGTGGCGCCACCGACCGGAGCATTGCGAGTGACCCAGGCGTTCTTCTCTTCATAGGTGCCACGCACGCCGGCGGTGAAGTCCAGGCGCTCAGTGAGGTGCCAGGTGCCTTGGGCGAACAGGGCGAAGCTGTCGGTCTTGATGTGGCCGTTACCGACGCTACCGACATTGGCCAACGCACCGCGTGGCGTGCCGTTCCAGATGTCGGCCTGCGGGCCGTAATAGGCGAAGGATTTGTTGTCCAGATCCGAGCCGAAGTAGTACGCGCCCACCACGTAGTCGAAGAACTCGCCCTTGGGCGAGGCCAGGCGGAATTCCTGCGAGTACTGTTTGTCTTCGACCGAAACCCCGGCGTTGTAAGTCGCCGCAACGTTGAGACCGTCGTCGTTGGCCGGGGTGAAATTCCAGAAGCGATACGAGCTGATCGAGGTCAGGGTGAAATCGCTCGGCAACGTCCAGTTGGCCTCCACCGACGTACCGCCCTGATGCACGGTGACGTGCTGGTCGTTGTCCAGATTGACCTTGCGGTGCGAGCCGTTGACCAGCGTCGCACCGGCGGCATTGGCCCGCGATTGGTAGAGATTGACGCCGTTGATGGTCGGCCCGGTGTTGTACAGCACGCGGGTGCCGGCGCTGGAATCCTCTTCGTTGTAATCGCCGATCCAGCGCAGATTGAAGTCTTCGTTGGGCTTGAACAGCAACTGCGCACGGAAGCCATCGCGCGAGCCACCGTTCAGGTCATGGCCGTTGTATTCGTTCTTGATGTCGCCGTCGCTGCGGGTGCGATAGGCCGAGAAACGTCCGGCCAGTTGATCGTTGAGCGGCCCGGAAATCGTGCCCTTGGTCTGGAAGTAGCCGTCCTCGCCGAACGAGGTTTCGATGCTGCGCTCAGGGGTGAAGGTCGGCGCGCGGGTGCTGATGTTGATCACCCCGGCGGTGGTGTTCTTGCCGAACAGCGTGCCTTGCGGCCCGCGCAGGACTTCGAGCTGTTCGATGTCCATCAGGTCGAACACCGCCATCCCCGGACGGCCCAGATACACGTTGTCGATGTACAGACCGACGCTGCCTTCCAGACCGTCGCTGGCCGGGTTGTTGCCCAGGCCGCGAATCGACACGCTGGACTGGCGCGCGTGCATGTAGGCGACGTTGACGCTGGGCACCAGTTGCTGCAAATCCTGAATCCGGTAGACCCGCTGCGTCTCCAGATTCTGACCGCTGACCACGCTCATCGGCGTCGGCACATCTTGCGAACTTTCCTCGCGACGGCGGGTGGTGACGGTCACGGTTTCCAGCTGCGAGCTGTTGGCCGCGGGTTTGCCCGCAGGAGCTGGCGGCGCGGTTTCGGCGTCGGCGGCGTAGCTGTGAGTCCAGCTGGCACTCCCCGCCAGCAACAGGGCCAGAGGCAGGCGTTTGAGCCTTCGTGGCGTTAAGGGTGACGCAAGGTTCAACGGACTCATGGCGCGGCTCCTGGTCAAAAAACACACAGACATCTTCAGCGCTGCATATTCTTTTCAGTTATTTATTTATGGATTTACAAATATTTACTGCATAAGAGATTGCCTTTATAAGGAGTCGACCTAATGCATATCCAATGCATTTCCCGGATATTTTTTATGTGAAAAATGCATATCGACTTGCGCCAACTTCGACACTTCATCGCCCTCGCCGAACAACGCAGCTTCGTCGCCGGCGCGCAGGCGGTGAACCTGTCGCAGTCGGCGTTCAGCCGCAGCATTCAGGCGCTGGAGCACAGCGTCGGCTGTCAGTTGGTCGATCGCGGGCGCAAGGACCTGCCGCCGACCAAACAGGGCCAAGTGCTGCTCGAACATGCACGGCGACTGGTCAGCGGCGCGCAGCAGATGGCCAACGAGATCAGTCAGTTCAATGGCCTGGAGGCGGGCGAGCTGCGCTTCGGTTGCGGCCCGGCGCCGGCGGCCGGATTGATCCCGCGCGCGATCGGCGCGTTCATCGGGCGCTACCCGAAAGCGCGGGTGCAATTTCAGGTCGATGACTGGCAGAGCCTGAGCAAACGCCTGCTCAGTGAGGAATTCGAATTCTTCGTCGCCGACACCCGACACTTCGAAGCCGATCCGGATTACCTGACGTACCGCTTGCGGCCGCGCAAATGGCATTTCTGTTGCCGTGCCGGGCATCCGCTGGCCGCTCTTGAACGAGTCACGGCCGAGCAATTGATGAGCTATCCACTGGCGGTGAGCATTCGTCCGCCGAACCTGCGCAAGGTCATCGTCGACCTCAGCGGTCGCCCGGATTTCACCCCCAATGTCGAATGCGAAAACAGTTCCAGCCTGCTCAGCGTGGTACTACGTTCGGAGGCGATCGGGATTGTCGGGGCGTATTCAGATGCGCTGCATCAGGCCAAGGGTGAGCTGGTGTGTTTGCGGATCGAGGGTCTGGCGGATGATCTGGAAGAGCTGTACACCCGCTACGGGATTGTCAGTCGGGCGGGGTATCGGTTGTCGCCGTTGGCCGAGGCGATGATTGAGCAGATCAAGGCGATTGATGCGGTGGATGATGAGGTGTGTTCGCTGGAGAATTTTGCCGTCTGAGCCACTGCCTTCGCGAGCAAGCCCGCTCCCACATTTGGAATGCGTACTCCTGTGGGAGCGGGCTTGCTCGCGAAGGCGTCGCCACTCACACCGATGCATCCACTGCATAAAACCCATTCCCCAAATGCACTTGCCGAACACCCCTGCCGAAAGCGACAACCCTCGCCTGTCCTTCTGACCGGTGAACCCCATGCCCACCCCGCAAAACCCTGTGCGCAACGTCCTGTACATCATGTGCGATCAGCTGCGCCGCGATTACCTGTCCTGTTACGGTCATCCGCATCTGCACACGCCGAACATCGATCGCCTGGCCGCCGCAGGCGTGCGCTTCAGCCGTGCCTACACCCAGGGCACGATCTGCGGCCCGTCGCGGATGTCGGCCTATACCGGACGCTACGTCAGCAGCCATCAGGTCGCATGGAACGCTGTGCCGTTGCCGCTGGAAGAACTGACGATCGGCGACTACCTGCGCCCCCACGGCATCCGCACCGCGCTGGTCGGCAAGACCCACGCCACGGCCAATGTCGACGCCTTGCAGCGTCTGGCGATCAACCCGGACAGCGCGCAGGCCGAAGTGCTCAACGAGGTCGGTTTCGAGCCGTACTTCCGCCACGACGGAATCTTCCCCGACGACCCGCTTTTCGACGACAAACGCGAATCCGCGCCATACACCCATTACCTGCGCGAGCAGGGCTTCGACGGGCGCAACCCCTGGCACGACTGGGCCAACGCCGCCGAAGGCGAGAACGGCGAAATCCTCAGCGGCTGGCAGATGCGTCATGCGCATTTGCCAGCACGAATTCCCGAGCAATTCTCAGAGACTGTCTACACTACAAATCGAGCCATCGACTTCATCACCGAGCAAGGTGAGAAATCCTGGTGTTTACACCTCTCCTACATCAAACCGCACTGGCCCTACATCGTACCGGCGCCATACCATGCCTTGTACAGTACGAAATCGATTCTCGAAGCGGTCCGCGCGACGCCCTCCGAAGCCAGCAAACACCCCGTATACACGGCGTTTCGCCAGCATGAGGAAAGCCTCAACTTCTCCCGTGACTCAGTACGATTGAATGTAATCCCCACCTACATGGGTCTGATCAAGCAGGTGGATGATCAACTCGGGCGGCTGTTCGATTTTCTGCAGAGCAACGGTCGCTGGGATGACACGTTGATCGTGTTCACCAGCGATCACGGCGACTTTCTCGGCGACCACTGGCTGGGCGAGAAGGAGTTTTTGCTGGAGCAAGCGGTGGGTGTGCCATTGATCGTGCGCGACCCGCGCGCGGCGGCGGACATCACCCGCGGTACGGTGGATGAGCGATTGGCGGAAACCATTGATGCCTTGCCGTCTTTTCTCCAGGCACTGGGCCTGCCGAAAGCCGAGCATCGGCTGGAAGGACGCTCGCTGATCCCGCTTTTACACGGAGAAAATCCCGACTGGCGCCGCTACGCCATCAGCGAATACGACTACGCCTTTCAGGCCCCGGCACGCGAGCGACTTGGCCAGCCGATCGACCGCTGCCGCATGACCATGGTGCGCAGCGAGCGCTGGAAATACCTGGCGTACGACGGCTTCCGGCCGCAGTTGTTTGATCTGCTGAATGATCCGCAGGAGTTGCGCGATCTGGGTGAGGACCCGGCCTACGCGGCGGTGCGCGAAGAGCATGCGGGGTATCTGTTCGAATGGGTGCGCGGGTTGAAGCGGCGGACCACGATCAGTTATCAGGAGATTGATTTGCGTGGGCAGCGGTTTCGCTATGGCGAGCCGGAGACCGAGAAGGTCGTGCAGATTGGAGTTTGGTGAAAGAGCTTCGCGAGCAAGCCCGCTCCCACAGGGTTCTGTGTCGTTCACATCCACTGTGTTCAACACATTTCCACTGTGGGAGCGGGCTCGCTCGCGAAGAGGCCCGATCAGACGCCGACGAGCTCGGCACCTTTGATGGTTTGACTACGCTGCCCCGAAACCCCAACCGGGACTTCCCCCTTGAGCGTCACCCGCCGCACGATACGATCCTGGGTGCCGTAATCATCAATCGCATAATGCTGGGTCGAACGGTTATCCCAGATCGCCACATCACCCGCCTTCCAGCGCCAGCGCACGGTGTTTTCCTGACGAATCACATGGCTCTGCAACAGGCCGAACAGGTGCGCCGAATCGGCTTGCGAATACCCCTTGATGCGTTTGACGAAGTGCCCCAGCAGCAAGCTTTTCTCGCCGCTGATCGGATGCACACGCACCACCGGATGCTCGGTCTCGTAGACGGTCGAGGTGAAGACCTTTCTATAGCGCTCAAGCTTCTCAGCCGACACGTCTGGCTTGGCCCCGGCGTAGTCGTATTCGTTGCTGTGTACGGCGACCAGTTTGTCCGCCAGCTCGCGCAGTTCGCTTGGCAGTTCGTTGTAGCCGGTCGCGGTGTTGGCCCACAGGGTGTCGCCACCGAAGGCCGGCGCCACCACCGAGCGCAGGATCGAGGCTTTCGGGTAGGCGTCGACGAAGGTCACGTCAGTGTGCCAGGAGTTGGCGCGCTGGCCTTCGGCCCCGTCCAGCTCCAGCAGATAACGCGTGCCTTCACGCACCGGTACGGTCGGATGCGCCACCGGCTCGCCGAGCAGATGGGCGAAGGCTTCCTGGCGCTGATCGTCGAGCTGAGTCTGCTCGCGGAAGAACACCACCTTGTACTGGATCAGCGCCTGCTGAATGGCTTCGACCGTGGCGGCGTCCAGCTCACCGGACAGGTGCACGCCACGGATCTCGGCGCCGATACGGCCGGCCACCGGATGGATGTCCAGCGCGTGGACAGCAGGTTTTACAGCGAGTGCGGCATTGCTCATGGGTAGACCCTCATCGACTGCTTGCGGTTAGGCGGCAGCGAAACATCGCTCTATCTATATTCCATTTGCATCTAATAGATATTCACATGCTTCGTTGACGGAATAAGAGCTTGCATTTAAAACCTCAAGCAACCCTCGTCGCAAATGCCTTCGAGCTATTTTTAGGATGCCGGAAAAGCATATGGATCTTCGCCAGTTGCGCTACTTCATCGCCCTCAACGAACACCGCAGTTTTGTCCGTGCGGCAGACGCGATGGGCATCACTCAACCGGCGTTCAGCCGCAGCATTCAAGGGCTGGAGCAAGAGTTCGGCTGCGTGCTGGTGGATCGCGGCAACAAGGATCTGCGCCCGACACCCGAAGGCCAGGTGGTGCTGCAACACGCCCTGACCCTGGTGCAAGGCGCGGCGCTGCTCAGCGCGGAAGTGACGCAGATGACCAAGCTTGATGCCGGGGAACTGCACTTCGGCTGCGGCCCGGCCCCGGCGGTGAAACTGGTGCCGGATGCGGTGGCGCAATTCATCAACGCGCACCCGAAAGTGCGCACCTGTTTTCAGGTGGATAACTGGGAAAAACTCAGCCGTGCGCTGAGCCGCGAAGAGATCGAATTCTTCATCGCCGACATCCGCCACTTCGAAGCCGACCCGAACTTCCAGACCCAGGCCCTGACGCCCAAGCGCGGGGTGTTTTTCTGCCGTCCCGGGCACCCGCTGCTGGCCAAGGAGAGCCTGTCGACCAACGACATGTTCGACTACCCGCTGGCGACCACATTGATCCCGCCGGGGATTCGCAAACTGCTGGCGAACCTCAGCGGCCGGATCGATTTTTCGCCGACCATCGAGACCGAGCATTTCCCGGCGCTGGTGAAAGTGGTGCTGCAATCGAATGCCATCGGCATCGGTACGGAAGAGGCGTTTTACGAGGATATTGCCCAGGGTTCACTGGCGCTGCTGCACTGGCGCAATCTGCCGCAGAATCTGGAGAGCATGAACGCGCGCTGCGGGATTGTCAGTCGCACAGGATTTCGCTTGTCGCCGGCAGCCAGAGCGATGATCGAGACATTGGTGGCGGTGGATAAGCAGGAAGTCAGCGTCGCGGTTTGAGGACGGCTTCGCGAGCAAGCCCGCTCCCACAGTGGAGTGTGGTGAACACAGATTTTGTATTCACGCCGATCCACTGTGGGAGCGGGCTTGCTCGCGAAGAGGCCCGTCCCGACACTGGAGATTCAGAGCTTGGCCGCCGCCAGTTCAGGCGCCACCCAATCACTGACCTTGAACGGCTTGCGAATCAGCTTCTGCTGCGCCGCCAGGTCCACCGAATCCTGCAACTTGCCGAGGAACACCGGGTCCAGCGTCGACGGGAACACTTCGCTGAGTTTCTGATCCGCCAGATCCTGGGTCAGGATCACCGGTGGATAACTCGCCAGCCCCGACACCAGTTGCACATAAGCGTCCTTGTTGCTGTCCCGAGTCAGCCACTCAACCGCCTGCTGCTGCGCCTTGAGCAGTTTTGCCACGACCTCCGGGTGCCCGTCGACGAACTTGCCGGTGCCGACCAGCACTGACTGCACACTGCCGGCGCCACCCAGATCCTTGGTATTGAGCGGCAATTCAGCCAGCCCCTTGGCTTGCAGTGCCGTCAGCCCTGAGCTGCCCCACGACGCGTCGATCTGTTTCGCCGCCAAGGCCGCGACCGCGCCGCTGAAGTCGAGATTGATCACTTTCAGATCCTTCTCGCTCAAGCCCTGACTGGCCAACGCCGCATCAAACGACAACTGCGTGGCGGTGCCACGGAAGATCGCCACGCGCTTGCCTTTCAGATCCTGCAGGGTCTTGATCCCCGACCCCGGCACCACGCCCAGATACTGTTTCACCCCGCGCGCACTGGCGCTGAGCAAACGCGTGTCGAGGCCATTGGACTTGCCGATGATCGCCGCGAGGTCGCCCAGATACGCCAGATCGACCTGACCGTTGGCAAACGCCTCGTTGATCACCGGCCCGGCGCCCTTGAAAAAGCTCCACTGAATCTTGATGCCCTGATCGGCGAAGGCTTTTTCGAAGATCTGCTGATCACGCAGC
Organism: Pseudomonas sp. MWU347; assembly: GCF_017947305.1. NCBI lineage: Bacteria > Pseudomonadati > Pseudomonadota > Gammaproteobacteria > Pseudomonadales > Pseudomonadaceae > Pseudomonas > Pseudomonas sp. MWU347. Next base: position 559,869 of record NZ_JAFGZB010000002.1, read on the forward strand.
ACATCCACCACACCGCCGCCGCTGTGCTGGGTGCCGGCGCTCAGGTCGGGCACAGCGATCCTGATTTCCTTGAGCTCGTCGGCCTGCGCGGTAATCGCCAACAGGCCCGCCAGTGCCGGAATGGCAAACAGACTGAAGACTCGTTTGAAGGGAAAGTTCATGGGTACGGCTCCTTGATCACGACAGGCGTTGAGGAGCCGAAAGTAGGCCGAAGCAAGACCTTCGCTTAAATACTATAAATGCACATTTTTATAACCATTAACGCTAAGCAAGCAACAACGCGGGCTGCAGCGCGTATGCATTAACAGCATCGAAAATATTCTTCAAATGCATTGGATGCGCGTCGCGCTGCGAGCCTTAAATGGTCTGGCTTATCTCTCAATAGAATTGATTTGAATTTTTATAGATCGATTTTGCATACACCGCTAGCCAATTGTGGGAGCGGGCTTGCTCGCGAAGAGGCCGTGTCATTCACCATCATCGGTGCCTGACACTCCGTCTTCGTGAGCAAGCCCACTCCCACACAGGCACAGCGGTTCGCCATGCAACCCGACAACGGAGGTCACCCATGGCCCGTGATTCCCTGCTCAGCCTGCCGCTGCCCGCGCCACCTCTGAAAAGCCGGCGCGCGTGGCCGAGCCTCAACCAACGTCTGTTGCCATGGCTGTTGCCGATCAGCCTGTTCGCTCTGTGGTGGCTGGCCGCACGCAATCAATGGATGAGCGAGCAGATCCTGCCGGCGCCATCGCTGGTGTGGAACAGCGCCATCGAGCTGTCCCAGGGCGAGTTGTGGAGTCATTTGTGGATCAGCCTGCAACGTCTGCTCTGGGGCTTGCTGGCAGGGATCTCAGCTGGTGCGCTGCTGGGTGCCGCGCTGGGCTTCAGCCGGCGTCTCGAACGCCTGGTCTTCCCGACGTTCGCCGGTCTGGCACAGGTACCGACGCTGGCGTGGATTCCGCTGTTCATGGTGTTTTTCGGCATCGGCGAAGTGCTGAAACTGGTGGTGCTGATCAAGGCCATCGTGGTGCCGGTGACCCTGCACACCCTGGTCGGCGTTCGTGATGCGCAACCGAAACTGCGCGAAGCCGCCGCCGTACTGCGCCTGCCGTCGTACTTGCTGATCCGGCGTCTGGTGTTGCCTGCCGCGCTGCCGGCGTTCATGGCCGGCGTACGTCTGGCCCTGGCCGCCGGCTGGACTTCATTGCTGGCGGTGGAGCTGCTGGCGTCCAGCGAAGGCATCGGTTACCTGATGGTCTGGGCACGGCAACTGTTCATGCTCGACATCGTGTTCGTGTGCATCGTCGTCATCGGTGTGCTCGGTGTCGCGATGGATCGCGGCATCGGTTTTCTCGACGGCAAACTGGTGCACTGGCCGCACCCGGCGACTGCGGAAATCCGTCGTGGCCCGCGCTATGAAGGCTGGCAGCGGCTGCAACCGTGGCTGTTGCCACTGGGCCTGATTGGCGTCTGGCAAGTGGCGAGCGATCAGCAGTGGGTCGATGTGAATATTCTGGTCAGCCCGCTGGCGGTATTGGAAACGACCAGGAACGGTCTGCTCGACGGCACGCTGATCAGCGGCATGGCCTTGAGCCTCGGTCGTACCCTTGGCGGGTTGCTGCTGGGCGGCGGACTCGGTTTCGCCCTCGGCCTGTTGCTGGGTCTGTCGCGCACCAGCGAACGGCTGCTCGGCCCGACTCTCGCCGCCATTCGCCAGATCGCGATTTTCGCCTGGGTGCCGCTGCTCACCGCGTGGTTCGGATTGGGTGAATTGGCGAAGTGGGTGTTCGTCGCCCTCGCCGCGTTTTTCCCGCTGTTCATCGCCACCCAGCGCAGCGTCGCCAACCTCTCGCCACAACTCAACGAAGCCGCGCAGGTGCTGCGCCTGAGCCTCGGCCAGCGCCTGCGTCGTCTGGTGCTGCCGGGTGCGGCGCCGGGGATTTTCGCCGGGCTGCGCCTGAGTCTGATCTACGCCTGGCTCGGCACCATCGGCGCCGAATATTTCATGCCGTCCAACGGCGGCATCGGCAGCCAAATGATCGGCGCCCAACAACTGCTGCGCATGGACCTGATCATGGCCGCGATGCTTTTGGTCGGCCTCACCGGCGCCCTGCTCAACCTCATCGGCCAACGCCTGGAAATTCGCGCTACTCGCTGGAGACACGCATGAACGCACCGATTGTCAGCTTCACCCACGTAGGCAAATCCTTCGACGTCGACGGTTTCGAACTGGAGGCGATTCGCGAATTCAACCTCGACATCGCCGAGGGCGAATTTGTCGCCATCGTCGGGTCCAGCGGTTGCGGCAAATCCACCTTGCTGCGTTTGCTGGTGGGTCTGGATACGCAGTTTCGCGGGCAGATCAGCGTCGATGGCAAAGCGGTCAGCGGCATCGGCGGCGAGCGCGGCATCGTGTTTCAGGAGCATCGGCTGTTCCCGTGGCTGACGGTGGCCGACAACATCGGTCTGGGCCTGGTCAACGAGCCGCTGAGCACCGCCGAAAAGCAGCAGCGCATCAACGATTTCATCGATCTGGTCGGCCTGCACGATTTCACCCGCGCCTATCCGCACCAGCTCTCCGGCGGCATGGCCCAGCGCGTGGCGATTGCTCGCGGACTGGTCGCCAGCCCACGGATCCTGCTGCTCGACGAACCGTTCGGCGCCCTTGATGCGTTGACCCGTCAGCAGATGCAGGACGAACTACTGGCGATCCGCGACCGGGCAAAAATCACCACGATCCTCGTCACCCACGACGTCGAAGAAGCGATCTTTCTCGCCGACCGCGTGGTGGTGATGGAGCCGCGTCCGGGGCGGATCAAGCAAGTGGTCGATATCGCCCTGCCGCACCCGCGTCAGCGCAGCAGTTTCGACTTCCATCAGTTGCGTGAAGAGCTGCTGCACGAACTGACCAGTGACGACCATTACCAACCGAGCCTGCCGGTCCAGATCCGCGATCTGCCGCTGTCGTTCATTGCCTGCTGAGAGGAGCTTTTCGATGCCGCAACGCCCCAACTTTCTGGTGATTCTGGCCGACGATCTCGGCTTCTCCGACATCGGCGCGTTCGGTGGCGAAATCGCCACGCCGAACCTCGATGCTCTGGCCAACAATGGCCTGCGCCTGACAGATTTCCACACCGCTCCGACCTGCTCGCCAACGCGTTCGATGCTGCTGACCGGCACCGACCACCACATCGCCGGCATCGGCACCATGGCCGAAGCGCTGACCCCGGAGCTGATCGGCAAACCGGGTTACGAAGGCTATCTCAACGACCGCGTTGTGGCCCTGCCCGAGCTGCTGCGCGAGGCCGGTTATCAAACCTTGATGAGCGGCAAATGGCACCTCGGCCTGACTGCTGAACTGGCGCCGCAGGCCCGTGGTTTCGAGCGTTCGTTTTCGTTGCTGCCGGGCGCGGCCAACCACTATGGTTTCGAGCCGACCTACGATGAACACACCCCTGGCCTGCTGAAGTCGACTCCGGCGCTGTACATCGAAGACGACACCTTTATCGATGAGCTGCCCAAGGATTTCTACTCGTCGGACGCCTTCGGCGACAAGCTGCTGCAGTATCTCAAGGAGCGCGATCAGAGCCGGCCATTCTTCGCTTATCTCCCCTTCTCCGCACCGCACTGGCCGTTGCAGGCACCGGCCGACATCGTCGAAAAATACCGTGGTCGCTACGACGCCGGTCCTGAAGTCTTGCGCCTCGAACGCCTGGAAAAACTCAAGGCGCTGGGGCTGATCGAGCCGGATGTCGAGCCACATCCGCTGATTCAACTGAATGCGCAATGGGACGCGCTGAGTGATGAGCAACGGCAGATTTCCGCGCGGGCCATGGAGGTCTACGCGGCCATGGTCGAGCGTATGGACTGGAACATCGGCCGGGTGGTCGATTACCTGCGCCAGCAGGGCCAACTCGATAACACCTTCATCCTGTTCATGTCCGACAACGGTGCCGAGGGCGCACTGCTGGAGGCGTTTCCCAAGTTCGGCCCGGAACTGCTGACCTACCTCAATCAGCATTACGACAACAGCCTCGACAACATCGGCCGCGCCAATTCCTACGTGTGGTACGGGCCGAGCTGGGCGCAGGTGGCGACCGCGCCGTCACGGCTGTTCAAGGCGTTCACCACCGAAGGCGGGATTCGCGTACCGGCGCTGCTGCACTATCCGCAACTGCCGATCAAAGGGCAGATCAGCCACGGCTTTGGCACGGTGATGGACATTACCCCGACCATTCTCGATCTGGCCGGCGTGCGCCATCCGGGCAAGCAATGGCACGGCAAACCGGTGGCGCCGCTGCGCGGTAAATCATGGCTGGGCTTTTTGTCTGGCGAGACGGCGCAGGTGCATGACGAACACACCGTGACTGGTTGGGAGTTGTTTGGCCGGCGGGCAATTCGCCAAGGGTCGTGGAAAGCCGTGTGGATCCCCGGGCCGGTGGGGCCGGCGACCTGGCAGCTTTACGACCTGAGCAGCGATCCGGGTGAGATTCATGATCTGGCGTCGAGTCAGCCGGACAAGCTCAGCACCCTGATCGGGCATTGGCAGCAGTATGTGGAGGAGACCGGGGTGATTCTCAGTGCTTCGCCATTTCAGCCGGATTGAGGTTGCCTGATCCGGTGCCTTCGCGAGCAAGCCCGCTCCCACAGTTGAAATGCGTTCCCCTGTGGGAGCGGGCTTGCTCGCGAAGAGGCCCGCAAATTCACCATCAAGCCTGAGCCGTACGCGCCTCCTCCGCTACCACTTCATCCCGACGAACAAACCGGTTCGCCCGCCCAAACGTACCGAAATCATTGAAGCGCACGCCCATCTCACGCATCACCTTATGCGCCACCGGCACGGTCAGCTGCCGGATGTAAAACGGTTCTTTCACCACAAAATGATGAATCCCGTGGCTGCTGCCGAAGTTGAAGCAGAACGCCTGCAGCGGCCACAGCCACCAAGGGTTCAACACCTGGCACTGCTGCAGCACATTGCCCGCCTCGATGTCGCCGTAGTAATGCATGTTCGAGCTGATGAAGTGCAGGCAAAAGGTGCGCAGCACGTTCGGGCCGATGATCACCACCGCCGCGATGTCGATCATCTGCATCACCGACAGCGTGGTCGCCGACCATTCAATCGGCGAACCCATGAGGTAGGCAATGCCATTCGCCGCATGAAAGCCGAGGAACACGTACCACGCCCCCCAATGCACCAGCGCCAGCGGCGCGTAAACCTTCAGGGTACGTTTGATGATGTTGAATTTGTGCGCCCAGGTCCTGGCCCGCAGCATGCGGATGAACGCCGACATCACGTTGTCGCCGACCATCAGCAACCGCGCAAAACCCCACGGTTCGCCGTTGGTGATCGCGCGTTCTTCCATATCGGTTTCGGTGCCGGAGACCTTGTGGTGATTGAGGTGCAGATGGCGGCGGATCCACGGGTTGATCGTGCTCGGCCGCGCCAGCCACACCAGGCCCATCATCAGGTTGTGCGGCACGCGCTGCTTGCGGAAATACATGCTGTGGATCAGGTCGTGTTCCAGCTCATGGGTCAGGGAGGCGAAAAACGCGTTGAGCAACAGGCATACCCACCACGCCATGTGGCCAGTGATGTACAGCGTCGCCGAACCGATCATCCCGGCCAGGGCGAAGGCCAGAATCCCCGCGCCGAGGGCGTCCTGGTGCTGCAAAATCGGGTAGCGCTGACGCAACTCGACGCCCTTGGCCAGCACCACTTCGCGAATATGCGCTGATCGCTGGGCAGCATTGTGTCGCTGGGGACTTGCAGAAGTACGGTCCATGCTTCCATCCTCTGGTTATTGATGTTCGCATCCTGCCTTGCGAAAGCTTTATTGATGGTAGCCGTGAACGCCAACCTGTTGACCGGAAGCGCCAATCAGCATGAAGGAACCGACCTCTCTCGCCAGCTGGACCCGTGCCTTGCGCAAGCAACTCGATGCGCTGGGGCTGGACAGTCTCGGCCTGTGCCAACAGGCCGGACTCGATCCGCAGTTGATGGACGACCCGAACGCGCGTTATCCGTTGTCCGGCACCACGCGCCTGTGGCAACTGGCAGTACAGTTCAGCGGCGATCCGGCGATCGGCCTGCGAGTGTCGCGGTTCGTCAGCCCGACCACGTTCCATGCGCTGGGTTACGCGCTGGTGGCCAGCGGCAGCCTGCGTGAGGTATTCGAGCGCATCGTGCGTTATCACCCGGTGGTCAGCGATGCATTGGAACTGGAGCTGAGCCGCAGCGATGACCGCTATCTGTTTCGTCTGAAAATTCCGTCAGGCAATCCGGCGCCGGCCTTCGAAGCCATCGATGCCTTTGCCGCGATCTACGTGCGTACCTGCCGCAATCGCCTGGGTCGCGATTACGCGCCGCTGGCGGTGTACCTGCGCCGCCCGGAACCGTCCGATGCGCATCAGTGGCACAAAGTGTTCCGCGCTCCGGTGCATTTCTCCTGCGCCGAAGATCGCCTGGAGTTTGCCCTCGCCGACTTCGACAGCCACCTCGACGACGCCAACCCGGAACTGGCCGAACACAACGAAGCGGTGCTCAAGCGCACGATGGCCCAACTCCAGCCGCTGACCTGGGAGCGCAAGGTGCGCGATGCCATCGAGGAGCAACTGCCGGAAGGCGAACCCAGCGCCGAACGCATCGCCCAGGCCTTGCACCTGAGCCTGCGCAGCCTGCAACGGCATCTGGCGGATGAGGGCTGTCGCTTCGACACGCTGCTCAACGAGAGCCGCGAAAACCTCGCGCTGCTGCACCTGCGCGATCCGCAGTGTTCGTTGAGTGAAGTCAGTTACCTGCTGGGGTTTGCCGACACCAGCAGCTTCAGCCGCGCGTTCAAGCGCTGGACGGGGATGACGCCGGGGCAGTTTCGCGATCAGTTGCGCTGAACATCAGCCCTTGATCAAGCTGCGTTGCAGGCCGGAAGTCCACTGTTCGATCATCGCCTCGCCTACTTCGGCAAAATCGGGGTACTTGCGGCAGTGTCTGGCCATTTCCTCGATCGCCATCTGCATGCCGTGAGCCACTTGTTGCAGTAATTCGTTGCAACGCGCCTCGGTCAGGTTGCATGCCGTACGACCGAACCGCACCAGCATCTTGTACTTGGGCCAGGCTTTTGAACCGCCCAGCAGCAGCGCCATGCTGTCGCTCTTGATATAAACCGACGTTGTGATGATGTCGTACGCCGGCGCGAGCCTGACGGATGACTGCTCTGCACAATCTTCGTAAAGCACGCCGAAGTTCTTCAGATGCGCATCACCGTTTTTCAGCCCTGCAGACAACGCGACAATCTTGAAAAACGCTTCCAAGGCAGAGCCCAGCAACTGCGGCGAAACAAATGCCTTGATCTGCCGCGCGGCACCTTCATAGGAACCGTCGTATTTGGCTTTCGACGGCCACCCGTTCAGTACACAGAAATCTTCGAAACCGAGGTACCCCGAATCGCTCAGGTCAAAACGCTCGACCACCAGAAATTTGCCGCGCTCGCTGAGCTCGAATGTTGGCACTTCGAGGCCGCAGTGCTGCGCCGCCCGCATACAGAAATACTCATTGGTTGCCAGCTGCGGATACTCTTCGGCGCGAAAGGCCTTGACCAGATGAGTCGCGCCCCGATGGGTCAGGCGATCAATCGCGGCGGCGCTGTCACGCACCAGCACTTTGGGCTGCACGCCTGACACTCCGGAATACTGACCATAGGTCTGTAACAGGTCTTCGAACAGCCCCTGAGCACCATCGTGCACCAGCAGATCGCTGAGGGATGTTGCCGGAGGCTGATCAGTCGCCGGTGCGCTGGCAATTGCCAGACGGCCGAGCTGATGGGGGCCGACGATAGCCAACAAAGCAAAATCATCGAAGCCACGCACGGCTTTACTGAAGCGCCGCATCAACTCCTCAAGTAGCGCGCCTTCGGGCAAGTTCATCTCGAAGACAGGGTGGATGCCATGTTCCCAGCCATAGCTGTCCAGGCGAGTGGGCATCGTCAGCGATACCGCATTGTCAGCGCTGGCGTCTTCGCGGTAACTGAACACGCTGTCGTCGCGAATCTGCCCGCGCCCCAGCGTCCCGACCACCTGCTCACCTACACGGATTTGCAACCTGTCCGGCGTTTCAGTCATGGAAATTCACTTTTTGCAGAGCGTCGAGGGTTGGGCGATTGGACTTCCGGGGAACGGCAACCAGCTCGTAACCGAAGCCGTTGAGTATCGCCTCAACCTTGCGCAGGCCGATTTCGGAGACCGTGTTGTTTTCGATCCCCGAGATGGTGGCGCGGCTCATGCCATATTGTTGAGCCAGTGCCTGCTGGGAGAGTTTGCGCGCCTTACGCAAACTTCTGATCACTTCGCCGATCTGTTCCATTGCGCAAACCTGCACTGTTTACGATGCATTTATACATAAATCAATGAAATGCATCACATGTGATGCACTAGTCACCAAACTCTAGCTGAGTTTCAGAATACTTGCACGGCGCATCATTGGCTCAGGACAAAACCCAACTCAAACACTGTGCCACTCGCATCACTGCTCACCCTGACCCGTCCGCCATGCAACAGCATGATCGACTGCACGATCGCCAGCCCCAGCCCACCGGAATCCCCAGGCTGCGCCCGTGAAGGATCGACGCGATAGAAGCGGTCGAACAGTTTGCCCAGATGTTCTGGCGCGATGACCGGGCCGTGGTTGTGTACCTGTAACCAGCACACGCCCGGCTCATCGTGGCGGCGCAGGCTGATCAGCGTGCTTTCATCGGCATGGCGCACCGCGTTGGCCAACAGATTACCGAGCGCGCGTTGCAGCAGTTGCTGGTCGGCCAGCAGTTCGCCGTGCAGCGCATTTTCCAGACGGATATTGCGGTCGTCCGCCAGCGCTTCGAAGTAATCGCACAATTCATTGCCGACCTCGTGCAATTCCAGCGTGCGCAAGTCGAGCGCACGCTCCGCCTGTTCGGCGCGGGCGAGGAACATCAGGTTCTCGGCCATGCGTTTGAGGCGTTCGAATTCTTCCATGTTCGACGCCAGCAGCTCCTGATACTCCGCCGTGCTGCGCGGGTGATTCAGCGCCTGGCCGTTGCTGGCGAGCAAGGTGTGCAACGGGGTGCGGATCTCGTGGGCCAGATCGGCAGAAAACTGCGACAGCCGCTGCACGCTGTCGTCCAGCCGCGCGAGCATGCCGTTGAGCGCCTGCACCGGTTCGAGCAGTTCGGCGGGGGTGCCACTGGCGGGCAGACGCTGGTCGAGGCTGCGCAGATCAATGCCGCGCACCGCCGCGCTTAACTGGCGCAACGGTTGCAGACCACGGCGCAGCAAAACCAGGCCCAGCGCGAACGCCAGCAACGCGCCAAGCCCGACGGCCAGGTACAGGCGCAGGCGATAACTGGCGAGCATCTGTTCACGCTCAGTAAGCACCTTGCCGGCGATCACGGTGAGCGGTTCGCCGTTCGGCCCTTGGGCTTCACCGGACAACAGCGCCAGCTCAGCGCCGTCCGGCGCTTGCCAGGTCAGCACATCGCGACGCTGCGGCGTTTGCTCGCGTGCGATTGCGTTCAATGGCGGCAGCTCGCGCTGGCGCGGGTTGATCGCAATCACGTTCGAGCCATCGGCCCGCCGCACCAACAGCAGGCTGTCGAGGTTACCGAGCATGTTCTGATAGAGACGTGGCCGCGCCTGCAAGGCGCCGAGGCTGTCACTGTCGGCGAGCAAGGCGCGCACCTGCTCCAGACGGCCGAGCAACGCGAGGTCGTCGCGGTAGGCGATTTCCGAGTCGAGCGAGCGGTAGAGAAACACACCGATCGCACTCAACACCAACGCGCAAACCACAGCGAACGCCAGCGCCAGACGCCAGGCGATCGACCTAGACCGCATCGTCGGGCGCCTCCAGCTGATAGCCGACCCCGCGCACGGTATGGATCAGTTTCGGCATGTACGGGTCATCGACCTTGGCCCGCAAACGCCGCACTGCAACTTCGACCATGTTGGTGTCGCTGTCGAAATTCAGGTTCCACACCTGCGAGGCGATCAGCGTGCGCGACAGCACTTCGCCCTGACGGCTGGCGAGCAATTGCAGCAAGGCAAATTCCTTGTTGGTCAGGGCAATGCGCTGACCGCCGCGACTGACCCGACGCCGTAGCACGTCGATTTCCAGGTCGGCGATGCTGTAGGACTCGGCCTCGCGCAGCGGCCCGCGCCGCAGCAACGTGCGCACCCGCGCGAGCAATTCGGCGAAGGCGAAGGGTTTGAGCAGGTAATCATCGGCGCCCAGTTCGAGGCCGCGCACGCGGTCTTCGATGGCGTCCTTGGCGGTGAGGAACAGCACCGGCGTGGCGCCGCGCTGGCGGATCAGTTGCAGCAGCTGCCAGCCATTGAGGCCCGGCAGCATCACGTCGAGGATGATCAGGTCATATTCCTGCTGCTCGATGAAATAGCGCCCATCGAGACCATTGAGCGCCACGTCCACGGCAAAACCCGACTCGCCCAGGCCCTTGGCCAGGAAATTCGCGGTTTTGGCTTCATCTTCTACGACCAGCAAACGCATGGCACACCTCGATTGATCAGGCACACAGGCTAGGCGCCTTCGGCGGCGTTGCCCATTACAAACTTGTAATCCGACTGTCGGGGTTCTGACGAAGAGCGGCGGCTAAGGTGATGTCCTTCGCTTTCGGAGCCTGTTCATGACCGTCAAATACCTTGCAGCCAGCCTTGCCCTCGGCCTCAGCGTCAGTGTTTTCGCCGCCCCTGAACTGCCGCGCCACGCTGACCTCGATCTGAAAACCGCACGCCTGCTGGCCGACACCGCGTTGAGCAATTGCACCGCCACGGTATCGGTGCTCGACCGTGGCGGCAACTTGCTGGTAACCCTGCGCGGCGACGGCATCGGCCCGCACAACACCGCTGCCAGCCAGCGCAAGGCCTACACCGCGCTGTCGACGAAAACCCCGACCCGGCTGTTCGCCGAGCGCGCCCGCAGCAATCCGGAAACCGCCAACCTCAACACCCTCGATGAGCTGCTGTTGCTCGGCGGCGGGATCCCGTTATTCGCCGCTGATGAACTGGTCGGCGCCATGGGCGTGGCCGGCTCCGGCGGCGGCGAGCAAGACGAAAGCTGTGCGATCAAGGCCGCCGAAAAGGCCGGCCTGACCCTGACCCGTTCCCAATAAGGAGACTGACCATGACCACCCTGCGCATGACCTTCGCCGCACTCGGCCTGAGTGCCTTCTCCAGCCTGGCGCTGGCCGCCGGCAACCCGCTGAGCGTGCACGTGCTCAACCTGGAAAACGGCCTGCCCTCCCCGGGCGTCAACGTGACCCTGGAAAAACACGTCGGCCAGAACTGGCAGCCACTGGCTCAGGGCACCACCAACGAACAGGGGCGCATCGCCGAACTGTTCCCGGCCAAGCAGCCTTTCGAGGCGGGCGAATACCGGGTGGTGTTCAAGACCGGCGAGTATTTCGAGAAGAACAAGCGCGAGACGTTTTTCCCGGAGATTCCGGTGATTTTCCAAGTGAAGCAGACTGACCAGCACTACCACATCCCGCTGCTGCTCAGCCCGTATGGCTTCTCGACCTATCGCGGCTCGTAAGCCACACATGTTTCCCCTGTAGGAATGAGCCTTGTGGTGAGGGGATTTATCCCCGATCGACTGCGTAGCAGTCGCCGGACTTCATCACAGGTTGGGGGCGGCTGCGCCCCCCATCGGGGATAAATCCCCTCACCACAGAGGCCCACTCCAGCAATGGATCGGTGTGAAATTTTAGAGTGTGGCGAGAGCGCGCAATCGCTTGGCATCGAGAATCTCGATCTCGCCATACCCCAACCCGATAATCCCCTGCCCTTGCAGATCCTTGAGGATCTGGTTGGTGGTCTGCCGTGACAGCGACAGCATCGACGCCAGCTGCTCCTGCGGCAGTTGCAGGACCCGGCGTGGCGCATCAATCTCACCGTAGCCCTCGGCGATCATCAGCAAGCGATGGGCCAGGCGTGCCGGAGCCGGCAGCAGGCTCAATTGTTCGAGATTGATAAAGGTCAGGCGCAGTTTGTGGCTCATCAGCAATGCCAGATGGCGCCAGTACACCGGCTGTTCGTCGAGGATTTTCAGCAGCGTGGCCTGCGGGATATTCAGCAGGGTGCACGACCCGACCGCATACGCATCATGAGTGCGTGGCTGGCCGTCGAACAGGCAGATTTCGCCGAACCAGTGCGGCGCCTCCACCAGGCTCAGCAACGCCTCCTTGCCCTGCTCGCTCACCGCGCCGATTCGGATCGCGCCGTCGAGCACCGCGTACAGGCCGCAGGGCGGATCGCCGCGCTGGAACAGGCGCTGCCCCGCCGCCAGCCGCCGCTCCCGGGCCGCCGCCAGCAGACTATCCTGAAAGGATGCCGGCAGATGACTGAACCATTGCCCGGTCAGCAGCCGTGAACGCTTATCCATGATCACTCCCAATTGTCGCCTGCCTGACAGAGCGAACGCCGAACCCGAGGCATGCTGCACGCACCCTACAGGAGGAACAACAATGAAAAGCCTCGTCGACCATCTCAGTCAATACGCCGCCTACCACCGCGACCCGCGCAACATCGCCAGTCACTTTATCGGCATTCCGCTGATCGTGGTGGCGGTGGCGGTGTTGTTGTCGCGACCAGAATGGTCACTGGGCGGCTTGTGGATCTCTCCGGCGGTGCTGCTGGCGCTGGCGTCGGCGTGGTTCTACCTGCGCCTGGAACTGAAGCTCGGCGTTCTGATGACGCTGTTGATGGGCCTGTCGGTCTGGGCCGGGCATGCGCTGGCGCAGCAGAGCACCATGGTCTGGCTGAGCAGCGGGCTGGCGATGTTCGTGATTGGCTGGGTGATCCAGTTTGTCGGGCACCACTACGAGGGGCGCAAACCGGCGTTTGTCGATGACGTGAGCGGGCTGATTGTCGGGCCGCTGTTTGTGGTGGCCGAAGTGGCGTTCCTGCTCGGCATGCGCCATGAGTTGAAAGAGCAGATCGAGGCGCGGGCGGGGGTGGTGCGGGTCAATCCGAATCGTGCGGCTGTATAGGCCGCTTTCGCGAGCAAGCCCGCTCCCACAATGGAATGCGTTCCAAAGGTGGGAGCGGGCTTGCTCGCGAAGCTTTTGACTTTAGAGGCCGGCGACTTTCTGCCAGACCTTCGGCTTGAAGAACAGCGTTTCACCCTTGGCCAGTCCGATCAGGCTGTCGTGATCCTTCACCACTTCCGCCTCGATCAGATCGGTCTGCCCTTCCACCTTCAACGTCACCCGCGTGGTCGCGCCCAATGGGCGAATATCACGCACTTCAGCGGCGTGGTGATCTTCCAGTTCATGCTTGGACAACGACACTTCGTGCGGACGGAACAGCACATGGTTGTCATCGCTGAGCAGCAAGCGGTTCGAGTCGCCGAGGAAGTGATAAACGAAATCGCTGGCCGGGTTTTCGTAGACGTCGCCCGGTGAGCCGATCTGCTCGATCACGCCCTTGTTCATCACCACGATGCGGTCGGCGACTTCCATCGCTTCTTCCTGGTCGTGGGTCACGAACACCGAGGTCAGGTTGATGTCTTCGTGCAGGCGCGCGAGCCAGCGGCGCAGCTCTTTACGCACCTTGGCGTCGAGAGCGCCGAACGGCTCGTCGAGCAGCAGCACTTTCGGTTCCACCGCCAAGGCACGGGCCAAGGCGATACGCTGACGCTGACCGCCGGAGAGTTGCTCCGGGTAGCGATCCGACAGCCAGTCCAGCTGCACCATGTTCAGCAGTTCGTGGACCTTGGTCGCGATCTGGCTTTCGCTCGGGCGCTGGTTTTTCGGTTTCATGCGCAGGCCGAACGCGACGTTGTCGAACACCGTCATGTGGCGGAACAAGGCGTAGTGCTGGAACACGAAACCGACGTTGCGATCACGCACGTCGTGGCCGGAGACGTCTTCGCCGTGAAACACGATGTTGCCCTGATCCGGGGTTTCCAGGCCGGCGATGATCCGCAGCAGCGTGGTCTTGCCGCAGCCGGACGGGCCGAGCAGCGCCACCAGTTCACCGCTGTGAATGTCCAGGCTGATGTTGTCCAGCGCCTTGAACGCATTGAAATTCTTGCTGACGTTACGCACTTCGATCGACATGAATTATTCCTCCGCGGCGCTGGCGCGCAGGCGGTTGATACGGTTTTCGCTCCACTGCTTGAGCAGCAGGATGAAGAGCGCCAGGATCAGCAACAGGCTCGCCACGGCGAACGCGGCCACGTGGTTGTATTCGTTGTAGAGGATCTCGACGTGCAGCGGCAAGGTGTTGGTCACCCCGCGAATGTGCCCGGAAACCACCGACACCGCACCGAACTCACCCATGGCCCGCGCGGTACACAGCACCACGCCATAGATCAGACCCCACTTGATGTTGGGGACGGTGACATGCCAGAACATCTGCCAGCCATTGGCGCCGAGCAACCGCGCGGCTTCCTCTTCCTGCGTGCCTTGTTCCTGCATCAGCGGAATCAGCTCGCGGGCCACGAACGGCACGGTGACGAAGATCGTCGCCAGCACGATGCCCGGCAGGGCGAACACGATCTGGATGTCGTGATCCTGCAGCCACGGGCCGAACAGGCCCTGGGCGCCGAACATCAGCACGTAGACCAGACCAGCGATCACCGGCGATACCGAGAACGGCAGGTCGATCAGCGTTACCAGCATGCTCTTGCCGCGGAACGAATATTTGCTCACGCACCATGCGGCGCTGACGCCGAACACCAGGTTCAGCGGCACCGAAATCAGCACGGCGATCACCGTGAGTTTCAGCGCCGACAAGGCGTCCGGTTCAAAGATCGCGGTGAAGAACGCGCCGAGGCCGTTCTTCAAACCCTGCGACACCACGATGAACAGCGGCAGCACCAGAAACAGGAAAAAGATCAGCCAGCCGAGACCGATCAGCACGCGCCGTGAAGTAGCGCTGCCACGGCGGGCAGCGTTGGCCGAGGACGCGGCCGCAATAGACGATTGGGACATGTTCGCGCCTCCTTATGGGGTTTCGATGCGCCGCTGCAACAGGTTGATCAGCAGCAACAGGACGAAGGAAACCACCAGCATCAGCACGCCGATGGAAGTGGCGCCGGTGTAATCGTATTGATCGAGCTTGACCATGATCAGCAGCGGCAGGATCTCGGTTTTCATCGGCATGTTGCCGGCGATGAAAATCACCGAGCCGTACTCACCGACACCGCGGGCGAACGCCAGGGCAAAACCGGTCAACCAGGCGGGCAACAGCGCTGGCAAGAGGATATGGCGGAACACCTGCAAAGGTTTCGCGCCAAGGCAGGCAGCGGCCTCTTCGACTTCACGGGGAATGTCAGCCAGTACCGGCTGCACCGTGCGCACCACGAACGGCAGGGTGACGAAAGTCAGCGCCAGGGTGATGCCCAGCGGCGTGTAGGCAATCTTGAAACCGAGGTCGGCGGCAAACTGGCCGACCAGACCGGTCGGGGTGTACAGCGCGGTCAGGGCGATACCGGCCACCGCCGTCGGCAGGGCGAACGGCAGGTCGATCATCGCGTCGATCACCTTGCGCCCGGGGAAGGTGTAGCGCACCAGCACCCAGGCCAGCAGCGTACCGATGATGCCGTTGATGATCGCCGCACACAGCGCGGTGCCGAAGCTCAGCTTCAACGCTGCCAGCACGCGTGGCGCGGTGATGATCGTCCAGAACTGATCCCAGGTGAGTTGGGCGGCGTGGACGAACATCGCCGCCAGCGGGATAAGCACAATCAGGCTGAGGTACACCAAGGTGTAGCCCAGCGTCAGCCCGAAGCCGGGTATGACGGGGGAGATACGACGCGACATAAAAGTCCTTGGTTAAAAAGCATTCCGCTGAACGCACCAATGTGGGAGCAAGCCCTGTGGTGAGGGGATTTATCCCCGACCGACTGCGAAGCAGTCGCAAAACCAGAGTTCGCGGTAGATTTGATTCACCGCAAAGGTCGGCATTGGGGCTGCTGCGCAACCCATCGGGGATGAATCCCCTCACCACAAAAGCTCACTCCCACATCTCAAGTGCCTAAACTTCAGGCTCATTGTGGAGCAGATTACTGCGCCTGATAGATCTGGTCGAACACGCCACCGTCGTTGAAGAACTTCGGTTGTGCGGATTTCCAGCCGCCGAAGTCCTTGTCGATGGTCACCAGTTCCAGTTTCGGGAACTGCTGGGCGTACTTCGCCGCCACATCCTTGTCACGCGGACGGTAGAAGTTCTTCGCGGCGATCTCCTGACCGGCCGGGCTGTACAAGTGCTTCAAGTAGGCTTCGGCGATCTGCTCGTTGCCCTTCTTCTCGGCGTTCTTGTCGACCACGGCCACCGGTGGCTCGGCAAGGATCGACAGCGACGGCACGACGATGTCGAACTTGTCGGCGCCGCCATCTTCTTTCAGTGCCAGGAACGCTTCGTTTTCCCAGGCCAGCAACACGTCACCCTGACCATTGTTGACGAAGGTGATGGTCGAGCCACGGGCGCCGGTGTCCAGCACGGGAACGTGCTTGAACAGGGTCTGTACGTATTCTTTGGCTTTTTCTTCGCTGCCGCCGTTGGCTTTCAGGCCATAGGCCCACGCGGCGAGGAAGTTCCAGCGTGCACCACCGGAGGTTTTCGGGTTCGGGGTGATCACCGAAACGTCGTTCTTGACCAGGTCGCCCCAGTCCTTGATGCCTTTCGGGTTGCCCTTGCGCACCAGGAACACGATGGTTGAGGTGTACGGGGTGCTGGCGTCCGGCAGACGCTTCTGCCAGTCGGCCGGCAGGGTCTTGCCGAGCTTGGCGATTTCGTCGATGTCGCCGGCCAGGGCCAGGGTCACGACGTCGGCACGCAGACCGTCGATCACCGCCCGGCCCTGCTTGCCCGAACCGCCGTGGGATTGCTGGATTTTCACGGTGTCGCCGGCATGATCCTTCTGCCAGAACTTGATGAATTCGGCGTTGTAGTCCTGATACAGCTCGCGCGTCGGGTCGTACGACACATTGAGCAGTTCGTAATCCTTGGCAACCGCGGAACCGGCAAACACAGCACTGGCCAGCGCGGCCAAAGCGTAACGGCGAATCGACGACATGGTGAAAGCTCCTGGAATTCTTGGTGGTGGCTTTTTCTTATGTGTTGCTGGAATCGGGTTGCTCATTCAAAGATCGCCGCCTGCGCCAGCGCTTGCGCACAGCCCCCTGCAAAAGCTGGCGCAGGCTGCGATCTTTTTCAGCTCGGCTTGTTACCCGGCTGCTGCAAACGGAATTTCTCTTTGCGTTCGATCTGCACGACCTGGGCGTTGTGCACAGTGATCTCCACCGCGCCAAACCGCAGATCGCGCAGGGCGCTCTGGATTTCACGCAAGATGGTGGTTTCGTCCTGACCGTCAACGCTGCGAAGGGATGCGCTCATGGTGCTGCTCCTTTGAATGGGATGTGCCTGGCAGTGGGCGGCACTGCGTTCGGCGTGGGAGCAATATAAGAGAGGCGCAGATATTCTTAAAAAGACTATTTAAGAATGTTTATATAACTAGAAAACATTATCTGACGGGGCAAGGGTTTGCGCGGTGTTCCCCGAGTTTGAAGCCTGTATGAAACCTTTTGGTGAGGGGATTCATCCCCGATGGACTGCGTAGCAGTCCCTGTTTTTTAGGGCCGCTGCGCGACCCATCGGGGATAAATCCCCTCACCACAGGTTTTGTGTCAGCCATAACAGGACTGCTAACCGATAACAGGAGCTCTGGTCCAATCAATCTCCCCCGCCGGCACCGGCCGCCCAAACCAGTACCCCTGCCCCAGATCACATTCCTGCTCCAGCAGAAACGCCGCCTGCTCGGCCTGCTCGATCCCTTCGGCATGCACCTGCATGCCCATGCTGCGTGCCAGGGCGACGATCACCCGAACGATGGCTGCGTCATCCTCGTCCCACGGCAGACCGGCGACAAAACCCTGATCGATCTTGAGCTTCTGCACCGGCAAGCGCTTGAGCCGCAACAACGACGAGTACCCCGTGCCAAAGTCATCGATGGCCAGGCGAATGCCCAACTCACGCAAGCGATGCATCTGTTCCAGCGCCACTTCCGGGTCATCCATCACCGCGCTTTCGGTGACTTCCAGCTCCAGATACGCCGGATCCAGCCCGGTCTCGTGCAGCACCTGCGCCACCTGCTGATACAGCTCACGCCGGGCAAACAGGCGCGACGACACATTCACCGCGACAAACGACAACACAATCCCGGCCTGCTGCCATTGACACATCTGCGAACACGCCTGACGCATCACCCAGGCGTCGATTTCGGCGATCAGCCCGGTGCGCTCGGCAATCGGGATGAATTCCGCCGGTGACACCAGACCACGCTGCGGATGCTCCCAGCGCACCAGCGCTTCGACGCCGATCAGGCGACTGCTGTGCAAATCGTGAACCGGTTGGTAATAGACGCGCAGCTCCTGCTGCTCCAGCGCGCGACGCAGCTCGAAGGCAATCTCGACCCGTTGCTGCGCATGGGCGGTCAACTCTTCGGTGTACAGCGCGTAGCCGTTTCGGCCGCTGCTCTTGGCCTTGAACAGCGCGGCGTCGGCATTGCGCAGCAATTGATCGGCACTCAATGCATCACTGGGGAACAGGCTGATACCGATACTGGCGTTGATGAACAGCTGATGCCGCTCGATGCTGAACGGTTCCTTCAGCGCATCGAGAATGCGCTGGGCCAGCGCCGCTGCCTGAACCAGTTGTGGACAACTTTCCGCCAGCACCGCGAATTCGTCACCGCCGAGCCGTGCCAGGGTAATCCCGGGGCCGAACAGGTCCTGCAGGCGCGCCGCCACCGCTTTGAGCAGGCGATCGCCGACGTTGTGCCCGAGGCTGTCGTTGATCATCTTGAAGTGATCCAGATCGATCATCAGCAGGGCGCAGCCACGCTTGTGGATCTGCGCCGAGGCCAGCGCCTGCTCGGCGCGGTCGCTGAACAACAGGCGATTGGGCAGGTCGGTCAGCGGGTCGTGATGGGCGAGGTGCTTGAGTTCGTGTTCGGAGTCCTTGATCGCACTGATGTCGGAAAATACCGCCACGTAGTGACTGAGCCGGCCCTGATCATCGTGAATCACGCGGATGGTCTGCCACTGTGGATAAATCTCGCCGCTCTTGCGTCGGTTCCAGATCTCACCGCTCCATTCGCCCTCGCTCTCCAGCGTGGCGAACATCGCCTGGTAAAAGCCCGGCGGATGGTGGCCGGACTTGAACAGGCTTGGCTGATGGCCGAGAACTTCGTCGTACTGGTAGCCGGTGATTTCCATGAACGCACGGTTGACGTGCACGATCAGGCCCTGATGATTGGTGACCAGCACCCCTTCGCGGGTGCAATCGAACACCGCTGCCGCCTGACGCAGGCGTTCACGGTCGGACTGACGCTCGCGTAGCCGCGCACCAATGCCGAGAAATTCGCACAATCTGGCCCGTGCCAGGAAAATCAGGCCAGCGCTGACGGCAGCCCAGACGTAACCGTTGATCAGTTGCCATCGCTGCAGATCGACAGACTCATCAAAGAAACTGTTCAATAAGTAACCAGTTCCCTGCAGCCAGACCACAGCAAGCAACAGGTAGAGCAGCGCTGCACGCAAGGCATCGCGGTAAGTGGCAGGCATTCGGCTGTCCATGTCCCTACAAAAAAGGCTGGAATTATAGGTCAAGAAACATCCAGCGACTCTTATCTGAAAGGGCGACTGGTTTTATCTGTGTGCTTGGTGATAATGCAACGGCTGTTTTTATCTTTATCGAGGGCCCTATAGCCTATGTGGTACGAAGGTTTTCTTGGCTTGTCGGCCTGGTCTCTGGTCGCGGTCACCCTGCTGATGACCCACGTGACAATTGTCGCCGTCACGGTCTATCTGCACCGTTACTCGGCCCATCGCTCGCTGGAGCTGAATGCCGGCCTGAAACACTTTTTCCGTTTCTGGCTGTGGCTGACCACGGCGCAGAACACCCGCGAGTGGACTGCCATCCACCGCAAACACCACGCCAAATGCGAAACCGAAGATGACCCGCACAGCCCGGTCATCAAGGGTCTGTCCACCGTGCTGCGCAAAGGCGCCGAGCTGTATCGCGCCGAAGCCGAGAACCCGGAGACCCTGCGCATCTACGGCAAGAACTGCCCCGAAGACTGGATCGAGCGCAACCTCTACAGCCGCTACCCGTTGCTGGGCGTGGCGATCATGGGCGTCATCGACCTGCTGCTGTTCGGCACCATCGGCATCACCATCTGGGCGATTCAGATGATGTGGATCCCGGTCTGGGCGGCCGGCGTGGTCAACGGTCTGGGTCACGCCATCGGCTACCGCAACTTCGAATGCCGCGACGCGGCGACCAATCTGGTGCCGTGGGGCATCCTGATCGGCGGCGAAGAACTGCACAACAATCATCACACCTACCCCAACTCGGCCAAGCTGTCGGTGAAGAAGTGGGAGTTCGACCTCGGCTGGGCGTGGATCAAGGTCTTCAGCTTCTTCGGTCTGGCCAAAGTGCAGCGTGTGGCACCGATTGCCCACCGCGTCGAAGGCAAGGGCCATCTGGACATGGACACCGCCATGGCGATCCTCAACAACCGCTTCCAGATCATGGCCCAGTACCGCAAATTGGTGATCGGCCCGCTGGTCAAGCAGGAGCTGGACAAGGTCGATCATTCGGTACGTCATCAATTCCATCGGGCCAAGCGCCTGCTGTCGCGGGAAACCAGCCTGCTGGAAGACCGTCATCACTTGCGCATCCAGAACATGCTCGAGCACAGCCAGGCGCTGAAGGTCATTTACGAGAAACGTCTGGCCCTGCAGCAGATCTGGGTCAAGACCAGCGCCAATGGCCACGACATGCTCGCCGCCATCAAGGAATGGGTGCACGAGGCCGAAGCCAGCGGCATCCAGTCCCTGCGTGAATTTGCCGACCAGCTGAAAACCTACTCGCTGCGCCCCGCCGCAGCCTGACCGCCATGAACGAATCCCCTCGCCACAGGGGATTCATCCCCGATCGGTAGCGCAGCTACCGCAAATTTGTCGACGCGTTCTCATTGCTGAAACGCGTCATATCTACCGCCCGGCGGGAGCAAGCTCCCTCGCCACAAAAGCGCGGAACTTAGCACCGAAAGCCCTATCTCAAAGACACTTCGCCACCCCGGCGGGCTGTACTGTGGCCGTTGTCGAAATTGCGGCACACCTTTTGAGAAATGTGCCGATGGTCAACAACAATCAAAAAGACTCATCCCTTGCGCAGTGGCCCGAGGCCGCGCAAACCCTGATGGCGCTGATGCACGCTCAAGGCGAAGTCGCCCGGCTGAGCGAGCGCGAACAACTGTTCAGTTCATTGCTGGTGAGCGTCAACGCGGTGCTCTGGGCGTTCAATTGGGAAACCCGTCAGGTGCTGTATGTCAGCCCTGCCTACGAGCGGATTTTCGGTCGCTCCGCAGGCCTGTTGCTGGCCGACTACAACCAGTGGCGCGACAGCATCTACCCCGACGACCTCGACTATGCCGAACGCAGCCTTGCCGAAGTGCTGCAAAAAGGTGCTGTGGAAGACCGCGAGTACCGGATCATCGCCGCCGACGGTCAGGTGCGCTGGCTCAGCGACAAATGCTTCATCAACCGTCAGGACGAACCCGGGCAACCGGTGATCATCGTCGGCATCGCCGAAGACATCACCGACAAGAAGCACATGGAAACCGAACTGCATCGCCTGGCGACCACCGACGTACTGACCCAGAGCAGCAACCGCCGACACTTCTTCGAATGCGCCAACCGCGAGTTCGAAGAGGCACGCCTGCAAGGTGCACCACTGGCCTTCCTGCTGCTGGACATCGATGATTTCAAGCTGATCAACGACAGCTACGGCCACCCGGCGGGTGACAACGTGCTGCAACGGATTGCCGAATGCGGGCGCGCTTCGTTACGCCGGGGTGATTTGTTCGGACGTATCGGCGGCGAGGAGTTCGCTGCGGTGTTTCCCGGTTGCGCACCGGACATGGCGCTGCAAGTGGCCGAGCGGCTGCAGCAGGAGATTCAGCGCCTGAGTTTCAACCACGAGGGGCAGACATTCGGCATCACCGTCAGCCAGGGCCTGACCAGCCTCAGGGATGGCGACGACAGTCTCGAGAGCCTGTTCGCCAGAGCGGATGCGGCCATGTACGAGGCAAAACGGCAGGGCAAGAACCGGATCATTTCTGCCTGATCCAGAATTTCAGCAACCCAAATATCCAATGTGGGAGCGGGCTTGCTCGCGAAGGCGGTAGGTCATTCAGCATTTATGTTGGCTGATACACCGCCTTCGCGAGCAAGCCCGCTCCCACAGGGTTTTGTGAAAAGTCAGATTACTTACGCATCCGCATCAATTCCGGCAGCCCGATCTTCAGCAGTCGCGCCGTACGACTCCTCGCCAGTTCCTCAACGCCCTCATGCTCGGTCAGACGGGCCATCTGCGCCGCCATGTTCATCACCAGCGCCTCACGGGAATAGACCCCACCACCGAGCTGGTAGACCGACGCAATCAACTCACGCAGCTCCAGCGGCAGGCGCCAGCGTGTACGCAGCGCCGAACCGTAGGCCGCGCCAAACTCCGCCAGCGCGTCACCGACCTCTTCCCACTCATCCAGCTCGCCGCCAGCCTGCTTCCACTCCTGCAAACAACGCAGCAACGCCAGGTCACCGAGACGATGCAGCATGCCCGCGCAGTAGCAGCGCTCCTGATCCAGATCGAGCAGGCGCGCCAGGGTGCGGGCGTATTCCGCCGTGTGCAGCGACAGCCCCCAATAGCGCTCGGCGTAATCCGCCAGGCACGGGTCACTGAGTCTGGCGCTGCGTTTGAGCGCCAGGCCGAGGATCAGGTTCATGCTCTGCCCGGTGCCGAGGCGGTGCAGCGCCTGCCCCAGGGTCTGCACCGCCACACCATGATGCTGCGCCGCACTGTTGGCGGCGGCGATCAGCACGGCGGTGATCTGCGGATCGGTGCGGATCTCTTCTTCCAGCAGCTTCAGATCGAGGCCATTGGGGTTGAGGCTGCGTTTGACCGCCACTTGCACATCGGTCATCAACGGCGCGCCATCGGCCTGCTCACGACGCCGCTCAAGGAACACCGATAAGGTCATGCCCGGCGCCAGCGTCGGCACTTCGCAGAACACCTCTTCACCCGCATTCAGCAGCAAACCCTGCAGCCGCTCGGTCAGACTTTCCATGTTCAGCGGTTTGGTCAGATAGGCCGTCGGGGCCAACGGGATGGCTTCGCGCACGCTGGCGCTGTCGTTGCGACTGCTCATCAGAATGAACGGCAGCGGCGGATTGCGTTTGCGCTGGCGCACGCTGCGCAGCACGCTCAAACCATCAATGCCCGGCAACTCCCAATCGACAATGGCCAGGTCATAAGGCACTTCGCTGAGTAACGACATGGCTTGCTGGCCATCGGCACACAAGTCCAGCCGCGCATCACAGCGCACGTTGAGCAACACTTGTTTAAGCAGGTCACGAGACCATGGATCGGCCTCGGCAATCAGCACTCGGGGTACGGCGGGTAAATCAACGGCGGTCATGCGCGCTCTCCCTTGCAATGCCTGAACCTTAGCCAATGCTGGCCTATCGATACAGCGCAAAAGCGTTGGATGTGTATCAGGGGCATAAAAAAACCCGCCGAAGCGGGTTTTTTGTCGAACGGATCACACAGCGCCGGGGCTTACAGCTCCGAGAAGCACTCTTCGATGATCGCCAGACCTTTGTCCAGTTGCTCGTCCGGCGAGGTCAGCGGTACGAGAACGCGCAGCACGTTGCCGTAGGTGCCGCAGGACAGCAGGATCAGACCCTTGTCGCGCGCCTTGGCCACGACAGCCGCAACGGCGGTCGGGTTTGGCTTGTGGCTGTCGCCGTTTTCGAACAGCTCGACCGCGATCATCGCGCCCAGCGCACGCACTTCGCCGATCACCGGGTACTTGGCCTGGATGGCCTTCAAACCGGTTACCAGACGCTCGCCGACAGCCTTGCAGCGGTCCAGCAGTTGCTCTTCTTCGAACACTTCCATCACGGCCAGCGCCGCAGCGCAAGCGATCGGGCTACCGGCGTAGGTGCCACCGAGGCCGCCTGGAGCGATGGCGTCCATGTATTCGGCCTTGCCGCAGACACCGGCCAGCGGGAAGCCGCCAGCGATGGATTTGGCGAAGGTGGTCAGGTCGGCGGCAACGCCCATCTGTTCCATGGCGAAGAAGGTGCCGGTACGGCCAGCGCCAGTCTGCACTTCGTCAGCGATCAGCAGGATGCCGTGCTGGTCGCACAGGGCACGCAGACGCTTCATGAATTCTTTCGGCGCGACGTAGAAACCACCTTCACCCTGCACAGGCTCGATGATGATCGCGGCGATGTCTTTCGGCTCGGCGTCGTTCTTGAAGATGCGTTCGATGGAAGCGATCGAGTCGTCGATGCTCACACCGTGCAGTTCGTTCGGGTACAGCGCGCGGAAGATGCCGCCTGGCATCAGGCCCATACCGGCCGAGTAAGGCACGACTTTACCGGTCAGGCCCAGGGTCATCATGGTGCGACCGTGGTAAGCGCCGGTGAAGGCGATCACGCCAGCGCGGCCAGTGGCGGCACGGGCGATTTTCACGGCGTTTTCCACGGCTTCGGAACCGGTGGTCACCAGCAGGGTTTTCTTGGCGAAATCACCTGGCACCTTGGCGTTGATCTTTTCGCACAGCTCAACGTACGGCTCGTAGGCCAGTACCTGGAAGCAGGTGTGGGTCAGCTTGTTCAGCTGTTCGGTCACGGCGGCGATGATTTTCGGGTGCACGTGGCCGGTGTTCAGCACAGCGATACCGCCGGCGAAGTCGATGAATTCACGACCTTCAACGTCAGTCACGGTAGCGTTCTTCGCCGATTCAGCGAAGATCGGGTGAATCTGGCCAACACCACGTGGAACAGCTGCGGTACGACGGGCCATCAGTTCAGCGTTAGTCTTGCTCATTACAGTCCTCATTCACCGCTCATCGGGCGGCGTGGTTCAAGGATTAAGCGGGAGGAATCGGCGGTGGCAGCATGCGATGATCGACTGTCACGGCGTTCCCGGCCGCAGAGAAAGTTCCGGTTTGAAACGACGCAAAGGGACAGCGCTCTCGTGCCCTTTGCGTTTGCAGCGATCCCTTTCCCGGCTTAGATGCCCAGGCAGAGGTATTTGATTTCCAGGTAATCTTCGATGCCGTACTTGGAGCCTTCACGGCCCAGGCCCGAGGCCTTGATGCCGCCAAACGGCGCGACTTCGTTGGAGATCAGCCCGGTGTTGACGCCGACCATGCCATATTCCAGCGCTTCCGCCACGCGGAACACACGACCGAGGTCACGAGCGTAGAAGTACGACGCCAGACCGAACTCGGTGTCGTTGGACATCGCGATCACTTCGGCTTCGTCTTTGAAGCGGAACAGCGGCGCCAGCGGGCCGAAGGTTTCTTCCTTGGCGACAGCCGCGTCTTTCGGCACGTTGGTCAGGATGGTCGGCTCGAAGAAGTTGCCTTCCATCGGCTTGCCACCGGCCAGCACGGTGGCGCCTTTGGCCACGGCGTCAGCGATGTGCTCTTGCACCTTGGCCACGGCTTTTTCGTCGATCAGCGGGCCAGTGGTGGTGCCTTCTTCCAGACCGTTGCCGATCTTCAGCTTGGCCACCGCCACTTTCAGCTTCTCGGCGAACGCGTCGTAGACCGAATCCTGAATGTACAGACGGTTGGCGCAGACGCAGGTCTGGCCATTGTTGCGGTATTTGGAAATGATCGCGCCTTCGACGGCCTTATCCAGGTCCGCGTCGTCGAACACGATGAACGGCGCGTTGCCGCCCAGTTCCAGCGAGACTTTCTTGATGTCCTTGGCGCATTCCGACATCAGCTGACGGCCGATTTCGGTCGAGCCGGTGAAGGACAGCTTGCGCACGATCGGGTTGCTGGTCAGCTCGCTGCCGATGTCGCCGGCGCTGCCGGAGACCACGCTGAACACACCTTTAGGGATGCCGGCCCGCTGCGCCAGTTCGGCCAGGGCGAAAGCGGAGAATGGGGTTTGCGACGCTGGCTTGAGCACCATGGTGCAACCGGCGGCCAGCGCCGGACCGGCTTTACGGGTGATCATCGCCGCCGGGAAGTTCCACGGGGTGATCGCGGCGGTCACGCCGATCGGCTGCTTGATCACGATCAGGCGCTTGTCTGGCTGGTGGCCCGGAATCACGTCGCCGTAGATACGCTTGGCTTCTTCGGCGAACCACTCGATGAACGAAGCGGCGTAAACGATTTCGCCCTTGGCTTCGGCCAGCGGCTTGCCTTGCTCGAGGGTCATCAGGCGCGCGAGGTCGTCCTGGTTCTCGATCATCAGTTCGAACCAGCGACGCAGCTTGCCTGCACGCTCCTTGGCGGTCAGTGCACGCCAGGCCGGCAGCGCTTTGTCAGCGGCTTCGATGGCGCGGCGGGTTTCGGCGGCGCCCATCTTCGGCACGGTGCCGAGGATTTCGCCGGTGGCCGGGTTGTTGACCTTGATCGTCTGACCGTTGTCCGCATCGACCCAAGCGCCATCAATGAAGGCTTGCTGGCGGAACAACTGGGTGTCTTTAAGCTGCATGTCGGCTTTCCTTAACAGCACCGCGGCCTGCGCGGAGCAAAATTATGATTGTAGAAAGGCGCCTCGCAAGGCTGCCGTCAGGGAAATCATCTACCGGGTGAGGCGCAGCGATCGTGCGTTATTCACAGCATCTGCGCATCCACACCCCGTCAAAGAGCGTTTGAAATCTCAAACGGATCGTAGGAGCAAAGGGGGTAAAGGACAATAGGTCGTTCGAAAAAAAGAACAAAAACCCAGCGTTTGCTGGTTTTTTCAGATCAACGAGCAAAAAGCCCCGGCCGCAGCCAAACCATAGATCAGCCAGGAAAAAGCGCCAAGCGAGGGTTTTGCAGGACGTTACAGCTTTAAGGAATGCAGCGATTCTACGGACACGCGCACTGACAAAACCCGCCAAAACCCGGCATGGACGCCCCGAGCCGACCTAGGTATGATGTCGCCCGCTGCACCAGTAGCTCAGCTGGATAGAGTACTGCCCTCCGAAGGCAGGGGTCGTGGGTTCGAATCCCGCCTGGTGCGCCATGAATTGAAACGAGAAAGCCCCGGACTGTGATGGTCCGGGGCTTTTTTGTGGGCGCGGTGTTTCATGCGACGACGGTCACTCCGTCGTCCAGTCAAACTCGTCGTAATCGTCGTCTTCCTCTTCTTCCCCAACCTCCTCAAAAACCTCGTCTTCTTCCACGACGTCTTCTTCCGACTGGTTCAGCAGAAATTCCTTGCGCGCCTCGGTAATCGCGCGCCGCATCTCCTCGCCCTTCTGCGGGCAGTTGAGGAGTTGGGCGATGCGGTCGATTTTTGCTGCCACTTTGTTCTCCAGCGCTTCAGCCATGGCCCGATAGTGCGCGTTTTTGCCGGGCAATGCCAAATGGCTGGGTGAACAAGCGGTCAGTTCTGGCGGATTTTTTCGAGTCGCCGGTCGAGGTCCACGCCGGGGTAGCGTTTGTGCAGGTTGTTGTATAGCGCGTCAGCGGCTTGCAACTGACCGGAGTCGCGCAGGCGCAGGACTTCGCGCAGCTGCGTATCTAGGCCGTTGGCTGGGGCGGCGGCGCGTTTGTTGAGTTTGGCTTGGTCGGCGCTGATCGCGTCGCTTTGCATCGGCGCGGCCATTTCCATCATCGGCGCCGGCGCGGACATGGCCGCAGCGGGTGGAGCGGGCAGTGATTGCGCTTCCGGGGCTTGTTTACGCGCCAATGGCGCGGCCGGTTTGGCCGCCGGGGCGAAGTCGAATTGCGGTTGTGGTTCCGGCGTGTGTTGCACCAGCGACAGCATCAGTGCCACACCGACCAGGCTGGCGAAGGCGACCTGCCAACGCGGTTTCTGACAGGCCCGCAGCCAGCGTTGCCACAGGCCTGGCTTGGGCACCGGTGTTTCGCGGAGAGCAGCCTTGAGGATGAACGCATCAAGGTGCGCCGGCGGTTCAACATTGTGCTGTTCGCGTACATGTTTGATCACAGATTCTTCGGGTGTCTGGCGGGCGTCAGTCATGTCAGTACCTCCTCGGCCAGCAGCCGACGCAGTTTATGCTGGGCGTAGCGCAAGCGGCTCTTGACGGTTTCCAGCGGTGTTTCGGTGAGGCTGGCGATTTGTGCCAGGTCGAGGTCGCCGTGGGCACGCAGCAGGAACACTTCGCGCTGATCGGCAGGCAAGGTTTGCAGAGCGCTTTCCAGGCGCTGGCTGTCGCGGCTGAGGTTCAGCAATTGTTCGGGATCGTGGGTCTCGTCGCCAATCTCATGCAGCTGTTCGTCGTAGCTGTCGTGCAGCGGCTGATGTGCGCCGTGTTTGCGCCAGTGATCGATCAGCCGATTGCGCGCAATCTGGAACAGCCATGTACGAAACGTCGCCCGGCCCTGTGGCTGACTGGTGCTGCGGATCAGGCTCAGCCAGGTGTCCTGAAAGACTTCGTCAGCCAGTTCCGGTTTGCCGCTCAATCCAAGCAGAAACCGATACAAACCCTGACGATGGCGCGCGTACAGAATCTCGAACGCCGCGCCGTCGCCCTCGCGATAACGCGCCAGCAGCGTTTCATCGCTGCTGGCGGCCGCGCTGTCTGGCGTAGCAAACAGCTGACTGATGAAGCCTTTCAATCGGCTCACTATTCAATCCGTCGCTCAGTGGGCATCGCATTCGATGCGGTTGAGGCGCGCAGGCTTTGCGCCAGTTCCACCAGTTGCACGAACTCGTTGCGCAAGCCGAAGCGGTCGTCGCCCCGAGCGCCACGGGCCAGGGTTTCGGTGTCCTTGAGGCTGAAGTCGCCGGTGTAGCGAGCGTCCTTGAGCTGCTGGGAAAACGCCGCCACTGCCGCCGCGAAACGCAGGTCCTCACTGGCCGGTGCGACCTGATTGGCAATCGGCCGCTCGATCAGCAGACTTTTCCCACCTTCGGGCTGTTGATAACGCACACGCAGCATCGCCAATTCTCCACCCTTCGCAGCAACCACCTTCTCCGATTTACCGTAGCGCAGCGGTTCCAGCCAGCCCTTCTCACCTGTCGGAACAATTTCATACAGCGCGGTCACCGTGTGTCCTGCGCCGACTTCACCGGCATCGACTTTGTCGTTGCTGAAATCCTCACGCTTCAAGGCGCGGTTTTCGTAGCCGAGCAGGCGATATTCACTGACCTGCGCCGGGTTGAATTCCACCTGCAATTTGACGTTTTTTGCCACCACCGCCAGGGTCGAACCGAGTTGATCCACCAGCACTTTGCGCGCCTCGCGCAGGTTGTCGATGTAGGCGTAGTTGCCGTCGCCGGCGTCAGCCAGTTGCTCCATCAAGTGTTCATTGTAGTTATCCACACCGAAACCCAGGGTGGTCAGGGAAATCCCGGTTTTGCGTTTATCCACAGCCATTTGTTTGAGGCTGTCGAAGTCGCTGACGCCGACGTTGAAGTCACCGTCGGTGGCCAACAGGATGCGGTTGATGCCTTTGGGAATGAACGCCTGCTGCGCCATTTGATAGGCCAGTTCGATGCCCGACGCGCCAGCGGTTGAACCGCTTGCGGTCAATTGCTCGATGGCTGTGCGAATTTTGGCTTTCTCGTGTCCGGACGTTGGCTCCAGCACCACACGGGATTCGCCGGCATACACCACCAGCGACACCCGATCCTGTTCGCGCAACTGATCGACCAGCAGTTTCAATGTGCTTTTGACCAGTGGCAGCCCTTCGCGGCGATCCATCGAGCCGGACACATCCACCAGAAACACCAGATTCGCCGGGGCCAGCTCCGCCACAGCCCGGTCAGAGGCCTTGATGCCGATGCGCAGCAGGCGGGTGTGCGGATTCCACGGGGTGGCGGCCAGTTCGGTGGTTACGCCGAAGGGCGAACCATCGGTCGGCAGCGCATAGTTGTAGGGAAAGTAATTGACCATCTCTTCCAGCCGCACCGCGCCCTCCGGCGGCAGGCGTCCCTGATTGAGCAAACGTCGGACGTTGGCGTAGGCGCCCGTATCGACGTCAGCGCTGAAGGTCGAGACCGGAGCCTCGTCCACGCTGTGGATCGGGTTGTCGGCTAGCGCCTGATATTGCTCGCGCTGCTCGTCACGATAGCCTTGTGAATAACTTTCCGGGGCCGGCATCGCCGCGAAACTGGCCATCGGCGCCGGTCGCGCACTGCGCTTGGCCATGGCGCCATCGGCGATCAGCGCCTCATGCTGAATCGACGCCTGTGGCTGGGCCGGCGCCGGAACGGCAGCCGATTCGGGATTGGAAGACACGCCGCAACCGGCGACGGTCAACAACACACCGACGGCAACGGGTCGCAGAAAAGGCAGGGAGCGGGACATGGGGGCTGACCTCGGGATGAAAGTGATCCATTCATCCACTGAGACGGGCAGCCCTTTCAGATCGGGTTAAACGCCGCTGAAATTTTTTTCAGCGGTGATAACGCCGTACCACGCTGCTGTTTCGCAGTACGTGGCCTTTGATTTTGTCCATCAGTTCGGCGCGGGTCAGGCCGGCTGGCAAGGCGTCCGGGGCCAGATCCAGGGCGTAAATCTGAATGATGTAGTGGTGGGCGCTGTCGCCAACCGGTGGGCACGGCCCGATGTAATGGGTGGTGCCTTTGCTATTGGTACCGCCCACGCCTTCGAGAGTGGATTTGGCGCCGACGCCGGCCGGGATCTGCCGGGTGGTGGCCTTGATGCCGTAGTGAATCCAGTGATCGACGCCCGCACCTTTCTGGCCGTCCGGGTCGTGCATGACGATCGCGTAGCTCAGAGTGCCGGCAGGCCCGGCGTTCCAGGCCAGTGCCGGGGACTGGTTCTTGCCACCGCAACCGGCCGCATCGCTCGCGGCGGCCGAGGTGAACAGACGGTTGTCCGAGACACCGGGGATGTCGAGGGTAAAGCGCTCGGCCGCCTGCGCCGGAAACTGCACGCAAAGGGCGACGGCGACGGCCGCCAGCCAAGGGTTGAGAGAGGTCAATCGGGTCATTCCGGGAGTACCTTGTGCAGTTGGGCCTTCGTCGGCCTGCAAACTATAGCTGTACCGTTCGTACCTTGGCAGTGGCAATTGGCTGAACCTCGCACGGCGGCGCAAACTCGTAAGAGAAATGCCTGTCAGGAGCACGAACATGAGCCTGCACCGTGTCGCCCGTGTCGCCGATGTCCCCGAAGACCGTGGCCTGCAAGTCGAAATCGGCGAGCGCAAGATTGTTCTGCTCCATGCCAATGGCCAACTGCGCGCATTTAAGGGCGAATGCCCACATGCCGGGGCGCCACTGGCTGACGGCGCGCTGTGCAACGGACGCCTGATCTGTCCTTGGCATAAAGCCGCATTTCGCGTCGAAGACGGCGCGTTGTGCGAGCCACCGGCCCTCGACAGCCTCAAGCGTTATCCGCTGGAGTTACGTGGCGATGAGGTCTGGGTCGATGATCAACCGCTGCCGGATGCTCACACGCCTCCGGCCGATGATTCACGCACCTTTGTGATTGTCGGCGCAGGTGCAGCGGGCACGGCATGTGCGGCGGCTCTGCGGGAAAAAGGTTTCGGTGGCCGGATCATCATGCTCGACCGCGAAGCGGAGGCCGGTTACGACCGCACGGTACTGAGCAAATTCGTCCTCGCCGGCGAGATGTCGGCGCAAGAAACTCCGCCACTGCGCGATGAAGATTTTTATCAAGAGCAGCGCATCGAACGCCAGCAAGGCGCAATCACTGCCATCGACTCCTCAGCGAAAACCCTGCATTTGCACGACGGCCAATCCCTGCGCTACGACGCCGCGGTACTCGCCACCGGCGGCGTGCCCAATCCGCTGCAACTACCCGGCGCCGACCTGCCGCAGGTGTTCGTTCTGCGCTCGAAAGCCCAGGCCGAACAGATCATGCGCACCGCCAAACCCGAGCAGCGGGCGCTGATCATCGGCGACAGCTTTATCGCCCTCGAATGCGCCTCGGCCCTGCGTCAGTTCGGCCTCGACGTCACAGTCATCGCCCGCCACGCCATCCCGTTTGCCGCGCAATTTGGCGAAGCGGTGGGCAAGGCGATCCGTGCGCTGCATGAACAACACGGGGTGAAATTCATCACCGATCACGAAGCCCGGGAAATCACCGGTGATGGCAAAGTCGAGGCGGTGCTGCTGGACAACGGTTTGCGCGTTTCGGCGGATCTGGTGCTGGCGGGGGTTGGTGTGCATCCGGCCACAGAAGCGTTCGCTTCGCTGCCAAGGGAGAAAGACCAGTCACTGCGCGTCGATGCCGGTCTGCGGGTCTGCGAAGGTCTATGGGCGATTGGCGATATCGCCACGTTCACCCTGAGCGGCCAGCCGCAACGCATTGAGCATTGGCGCCTGGCCCAGCAGCACGCACGCATCGCTGCCGCCAACATGTTGGGCGCCGATGAGCATTATCTGGATGTGCCGTTTTTCTGGACCTGGCACTTCGGCAGGAACTACGACTACCTGGGCCACGCCAGCCAGTGGGATGAAATCGAGTTCAAAGGCGAGCCCGAGCATCCGCCCTTTATTGGCCTGTTCGGCCACAACGGCGTGGTGGTTGCCGCC
The DNA here is from genome assembly GCF_017947305.1 of Pseudomonas sp. MWU347. NCBI lineage: Bacteria > Pseudomonadati > Pseudomonadota > Gammaproteobacteria > Pseudomonadales > Pseudomonadaceae > Pseudomonas > Pseudomonas sp. MWU347. The sequence continues at coordinate 592,433 of NZ_JAFGZB010000002.1, forward strand.
GTGGCTTGCGAGGAAGAGCGAGCCATGGCGATGCTGGCCGAGCGGATGAAACAGCCGCTGACGATGGAAGACGCGTGGGAGATGATTCGCTGCTGAATGCTGAACAATGTAGGAGCTGCCGAAGGCTGCGATCTTTTGATCTTTAAAATCAAGATCAAAAGATCGCAGCCTTCGGCAGCTCCTACAGGGGAGTCGTTGTTCAGGTGGGGCGATTCACCGGGTCGCGATTGTCATCATCCTCGGCGTGCAGAAAGATCACCCGTGGGTGTTCCGGCGGCGCCAGCGGTGGCGGCAACTCCGCTGGCTGCAGCGGACGGAAGTTCAGCACCACATGGCTGATATCACCTTCCTGATCGTTGTGGATGGTCATCACCCCGGGTGTGCGCAGCTTCTCCAGGCGGTCATCGCACAGGCGGAAGCTCTTGCTCAGCCCTTCATCATCGACCACCGGTGCCGGCAAACGACGCTGGGCGAAACTTCTGCTTTTGCGCTGCTGATAACGCGCCCAACCAATCAGGATCACTGCGTTGACCAGCGCCACCCACAGGTAGATCTGCAACGTACCCAGGGCCTCGAACGCCGAGTTGTCGATGCGTGGCCCACCGGCGTGGGTCTCGATCAACGGCCACAGTCCGCGAATCAGCAGAAACAGCAGGCCGACCCAGGCCAGCACGGTGAGGACCACATCGACCACCACCAGGAAGGGCCGCTGCCGGGTCCGGATGATTTTCATTTGATGACCTCCTCTTCGTCGTCGCCAACCGGCTTGATGCCGCGGTCAGGGCTGACCCAGCGTGCACGCTTCTGATGCTGACCAAACAGCACTTTGGGGAAACTGACCAAGGTGGTGAGCAGGCTGACCAGCCAGAACGCGATCGGATACCAGACCACCCAGAACATGGTTCGGCCCAGACCCGGTTCATAGCGCCGGTCGATGATGATGCTGACCGCGAATTGCACCAGGCAGACGAACGCCAGCAACAGGCCGGTGAACGCCGGGGGCATCAGGTGATGCACGGCAATCGATTCCGGCATGACCACGAACTTGCCCACGCCCCAAAAGATCACCGATAGCAGGAAGGTGAAGGCCCACCCGGTCGACAGGCAGTACTCGAACAGCAGTGGCCACAAGTAACGATGACGGTACTGCCAGATCCCGCGAATGTTCTTGAACAGCACCTCGGCACCGCCCTGGGCCCAGCGCAGGCGCTGCTTCCACAGACCGCGCAGGGTTTCCGGCATGAGGATCCAGCACAGCGCGCGCGGCTCGTAGAAGATGCTCCAGTGATCGAGTTGCAGCTTCCAGCTGATGTCGATGTCTTCGGTGATCATGTCCGGGCTCCAGTAGCCGACCCGGTTCAACGCGGTACGACGGAACGCGACGATGACGCCGGACACGGTAAAGATCCGCCCGAACACCCGCTGCGTGCGTTTGATCAAGCCGATGATCGACGAGAACTCGCCGACCTGCACCCGCCCGACCAGGGTCGAACGTGTGCGAATCCGTGGGTTGCCGGTCACTGCGCCAAGCCGCGCGTTGTCGAGCATCGGCGCCACCAGATAGGCCGCCGTGTTCGGCGCCAGCAGCGCGTCGCCGTCGATGCACACCAGATATTCGCTGCGCGCAGCAATGGCGCCCATGCGCAGGGCAACGGCCTTGCCCTGGTTTTCCGCCAGGTGCAGCACCCGCAGGCGCGGGTCCTCCTGGGCGAGCCGGTCGAGCACTTCGGCGGTGTTGTCCTTCGAGCCGTCGTTGATCGCGATGACTTCGATGTTCGGATAGTGCTGGGCCAGCGCCGCGTGAATCGTGTCGGCAGCGTTTTCGCCTTCGTTGTAGCAAGGGATCAGGATCGAGATCAGCGGCTCGCCTTCCAGTGGCGGCGGCAAAGTGTCGTCCTTCCATGGCCAGTGGCGTTCCCAGTGCAGCCAGAAATACAGGCCGCCGGCAATCCACAGCCCGGACATGAACAACGGGTAGAAGAACACGAAGTCCATCAGGAACTGCCCGGTGACCAGGAAGATCAACCCCAGCGGCACGCCGAGGACGAGCGCCAGAACAAGCAGGGCTAACAGTCTATCCAGCATGTCATGGGTTCCATTTGTTGGAGAGCGCAGGCCTTACGGTTTTCAGGTCCGGCAGGTTGTCGAGGAAGTTGTCCGGGTAGTAACCGAAACTGGTCGCACCCTGACGCTTGAGCCGGCCCATCCAGTCGGCCAGTTGGGCGCCGTCGATGTCGGCCTGATCCTTTTTCGTCCAGTCGCGGGCCTGCAGTTCGAAGACGGTGCGATCCAGTGCACCGGGGCGCTGTTTGATCTTCGCCACCAGTTCTTCAAGCCACGGGCCGGATTGCGCCTGGGTCTGTTTTTCCATCAGTGGCATGGCCATCGGCGCCGTCCAGTCGTAGGTCACGAGGAAGTCGTCGAGGTTCTGCGCAAACCAGGCTTCGCTCTCAGGATTGAGTACCGGCTCGGCGAAGATGTTGCGTGCGGTCAGCACTTGCGGGCCACGGATCGCACGTACCTTGGCGGTCAGCTCATTGGTGAAGTCGATCAGGTATTTGCTCTTGAACCGCGTCCAGCGCTGCATGGCTGCCGGATCATCGCGAAGCGCAGCAATGGACCCCGGCAAGCCGTGCGCGGCATACGCCTTCAGGGCCTCGGGGCTGGCGTCTTCGAAGTCCGAGAGCACCGCGTCGTCGTGATAAAGGATGCCGTCGACCGAGGTCAGACGCGCCACGTCTTCGTAGATTTCACCGATGATCCGCCGTACTTGCGGATCGAATGGCGACAGGCGTTGATACTGGCCCGGATCGACCGAGGTGCTGCCGGTCTTCGGATCCCAGCGCGTAACACGCGGCAGCTTCGAATCGAGGCCGAAACTCAGCACCGGCATCCACGCGAACACTTTCACGTGCGCCCGAGTCCGCAGTTGCCAGGCGACGCGATCAAAGATGTCGGCGCGTACAGGCAGGTGACGGTTGGGGAAGTACAGCGAGTGCACCAGTCCGTCGCCCTTCGGATCGGCGAAGGCCTGCAGGAACACGGTGTTAGCGCCCATGTCGGCCATGCGCTGGATCAGCTTGCCGAGGTTGATTTCCTGTTGCGCCGGATCCGGATCGTAGACGTTATCCAGATCGACATGCACCACACGCATGGTGAAATCCGACTGCGCCGCGACGATGCTGTTGGCGAAATGCTCGCCATCAGGATCGGAGGCGACCAAAAAGCGCGGGCTGCTCATCAGGTTGTCGAGGGCGTCCAGACCGTCATCCAGCGTCAGGGCCATCTCGTAGCCCTGCTCGCCGACCACGGTCAGGGATGTGCCGTCAGCCGTACCGTACGGCCAGACCCAGATGCGCGGTTTCTTGCCGGTGACCTTGCGGATCTTTTCCGAAATGGTCGCGACGTCATTGCGGATTCGGGCGCGGAAATCCTCTTCGGACTCATAGCGTTTGGTGACTGGATCGTAACGGCGGGTTGCCGCCGCCGGCTGCATGTTGCCTTGCGGGTTGGCGAGGATGCCTTTGTGGCTGGCGTCGGTGTGCGCGGCGATTTCCACCAGACCCGACTGCGAGATTTCCCGCACCTGATCCCAGGCCAGGAAGTCGGAGCGTGCGCGGGGTGCGCCGGCAAAATCCACCGGTTGATTGAGCGGCGTGTCGATCCAGGTGCCGACCGGCGCCAGCAAGGCGTGCCAGTTGTAGGCGCGCAGCACCGGTAGCACGCGGGTATAGAAGCTTGAGTAACCGTCGTCGAAGCTGAGCAGGATCGCCTTTGCCGGCAATTCCGGGCCGCCCTTGCGCGCGGCCATGATCTGATCGACGGTGACCGGCTGGTAGCCGTTCTCGCGCAGCCAGGCCAACTGTTCGATCATGCGCTCGGTGCGCACGGCCACCACGGCCTGATCGGGGTCGCGATCTTCGACGTCGTGATAGGCGATGCCCAGCACATGGTTTTTCGGCCAGGGTTTTTCACTGGCCGCCACCGGACGTTGCGACGGCGGCGCGAAGGCCGGGGCTTGCTGGGCGCAGGCGCTGATCAGCAGCACTCCCAGCAGAAGGATGAAACGCGTCATCAAAGGCATCTTCAAACTCTTCTAGAAGCGGAAAGTGAGGTCGACGAGCAGACGCAGATCGGTCTCCCGATCACCGTCGTAGGGCCGGTTGATCACACTGAACAAGCCGCCCACCTCGAACACGTCGTTCCAGGCATAACGCTGGCCGTAGCCGAGCATCGCCATGCCGCCGGTGCCGTGGTCACGCTGGCTGTAGGTACCCGCACCGGCCTGGAATTGCTGGCTCCAGGAGGTTTCGTAGCGGTGGTAAAGCACATGGTTGACGTTGACCGTCGGCATGACGCTGAAGTCCGACTTCGGGTTGAAGTACGGCACATCCTCGGAATTGGAGTTGTGGCTGGTGCCGACTTCCAGACCGGCATCGACCTGCACGTTCGGCGCGCTGTAAACGCCCTCGCGCCCGGTGAGCAAGGCTTCGACACGGTTGTTGCCGTCGCTGAAGTGCGACGGGCTGACCGACAGTTTCCACTCGCGGCTCTCGTTGGCGCGCCAGCGGATGAACGCGTTGCCGCCGTTGGCCTTGATGTCGCTGTTGAGCGCACGCAACGGCGTCTCGGCCGACAAGTAGGCGAAGCTGCCGCCGTACTGCCAGTTGTCGTTGATGTCGCGGGCAATCGCGATGCGTGCGCCCTGTTTGGCGCCGTAACCGTAATCGTGATTGGAAACTTCGGCTTCCAGGCTCATGTCACGGGTGCGCCGTTCCAGGCCAACGCGCTGGAAGCGGTCGGTGCCGGTGCCTTCGGCGAAATCGCCGGTGGCATAACCGGCGCCGACGAACACCCGCCAGTCTTCATCAATCGGCGGGCTGTACAGGGTGCTCTGGATGCCGAAATCGCGGCTGCCACTGACCGCGCCCGCACCGCCGCTGCCGCCGCCCCCATTGGCTTTGCCGCCGTAGGCTTCGACACGCAGTTCGGACATGTCGTGCACTTCGCGCTCGCGGGCCGCGCGCTGCACCTGACGGTTGTCGGGAAAACGCGCGACCACGTCATCGGTCAGCGCATCCATTTGCCGCCATTCCTGCAGGGTCATCGCGGTACGCGCCTGAGCCAGCTCCAGGCCCATGTCGCGGGGGGCCATGCTCTCGGTTTCCTTGAGCTGGTTTTCGGCGCGGCGTGGCCACTGTCGGGCCAGGTACAGATCGGCCTGGGCCAGACGCAAACCGAGGTTGCCCGGGGCCTGATCGACCAGGGTCTGCAGGCGTTCCTCGCCGTGCGGCAGGTCGGAGCCGTAGGTACCGGCCTGCGCCGCGAGCTGCTGGGCGTCCATCCATTCGTCGTTGGGGTTGCCGATCGGCAAGCCCTTGAGTTCGACGCGCGGCTTCTGGGTCTTGGCCAGATCCTCGGCGACTTTGCGCGCTTCATCGGCGCGGTCGCTTTCCAGCAGCGAGTAGTACAACGCGGTGGTGTCTTCGAGACGATCACCGACATCAGCGTCGGGGGCCGACAGCACCTGGCGATACAGGTCAGTGGAGACTTCCGGCTGGCGCTGATCCAGATACGACGCCGCCACCCAGCGCAAGGCGTAGGTCGGAATCTTCACGCCTTCGCTTTGCAGCTTCTGATATTCATTGATCACGTCGGCGGTGCGCGCCCGCGCCTTGAGTGCGCCCATGCGGTCGATGCGCCAGCGAATTACGTCATCGTGGGCGCTGGCGTCCGGAGTCCAGTTGGCGAGCAATTTGTCGTAATCGGCCAGCGCGCGGTCGGCGATCACATAGCGTTCTTTTTCGCTGCGGGTGGCGAGTTCGGCCAGACGCACGCGTTCGGCAGCCAGATCACCTTCGAGGCGACGCAGGGTGACCGGGTCGATCAGCCCCGGACGTTGATTGGCCAGACGCAGCGCCGGTTCCGGCAGCCGCGCCTTTTGCAGGGCGACCACGTATTCACGGGCGACTTCCGGCTTGCTGCCGGCACGCATGAACGCCTGATCGTATTCAAACAATGCGTCGTACTGCTTGCCGGCGCGGGTCAGGGCATAGCCCAGTGCGAGACGGCGTGAGGGATCGTCGGGTTTGGCGGCAACCAGAGCCTTGGCGCGGGTCACGGCTTCGTCGGGTTTGCCCGCGTCAGCCTGGGTCAGCGCCAGCCCCAGTTGCAGGTCAGCGTTGTCCGGCTCCAGCGCCAGGGCCTTGTTGTAGACCTGGGTCGCCTGCTCCCAACGCTTGAGGTTGCGATAGGCGCGTGCGGTGGCGGTCAGTGCCTGCACCGGCAGCACCCGGTCACGGCCCTGGGTCTCATAGACCTGCACCACCTCGGCATCGAGGCCGGCCCAACTGGCGATTTGCAGGTGATCGCTGATCTGGCCGGTGGTCGATTGCCCCGGTGGCACCTGGCGCAGCACGTTCAGCGCAGGCGTGGTCTGCCCGGCACGGGCATCACGCACCATCTGATCATAGGCCGTATCGGCAAACGCCAGTGCCGGCCAGAGCAACTGGCTGCACAGCGCAACGCGAAACAACGGGCGTAAACCACGATGTAAAACAGGAACATCTATACGCGGCATTCGTCAGCATCCTTACATGGCCAGCCGGGTCGCAATGCCCCCCTTGCCCATTCGTAACGGAGACCGAGTCAAAAGAGACCCAGCCAAGCTTAGTCAGGCAGTCTTGCATGCAAGCGTAGTCGAATATCCAGAACGCAATAATTGTTCAGAATCGCGGCGCCGGCTCAGACGAAAACCCGCACACCAGACAGCAAAACGCCCGGCGTCTGTGGATCAGAGGCCGGGCGTTGTTATTTAGAACGCAGGATTACTGCACTTGCGTGACGCCAGCGAACTTGCTCATCAGGAAGCCGACGAACTGCTCAACGGTCATCTTCTGGCCGTTGAACTCCACCTGATTGGCAGCGTAATGCAGCTTGGTCACGACATTGGTGCCATCGACGGTCGCCAACTGCGAACCGACGGCCATGCCGGAGAACATGTCGGCACCGGCGCTCGCCTGGTCGACGATGGCTTTGGCGTCAGTCTGACCGTCGAGCTGCGCCTGCACGCTGAGCAGATCGATCAGCATCGGCTTGGACACCTGAATGTTCAGGTCCAGCAGCGCGACCAACTGTTTACCCAGTTGATCCGGCGGCAGATCCATCGACTGTGGCTTGGTCAGATCAATCACCAGGCTGGCGCGGCTTTCACCGTTGGCGGTTTTCAGCGACAGGTTTTCCAGCGCGATCTGTGGACTGGCGGCCAGCAGTTTCTGCAGGTCAGCCTTGACCTGTGCCGACTCGGCTTCGGTCAGGTTCAGTTCCGGTGCCGGCAGGCCGGCTTCGGCAGCGGCCGCCGCTTCCTTCTCGTACGGCTGCAATTTGGTCTGGTAGATCTGCATCAGCGACATGGTCGACGGGATGTCGAGGTTCTTCAGGCTCATGGCCATGTTGGCCGAACCGATTTTCTTGTCGTTGAGGGTGACTTCACCCACCTTGTAATCAGCGCGGCCCGAGGCATTGCTGCCGCTCTCTTCAGTGAGGTTCTTCATTTCGAAGTTCTTCACGCCGAGTACCGACTGCTTGGGACCGAAAGTGGTTTTGCTGTTGGTCAGCTCCAGGGTGTTTTCCCCGGTGTAGTAGCCGTAGCTGCTCTTGGTAAGGTTGCTGGCCAGGGTCAGACCGTTGAGTTCGACCTGCACCGGCGCCTGATCCTGCGACACGGTGACCAGTTTCAGGTTGTCCATGTAGCCGTCAGCCTTGACCTTCTGCGCCTGGGCACTGGCGGAGATGTTCATGGTCAGGCCGGAGAATTTCAGGCTCGACTGCTCGTCCAGCGCGGTTTCCAGCGGCAGCAACTCGAGGCTGCTGGTGGTGGATTCGTCGTAGCCGATGTTGGTCACACCTTTAAGCGGCGCGGCGCCCTTGGTGGCGGCAAACCATTTTTCGGTGGCCGGGCTCTTTTCCAGCTCGTAATTGCTGGTGGCCATGACCGGCAGCCACTTCAGCGACACCAGGCGCGAGAACGGCAGTGGGCCGTGCTCGATGTGGTCGACAAACAGCAGCTCGACCGGCTGGTCGCCGAACATCTCGCCCTCGCCCTTGAGACGGTAGTGCGCGGTGCTGGTGAAAGTGTGACGCTCCAGCGACACCAGCTCCAGCGACGCGGTGCCATTGGAGCCGGCCATCGCGGTCTGCAGCTCTTTGTTGGCGTTGCTGACGGCGTTGTTCAGTACGCCTTCAATCTTGGTCCCGGTATACCAGGCCCCGCCGGCGCTGATCGCACCGATGGCAACAACAATCCCGAGAAGCACGCCTGCTGATTTATTCATGAATGACCTGATCAATGTCCGTGGCTGTAAGTGTCGTCGTCTTCCCTGAACCCGTGACCGGGTCGCGGCTCGACTCCGCTGAAATTAGCGGTGGAGATTAGCACTGGCAGCGCGAGGCGGCCCAATGTTTAAAGGTTAAAGAGTGTCTATGGGGAGTGTGGACAGCTGACAGGCGGGGAGAGTTGCAGTGTTTTTGAGGACGCTATCGCGAGCAGGCTCACTCCTACAATTGAAATGCGTTCCCCTGTAGGAGTGAGCCTGCTCGCGATAGGGCCACTGGATTCCCAGAAGCTCAGGAATACTGAACCTCGATCTCATCGAGTTGATGATCGAAGCTCTTCAACCGCGCCGTCCAAGTGTAGACCAGCACTTCAAAGTCGCGATCGATCACCGCCCCGCCCGGCCCATCCGCCCGGGGGTCACAGAAATCCAGCTGATAGCGCTCGCGGGCCATGGCCGTGGCGACATCCGACAGCTCGCGGGCATTGTTGAGCCAGTGCCAGCCTTCGTCGGCAATCTGCTTGTCGAGTTCCAGGCACTGTTTTTTCAAGGCTTCGAGGCTTTTTTCCAGCGGCGTGCCGGTGAGTTCGCCCATGACTTCGGCGAAGGTGCGTCCCGGTTGCCAGTAGCTGCCCCAGAAGTAGCGGTCGAACACGGTTTCGACCCGACGCAGGGCGACTTTGGTGTCCCAGATCAGCACCAGGGTCTTGCCTTGTTCAAGTTGTCTTTTCTTGACCCGCTGCACCTGGATCGACGCCCAGGCCACCACCACGATTGCCATCACCGCGATCAACGCGGTGGCGCTGTCGAGGAAGACCATGGCCTTGTCGATCTGATGGGCCAGCATGATGCCGTAGAAATAGGTGGCCGATAGCAGCACCAGCGCTACAAGGGCGCACCAGAAGCCGAGAGCGTAAGGGTTTTTCATTATTGGTTTCCCCTAGACCAGCGCTAGCAATGTGCGCTGAAAGGGTGCGTTGCACGTGGCACCCCTTCAACACTTCAAAGCATAGCAACGGCTTCAGGGTTTGCTGGCGCTCGAGGCTTGCGTTCGTCCGCTTTCCCAACCGCCACCGAGGGCGAGGAACAAATCGATCTGGCTCATGGCGACCTGGGTGTTGGCGGCGGCCAGTTGCGCGGTGACGTCGGTGTAGGTGCGGGTCGCCTGCAGGTCGGCGAGGAACGACTCGCGCCCGGCCTGGAAGAAGCGGTGGGTCTGGTCCGCCGCCAGTTTCGCCGACTGCTCGGCATCGGCCAGGGCGTCGCGGCGTTGCAGCAGCGCGCTGTATTGGGCCAGACCGGTCTGGGTTTCGCGGATGGCGTTGAGCACCACGCCGTCGAAATGCGCCAGTGCGGCCTGGGTGTTGGCCTCGGCTTCACGGATCCGCGCACGGGCGCCGTTGGTCGGCACCTTCCAACTCAACGACGGGCCGAAGCCCCAGCGGTTGGTCGACGGATCGCCCAAGTCGTCAATAAGACCGACGGTGCCGATGGTCGCGCCGATGCTGATGTCCGGATACAGCTCGCCCGTGGCGACGCCGATGCCCGCTGTCGAGGCCGCCAAGCGACGTTCCGCCTGACGGATATCGGGACGACGCTTGAGCAGCGCCGCACCGTCGCCCACCGGCACCAGTTGGGCAATTTTCGGCAGTTCGGCACAAGTGGCGGTACCGGCCGGCAATTGCTCGACCGGTTTGGCCAGCAGCATCGACAGGCGGAACAACCCGGCCTGACGCGCTGCCTCATAGCGCGGCAGGTCGGCGCGCAACGACTTGAATTGGGTTTGCGAACGGGTGACTTGGGTCTCATCACCACGCCCGGCATCGCGCAGGCGCTGGATCAGCGTGGTGCTCTGCGATTGCAGATCGAGGGAATGCTGGGCAATTTCCCGCTCTTCGTTGGCCGCGCACACTTGGGTGTAGGCGCGAACCACATCGGCCACCAAAGTGATGCGTGCGGTGTCAGCCGCTGCTTGAGTCGCATCGGCGTTAGCCTTCGCGCCTTCGATACCGCGTTGCAGGGTGCCCCACAGATCGAACTGATAAGACGCGCTGATGCCAATATCGCCGACGTTGTCGACCGGGACTTTTTCCGGCAGCAAGAACGCCTGACCGGATTCCTGCAAACGCTGGGCGCCCATCTTTACGCCTGCGCTCCAGCCACCCGCCGCTTCGGCCTCATCGACTTGCGCGCGAGCCCGTTGAAGGTTCGCCGCCGCTACGCGCAAATCCGTGTTGGACGCCATGGCCTGCTGCACCAGTTGATCCAGACGCGGGTCCTTATACAGTCGCCACCAGTCAGCCGGTACCGGCGCTGACACCACCGGTTTGCCCTCCACCGCCAGTTCGCCCTGAAAGTCCTTGCGCTGCACCGCCGCGTCAGCGGGCAGCTGATAGTCCGGCCCGACCATCTGACAGGCCGAGAGCATCATGCCCAACCCGGCGATCATCAGGGCCTTGTTCATTGCGCGGGCTCCTGTGTTTTGTCGTCGATGATCGACACGGTGGCGGTCCGCCCGGCGATCATGCGGAAGTCTTCCGGCACTTCGTCAAAGGCGATACGCACCGGAATCCGTTGTGCCAGGCGCACCCAGCTGAACGCCGGGTTGACGTTGGGCAGCAGGTTGTTGCCGCTGGTGCGGTCGCGGTCTTCGATACCGGCGACGATGCTTTCGACATGCCCGCGCAGCCTGGCCTTGTCGCCGATCACGCGGATGTCCACCGACTGCCCGACATGAATGCCGTCGAGTTTGGTTTCTTCGAAATAACCGTCGATGTGGAACGAGTTGCTGTCGACCACCGACAGCACCGGCCGCCCGGCGGTGACGAATTCCTGCACACGCGGCGCGCGGTCGTTGACGTAGCCGTCCACCGGGCTGCGGATCACCGAACGGTCGAGGTTGAGCTGCGCGCTGTCCACCGTCACCAGCGCTTCGGCCAGCGCCGATTGCGCCCGGGCGACTTTCGACTGGCTTTCTTCCAGCTGTTCGGCCGGCACCAGGTTGCCCAGGCCACGGTTACGCTTGGCTTCGCGCTGGGCTTGAGCCAGGGTTTCCTCGCGATCGGCAACCGCCGCTTTAGCCTGACGCAGGGCCAGTTTGAAGCGGTCCTGATCGATGCTGAACAACACCTGACCACGTTTGATCAACTGGTTGTCCTTGACCTCGACCTGCTGGATCAGCCCGGACACGTCCGGAGCGATCTGGATGATGTCGGCACGAATGTGGCCGTCGCGGGTCCACGGCGCAAACATGTAATACATCACCATGCGCCAGACGAGGACGACGGCAAAAGTCACGATCAGCAGGGTCAGTACCACGCGACCGATAGTCAGAAACGGTTTTTTCATGTCATCAGGTATCGACTGAGTGAGTCCACGCCGTACAGCATCACGGCGTAGAGGGCCACGTTGAACAATGCCCGGTGCCAGACCAGACGGTAAAAGTGCAGGCGCGTGAGCACGCCATGCACCAGCAGAAACAACACATAGGTGATGCCCATCAACACCAGCAGGGTCGGCAGGAAAATCCCGCTGATATCCAGATCACCGATCATAGGGGCGCTCCATCGGGCAGCGGTTCTTCGGCATCGCTCGTGCTGACGAATTCCACGCCGGGCAGCAGCGCCAGGCGCAAACCGCTCAAGGCATGCAACAGGTTTAGCCGGGTTTCTTCGTCGCCGTGGCCTTTGAGCGCGCGGCGCGCGCGGTCCATGGTCATCAGCAACGGACTCGGCGCCGGCAAGCGTTCGCCGGCCTTCAGACACGCGCGGAAATACTCGCCGACCTCAGCCACCACTTGCTGCAGCAGGGCCTTCGGCGCGCCGCTGACCCGTGGCGTGTAAGCCAGCAGATCGAGCAGGTTCAGGCCCACGCGCACTTCACGCATGGCAATCCCGGTGTCCTGGCCGGTCATGGCCAGACGCGGCAAGTGCTGCATCAGACGATCGAGCAACTGCACGCCCAGATGCCGATGTTCGGCCAGATTGGCCGGCTCGGTCATGCGCACGATGTCTTTCCAGCTGAAGCGGGTCAGACGTTTGGCGGCCAGCTCGACGCCGAACGGGCGGGCGATCAGGGTCCAGATAAACGCGAACAGCAGGCCCAGAGGGCCGGCCAGGTTGGAGTTCACGAAGGCGAAGAAGTCCGCGTCGTAAGCGCCCTGAATGCTGATGAACGACGAGGTGTTGACCAGCGTCAGGAGCATGCCGAGGAAGAAGCGTGGCTGCACCGTCAGGGTGCCGACACAGATGAACGGAACCGCAAACGCCAGTACCAGCATCGGGAAATCGTGCAGGTTCGGCAGAATCAGAAACAGGTAAAGGCTGGCGAACAGCACCGACATCCCGGTCCAGAAAAAGAACCGGTAGATCTGCGGTGCCGGGTCGTCCATCGAGGCGAAGAAACTGCACGCTACCGCCGCCAGAATCACCGCACTGCCACCGTCCGGCCAGCCGAGCAGAATCCACAGCACCGAAGCGACGATGATCGCCAGAACGGTCGAGGCCACCGAATACAGCATCATCCCGCGGTCGAGAAATGGCGTCAGCCGCCCGAGGCGCCAGTGCCGGTACACCGCGCGCCAGCTGTCCTGGCGCTCGCAGAGAATCGCGTCCTGCAAACTGCGGCAGTCCTGCCACAGATCGATGAATTCGCCGAGGCGATAAATCGCGTTGGAGAACAGCAATTGCTTGCGATCGTCCAGCGCCTCGCAGCTTGGTTGCAGGGCCTGGAGTTGATCCTTGAGCGCCTGCCACCGTTCGAGATCGGCGTCGTTATGGCCGAGCCATTGCTGGGTCGCGGTCAGCAGTGGGGCAAACTTTTCCACCAGTTCCGGTGTGCGTCGCTCAAGGGCATAGAGCGAGTCTTCCAGCGCGTCGATCACCGGCAACAGGTGGATCATCCGCCCGCGCAGCTCCTTGGTGTTGCGCACGGTTTGCGGTCGAGCGCCTTCGTGGGGCAACTGGCCGATCATCAATTCGAGGCTGTTGAAATTGGCGACCATGGCCATGCGCAGCGCGGCGATCTGTTCAGGCTGCACGTCGCGGCTGAGAAACTTCAGGCTGTAGGTGGTGGCGTCAGCGAACCACTTGCCCACCGCGTCGTTGAACACCGGCGCCAAGCGACGCGGCCAGAACATCGCGCCGACCACCGCCGCCACAGCGATGCCGAGAAAAATCTCTTCGGTGCGCGCCTCCGCCACGTCCCACACCGCCAGCGGGTTATCCACGGTCGGCAAGGCAATCAGCGGCAAGGTGTAGCCGGCCAGCATCAGCGCGTAGTTATTGGCGGTACGCAGGTGCAGCGACAGGAACAGCAAAATCCCCGTCCACAGGGCAATCACCACCACCAACACGTACGGACTCTGCACGAACATCGGCACGAACAGCACTGCCGCCGCCGCGCCGAGAAAGGTGCCGATGGCGCGGTACAGCGCCTTGGAACTGGTCGGGCCGAGAAACGGGCTGGAAACGATGTACACCGTGGCCATCGCCCAGTACGGACGCGGCATTTGCATGAGCAAGGCGATGTACAGCGCGATCATCGACGCTGCAAAGGTACGGACCCCGTAGAACCAGTCGCGGGCAGGCGGGATGCCAGAGAAAAAACCGTTCAAGAATTGATCACCACAGGCGGATTGGCCGCCTCAAAAGCTCGCAGTACCCGAAGCGTAGCCTCCAGATCACTCTGGTCGATGCCTTCGAGCACTTCATGACGCAGACGCACCAGTTCGATCTCCACCGCTTGCACCAGTTCACGGCCGGTGTCGGTCAGGCTCAGGCACTTGGCCCGACGATCCTGCGCATCTTCGGTGCGGCAGACGTAGCCGGCGTGGCACAACTGATCGAGCAGGCGCACCAGCGACGGACTCTCCATCCCGGCCGCCTGCGCCACCTGCACCTGACGCACACCCTCGCCCAGCCGTCCGATCATCAACAACGGCACGGCGCAGGCTTCGGAGATTCCATAGTTGACCAGCGTGGTCTGGCAGATCTTCCGCCAATGCCTGGCGGCCACCACCATGGCACTGCTGATGTTCATCTGAAGAGCGTCGAGGGAATTCGGCACGGGAAAATGCACACTGTTAGTTTGCTAACTATCAATATCGCATTGGCGGGGAATTTCAGTCAAGTTTTGAAACAAATCTGCCCGTTGGTCGTGCGCACCGTAAACAGATGTGGCCGTTCGCAAAATAATGGTTATCCCTCCCGCCCATTGCGCAACAACACATTCAACTGATCCACCACCTCCGCCCAATCCGCATCATCAAGAATCTCGCCGCGCAAAAAATCCGCCTGGCTTTTGCTCCAGAAAAACGCGTCTGCGAGGTGCAATTCGGGTTTGAGTGGTGAATGGGTGGCGATGAATTGCTCGATGCCAGTCGGGTCGCTGTCCAGTCCCAGTTGCTTGAACAGGGATGGGAGGCTGTGGGTGGGCTGCTCCATGGAGGACTCCTTAAGGAATGCGGTGGATGGGCGATTATTCGCGAGCAAGCCCGCTCCCACAGGGGATTGCGGTCAACCTGTGGGAGCGGGCTTGCTCGCGAAGGCGTCAGTGGCCGCACCACAAAACCTAATGACTCAACTCCTGCACCTGCGCATGCGGCACCATTTTCAGAAACTCGGGCATGCTCATGTGCAGCAGGTAGTTGTGGTTGCCGGCTTCCAGGTAAATGTCTTTCTGCCGGGTCAGCAACGGATCGATGACCATGTCCAGCCCGTAGGAATCACCGAGCGGCGGCACCGCACCGCGTTCGCAGTCATCGAAGATATGCGCCAGGTTGCTCTCCCGGGTGATCTGCCATTCGCCGCGAATGCGCACTTTACTCAAGTCCAGGTGCCGGCTGGCCGGCAGCACGGCCATCAGGTAATGCCCGTGATGGTCGTCGAGAATGACCGACTTGGCCACGCGTTCGGCGGGCACCCCGGAAACCCGCGCGGTTTCCAGGCTGCTGGCCGAGTGGCGGTGGGCCACGATGTCATATTCGCAATGCGCCCGGTTCAGGCTGCTCTGCACTTTTTTTGCCATACGCATGCTGCACCTCGGTGTCCCGCTGAACGTTGTGCCTGTTCTGCTGAGTCTAGTTCGGCCAGTTGCTGATGAAGGGAAATCCGCTCATTGGACACATCCGCTTATTGATCAAAATTCATCCGACGTCAGGCTCAACTAGACTTAAGGAAACACCCCCATGACTCTCCCGGAGGGTCACGTGAACAGCCGATGTTGCACGTTTTTCCTGATACTGCTGGCCAGCGGCTCGGCCCTCGCGGCTGATGTCCTGCCGACGGCGGTCAATCCGGTCGGCCTGTGGCTGATCACCCTCGGGATTGCCTTTCTGATTGCCGAAGCCGCGCTGCCCAACTACGGGGTGATCGGCCTGGGCGGAATCATCATGTTCGTCATCGGCGCGCTGATTCTGAGCAATGCCGATTTGCCGGTACCGATGATTATCGGCCTCGGCCTGCTCAGCGCTCTGCTGCTGATCGCATTGATCGTCCGCGCCTTGAAAACCCGCCCGCGCCACGCCGTCAGCGGCGATGCCGGGCTGGTCGGCAGCGTGACGGCGGTGACCACCGTGCAAGCGCAAAACGCCCACAACGGTTGGGTGCAATTGCAGGGTGAACACTGGCAAGTGCACAGCACGACACCGCTGCACACCGGACAATCGGTACGCGTGGTCGGGCGTAAAGGCTTACTGCTGAAAGTCGCCGCGACTGATGCGGTGCGACACGGAGAGTGATCATGGGTCTGCAAATCGGTTTCGTTGCACTGCTGCTGTTGGTGATCGCCCTCGCCGGGTCGACCTTCCGCATCCTGCGTGAGTACGAGCGCGGCGTGGTGTTCCAGCTCGGACGCTTCTGGCAGGTCAAGGGCCCGGGGCTGATCCTGCTGATTCCGGTGGTGCAGCAAATGGTCCGGGTCGACCTGCGCACCGTGGTCCTCGACGTGCCGCCACAGGATGTGATCACCCGCGACAACGTCTCGGTGAAGGTCAACGCGGTGCTGTACTTCCGGGTACTCGATCCGCAGAAGGCGATCATTCAGGTCGAAGATTTTCTTTCGGCCACCAGCCAACTGGCGCAGACCACCCTGCGCGCAGTGCTCGGCAAACATGAGCTGGATGAACTGCTGGCCGAGCGCGAGCAGTTGAACATCGACATCCAGCAGGTGCTCGACGCCCAGACCGATGCCTGGGGCATCAAGGTCGCCAACGTCGAGATCAAGCACGTCGACCTCAACGAATCGATGGTGCGTGCGATTGCCAAACAGGCCGAAGCCGAACGCGAACGCCGGGCCAAGGTGATCCACGCCGAAGGCGAACTGCAGGCCTCGGAAAAACTCATGCAAGCCGCCGAAATGCTCGGCCGCCAGCCCGGTGCCATGCAATTGCGTTACATGCAGACGCTGAGTTCGATTGCCGGTGACAAGAGCTCGACGATTGTCTTTCCGTTGCCGATCGAGTTGCTCAAGGGGATGGCGGATCTGTCGGGAAAAACCTGACAGCAAAAGATCGCAGCAACTCAAGATTCACAAAGGCATCCTGGGCACATTGCCGAACCCGTTCGCGCAACCACGGCGAAGCCTCGCGGCGCTTGTCTTCGCCATCAGCGACAAAACGCTGGGACGGCTGCTTGGCGTGCTGCACCGTCGCCGCCAACACCTGCTGCCGCTGCTCGGCATTCAAGCGGAAAAAATTCGCCAATCGGCCGGCCATGGCCTCGGGCAATTCGCTGTAGTTCACCAGCAGTCCATCACCCTCACGGCAGTGCAGATAAGCCGACGCCAGCAAGCGACCAAGCCGTCGTGCGATGAAGTCTTCACTGCCGGTAAACGGCAAACCATCGTCGAGCACACAGTTCCCAAGCATCCCCGGCACCATGTGCATCCCCGGACGGCGCACGTGCGACACGGCGATTTCCAGCGGATCGCGGTACACGAACAACCATGGCGTATCGGGAAAGCATGCCTGCAACAGCGGCCACTCGCCGATGTTCCAGGCGTCGAGCTTGATCACCAGTCGCTGCTCGACACCGCGTCGACGTTGACCGTAGGCCGAGAGCAATCCACGGATCGCTGCACGCCGCTCGACTTCGGGCAGCTCACCTCGCAAAAGCGCATCAAGCGGCGGTGGCTCCGAGACCACAATATGGTCATCGAGCCGCGCGAGCATCTGGCTGATCAACGTCGAACCGCAACGCGAGGCGTGCAGGATAAAGGCACTCGGCGCCAACCCCGGGCTTTGCGCTTGCCACTCGGTCAGCACCGACAGCGATGTCTGCCGGCGAAAAGCCTGATTGAACGGCAACCGCAGCGCCTCTTCGACGGCGTCACGAAAAAAAGGCTGATGCAGTGGCGTTTCACCAAACCAGCACCAGTCGACTTGCCACTGCCCCGCCAGCGGCCAGATCCGGATCGGCAACCAACCGTGCAGATTCAGCCGCTCCATTGTTCGTTCCATTGCCGACGACCGCTGCGCATCGCGGCGCGCAGTTCTTCGCGGGAGAATGGCAAGCCGTGTTCGGCGGCCAGCTCCAGAGTGCGCTCGATGAACAACTCAGGCTCCGCCATGTGCTGCAGAGTCGCCGCCAACGCTGCGTCACCTGCAACCCGTCGCTGGAATTGCTGTAACGCCGAATCGGCCGGTTGAGTTGCAGGAGTGTCGCGCAAACCTTCGGCGATCTTCTGCTTGAGCCAGGCCCCGGGCCGGCAGTCGAGCACCAGATGAATCCGCGCGCAGGTATCGAAATTATCCACCCGATGCGCACGAGCAAGATCGAGAAACCAGCACTCCCCCGCCGCCATCAGCACCCGTTGATCATCGAGCCAGAAATCCACTGCAGGTGGGCTGAGCAACGGAATATGCAGGCGCAGATCGGCATCCGGCCCTTCCAGGTCGTAATCACGATGCTCGTGAATTCGCCCGCCCGGCCCCAGTCGCAACAAGCGCACACAGACGATATCCAGCGTCAGACCGCGCAGCCCCAACCGCCAGCGTTCATCGCACAGCCAAGGCGTGCGCTGCAGCGTTTCTCCGCGCCCGGGCGATAACTCGGTCAGCGCATCGGCGGCCGAAATCAGTGCCACACCGCTCCAGTCGCCCGTGAAGTAATCCGTGTTGAAGTGGCCATGCCATGCATCTTCGGCAATCGCCTGCAGCGCCTGCAACAGCAGCGGCAAGTCCACCGCCACCGGCAGACGCGAACAGACCGGGCGGCTCATGCTTTGGGCAACACCGCGCATTCGCCAAGCCAGGTCAGCAGCCGATCCAGACAGGCCTCCACAGTCTGCACGCCGGTGTCGAGCACCAGCGAGGGCTGCGCGGGCGGCTCGTACGGTGCCGAAACCCCGGTGAAACCGGCCATTTCGCCACGCCGTGCGCGGGCGTAATGCCCCTTCGGATCACGCTGCTCGCACACCGCCAACGACGCGCTGCACCAGACCTCGCGATAGTCCGCAGCCAAACGCCGAGCGAACACTTCGCGCAGCTCCAGCAACGGCGCGATCATCGCCAGAATCACGATCTGCCCGTTCTCCACCAGCAGCGCTGCCAGCTCGCTGGCACGGCGAATGTTCTCCAGGCGATCGGCGTCGCTGAACCCCAGATCGCGGTTGAGCCCGACCCGCAAGCCGTCGCCATCGAGCACCACGCTGTGCAATCCACGGGCGAATAGCTCGGCGTGCAACGCCTGAGCCAGCGTCGATTTGCCCGCCGCCGGCAGGCCAGTCAACAAAATCGCCGCACCGCGATGGCCGTTGCGGGCTTCGCGTTGCGAGCGGCTGACGCTGGCGACAGGCGCCAGCAGATTATCGGGCAGCGGCATGCGCCACCACAGGCACCGAGATATCCCCCGACGCCCACGCGGACTCGCGGTTGGCCAACGCCGTGGCGATCGACTGCACTTCGGTGGACTGCACCTGATCCGGCAGCGGGTCGAGACCAGCGCTGGCGAAGATCTGTCCATAGGCGTTGCGCAGATCGGCATACGACAAGTCACGGCGCAGGTCGGCTTGCAGGTTGTTCAGCTCGCCCTGAATCAGTTCAAGTTCACCGATACCGGCGGCCTGATGCCGATTGCGCAATTGGCCGACGATCTGCCCGTCGATGTCCGACAGTTGCTGATTGGTCTTGAACTGCCGCAGCGCCTCCTGATAGTTGGCGTTCGCCACATACAGCTGCGCCAGCACCGCGATCGACATCGCCTGCCGCCGGGCGGCGGCGACTTCCTCACCCGCCTTGGCGACGTCGATGGCCGCCGGAGCGGAAATCACGTTGAACAGGTTCCAGGTGACTTTCACGCCGTAGTCGGCCCAACCCTGTTCGACGAGGAACGAGTTGCTGTCATAATGCCCGCCGGCGGAAAACTCCAGACCCGGCAGCAGGCGCAACATCGCCTTGCGGGTTTCGGCGGCGCTGATGCGGCTCTGATAATCCTGCTCGCGCAGTTCCGGGCGGCTGGTCAGGGCTTCCTGCTCGAGTTTGGCCATGGCGACCTTGAGTTCGGGAATCTGATAACCGTCATCGGTCGCCAGCGTCAGGTTGGTGCCCAGCGGCAGGTTGATCAGCGTTGCCAATTCGGTTTTCGCCAGCGACAGGGCGCGGCGCTGTTCTTCCAGTTGCCGCGTGGCTTCGATCAGCGAACGCTGGTAACCGAGTGCCTGCACCGGGTCGCCGATGCGCTGATCGCTCAGGCTCTGGCTGTCACGCCGGGCGGTGTCGACGCGGGCCATCAGGCTGTCGATCTGCTTGAGCAACCGTTCGGCAGCCATCGCGCGCCAATAGGCTGAGCGCACGTCCTGAACGATGGTGTTGATCACCTTGCGCCGGCGTTCCTGCACGATCAGGCGCTGGTCGCCCTGCTGCTTGGCGCTGATGTAGCTGACGCCGAAGTCGAGGACGTTCCAGACCATGGTCAGGTCGGCGACATCGCGGTCGCGGTCCTGCGAGGTCGAGGGTTCCAGAGACTGAGTGCCGGTGCGCACGCTCTGGCTGCTGGAGGCGTTGACGTTGTTGCGCCCGACGTAACCGGCGTCCAGCGCCATGCGCGGCAGCATGTCGAAACTGGCGAGGTCGAGCTGCCGCTTGGCCAACGCTTCTTCCATGATTTTCAAACGGCCTTCGAGGTTGTATTTCACCGCGCGGGCCATGGCCTGATGCAGGGTCAGCGGGCCACGCAGCGGCTCCTGATCCTTGTACATGCTCTGCAGGTCGGTTTTGGCCCGCTGCTCACTGACGCTGCGTTCGATCGGTTCACTGGTCACTGCACATCCGCTGATCGCCAGCGCCAGCAGGCTGGCGCCGAACAACTTCTGACTTTTCTTCATCCCTGGATCGCCCCTAGGTGCCGCACCGTGTTGAGTAGTTGTGTGTTCAGGCCTGCATTTCGCTGATGCCGACCTGGCGCAATGCCGCTGCCAGGTCGTCGACCCGGTGCTGCTCGCTGTCCTTGAGTTGTTGCAATTGCTGCCCGAGGGTCGGCGCGCCAAATACCCCGCGCAGCCCTTGGGAAATGTCACCGGCCTTGAGCGAGTGACTGTCGAAGGCGTTCAGCGCCTCCCGCTCGGCGCCGTCGTTCTGGTGGAACAGGCTCGACAGCGTACTGCTGGCGAAGACTCCGCCATCACCGCCACCGAAACCGAGGAAGCCGTGCCCGCTGCCGTCACCGCTTCCGTCGCTGCTGCTGAATACCTGGGCGATGAAGCTCGGGCTCAGAGCACCGTGATTGATGAAAATGTCCCCCAGCGGCCGGATGCCGTCGCCCAGTACACGCTGCTCGAACAGCGGCGGGAAGGTCAGCGGCGAGCCGAGATTGCCGGTCGGTGGCGTAAACACAAACGGTTGCAACGGCACGTCCGGGGCCGGCGGCGGTGCGACCGGATCGCTGCTGCGGGACAGCGGATCGGGAATCACCCCATTGATCGGCGTAGTCGGCACCGTTGGCGGAATAACCGGCGGCACGGTATTGATCGCGTAGTTATTGGAGCTGCTGACACCGCTGCCGCTGTTGCCGGACAGGTCACTGACCCCGGCGCTGTTGACGCTGATCGCATTACTGGCGCTGTTGATGTTGGCGCCCGGGGTCAGCGTCGCGGTCCAGGTCTTGCCGCCGTCGTTGCTGCTCAGGTTCGACAGGGTGCCGTTGCCGACATTGATGTCACTGAGATCAAACCCGGTCACCGCCTCATTGAAGCTGATGGTCACCTGCGAGGTCTGGCCCACACCCAGATTCGGATTGGCAACCACCACCGTGGCGGTCGGCCGTTCGCTGTCGAGGGCGTAGTTGTTCGACACCGCCACCGTGCTGCCGGCGTTGCCCGCCAGGTCGCTGACGTTGCTGGTGTCCAGCGCAATGAAATTGCTCGGGTCGGTGACATTCGCGGTCGGCGTGAACGTCGCGGTCCAGGTCTTGCCGCCATCGCTGCTGGTCAGATTGCTCAGGTCGCCGTTGGTCACGCTCAGGTCGGACAGGTCGAAATTGCTCACCGCCTCGCTGAAGGTGAAGGTCACCGTGGTGGTCTGGCCGATGCCCAGATGCGGATTGGCGACCACGATATCCACCGTCGGCCGGGTTGCATCGAGGATGTAGTTGTTGGAGATGGCGATACTCGCCCCAGCATTGCCGGCCTGATCCTGAACACCGGCGGTGTCGATCAGAATCAGGTTGGTCGCGTCATTGACGCCGGCTGTCGGGGTGAAAGTCGCCGTCCAGGTCACGCCACCGTCGCTGCTGGTCAGGTTCGACAGCGCACCGTTGGCGACGCTGATGTCCGACAGGTCAAACCCGCTCACCGCCTCGCTGAAGGTGATGGTCACTGTGGTGGTTTCACCGATGCCCAGGCGGTTGTCGGCAACCACGATGGTAGCGGTCGGCAGCGCGGTGTCGATGGCGAAGTTGTTGGAATCGGTGGTACCGATGCCGCTGTTGCCCGACAGGTTGGCCACCCCGGCATTGTTCAGGGTGATCAGGTTGGTGGCGTCGGTGACATTGGCTGTCGGCGTGAAGGCGGCCGTCCAGGTGATACCGCCGTCGCTGCTGCTGACATTGCTCAACGTGCCGTTGGCGATGGTCAGGTCGCTGTTGTCAAAACCGCTGACCGCTTCGCTGAAGGTGATGGTCACCAGCGAGGTTTCCCCGGCCCTGAGCGACGTGTCGGCAACCACGATGGTGGCGGTCGGCACCTGAGTCTGGATCTGATAATTGGCCGAACTGGTGGTGCCGGTGCCGGTGTTTCCGGCCAGGTCGGTGATGCCGGTGTTGTTCAGGACAATCAGGTTGGTGAGGTCGGTGATACCGATGTTCGGCGTGAACGTGGCCGTCCAGGTAATGCCGCCGTCGCTCGACGAAACATTGCTCAGGGTGCCGTTGGCGACGCTCAGATCGGAGTTGTCGAATCCGGTCACGGCCTCACTGAAGGTGATGGTCACCTGCGCGGTTTCACCGGGACGCAGATCGCTGTCGGTCATGACAATGGTCGCCGTCGGACGCTGACTGTCGACCGCATAGTTGTTGGAATCGGTGGTACCGCTGCCGACGTTGCCCGCCAGATCGGCGATGCCGGTGTTGTCCAGGGTAATCAGGTTGGTGGTGTCGGTGATCCCCGCCGCCGGCGTGAACGTCGCGGTCCAGGTGAGGCCGCCATCGCTACTGCTCACCGCACTCAGCGTGCCGTTGGCGATGGTCAGGTCGGCGTTGGTGAAACCGGTCACCGCTTCGCTGAAGGTGATGGTCACCAGGCTGGTCTGGCCGACGCCGAGCGCGGTGTCAGCCACCACGATGGTGGCGGTCGGGCGCTGAGTGTCGATCGAGTAATTGTTGGAATCGGTGGTGCCGCTGCCGGCATTGCCCGACAGGTTCTGTACGCCAGCGTTGTCCAGGGTGATCAGGTTGGTGGCGTCGGTGATGTTGCTGGTCGGCGTGAAGGTCGCTGTCCAGGTGATGCCACCGTCGCTGCTGCTGACTGCCGACAATGTGCCGTTGGCTATCGTCAGGTCGGCATTGCTGAAACCGGTCACCGCTTCGCTGAAGGTGATGGTCACCAGTGAGGACTCGCCGATCTTCAGACTGGAGTCCGCCACGATGATGGTCGCGGTCGGCACCACGGTGTCGATGGTGTAGTTGTTGGAGTTGGTCGTGCCGCTGCCGGCGTTGCCCGCCAGGTCGGCGATACCGGTATTGGCCAGCGTGATCAGGTTGCTTGCGTCGTTGATGCCCACGTTCGGCGTGAATGTTGCCGTCCAGGTGATGCCGCCATCGCTGCTACTCACCGCCGTCAACGTGCCATTGGCGATGGTCAGGTCGGCGTTGGTGAAACCGCTCACCGCTTCGCTGAACGTGATGGTCACCAACGAGGTTTCGCCGGCCGTAAGGTTGCTGTCGGCGACCACGATGGTTGCGGTCGGGCGCTGGGTGTCAATGGCGTAGTTGTTGGAGTCGGTGGTGCCGCTACCGGCGTTGCCCGCCAGGTCGGCAATGCCGGTGTTGTCCAGGGTAATCAGGTTGGTGGTATCGGTGACGCTGGCGCTCGGAGTGAACGTCGCGGTCCAGGTGATGCCGCCGTCGCTGCTGCTGACTGCGCTCAGCGTGCCGTTGGCAATGGTCAGGTCGGCGTTGGTGAAACCGGACACCGCTTCGCTGAAAGTAATGGTCACCAGCGAGGTTTCGCCGATTTTCAGAGCGTTGTCAGCCACCACGATGGTCGCGGTCGGGCGCACGGTGTCGATGGCGTAATTGTTGGAGTCGGTGGTGCCGCTGCCGGCGTTGCCGTTCAGGTCAGCGATGCCGGTATTGTTCAGCGTGATCAGATTGGTCGCATCAGTGATGCTGGCAGTCGGCGTGAAGGTCGCCGTCCAGGTGATGCCGCCATCGCTGCTGCTGAGCGCCGACATCGTGCCGTTGGCAATGGTCAGGTCGGCATTGGTGAAGCCGGTCACGGCTTCGCTGAAGGTGATGGTCACCAGCGAGGTTTCGCCGATCCGCAGGTTGTTGTCGGCCACCACGATGGTCGCGGTCGGCCGCGCAGTGTCGATGGCGTAGTTGTTGGAATTGGTGGTGCCGCTGCCGGCATTGCCGGCCAGATCGACGACCCCGGTGTTGTCCAGGGTGACCAGGTTGGTGGTGTCGGTGATGTTGGTGGTCGGGGTGAGCGTGGCGGTCCAGGTGATGCCGCCGTCGCTGCTGCTCAGACCGCTCAGGGTGCCGTTGGCCACCGTCAGGTCGGCGGTGGTGAAGCCGCTGACCGCTTCGCTGAAGGTGATGGTCACCAGCGAGGTTTCACCCGCTGCCAGATTGCTGTCGGCCACGAAAATGGTCGCGGTTGGCCGCACGGTATCGATCACGTAGTTGGCCGAATCAGTCGTGCCGCTGCCGGCGTTGCCGGCGAGGTCGGCGATACCAGTGTTGTCCAGAGTGATCAGGTTGGTGGTATCGGTGATGCTGGCGGTCGGGGTGAACGTTCCGGTCCAGATGATGCCACCGTCGCTGCTGCTGACTGCCGACAATGTGCCGTTGGCGATGGTCAGATCGGCGTTGGTGAAACCGGTGACCGCTTCGCTGAAGGTAAAGGTCACCAGCGACGTGTCGCCGATCTTCAACGCCGTGTCGGCCATCACGATGGTCACGGTCGGCCGCGCGGTATCGATCGCATAGTTGACGGAACTGGTCGTGCCGACGCCCGCCACGCCGTCGCTGATCGCATTGACCCCGGTGTTATCGAGGGTGATCAGGTTGGTGGCGTCGGTGATGTTGTTGGTCGGAGTGAAGGTCGCGGTCCAGGTCAGGCCACCGTCGCTGCTGCTGACCGCTGTCAGCGTACCGTTGGCAATGGTCAGGTCGGCGTTGGTGAAACCGGTGACCGCGCGGCTGAAGGTGATGGTCACCAGCGAGGTTTCGCCGATTTTCAACGCCGTGTCCGCCATCACGATGGTTGCGGTGGGTGGTTCCACATAAGCGGTATTGAGTGTGCCGCCATTGTTGTAGATCGCCGCGAAGGCCAACGGTACAGAGCCCGTCACGCCGCCGCCCAGTTCTGCGCCGCCGGCGCCGCTGCCGGCCGCGTTGCCGCTGATGGCGCTGAAGTTGGCGGCGGTGATCAGTACCGTGCCGCCCTGGTTCCAGATCGCACCGACACCCCGTCCGCCGTCGCCGCCGTTCAGGTTGTTGCTGCCCTGGCCGCTACCACCGCCGCCACCACCGCCCGCACCGAGGTTGTTGCTGATGACCGAGGTGCCGACAATTTTCAGGGTGCCGGTGGAGGCGTTGTAAATGCCGCCGGCCGCATTGCCGCCGACGCCGCCCACCTTGTCCCAGCCGGAGCCGCCACCGCCGCCGCCAATCGAAATGGTGCCGTTGTTCGCGGTGCCGCCATTGCCGCCGTTGCTGTAATAGGACACGCCCACGCCGCCGGCACCGCCGACGGTGGAGCCGCCGCGGCCGCCCATGTGCGTGGCGTCGTAGCCACCGCCGTAGCCACCGACGCCACCACTGCCGGCCTGGCCGCCCAACGTCCCGGTGCCCGGCCCGGCCGTACCGCCATGGCCGCCGCCCTGACCACCGAGGCCGCCGCCACCGCCACCGCCGCCGCCGTAGTTGGCTCCCGTGACCCCCCCACCACCGCCACCACCGGCCGCCGCGTTACCGGTGACCGAAACGTTGTTCAAGGTCAGGACGCCGGCGTTGAAAATCCCCCCGCCCATGGCCCCGGTTGCGCCATAGCCGCCATTTCCGCCATTGCCCGAGACCAATCCGCGAGTAATGACCAGACCATCGAGTGTCACCGTGCTGCTGGAGGTGATTTCCACCACCCGCGTCCGGTACTGGCCATCGAGGGTGACGTCCGCCACCCCGTCGTTGTTCAGGTCGCCATCAACGGTGATGTTCTTGTTGATCAGCAATTCCGAGGTGAGCTGCACCGTCATGCCGCTGCTGAAGGTCACGATGTCGCCGTTCTGCGCCGACGCCAGCGCTGCGCGCAGCGAGCCGACCCCGGTGTTCGCATTGTTGGTGGCAGTCCAGGTGGCGAGGCCCCACTGGTACTCGCTCATCGACAGGGTCGACAGCACGTTGGCGCTCTCGATCCTGCCCGTGGCGATTTCCAGATCCCAGTCGCCGCCCACCCCGGTGCGGTTGTTCGAGGCGGCCACATCGCGGCCGGTCAATTGTGCCAGCGAGTCGACGAAACTCAGGCCGCGGTCACCTTCGGCGGTGTAGCAGCCGTAAATGAGAATGTCGCCGCCGACGTTCATGTCCTTGCCGATTTCCGCCAGCACCGCACTGCGTTGCGCGACGTTGTCCGCCGACAGATAGCTGTTGCCGAGCCACAGGTCACCGGCGTTGCCGTGAGCGATGATCTGCACCGAGCTGACACCCGAATGCTGGTCGAGGTAATCAGCGATCTGCTGCAAGCCGTCCTTGCTGGCATCGAGCTTGACCACCTGCGCGCCGGGAGCAACGCCTTTGAGCAGGCTGTCGGCATCCTTGACCCGGGCATCGACGAACACCACGCTCTGGCCCGGTACGGCGACAGGGCTGGCAGCCGGCGTGGCATCGGCCTGGCCGTGGGTGTCCTTGCTGACCGACGGATGATCGGCCGTGGGCGCCTTCGCTGCATCGGCAGTGGGGTGGCTGTCGGGCTGGGCCGCAGCGGTATCGGCCACGGTGGCCGCGACAGCGCCGTCGAACAGCATGCGCGGTTCCAGCGACATGATCAGCGGCGCAGCCAGCGTCCGTTGGCCTTCGGTTACCCGCGACTTTTGCTTGCTCCACCACATGTTGCTCACCCGGACTCGAACAGTTGTAAACGCATCAATGAAAAACGCCGCGATCAACTGATCGCGGCGTCGGACTTCATACGAATCACATTGGCAGCGCTGGCTGAGCCATCGAGCCAAAAGGACAGATCGGCGTATTGCTTGAACAGGTCCGGCGGCAGAATCGTGCGTCGGGACTGCAGGGCGACCTTGGGTTTGACCTTGTGCAGGCCGGCCACACCCAGGGCCTGGTCGAACTCCGGCGCGTCATAGGCCAGGTGTTCGAAATCGTGCTCGAACCAGGGTTCGCCAATGAAGTCGTAGACCAGCCGCAGCACCCGCTCCGGGGCCTGGGTCAACAAGTCGTAATCGACGATCAGCAGCGAATCGGCGTGCTCGCCGTAATAGGCTTCTTTGAGCGCTGCCCAGGCAAAACCAACCAGACGATTGCGCTGGGCCAGGGTTTCGCAGCGGCTGTAGACCGTGTTGCGTTCGACAGCATCGCCGAACAGCTTGGTGTTTTCATAAGGATTGGCGCGGTACAACCGTTCCAGGCTGTCCATCACCCAGGCGACGTTGCGCACGCAGGCAATGACTTTGGCTTTGGGGAACAGATCGCTGATCGCCGGCAGGCGCGAACTCCACTGCCGGTTGGTGTCGAACACCACCGGTTTGTCAGCCTTGTCGGCATAGTAGGAATCGAACAGCCCGCGCAGCAGGCGCCGGCGCATTTCGGTGTCGATCACCGCGCCGAATTCGCTGCCGGCGCCGCACTGTTCAAGGACACCGGAGAAGAGTGCGCCGACCGGACTGGTCATGCCGGCATGAAAGCGCGGGTTCTGCAGAAGAATCGCAGAAAGCAGGGTAGAGCCTGAGCGCGGCAAGCCGGAGATAAAGTGGAACTGCTGCAATCCCTTCACCCTACTTTGTAAGTCCTTTTGTCCGACGAGCGTAGTCCAACAATACCCTTTCGACTAGTAGTGTTTTGATATCAAAACAGAGCAAAACGGACTATGAAGATCTGTTTTTATCGCCAAAGAAAAGGTGAACCGTTTAAGTCATTGCATCGCTGTCCCGTTATCGGTGGTCAACGAAAAAAGTCGCGCATTCGCGCCGCCGGCATGGGTCTGATCACGCAACTGCCAGTTCTTCGGCAAGGGTCGGAACGGATCGGGCACGTCCACATCCAGATCACCGATCAACCAGACGCGAGCACTGCCCTTGGGCAGGTCGTCGAGTCGATCCAGATAGACCTCCTCAGACACCAGGGTGCCGAAACCGTAGTGATTCGGGCGCGTCGAACGACCATCGGCGGCGGGCGGGGTAAACAGGCGCACCTGAGCGTCAGTGCGGTTGTAGTAGACGTAACTGAGATACCAGAGCATGTCGCTGGTGACGATCCGGTCACCGCTGACGAAATGCCGGTTGATGTAATCGACCATGACATTGAACTGATCGTGCGGGTCGACCGTGGCGTTGGTGTTTACGCCCACCAGCTCAACCCCGACCCATGACACCAGAACCGCCACTGCCAGCACACGAGCGCGGCGGTACAACCGGTCGATGGCCAGCGCCGCCAGCATCGGCAATCCCAGCGCATAGGCTGTCAGGTAACGCTCGATGAACACCGGACTGATGAAGGACACCGCGAACACCAGCAACAACGGCACACCGGTGTAAAGCGCCAGCAAAACGCTGCCATGGTTCACGCTGCGGTCGCGGGCCACGGCCACGCCCGCCAGCGCCAGCAGAGCCAGCGGTACGCCGCAGAACAGCAGCAATGGCAGATGCTCGCCCTCGTCCTGGATCAACCAGAGCCAGATCATCGACGGCAGCGAGGACAGGGTCACTGGATCTTCCCAGCCCACATCGCCACCGACCTTGAGTTCTTCCATGTGTTGCGTCAGATCAAGCAGGTTCGGCAACCACGGCAGGTAGAGCACAACGATGGCCAGATTGGCCAGCCACCAGTCCTTGCGCTGGATATGCCGCAGGCGATAGCCAGGCAGCAGGCGAATCAGCCCCAGATACAGCCAATGGCTCAGCGCCGCCAGCACGGCGAAGTAGTGGGTATACAACGCGGCGCTCATCAGCAATGCATAGATCAGCAGATACCGGTGGCGCTGCGGACGCCTGACCCAACAAATCAGCGCCAGTGTGGAACCGATCAGGAGCAGGCCGAGCAGCGAGTACATGCGCACTTCCTGGCTGTAGCGCACCGCCGTCGGCAGCAACGCCAGCAGCACCCCGGCAATGATTGCGGCGCGACGAGTGGCCAGGCGATCGACCAGGCACACACCCAGCCCGACCGTGGCGATGCCGGCCAGCGCGCTGAGGCTGCGGATCGACAGAATCGTGTCGCCGAACAACCCGATCCAGCCGTGCAGCAGCATGAAATACAACGGCGGATGCACGTCGAACGCCGCGTGCTCCCAGATACCACTCAGCGAATAGTTCGCCAGCAACAGGCTTGAGCCTTCGTCGCCCCAGATCGCGGCGGCGTTCAGGTCATAAAAACGCACCACCGTCGCCAACAACAGAATCGGTATCAGCCACTGCCGGCGAGCCCAGCGCCATAAACGCCGGACACCGGCATTCGGTGCGGCAAACGGGTCCTGGGTATCCCCCAGCGGAGTCTCGCGACGCGCTTCCATCAACCTTCCCTTACAGATTTACCGAGTAAAAACCAGCGCCATTCATTGCGCACACTGTAGGCCAGAGTCGAAGTCGACGCGCGGCCACGACGACGTCCGGCAAGTCCGCCGATCCGGGTCTACGCTACCGCTTGGCGTGACCTGCCCGCGCAAACGCAAGGCGTCAGCACAGCATCTGTGCCTGTCCTGCAACCAAGGCTAACGCGCGGCGCGCCGACCACATAACAGAAGGATGAGGAACCATGGAAGTCTTTATGGGTACGATTCAACCGTTCGCCTTCAACTTCGCCCCCAGTGGCTGGGCCTTGTGCAACGGACAAATCCTGAGCATCTCGCAATACCAGGCATTGTTCGCTTTGCTGGGCACCTTCTACGGCGGCAACGGCACGACCAATTTTCAGTTGCCTGACCTGCAAGGTCGCGTACCCGTGGCACAGGGTAACGGACAGGGGCTTACGCCGCGTGTCATCGGTCAGGTGTATGGCACGGAAAACGTCACGGCCACGATCGCCAACATGCCTAACCACACCCACGCGATGACCGGCCTTTCTGCCAACACCGCCCTGCAACTGGCTGTGCCTGCAAGCAATCCGGCGACCGTGCCGACCGCCACCAACTCGTACATCGGCGCGTCCGGCGGCGGCCCTGGCTCGGCGAACATCTATTCCGATGCCCAAGGTGCCACGCCGGTTCCCATCAAAGGCCTGACCACGACTGTCACCGGGGACATTTCCTCCACGGGCGGCAGTCAGCCGTTGCCCATCGTCAACCCCTCTCTGGTCGTCAACTTCAGCATTGCGCTGAACGGGCTGTTCCCTTCGCGCAACTGAACCACTGTCGGGGGCCTCGGGCCCCCGACCGTTTTTCTCTTCACTGGAGTCAGACCATGTTGCAAGCGGTTCAGATCCAACACGTCCAGGCATTGCTGGGCCAGCAACACACGCTGCACCTGCCGGATGGCACGGCGCTGCCGATCCACATCGAGTACCTCGACGAAGTCCCCGCCGCGAAGACGCGCTACAGCGAGCGCATGCCGTTCTGCCTCGAATTCAACAGTCTGGTGCCGACCGGGTTCGTCGACGGCCTGTGCGCACTGGAACTGCCGGAACTGGGGCGAGTGGAGGATATTTTCGTGTCACGAGTGCCAGCAATGGGGCGGGATCCGCAACTGGGTTATTTCTGTATTTCCTTCAACTGAAATCCCACCTCATTGCGGATACCACACCAGCCGCTCCGCCGCCGGATTACGCTCCTCCACCGCAAAGCCCAACGCCAGATAGTGTTGCCGCGCGTGGGGGTTGTTGGCCCAGACCACCGTTGCCACCGGGCAGCGAACCTGCTGCGCGGCCTTTTGCACGCCTTGCAATACCGCGCGGCCGTAACCCTTGCCCCGCGCCTGGGGGATGAAGGCGATGTATAACACGCGGATTTCATTGGGGCCGAAGTCGGTGCTCAGTGCACCGATGGCCGTGCCGAGTTTTTCCACGACGTAGTGCATGGCGTTGGGATGGTTTTCACCCACGCCCTGTTCCTGCACCTGGAATTGCTGGGCGATCACTTGCTGCACCACTTCCTGCTCGCCGTCGATCCATTGCAGATCCGGGCGCGCCGACTGATAGAGGTGGTGCAAAAACGGCTCGTCGGTGGCCCGCGCAGGTCGCACCACCAATCCGTCTGCCGTCACATCTGCGTTGCTCGCCATGTTCACGCTCCCTAGAAACCGCTTTCCCTGACCCCCAGCGCCGCCAGCCGGCGCCAGGCCACGCCGAGTACCGACTCGCCCCTGCCCTGCAACACCACCACACCGCGCAACGGCTGAACCGGGGCTGGTGGCTGATCCAGCGTTGTCAATCGCGCGCCATATTGCGCCTGTACAGGCTCGGCTCGTTGCTGTTGATCACGGCGCACGGCAATCGGCCCGTGATGATCGGAGGTCAGCGCCTCCTGATCGACATAGGCCACGCCATTGGTATCGATTTCATCCAGTTTTACGCTGATCGCCGGATGCATCGGATCATCGGCGATGAACCGCCCGGTTGCACCCGGTTTGACCCGCCACAACTCGGCCTCGGCGATATAGCCGCGCAGGCGCAAACCATCCTCGACCACCCGCGCCAGCGCATCCTTGCTCGACAGCCAGCGCCCCGGCGTCAGATTCGGCAGCAGATCACGCACAGTGCCGGCATGGGGCGCGCGCAACAGCAGGCGCTCGCGTCGAGCGCTCAGACCACGATATTGCGCCACGGCTTCGGCGAGGCGTTGCTCGATGATACTGGCGTCGGCAGCGGTTTCGCTGCGACCGGCCTGTCGGCGCATCAGCAATTGCTGGATCTGGATTTCCCGACGGACGATGGCCTGCTGCGAATCGAGGTCCGGCGACTCCAGTTCGATCAGCACATCGCCCTGAGCGACTTTCTGGCCATCCGCGACCTTGACTGATTTGACTCGCGCCGCCACCGGCGCATGCAACGCACTGGCCCGGCCGCTCTCAAGCATCGTCGGCAGTTCCACCGCGCTGCGCCACGGCACAATCAGCACCAGCAGCAGACCAAGCACAGCCAGGCTGCTGAGCAGCACACGCGCACCGTGGGCCTGTTCTCGGCGGCTCCACCACTGGCGCCACTCATTCATGATTGGCAGGAAGATGAACCAGACCAGTTCCACCAGCATGAGGAAAATCCCCAACACCTTGAAGAACAGGTGATAGACCGCCAGCGCGATCCCGAAAAACAACGCCGCGCGCCACAACCACGAGCCATACCCCCAGATCAGCAAGCGCCGTTGCATCTTCGGCGACCAAGGCTCCGGCGCCGGAGCGCCATAGCCGAACAAAAATTCGCGTAACCGCCAGCGACACAGGGCAAAGGCTCGCCCCTGAAGGTTGTCGACCTCCCACAGATCACTGAGCAGAAAATAACCATCAAAACGCATGAACGGGTTGAGGTTGACCACCAGTGTAGTGATCCACGTGGCGCTGGCGAGCATGAACGCTGCCGTGCGCCCAGGGCCATCGGGCAACAGCGACCAGGCCAGCAGCGCGATGCACGCCAGGAGCAGTTCCGCGAGTACCCCACCGGCACCGATCAGCAGCCGCGCACGCCGATCATTGACCCGCCAGGCATCGCTGACATCGGTGTAAAACATCGGCAGCAAGACCATGAACGCCACGCCCATGCTCTGCACCCGACACCCGGCACGCTTGGCCATGAATGCATGGCCGAACTCGTGGCACAGCTTGGCAAAGAACAACGCAACGCCGAACGCCAATGCGCCGCCAAGGCTGAACAGGTGCGGGAAAGTACCGACAAAGCGCTGCCAGTCCCGCGACACCAGAAACACTCCCAGACCCAGCGTCAGCGGCAAACCGTAGCGCAACACCCGCGGGCCGAAGCGCTCCAGCCAGGGCCAGGCGCGGTTGAGAAAGGCGTCCGGGCGCCACAGCGGAATACGGAAAAACAGGTATTGATGCAGCAGGATTTTCCACAGACTCTGGCGTTGCGCGAGGGCCTTGAGCGAGTAACTGGCACGCTGCTGATCGTCGAGGGCGCTGATCAGATCATGCCCGCGCAGAAATGTCAGCAGTTGCTCCAGCTCGACGCCGTCCAGCGGCAAGCCCGGTTCGCGGTTGGCGGCGCGCAGCACCTGTTCGGCATCGCCCAGCGACCAATGGCGCAGCAGACGCATCGCCGCCGTGCCGAGTTTGAAATAGCGACCGCGCACCGGATCGGCCAGGGTCCAGCGCGGTGAACCGTCCAGTGCCGGCGCCGCGGGCGACAGTTGCAGGTCGGCACGCAGGCTCGGCAGATTCATTTACAGGCCCACGCTCTGGCGCAGACCGGCCAGAGGGCGGCGCAGCAGGTACAAGGCCAGCGGGGCGCGATCACCGAAAATTTTTGCCGTGCCGCGCAGGCCGATACGCGGTGGCGCATCAGCAAAATTGGCATCCAGTCGATAAGCCAGTTGCCCGCCCGCCGTCGGTTGCGCCTCGTAAGCCGAGCGCTCCAGCGTGGCGAGGTGGCGCTGCAACGGATCGCTGTCGAGAAACAGCGCGACTTCGGCACCCGGCGCCAACGCAATCGCGTCGCCCACCGCCAGTTCGATGCGCAGTTCGGCTTGATTCGGGTCAGCGATTTCCATCAACCGCTCGCCGGTCTGCACCGGTCTGCCGGTCAGGCGCTCGGCATCGGCGAACACTGCAATGCCGTCACGCTCCGCGCGCACTTCGCTGCGCGCCAGCAACTCGCGGGCGTAATCGCGCTCGGCGCGTTTTTGCTCGGCACGGGCGGCGAGCAAATCGACCCTGGCACTGGATTCGGCATCGGCAAACGAACGTTGCGAGTTGGATTTCAGTTCCGCTTCCGCGACGCCCAAGGCACGCTCGGCGACATCGGCCTGGGCCTTGAGGGTGGTGCTTTCAAATCGCAGCAGCAGGTCGCCGGTTTTCACCGGTTGATTGGGCTTGACCAAAAACTCGGCGATCACCCCGTCCAGCGGCGCCGCGACCACGCGCCCGCCCTGCGGCACCACCTCCGCCGGGGCCAGTACCGACTGGCGCACCGGGATCAGCAACCCGAGCAACAGCACCGCCACCAACGCCACCTGACGCTTGCGCGTCCAGCGCAGGCGCCACGGTTTGCGCGGCTGCAGCGCCAGCCAGGCGTGACTGTAGGTGTCGCCCAGTTGCGACAGCAGCACTTGTTCGGAAGGATTCCACGGCACATCGCGGGCCAGCCACAGACCGCCGAACACCTCGCCCTGGCGGTCGATCAGCGGCAGCCAGAACACCTGCGCCGCCGACAGCGAGCGCCAGTCGGCCTGAATCGACTCGGCAAGCAGTTGCGGGGTAATCACCCGCGCCTGCTTCAGCACATCCTGCTGGAACAACTGCGTCACGGCTTGCTCGACAAACGCCACGAACGGCGCATTCGGCTCCACCGCGCTGACGCCGGTCACCGCCTGTACCTTGCCGGCGATCAGCAGCGCTGCATGACGAAAGCCGAACAACGACTGGCCGTCATTGACCAGACTGTAGGCCAGTTGCGAGGCATCGCGGGCGGCGCGGGTCTGGCGTTCGAGGTCAAGGAACCGCGCGAACACCTGCTCGGCAGCGCCGGCTACCGGGGCGTTCATTTAAGCTCCGCAAAGTGCGCCGTGCCGCTCATGCCGGCGAGCAAGCCCTTGGCTTCGGGAAGTGTGGCGACCAGCAACAGTGTCTGGCTGCCTTCGTCGATGCGCGCACCGAGGCGTTTGACCGTGGCATCAAGCGGCTGGCCGGTTTCGTCGGGGACAAAGCTGAAGGTCTGGCCGGGTTTAAGCCTGGCCATCCAGCGCGACGGCACCAACAAGTGGATCTCCAGGGTGCGGTTATCCACCACGTCCAGCAGCGGCGCGCCGGCCGCCACGCTTTCGAAACGCTGGACCTTGCGCTCGACCACTTGCCCGTCGAATGGCGCGACCACGCTGCAGCGTTTGACCTGAACCTGATAAACCTGAGATTGCGCCTGGGTTTCGCTGACCTTGGCCTCGGCCCGCGCCACTTCGAAACGCCCGACGGAATTGAGCGCGGCCAACTGCCGGTTGTGCGCCAACTCCTCACCGGCACCGCGATTGGCAGCCTGCGCTGCATTGAGCTGAGCCTGATACGCCGAGCAATCGAACTTCGCCAGCACATCGCCCTTCTTGAACGACTCGCCCTCGCTGAACGGCAACTCGACAATCCGCCCCGACAGCTCGCTGGCCAGCGTCGCCTGATCCCGAGCTCGCAACACACCCCGCGCCTCACTGCTCGCCGTGGTTGCCGCAGGCGCTGCGTTATCCAGCAGCGGATCGTCTGGCCCGGGCGTTTGCGCCTGAACTGCACACGTAACAAAGGTCAATCCGATAACCCAACCGCGCAAACGCTGCATAACCGCTACTCCCTGACGGATGAGCGGAGTCTACGACAGCGGGGATTAGCGTCAAGCGAAAGGCCATCACTGTGCCGTTACGCTTGCTGTAATCCGACCGAAGCGCTATGGTCAACCCATCGAAAATATGACTTTGATGGAATATTCCATAACACTCATATTAGTGCCCATGAATTGGGATATCGAATACACCGACGAGTTCGGCAACTGGTGGGAAGAACTGACTGAGAGCGAGCAGAGTTCTGTGGCGGCAAGCGTCAAACTGCTTGGGCAATTCGGCCCAGGTCTGCGTTTTCCGCATAGCAGTGCAATCAATGGCGCGCGGCATGGTCATTTACGGGAATTGCGCGTCCAGCATGGCGGGCGACCGTATCGCGTGCTCTATGCGTTTGATCCAAGACGCTGCGCGTTGCTTTTGATCGGTGGAGATAAAACCGGTCAGGACCGCTGGTATGAACTCAACGTCCCGCTCGCCGATCGACTGTACGATGAGCATCTCGAAACATTGCGCAAAGAGGGTTGCAACAATGGCTAAGAAATTCGCCGACCTCGAAGCACGCATGACACCCGAAGCACGGGCGCTTGCCGATTCGATCTACGAACAACACATCAAGGAAATGCCGCTTAACGAACTGCGACAAGCCAAGGCCTTGAGCCAGGCCACGCTGGCTGAAATGCTGCACGTCAACCAAGCGGCCATCTCGAAAATGGAGCGCCGTACCGATATGTACATCAGCACGCTGCGCAACTATATCCGGGCAATGGGTGGCGAACTTGAAATCATCGCGACCTTTCCCGACGGGCAAATCAAAATCGAAAATTTCGCAGGCTGAACAGCCATAACCCGCTTCAACCTGTGAATCTTCCACTGTGCAATAGCCGTATAGTGGCCAATCGAATTCGCCGATTTGCTCCCTCAGGCGCAATCTCAGCGCCGCGCCACCTCCCCCGCCGGATACACCGACTCCCAGCCCCCGCCCAACGCCCGGTACAACCCGACCATCGCCAGCGACACCCCGGTCGAGCTCTCCACCCACTGCTCCTGAGTCGCCAGCAACGCGCCTTGAACGGTGAGGACGTTGACGAAATCGACCACGCCTTCGACGTACTGCTGCTGTGCGGTGCGCAGGGCGATCTGGTTCTGGCGTACGGCTTCGGCGAGGCTGTCGCGGCGGCGTTGGCTGGCGTTGTAAGCCGTCAGTTGGTCGTCGATTTCATGCCAGGCGCGCAGCACGGTCTGCTGGTAGGCGATGGCCGCTTCCTGTTGCTGGGCCTCGCGCAGTTGCAACATGCCGCGCAGGCGGTCACCGTCGAACAGCGGCAGGCTGAATTGCGGGCCGATACCGAACGCGCGCGAGCCCCAGGAACCGAAATCGCTCAGTTGCATCGCTTGCGAGCCGAGATTGCCGGACAAGGTGATGCGCGGATAGAAATCACCCTTGGCCACGCCGATGTTGGCGGTGGCGGCATGCAGACGCGCCTCGGCCTGCCGGATGTCCGGCCGGCGTTCGGCCAGCTGCGACGGCAGGCCGATGGCGACTTGCAGCGGTGACTGCGGCACCGCGCCGTCTGTGGATAACTCCTTGGCCAGGGCCTGCGGCGGTTCGCCCATCAGCAGGCTGATCGCGTTGATCAATTGCGACTGACGCTGCTCGAGGGCCGGCAGGCGCGATTCGATGGCGGAAACCTGCGCGGCGGCTTCGGCGACGTCCAGATCGGTTGCCACACCATCGCTCAGGCGCAGTTGCGAAAGCTTGAGGCTGTGCCGGGCGACGTCGAGGTTCTGCTCGGTGACCGCGCGGGTGTTTTGCACGCCGCGCAGCTGGATGTAGTTCTGCGCGGTGTCGGCGAGCACCGCCAGAAGCACACCGCGACGGTCGTTTTCGGCGACTTCGAGGTTGGCATCGGCGGCTTCGGTTTCACGTCGCACGCGGCCCCAGAAATCCAGTTCCCAGGACGCGGAGAAACCGGCGTCCCACAAGTTGAAGGCGGAATCGCCGTTGTGCCCGGACGGGTCATTCAGGCCTTCGCCACTGTTGCGTTTACGCGCGTAGCTGCCGGTAGCGGCGGTGTTCGGGTAGCGATCCGCGGTGATCACCTGGCGCGCGGCACGGCTTTGTTGCAAGCGGCTGCTGGCCAGTTGCAGATCGAGGTTGCTGTTCATCGCCCGCTGGGTCAGGGCTGAGAGTTGCGGGTCGTGGAAAACCTCCCACCAGCGTTCGTTCAGCGGTTCGCTGACGGCTTGGCTGGGGGCGGATTTGGCGGGTTTGGCCCAGTCGGCGATCTTTGTGGCTTCGGGCTTGCGGAAGTCCGGGCCGACGGTGCAGGCGCTGAGGCCAATAGCGAGCAAGGCACCGAGGGTGAGTTGCTGCCACTGGCCTCTTCGCGAGCAAGCCCGCTCCCACATTGGGTAATGCGTTCCCCCGGTGGGAGCGGGCTTGCTCGCGAAGGCGTCAGTTCTATCAAAACTGTTCATCGCTGAGTCACCTCACGTTCCGCCGACGCCGAACGGCGAGTATCGATACTCGCCTCCACCGACATGCCCACACGCAAACGCTCGGCCAACGGCTGACCCGGTTCAAGCACGATCTTCACCGGAATCCGCTGCACGACCTTGGTGAAGTTACCCGTGGCGTTGTCCGGTTTCACCGCGGCGAATGTCACGCCGGTGGCCGGGGCGATGCTTTCGACGCGACCGCTCAAGGCCTCACCGCCGAGGCTGTCGACGCGTACCTGCACGTGCTGCCCCGGCTGCACGTCGGTAAGTTGGGTTTCCTGGAAGTTGGCAACCACATACGCCTGCCGCAACGGCACCACCGCCAACAGTTTGCTGCCCGGCGTCACGTAGGCACCGACACGCACTGCGCGCTCGCCGATCATGCCGTCCTGCGGCGCGGTGATCCGGGTGTAGGACAACTCGAAACTGGCGATTTCCAGCGCCGCTTGCGCGTGCTTCAGATTGCCCTCGGCGGCATCGCGCTGCGCCGTGAGAATCTCCACCTGCTTGCGCTCAGCCGCGAGCTTCGCGCTGGCGGTATCGAGCCGAGCGGTTGCCTGATCAATACGCGTGCGGGCCTGTTGCGCGTTCTGCACCGTGCCGGCACCTACACCGGCGAGGTGGTTGTAGCGATTGAGTTCCTGCTGGGCGAAGGCCATTTCTGCCTTGGCCGAGACCACCGAGGCCTGCGCCTGAGCAATCACCGAGGTCTGCCGCTCCAGCGTGGCCTTGGCGTTTTGCAACTGAGCGCGGGCGACCAGGGTTTGCGCATCGGCCGCTTCAGCGGCGGCGCGCAAATCGCGATCATCGATCAACGCCAGCAGTTGCCCGGCCTTGACCTGCTGGTTGTCTTCCACCAGCACTTCCTTGATGAACCCGGCCACGCGCGGCACCACCAGGGTGAAGTCGGCGGAAACAAACGCATCGTTGGTGTTTTGCTGGGTGCGCTTGCCGAACAGTCCCGGCACCGCCAGGTACAGCAACACGCCGACCGCCAGTGCGGCCGCCACGGCCACCGCGAGTTTTTGCTTTGCTTGAGTCGTCATAAAAACCTTCGGTATCAGTGAAGCAATCAGGTCGGCGCACGTGGCGGAAAGATCCGCGTCGGCAGCCAGAAAATCAGCAGGATCAGCGCCACCGCGACGCCGGCCATGCACACATAGAGATCAGAGGAAGTCAGCACCACCGCCTGTTCGTGCAGACGATGGGCGAGGCCCGGATCGCTGCGATCGGCCAACGGTGAATTGCCGAGGTTGTCGATCAACATGGTCGAGTGGAAATGCAGGCGCGCGGTGGTCAGCGCCTCAATGACTCCGGTGGCGATCACCGCCGCCAGGCCTTTCACCGTGTTGAACCACGCGGAGGCAAACGGCCCGTCCTGCGGCTGGATGCTGCCGGTCGACAACATCAACAACGGCAGCACCGACATCGGCTGACCGAAAATCTGCAGCCATTGCAGGACGTAGAAGTTGTCGCGGATCCACTCCGAGGTCAGTAGCGAGCCGCCCAGGCAAGACAGGGTCAACATGCTCAAACCGATGCCGAGCACCCAGCGGCAATCGACCCAGCGCAGGTTGCACAGCGCCGCCACCAGCGGCAGCGCGATCAACTGCGGCAACGCGGCGATCAGCATGATCGGCGCGGTCTGCACCGGGCGATAACCCTGGACCTGCGCCAGATAGCTCGATGGAATCAGCACCACCGCCTGCAACACCACCAGCACCCCGGCCAGGGTCATCAGCGCGAACGACAAGTTGCGGATGCCGAGCATCTGCAACTTGAAAAACGGAATCGGCTGCGACCATTCATTGATCAGAAACGCCACCAGCAACAGCGAACCGGCGCCGAGCAAACCGCAGATCAGGCTCGACTCGAACCAGTCCAGCCGATTGCCCTGGAGCAAGCCGATCACCAGCATGCAGATCGCCGGGAAGCCCAGCAGCAGGCCCTTCCAGTTGAAGGTCTTGAGGCGCTCCAGGCGCAGCGGATCCTGCGGAATCCCCCAAGCGACCATTGCCATAGCAATCAGGCACGGCACGATGATTTGCCAGAACGTCCATTGCCAGCCGACGTACTCGCTCCACAGTCCGGCCAGCGGCGTACCGAGG
The DNA here is from genome assembly GCF_017947305.1 of Pseudomonas sp. MWU347. Taxonomy (NCBI): domain Bacteria; kingdom Pseudomonadati; phylum Pseudomonadota; class Gammaproteobacteria; order Pseudomonadales; family Pseudomonadaceae; genus Pseudomonas; species Pseudomonas sp. MWU347. Next base: position 632,673 of record NZ_JAFGZB010000002.1, read on the forward strand.
CCGGGGCCGAAAGTCGCGGTCAGCGCATAACCGGCCAGGCCGTAGAGTTTGAAATCGGCCGGTAGAAAACGCAGGGCGACCGTCATCAGCATCGGCGGCAACGCTCCGCCCGCCAGCCCTTGCAGGGTGCGCATCAGCAGCAGGCTTTCGTAGTTGGGGGCGAACGGGCACAGCACGCCGAGCAGCGTGAACAGGCTGATCGCGCAGAGGGTGAAACGGCGCAGCGAAAAGGTCACCGAGCACCACGGCGCAAACGCCATCGCCGCCACCGAGGTGGCGGCGTAGCAGGACACCAGCCAGGTGCCTTCGTCGTAACCGATGTTCAGCGCGCCACGGATGTCGGCCAGCGCGACTTTGGTCACCATCTCGTTGAGGCCCGAGACCAGCACCGCCAGCAGCACGCCAACCAGGCCGGTGATGATCCGCGCGCCGAACACCGGTGGCGCGGCCGCCGTCGCCGGACTGGCCGCAGCGATGGGCGCCGGGACCGTCAGGGATGTCATGGATACACACTCCGGAAGGAAAAATACCGGAGCATTTTAGTAAGGCTTACTGCTGACGAAAATTGACTTATTGGCAGGTTATAAGTGCGCTCAGTGCAGCAATGAATATCCAATGTGGGAGCGGGCTTGCTCGCGAAAGCAGTGGGTCATTCAACCTATGCATTGCCTGACACGACGCCTTCGGGAGCAAGCCCCCTCCCACATTGATTCGGTATCAGGGTTGCGCGGCCAGCCAGGTTTCGTCGCAACACGCCTTGAGCGTTTCGCGCAGCCAGCGGTGCGCCGGGTCCTTGTCGAAGCGCGGGTGCCAGGCCTGGGTCAGCATCAGCGTCGGCAACGGTATCGGCAGATTGAACGAGCGCAGCTTCAGGCCCAATCGGCGCACGCTGAGCAACGCTTCCTTGGGCACCGGCAGGATCAGGTCGGAATCGGGCAAGGCAAACATCGCCGCGTGGAAACTTGGCGCAATCACCGCCACCCGCCGCTCCAGACCCAGGGCGTTCAACGCGGTGTCGATGGGGCCGCGAGCAATGCCACGGCGCGACATGCTGATATGCGAGTAGCCGGCATAGCGCTCGGCGGTGACTTCGCCGTCGAGCAACGGATGATCCTCACGCACCAGACCGACGAAATGCGTGGAGAACAGGTTCTGCACTTTGACTTCCGGGGTTACCGGACGGGTGTTGCTGACACTCAGATCAATCCGACCTTCGCGCAGCGCTTCGTCGTCGCCATCGCCCTCGGGGACGAAGCGCAACTCGCAGTGTGGCGCCTGCTGGTCGAGGGTATCGAACAGCTTGCCGCCATATACGCCAATGAAAAAGTCGTTGGCGCGAATGCTGAAGCGCCGGCGCAGGGTGCCCAGATCCACGCTGTCGGCGGAGCGAAACAGCAGCGCCGCTTGCTCGACGACATCGCGCACCTGCTCGCGCAATTCGAGGGCTTTGGGGGTTGGCACCAGGCCGCGACCGGCGCGTACCAGGATCGGATCGCCGATCGCCTCGCGGATCCGCGTCAGAGTGCGGCTCATGGCGGCGGGGCTGAGGTTCATCCGCCGCGCGGCGCCGACCACACTGCCCTCGTCGAGCAAGGCGTCGAGGGCGACCAGAAGGTTCATGTCCGGGAGTTGCATGCTGAGCACTCGTGGCTGATCTGGATTGATCTGGGTGCAATGCTAGCAAACATCCTTCAAATTTGACGGCGGCTGAAAGGACGCCTTCGCGAGCAAGCCCGCTCCCACAGGGGAACGCATTCCAAAATGTGGGAGCGGGCTTGCTCGCGAAGGCGCCGGTCCTGCCAACACAAATCTCAGCGCTGCATGCCCCAACGCTTCACCGTCACCCGCTCCAGCGTATCGAACACCAGATTCTCCACCAACAACCCGATCAGAATCACCACCGCCAACCCGGCGAACACCTTGTCGGTGTACAGCTCGTTGCGGTTCTGGAAGATGTACCAGCCCAACCCGCCCTTGCCGCTGGTGGCGCCGAACACCAGTTCGGCGGCGATCAGCGTGCGCCAGGCAAACGCCCAGCCGATTTTCAGCCCGGCGAGAATCGACGGCAGCGCTGCCGGGATCAGAATGAACAGCACAAAACGCATGCCCTTCAGCCCGTAATTACGCCCGGCCATGCGCAGGGTTTCCGAAACGCCGAGAAAACCGGCGTAGGTGTTCAACGCCAGCGCCCACAGCACTGAATGCACCAGCACGAAAATCAGGCTGTTCTGCCCCAGCCCGAACCAGAGCAAGGCCAGCGGCAGCAAGGCAATTGCCGGCAGCGGATTGAACATTGAGGTCAGGGTGCTCAGCAAATCGCGACCGAACTGGGTCGACACCGCCAGCGTGGTCAGGGCGAACGCCAGCACGATGCCGATCAGGTAACCCTTGATCAGCACCACCAGCGATATCCACACCTTGCCCAGCAACTCACCGCTGAGCAGGCCGTCGTACAGCGCATGACTGGTCTGCAGAAAGCTCGGCAGCAGCAGGTCGTTGTTCTGCACCCGGGCGATCACTTCCCAGAGGATCGCCAGCAGAATCAGGATCACACTCTTACGCAACCAGCCCTGTTGCCACAGGCGTTGGCCCAGCGGCAGTTCGCGCTCGAGCGGCACGCTGGTCAGTGGTTCAAGGACGGTTTCAAACTCTTGTCGTAGAGACGATGGCTGGCTCATCGGGCAATCCTCCAGAACGCTCAATAAGCGATACGAATGTCGTTGAAGTCATGGTCACGCTCGGTTTCCGGCGACTGGCCCTCATCGAACAGCAAACGGTGAATGCGCCGCGCCGATTCCTGAAACGCCACGCCGCCGAGGCTTTGCAGATCGTATTGATGGCTGTGCACTTCAGCGCGCACCCGCCCCGGATGTGGCGACAGCAGCAGGATGCGATTGCCGACCACCAGCGCCTCTTCGATCGAGTGGGTGACGAACAGCAAGGTGAAGCGCACTTCTTCCCAGAGCAGCAGCAATTCTTCCTGCATCTTGCGCCGGGTCAGCGCATCCAGTGCGGCGAATGGCTCGTCCATCAGAAGGATTTTCGGCTGCATCGCCAACGCCCGGGCAATCGCCACCCGCGCCTTCATGCCGCCGGACAAAGTGTGGGGATAGGCGTCGGCGAATGCTGCCAGACCGACTTTTTCCAGATAGTGCAGCGCGCGCTCTTCGGTCTCCTTTTTCTTCAGCGTGCGCGAGGCCAGCAGCGGAAACATCACGTTCTGTTTGACGGTTTTCCACGGCGGCAGTTGATCGAATTCCTGGAACACCACGATCCGATCCGGACCCGGTTCATCGACCCGCTGCCCTTGCAGCCGAATCTCGCCTTCGCACGGCGCAATGAATCCGGCGACCGCTTTGAGCAAGGTGGATTTGCCGCAGCCGGACGGGCCGAGCAGGACGAAGCGGTCCGCCGGATCGACCTCGAAACTGACTTGATGGGTGGCCCGTACCACCCGTTGCGGGGTGCGGTATTCAAGGCTGACTTGGTCAACCGCCAGCAGCGCCTGGCTGCTGGCGATCGGGTTGCTGGCCGCGTGGCCTTGCAAGGGGGCATTCATCTCGATCAGCTCCCTTGCAGCGGTTTGGCGTCCTGGAAGAAGTAGTCCTTCCACGATTCCGGTTTGTTCTTGATCGCACCGACGCGGTAGAGGAATTCGGCCAGTGGATAGGTATTTTTCGGCGTGACGCTGAATTCGAATTGCGGGTTGTCGATGATTTTCAGCAGCTCGGCGCGGTCGATCTTGGCCTTGGTCACGCGGATGTAGGTGTCCGCCGCCGCGCCCTTATCGTTCTGCGCAAATTGCGCGGCTTCGGTCAGCGCTTCGACGAAGGCCTTGTAGGTTTTCGGGTTGTCGTTGCGGAATTTCTCGGTGGCGAACAGCACGGTTGGCGAGTTCGGGCCGAGGATGTCGTAGGAGTTGAGCACCACGTGCACGTTCGGGTTCTGCAGCGCCTGATCCTGGAACGGTGGGTTGGAGAAATGCCCGGTCAGCTCGGTGCCGCCGGCAATCAGCGCAGCGGTCGCATCCGGGTGCGGCACGGCGATGGTGTACTTGTCGAGGCGATTGAATTCCTTGTCACCCCACTGTTTGGCCGCCGCGTATTGGAGGAAGCGCGACTGCACCGACACGCCCACCGCCGGCACCGCAATGCGGTCTTTCTCGGTGAAATCGGCAATGGTTTTGACCTTGGGATTGTTGCTGACCAGGTAGTACGGGAAGTTGCCGAGCGAGGCGACTGCCTTGACGTTCTGCTTGCCGTGGGTGCGATCCCAGATGGTCAACAGCGGGCCGACGCCGGCGCCGGCAATGTCGATAGAGCCGGACAAGAGCGCATCGTTGACCGCCGCGCCGCCCGAGAGCTGCGTCCAGTCGACCTTGATGTCGAGGCCTTCCTGCTTGCCGTACTTCTCGATCAGGCCCTGATCGCGCACCACATTGAGCAATAAATAGACAATCCCGAACTGTTCGGCGATGCGGATTTCACCTTCGGCGTGGGCCACGGTCGGCGCCACCAGGCTGCCGGCAAGCAGGCTGAAACCCAGGCCGATGGCCGCCGCCAGCGATGCAAATGGAAGACGTTTGGACATGATCGAATCTCCGGCAAATCAGAAAGGCGCGTCGCCCTGAATGGTCGTGCGATACAGCTTGCGGCGCAGGTGTGCGGGGCAGCCGGCGGCGAGGTGGATCAGCGAACGGTTGTCCCAGAACACCATGTCGTGGGGCTGCCACTGGTGGCGGTAAATGTTTTGCGGCAGCACGCTGTGGGCGTAGAGCTCGGCGAGCAGTTGTTTGCTCTCGTCCTCGGGCAAACCGACGATGCGGGTGGTGAAGCCTTCGCTGACGAACAACGCCTTGCGGCCGCTTTCCGGATGGGTGCGAACGATCGGGTGCACCACTTCGGCGACCTGCGCCAGTTGTTCCGGGGTCAGGGTCGGACGCCAGTTGCCTTCGAATTTGGTTTCGCTGTAACGCGCGGTGTAGGAGTGTGCGGCGGAGCGCCCTTCTACGGCTTTACGCAGCGCTTCGGGCAGGTTGTCCCAGGCTTTGTGCATGTCGGCAAACAAGGTGTCGCCGCCCTCGGACGGTAATTCCTGGGCATGCAGCATCGAGCCAAGGCTCGGCAGCTCTTTATAGGAAAGGTCGGAGTGCCAGAACTTGCCGGCATCGCCGAGGCCGATGTTCTGGCCGTTCTCGACGATGTTGGAAACGATGAGGATTTCCGGGTGATTGGCCAGCAGGAACTGCTTGAGCACGTGGATCTGCAACACGCCGAAGCGGCGGCTGAAATCGATCTGCTGTTGCGGGGTGATGCGCTGGTCGCGGAACACCACGACGTGGTGATCCAGATGCGCACGATGAATGCGCGCGAAGTCCTGATCGTTGACCGGCCGGGTCAGGTCCAGGCCGATGATCTCGGTACCGACGGCACCGCTGAACGGACGAATTTCAAAGCTTTGCGGCGCGGCAGTCGCGGCGCTTGGGGTGGCAGTAGCTGCGGACATCTTTCAATCTCCCACGCACGGCGCGCTCACAGGCGCGCACGTCGATCAGACACTCACGCTGGATTGCGTGTTGGTTCAGGTCGTGCGGCGCGCCGATTGGTCGGCAGGTACGCAGGTGGATGACTTTAAAGCTATAAGAACGGGAAATTAAATACCGTTAATGAATAACGATATGGCGGAGGGTGAGGAATGGACTGGATGGTGAGTGACGATTTGTGTCACTTACTGACAGGGGTGTGGTGATTTTGCTGGCCCCTTCGCGAGCAAGCCCGCTCCCACATTTGATCTTCAGTGGACACAAGTTCTGTGTTCGACCGGGATCCACTGTGGGAGCGGGCTTGCTCGCGAAGGGGCCATGTGCCGCGCTGAAGACCTACCGCTCGTGCAACGCCTCGGCCCGCGCCCGGATGATCGGCTTGAGCAGATAGCTCAACACCGATTTCTTGCCGGTGATGATATCCACCGACGCCACCATCCCCGGGATGATCAGCAACGGCTTTTCATCAGTGCCCAGGTGGCTGCGCTCGGTGCGCACCTTGATGATGTAGTAGGTGGTTTTCTTGTCTTCGTCGGTGATGGTGTCGGCACCGATCTGCTCCAGTTTGGCTTTCAGCCCGCCATAAATGGTGTAGTCGTACGCGGTGAATTTGACGATCGCTTCCTGCCCCGGGTGCAGGAAGGCAATGTCCTGCGGACGGATCTTGGCTTCGACCAGCAAGGTGTCATCCAGCGGCACGATTTCCACCATGTCGCTGCCCGGCTGAATAACACCGCCGATGGTGTTGACCAGCAACTTGTTGACGATCCCGCGTACCGGCGAGGTGACCAGCGTCCGGCTGACCCGGTCTTCCAGGGCCTTGCCGGTGGCCTGGGCCTTGTTCAGGTCGGTGCGGGCTTCGTTGAGCTGGGTCAGCGCATCGCTGCGAAATTTGCCGCGAGTCTCGTCGATCTTGCGCTGGACTTCCTTGATGGCCGATTCGGCGCGCGGGATCGCCAGCGTGGTGGCGTCGAGCTGACCACGGGTTTCGACTTCGGCACGCTTGAGCCGCAGCACTTCTACCGGCGATACGGCGCCCTGCGCCACCAGCGGCTCGGACATGTTGATTTCCTGACGTTGCAGGCCCAGTTGCTGGCGATACTGCGCCTGCTTGGAGCTGAACTCGCGCAGCTCTTGCTGACGCTGGATCAACTGCTCCTGCAAACCGCCGATCTCGTCGTGCAGTTGCTGACGACGACTGATGTACAACGATTCTTCGCTTTTCGCCTGGCCCGGCACGGCTTTGAGCACGTCTTCAGGGAAATTCAGCGGACGGTCATCGACCTCGGCGCTCAGACGCTCGACGCGCAGCAGCATCGACAGCCGATCAGCCTCGGTTTCGCCGACGTTGGAAGCAAACCGCGTGTCGTCCAGGCGAATCAGCGGTGCGCCGGCCTCGACGATCTGACCTTCCTTGACGAACATTTCCGAGACGATCCCGCCCTCAAGGTTCTGGATTTTCTGGATCTTCGACGACGGAATCGCCTTGCCGTCGCCCTTGGTCACTTCGTCGATGACCGCGAAGTTGGCCCACAACAGCAGGAACAGGAAGAAGCCGATGATTGCCCAGATGGTCAGGCGCACGACGCGCGGGGCGTCCTCGATCAGCGCCTTGTTGACCTCCGGCAGCGGCTGGCCCTGCAGCGAGGCAGAACCCTTGAAGTAGCGACGGATCGACTCTTTGACACCCGACTTAAGCAACACTGATCTGCCCCTTCTTCAACGCTTCCATCACGGCGGCTTTCGGGCCATCGGCGAGAATCTGTCCACGGTCGACCACCAGCAGGCGGTCGACCAGCGACAGCAGCGAGGCCCGGTGCGTCACCAGCACCACGGTCTTGTTTTCAACGACGGCGGCCAGACGCTGCTTGAGGCGTTCTTCGCCGGTGTTGTCCATGGCGCTGGTCGGTTCGTCGAGCAGCAGGATCGGCGGGTTGAGCAGCAGCGCCCGCGCCAGAGCAACGTTCTGCCGTTGGCCACCGGACAGGTTCTGCCCGCGCTCGCCGACTTGCAGCTCATAACCCTGCGGATGCAGGCGGGCGAATTCGTGCACGCCGGCCAGTTCGGCGGCTTGCAGTACCAGCTCGTCTTCTACATAGCGCGCGCCAGAGACCAGATTGTCGCGCAGGGTACCGGCCAGCAGCTGGATATCCTGCGGCACGTAGCCGATGTTGTAGCGCAGCTCGCTGACGTCGATCTGGCGGATGTCGACGCCGTCCACCAGCAACGCGCCGTCGTCCGGCTGATACAGGCCCACCAGCAGTTTCGCCAACGAACTCTTGCCCGAGCCGCTGCGGCCGATGATGCCGATCTTCTCGCCGGGACGAATCACCAGGTTGATGTTCTTCAGCGCCGGGTTCTGCTGTTCCGGGTAGGTGAAGTTCAACTGACGGCACTCGATCGCGCCCTGCAACACCTTGCGGCTCAGCGGACGTTCTTCGAAATTGCGCTCCTGCGGCAGCTCCATCATCTGGTCGACGGAAGTCATGGTTACCCGTGCCTGCTGGTAGCGGGTCAACAGACCGGACAGCGACGCCAGCGGGCTGAGCGCGCGGCCGCTGAGCATGTAGCAGGCAATCAGACCGCCCATGCTCAGGTTGCCGGCGATGATCTGATACACGCCGAAGACGATCATGATCACCCCGGCCAGTTGCTGGATCAGCAGGGTGATGTTCATCGCCAGACCGGAGAGCATTTTCACCCGCAGCTCGAGGCGGCTGAGAGTGCCGATGGTCTGTTCCCACTGGTACTGACGTTCGCTTTCGGCGTTGTTGACCTTGACCGCATCGAGGCCGGCGAGGGTTTCGATCAGGCTCGACTGACGCTCGGCGCCGAGGGCCATGGTGCGTTCCATGGTCGCTACCAGCGGCTTCTGCAACGCATAGCCGATCAACAGCGCAATCGGGAACGCCAGCACCGGAATCCACACCAGATGCCCGCCGAGAATCGCGATGACGATGAAGATCAGAATGGTGAACGGCAGGTCGATCAGGCTGGTCAGAGTCAGCGAGGCGAGGAAGTCGCGCAGGCTCTGAAACTCATGGATGTTCTGCGCGAAGCTGCCGACCCGCGCCGGGCGGTACTTCATGGCCATGCCGACGATGCGCTCGAACAGCGTCGCGGAGATGATCAGGTCGGTTTTCTTGCCGGCCAGATCCAGGCACAGGCTGCGCAGGCTTTTGAGGATCAGGTCGAAGATGTAGGCACCGGTGATGCCCAGCGCCAGCACCCACAGGGTCGCTTCGGCCTGGTTCGGCACCACGCGGTCGTAGACGTTCATCACGAACAGCGGCGCGGCCATGGCGATGATGTTGATCAGGAAACTCGCGGCGATCGCATCGGCATACAGCCAGCGTGAACGCTTGAGGGTGTCGCGAAACCACGAGCGCGCACGCGGGATCAGCGTGCCGTGGTTGACGTCGAATTTGTGCTGCGGCTGGGCGAAGAACACTTTGCCGGTGTAGTCGTCAGCCAGCAGTTCGCGGCTGACCACCGATTCGCCGCCGTCGCTTTCGCTGAGCAGCACCCGGGCTTCGTTGTCACCTTGCCAGCCGAGCAGGACGGCGCTGCGGCCATCCTTGAGCAGCAACAGCGCCGGCATGGCAATCGCCGGAATCTCTTCCAGCTTGCGTTGCAGCACCCGACCCTGCAGCCCGGCGCGAGCCGCTGCGCGGGGCAGCAACTCGACACTCAGGCGCTGCTTGGGCAACGGCAGGCCAGTGGTGAGCATCGCGGCACTGGCCGGCTTCTGGTGCAACATGCATAGAGCGAGCAAGCCATCCAGTAACGGATCGTCGTGCATCGCGCGCGGATCATGAATGAGTTGAACTCGACTGACTTCTGATTCCACGCTCGGCACTCTTGGCTAACAATTGAACAATGAAGGTTCTGCTCAATTCATACCCGGCAGTTGGACCTTCGGCTTCACATCGTTCTGCACGACGGATGCCAATGGTGCGACCACTCCCTGGCTCTTGAGCAACTCGCCCATGGTCGCCTTGATTCGATACTGAGTAAATAACTGAATGTTCTTGATCTCGGCCAGACGGCGCGAAGCGGTGAACAACTCGTTTTCGCTGTCGAGCAAATCGAGCAGGGTGCGCTCGCCGAGGCTGAACTGACGCTGGTAGGCGGTACGCACGGCGGTGCTGTGATCAACGTACTGCTGCGCGATCGGCACCTGCGCATTGGCGTTGTTCAGGGCGTTCCAGGCCAGGCCCAGTTCTTCGTTCAACTGACGCAGGGCGTTGTTGCGGATGTCCAGCGCCTGGTTCGACAGGTACGACTTGGATTCCAGATCGGCCTTGTTGCTGCCGCCCGAATACAGGTTGAAGCGCATGCGCAGCATCGCCTGCCACTCGTTGTTGTGGCCGTTCTGACCATCGAGATCGTTGTCGGCGGTGCGTCCCAGCTCGGCGTCGAAACGTGGGTAGAACGTCGACTTGGCGGTTTCGTACTGCTTCTCGGCAGCGGCGATATCGGACTCGGCCGAGCGCAGGATCGGGCTGTTTTCCAGCATCTGCGTACGGGCTTCATTGAGGTTGGCCGGCATCATCGCCATGAACGGCGCCGGGCGCTCCAACTGGTCAGGCATCTGGCCGACGGCACTGAGGAAGTTGGTCTCGGAGTCGGCGAGGTTGGTCTGTTCGGTGATCAGGTTGTTGCGGGCCTGAGCCATCCGCGCTTCAGCCTGATCAAGGTCAGCGCCGCTACCAACGCCGCGCTGGGTGCGTAGCTGGATCTGATCATAGATGCGCTGGTGGCTTTTGAGGTTTTCTTCGGCCAGACGCACGAATTCGCGGCGGGTCAGCACGTCCAGGTACACCTGGGCGACGGTCAGCGCGGTGCGCTCGGAAGTGCCGAGCAGCGAGTAGGCGCGGGAGTTGACGGTGGCTTGTTGACGCCCGACTTCGCTGGACGTGGCAAAACCGTCAAAAACCATTTGCGAGAGACGTAAACTTGACTCGCTGCGGTTCAAAGTTTCCCAGTGGTTGCCGCCACCGTTGGCGCGCGTGGTCACGCTGTCAGTGCCCTCACGGCCATAACCGCCCAGCAGATCTACCTTGGGCAGGTATCCACCTTTGGCTGCCTTTAACTGATAATCCGCGGCCAAACGACTGTTGACCCCCGCCTGGATTTCCGGATGGACATCCAGTGCCTGTTGCATGGCTTCTGGTAAGGATTGTGCTTGGACGAAAGAGGCGGCGAGGGCGAACGGTAGAGCCTTGAACAAGTGCAAACGCATGGTAAAGATTTCCCAGGACTTCTTGTCTTGAATCACAGCAAAACGTGCTGCTGCGTCGGATGATTGGCAACCGGAATGACCGTATGTCGGAAAGTTCAAAATAGGAACTGGATCACACGCTGAGGGACAGGTCGCCGCGGAAATATCAATGTGACATTAGTGGGGCGATTGTTTAGGATGGCACCCAGAAGGTCAATAGTTTGGCATAAAGTTAATAGCGAAAGAATCTAGCCAAATTATTGACGAAGAACAGCGTCAATCTTGATTCGCAAATTTTTAAAGTACGTCCAGACTGAATCGGCGCCGAAGCCATCAGGCTATGGAAGTCAACTGAACGTGACACCCGGAGAGTCTTCAATGAGCAGTGTTGTTGCCATCGTCAAAAGCATTGTCGGTCAGGTATTCGTGGTCTCCCCCGAGGGTGTACGCCGCGTGCTCGTTGAAGGCGATCGCCTGTTCGTCGGCGACCAGATCGATACCGGCCTCTCCGGCGCCGTGTCGCTGGAACTGGCGGATGGCCGCACCCTGGACCTGGGCCGTGAAACCCAGTGGAGCGCCAACGCGCCCGACTCCAGCACTGACCTGGCCGAAGCCACCGCGCAGGCCGCACCGTCCGTAGCCGAGCTGCAGCAGGCCATCGCCGCCGGTGCCGACCCGACCACCGCCCTTGAAGCCACCGCTGCCGGCGCTACCGCCGCAGGGACTGGCGGCGCGGCAGGCGGCGGCCACAGCTTCGTGATGCTCGACGCCACCGCTGGCCGCGTCGATCCGACCATCGGCTTCCCGACCGCGGGCATCAACGCCGGTGCACAAGCGGCACAGAACATCACCGGTGGCCAGACCACCGACACCACCACCAACGCCCTGCGTGAGTCGACCCTGAGCCTCAGCGCCACGCCGACCATCACCGAAGCCGGCGGCGTGCTGGTGTACACCGCGACCCTGACCCAGGCGCCGCTGACCGACCTGACCATCACCCTGTCCAACGGCTCGGTGATCGTGATTCCGGCCGGCTCCACCACCGGCACCGTCAACGTGCCGCTGGCACCGAACGACACCGTTTATAACGACCCGACCCAGATCAACGTGACCGTCACCGGCACCACCGGCGGCAACGGCATTACCGTGACCCCGCCGACCACCCCGGCGACGACTCAGGTCACCGACACCATCGACACCACCACCGTCACCCTGACCGCTGGCAACAGCGTCACCGAAGGCGGTCAGATCACCTATACCGCGACACTGACCAACCCGGCGCAGACACCGGTCACCGTCACCCTGTCCAACGGTTCGACCATCACCATCGAAGCCGGCCAGACCACTGGCACCGTCAACGTGCCAACCGCGCCGAATGACGTCTACAACAACGGCAGCACCGTCAGCACCACCATCACCGGTGCCACCGGCGGCAACTTCGAGAACCTGGTGCCGAACACGACGCCAGCCGTGACGAACATCGTCGATTCGCGCGACACCACCGGCCTGACCCTCACCGCCACCGGTACCGTGGTCGAAGGTGGCCAGATCACCTACACCGCGACCCTGACCAATCCGGCACAGACGCCGGTTACCGTCACCCTGTCCAACGGTTCGACCATCACCATCGAAGCCGGCCAGACCACTGGCACCGTCAACGTGCCGACCGCGCCGAACGACGTCTACAACAACGGCGGCACCGTCAGCACCACGATTACCGGTGCGACCGGCGGCAACTTCGAGAATCTGGTGCCGAACACCACGCCGGCGACCACTACCGTCACCGACTCCATCGACACCACCAACCTGTCGCTGAGTGCCACCGGCACCGTCGCTGAAGGCGGCTCGATCGTTTACACCGCGACCCTGACCAACCCGGCCGGCACCCCGGTGACCGTGACGTTGAGCAACGGCTCCGTCATTACCATCGAAGCTGGCAAAACCACCGGTACCGTGACCGTTCCGGCGCCTGCGGATGACGTCTACAAAGATGCCGGCAAAGTCGAAGTCAGCATCACCGGCACTACCGGTGGCAATTTCGAGAACCTGGTGCCGAGCACCGTTCCGGCGGTCACCGAAGTCACCGATACCATCGATACCTCGACCGTCAAACTGACTGCCGATACCTCAGTCGCTGAGGGCGGCATCGTCACTTACACCGCCACCGTCGGTGCACCTGTGACCGGTTCGCCAGTGACCGTGACCCTGACCAACGGTCAGACCATCACCATCGAAGTGGGCAAAACCACCGGCACCGTGACCACCACCGCGCCGAACGACGCGCTGACCGGCAACCCACCGCTGACCAACGCCATCACCAATGTCAGTGGCGGTAACTACGAGAACCTCGTCGCCGACAAAACCCCGGTTTCGACCACCGTTACCGACACCGTCGACACCACCAACCTGTCGTTGAACGCGACCGGTACCGTGGCTGAGGGCGGTTCGATCGTTTACACCGCGACGTTGACCAATGCTGCCGGCTCGCCGGTCACCGTGACCCTGAGCAACGGCGCCGTGATCACCATCGAAGCCGGTAAAACCACCGGCACCGTGACGGTTCCGGCGCCTGCGGATGACGTATACAAAGACGCCGGCAAAGTCGAAGTCACCATCAACGGTGCAACCGGCGGCAACTTCGAAAATCTGGTGCCAAGCACTGTCCCTGCGGTCACCGAAGTGACTGATACCATCGACACTTCGACGGTCAAACTGTCCGCTGACACCTCGGTCGCCGAGGGTGGCACCGTCACTTACACCGCGACCGTTGGTGCGCCTGTGACTGGCTCGCCGGTTGTCGTGACTCTGGCCAACGGTCAGTCCATCACCATCGAAGTGGGTAAAACCACTGGCACCGTGACCACCACCGCACCGAACGACGTGCTCAACGGCCAGGCGCCGCTGAGCAACTCGATCACTGGCGTGAGCGGTGGCAACTACGAAAATCTGGTCGCCGACAAGACGCCGGTCAGCACCACCGTGACTGATACCGTCGACACTACCAACCTCTCGCTGAGCGCCACTGGCTCCGTCGCTGAAGGCGGTTCGATTGTCTACACCGCGACCCTGACCAACCCGGCCGGCACCCCGGTGACCGTGACCCTGAGCAATGGCTCCGTCATCACCATCGAGGCCGGCAAAACCACCGGAACCGTGACCGTTCCGGCGCCAGCCGATGACGTCTACAAAGATGCCGGCAAGGTCGAAGTCAGCATTACCGGAACCAGCGGTGGCAATTTCGAGAACCTGGTGCCGAGCACCGTTCCAGCTGTCACCGAAGTCACTGACACCATCGATACTTCGACCGTCAAACTGACCGCTGATACTTCGGTCGCTGAAGGCGGCACTGTCACTTACACCGCTACGGTTGGTGCGCCGGTGACTGGCTCGCCGGTGGTTGTGACCTTGGCCAACGGTCAGACCATCACCATCGAAGTGGGCAAAACCACTGGCACCGTGACCACCACCGCGCCGAACGATGCGTTGAATGGTCATGAGCCACTGAGCAACGCGATCACTGACGTGAGCGGTGGCAACTACGAAAATCTCGTGGCCGACAAAACCCCTGTCAGCACCACCGTCACCGATACCGTCGACACCACCAACCTGTCGCTGACTGCGACCGGCACCGTGGCTGAAGGTGGCTCGATCGTCTACACCGCGACCCTGACCAATCCGGCCGGCACGCCGGTAACCGTGACCCTTTCGAACGGCTCGGTAATCACCATCGAAGCGGGTAAAACCACCGGCACCGTGACCGTTCCGGCGCCAGCCGATGACGTCTACAAAGACGCCGGCAAGGTTGAGGTCAGCATTACCGGAACAACCGGCGGCAATTTCGAGAACCTGGTGCCGAGCACCGTCCCTGCGGTCACTGAAGTGACTGACACCATCGACACCTCGACCGTAAAGCTGACCGCCGATACCTCGGTGGCTGAAGGTGGCACCGTCACCTATACCGCGACCGTTGGCGCGCCTGTCACCGGCTCGCCAGTGATCGTCACGTTGGCCAACGGCCAGACCATTACCATCGAAGTGGGCAAAACCACTGGCACCGTGACCACCACCGCACCGAACGATGCGTTGAACGGTCACGAGCCACTGACCAACGCGATCACTGACGTGAGCGGTGGCAACTACGAAAACCTGGTCGCTGACAAAACCCCGATTTCGACCAACGTCACCGACACCGTCGACACCACCAACCTGTCGCTGACTGCGACCGGCACCGTGGCGGAAGGCGGTTCGATAGTCTACACCGCAACCCTGACCAATCCGGCCGGTACTCCGGTGACCGTGACCTTGTCCAACGGCTCGGTGATCACTATCGAAGCCGGTAAAACTACCGGCACCGTGACCGTTCCAGCACCAGCCGATGACGTTTACAAAGACGCTGGCAAGGTTGAAGTCACGATCAAAGACGCCGCAGGCGGCAATTTCGAGAACCTGGTGCCGAGCACCGTTCCGGCTGTTACCGAAGTGACCGATACCATCGATACGTCGACGGTCAAACTCACCGCCGACACTTCGGTCGCTGAAGGCGGGACTGTCACTTACACCGCCACCGTCGGCGCACCGGTAACCGGCTCGCCGGTTGTTGTCACCTTAGCCAATGGTCAGAACATCACCATCGAAGTGGGCAAAACCACCGGCACCGTGACCACCACCGCGCCAAACGATGCGCTGAACGGTCACGAACCGCTGACCAACTCGATTACCGGCGTCACCGGTGGCAACTACGAAAATCTGGTCGCTGACAAAACCCCGGTTTCGACCACCGTTACCGACACCGTCGACACCACCGACCTGACGTTGAGCGCCACTGGCTCCGTTGCCGAAGGTGGTTCGATCGTTTACACCGCGACCCTGACCAATCCGGCCGGTACGCCGGTGACCGTGACCCTGTCGAACGGCTCGGTGATCACCATTGAAGCGGGTAAAACTACCGGCACCGTGACCGTTCCAGCGCCAGCCGATGACGTCTACAAGGACGCTGGCAAGGTTGAAGTTACGATCAAAGACGCCGCAGGCGGCAATTTCGAGAACCTGGTGCCGAGCACGGTTCCGGCTGTCACCGAAGTCACTGACACCATCGATACTTCGACCGTCAAACTGACCGCCGACACTTCGGTCGCTGAAGGCGGCACTGTCACCTACACCGCGACTGTCGGGGCCCCGGTAACCGGTTCGCCAGTGACCGTCACGTTGGCAAACGGCCAGACCATCACCATCGAAGTCGGCAAAACCACCGGCACCGTCACCACCACTGCGCCAAACGATGCGCTGACGGGTCACGAACCGCTGACCAACTCGATTACCGGCGTCACCGGCGGCAACTATGAAAATCTGGTCGCTGACAAAACCCCGGTCAGCACCACAGTCACTGACACCGTGGACACGACGAATCTGTCGCTCAGCGCCACCAACTCGGTCGCCGAGGGTGGTTCAATCACCTACACCGCGACCCTGACCAACGCTGCTGGCTCGCCAGTCACCGTGACCCTGTCCAACGGTTCGGTGATTACCATCGAAGCGGGCAAGACCACCGGCACCGTGACCGTTCCAGCGCCTGCCGATGACGTCTACAAAGATGCCGGCAAGGTTGAAGTCACCATCAACGGTGCAACCGGCGGCAACTTCGAGAACCTCGTTCCGAGCACTGTTCCGGCAGTGACTGAAGTCACTGACACCATCGACACCACGTCGGTGAAACTGACCGCAACCGAGTCTGCTGCTGAAGGTGGCACCGTCACCTACACCGCCACTGTCGGTGCTCCGGTAACCGGCTCGCCTGTGGTCGTGACCCTGGCCAACGGTCAGAACATCACCATCGAAGTCGGCAAGACCACCGGCACCGTGACCACCACCGCACCGAACGATGCGTTGAACGGTCATGCGCCGCTGACTAACGCCATCACCGACGTGAGCGGCGGCAATTACGAGAATCTGGTTGCCGACAAAACCCCGGTCAGCACCACCGTGACCGATACCGTCGACACCACCAACCTGTCGCTGGCCGCGACCGGCACCGTCGCTGAAGGCGGTTCGATCGTCTACACCGCAACCTTGACCAACCCGGCCGGTACGCCGGTAACCGTGACTTTGTCCAACGGCGCCGTGATCACCATCGACGCGGGCAAAACCACCGGCACCGTGACCGTTCCAGCACCTGCCGATGACGTCTACAAAGACGCCGGCAAGGTCGAAGTCACGATCAAGGATGCTGCGGGCGGCAACTTCGAGAACCTGGTGCCAAGCACCGTTCCAGCCGTTACCGAAGTCACCGACACCATCGATACCTCGACCGTGAAGCTGAGCGCCGATACTTCGGTGGCTGAAGGCGGCACTGTCACTTACACCGCTACTGTCGGCGCTCCAGTGACTGGCGCGCCTGTTGTTGTGACCCTGGCCAACGGTCAGACCATCACCATCGACATCGGCAAGACCACCGGCACCGTGACGACCACCGCACCGAACGATGCGTTGAACGGTCACGAGCCGCTGAACAACTCGATCACCAATGTCAGCGGCGGCAACTACGAAAACCTCGTCGCCGACAAGACGCCAGTCAGCACCACCGTGACCGACACCGTCGACACCACCAACCTGTCGCTGAGCGCGACGCCGGCGGTGAACGAAGGCGGGCAGATCACCTACACCGCCACCCTGAGCAACGCCGCCGGCACCCCGGTGACCGTGACCTTGAGCAATGGCGCGGTGATCACCATCGACGCCGGCAAAACTTCCGGCACCGTGACCGTCGATGCGCCGAAGGATGACGTCTACAAGGACGCCGGC
This sequence comes from Pseudomonas sp. MWU347, assembly GCF_017947305.1. Lineage (NCBI taxonomy): Bacteria > Pseudomonadati > Pseudomonadota > Gammaproteobacteria > Pseudomonadales > Pseudomonadaceae > Pseudomonas > Pseudomonas sp. MWU347. Next base: position 650,237 of record NZ_JAFGZB010000002.1, read on the forward strand.
ACCGTTGAGGCGACCATCAAGGGCGCGACCGGTGGCGACTTCGAAAACCTGGTGACCAGCAACACCCCGGCGGTGACCACCGTCAACGACACCATCGACACCTCCACCGTGTCGCTGACCGCCACCGCCAACGTCGCCGAAGGCGAAACCGTGGTTTACACCGCAAGCGTGACTGCACCAGTAACAGGCTCGCCTGTTGTGGTCACTCTGTCCAACGGCCAGACCATCACCATCGCCGTCGGTGAGACCACCGGCAGCGTGAACTTCGTCGCGCCGAACAGCCCATTGGCGGGCGGCAGCTCGCTGAGTGTGGCCATCGACAAGGTTGCCGGCGGCAACTATGAAAACCTGGTGGCCGACAAGACACCGGCGAACACCTCAGTGTCGGACACTGTCGACACCACCAACCTGAACCTGACCGCCAGCGACTCGGTGGCGGAAGGTGGTTCGATTGTTTACACCGCGACCCTGACCAATCCGGCCGGGACGCCGGTGACCGTGACCCTGTCCAACGGCGCGGTGATCACCATCGAAGCCGGTAAAACGTCGGGCACCGTGACCGTTCCAGCTCCGGCTGACGACGTGTACAAAGACGCGGGTAAAGTCGAAGCAACCATTTCCACCGCTACCGGTGGCAACTTCGAGAACCTGGTGCCTAGCACCGTTCCGGCCGTCACCAACGTGACCGACACCATCGATACCACCACGGTCAAACTGACCGCGACCGAATCGGCTGCGGAAGGTGGCACCGTCACCTACACCGCGACTGTTGGTGCGCCAGTGACTGGCTCGCCGGTCGTGGTGACCTTGGCCAACGGTCAGAACATCACCATCGAAGTGGGTAAAACCACTGGCACCGTGACTACCACTGCGCCGAACGATGCGTTGACCGGCCACGCGCCGCTGACCAACGCCATCACCGACGTGAGCGGCGGTAACTACGAGAACCTCGTGGCGGATAAAACGCCGGTTTCGACCAATGTCACCGACACCGTCGACACCACCAATCTGTCGCTCAGTGCGACCGGCACCGTGGCCGAGGGTGGCTCGATCGTCTACACCGCAACCCTGACCAACGCCGCTGGTTCGCCAGTCACCGTGACCCTGTCCAACGGCGCGGTGATCACCATCGAGGCCGGTAAAACCTCTGGCACCGTGACCGTTCCGGCGCCAGCCGATGACGTGTACAAGGACGCCGGTAAAGTCGAAGCGACCATTTCCAGCGCTACCGGTGGCAACTTCGAGAACCTGGTGCCAAGCACCGTTCCGGCCGTCACCAACGTTACCGACACCATCGACACCACCACGGTCAAACTGACCGCGACCGAGTCCGCTGCTGAAGGTGGAACCGTCACCTACACCGCCACCGTCGGTGCTCCGGTAACCGGCTCGCCTGTAGTCGTGACCTTGGCCAATGGTCAGAACATCACCATCGAAGTCGGCAAGACCACAGGCACCGTGACCACCACCGCGCCGAACGATGCGTTGACCGGTCATGCGCCACTGACCAACGCCATCACCGACGTGAGCGGCGGTAACTACGAAAACCTCGTGGCGGATAAAACGCCGGTTTCGACCAATGTCACCGATACCATCGACACCACCAACCTGTCGCTCAGTGCCACTGGCACCGTCGCTGAAGGCGGCTCGATCGTTTACACAGCAACCCTGACCAACGCCGCGGGCTCGCCAGTTACCGTGACGCTGAGCAACGGCGCTGTCATCACCATCGAGGCCGGCAAAACCACCGGCACCGTGACTGTTCCAGCTCCGGCGGACGACGTTTACAAAGATGCCGGTAAAGTCGAAGCAACCATTTCCACCGCCACCGGTGGCAACTTCGAAAACCTGGTGCCAAGTACCGTGCCGGCTGTCACCGAAGTCACCGACACGATCGACACCTCGACCGTCAAACTGACTGCCGATACCTCGGTAGCCGAAGGCGGCACCGTCACCTATACCGCCACTGTTGGCGCACCAGTCACCGGTTCGCCGGTCGTGGTGACCCTGGCCAACGGTCAGAACATCACCATCGAAGTCGGCAAGACCACTGGCACCGTCACCAGCACCGCGCCTAACGACGCGCTGACCGGTCATGCGCCTCTGACCAACTCGATCACAGGTGTGACTGGCGGCAATTACGAAAACCTTGTGGCTGACAAAACCCCGGTCAGCACTAACGTCACCGACACCGTCGACACCACCAACCTGTCGCTGTCCGCAACCGGTACCGTGGCCGAAGGTGGCTCGATCGTTTACACCGCGACCCTGACCAACGCCGCTGGCTCGCCAGTTACCGTGACGTTGAGCAACGGCGCCGTGATCACCATCGAAGCAGGCAAAACCACTGGCACCGTTACCGTTCCGGCCCCAGCCGATGACGTGTACAAGGACGCTGGCAAAGTCGAAGCGACCATTTCGACTGCTACCGGTGGCAACTTCGAGAACCTGGTACCGAGCACTGCTCCTGCAGTCACCAACGTCACCGACACCATTGATACCACCACGGTCAAGCTGACCGCGACCGATTCTGCTGCGGAAGGTGGCACCGTCACTTACACCGCCACTGTCGGTGCGCCTGTGACCGGTTCGCCTGTCGTTGTGACACTGGCCAACGGTCAGAACATCACTATCGAAGTGGGTAAAACCACCGGCACCGTAACCACCACCGCACCGAACGATGCGCTGACCGGTCATGCGCCGTTGACCAACGCGATCACCAATGTGAGCGGCGGTAACTACGAAAACCTGGTCGCCGACAAAACGCCGGTCAGCACAACCGTTACCGACACTGTCGACACCACCAACCTGTCGCTGAGCGCGACCGGCACCGTGGCCGAGGGTGGCTCGATTGTTTACACCGCAACGCTGACCAACGCCGCTGGTTCGCCAGTGACCGTGACGCTGAGCAACGGTGCAGTCATCACCATCGACGCCGGTAAAACCACCGGTACCGTCACCGTCCCTGCCCCGGCCGACGACGTCTACAAAGACGCCGGCACTGTTCAGGCAACGATCAAAACCGCGACCGGTGGCAGCTTCGAGAACCTGGTACCAAGCACCACGCCAGCAGTGACCAGCGTCACCGACACCATCGACACCACGGGCGTGAAACTCACCGCCACGGGCACCGTGGCCGAAGGTGGCACCGTCACTTACACCGCTACCGTTGGTGCGCCAGTTACCGGCTCGCCTGTCGTCGTGACCCTGGCCAACGGTCAGACCATCACCATCGACATCGGCAAAACCACCGGCACCGTGACCAGCATCGCACCGAACGATGCGCTGACCGGTCACGCGCCGTTGACCAACTCGATCAGCAACGTGAGCGGCGGCAACTACGAGAATCTGGTTGCCGACAAGACTCCGGTCAGCACCACCGTGACCGACACTGTCGACACCACCAACCTGTCCCTGAGCGCCACTAATACGGTCGCCGAGGGCGGTTCGATCATTTACACCGCCACCCTGACCAACGCCGCTGGTTCGCCAGTGACCGTGACCCTGAGCAACGGCGCAGTGATCACCATCGACGCCGGTAAAACCACTGGCACCGTGACCGTTCCTGCCCCGGCTGATGACGTCTACAAAGACGCCGGCACCGTGCAGGCAACCATCACCAATGCCAGCGGCGGCAACTTCGAAAACCTGGTACCAAGCACCGTACCGGCCGTGACCAGCGTCACCGATACCATCGACACCACTACCGTGAAGTTGTCTGCCACCGGTACAGCGGCTGAAGGCGGCAACGTCGTCTACACCGCCACCGTCGGTGCGCCAGTCACTGGTTCGCCAGTCGTGGTGACTCTGTCCAACGGCCAGACCATCACCATCGACATCGGAAAAACCACCGGCACCGTAACCACCACCGCACCGAACGATGCGCTGACCGGTCACGCGCCGTTGACCAACGCAATCACCAACGTGAGCGGCGGCAACTACGAGAATCTGGTTGCCGACAAGACTCCGGTCAGCACCACCGTGACCGACACCGTCGACACCACCAACCTGTCGCTGACCGCGACCGGCACCGTGGCCGAAGGTGGCTCGATCGTTTACACCGCAACCCTGACCAACGCCGCGGGTTCGCCAGTGACCGTAACGTTGAGCAACGGCGCCGTGATCACCATCGACGCCGGTAAAACCACCGGCACCGTGACCGTTCCGGCTCCAGCGGACGACGTCTACAAAGACGCCGGCACCGTGCAGGCGACCATCAAGTCGGCGACAGGTGGCAGCTTCGAAAACCTGGTGCCAAGCACCACGCCAGCCGTAACCAGCGTCACCGACACCATCGACACCACTGGCGTGAAACTCACCGCCACTGGCACCGTGGCCGAGGGTGGCACTGTCACCTACACCGCCACTGTCGGCGCTCCGGTAACCGGTTCGCCAGTGACCGTAAGCCTGTCCAACGGCCAGACGATCACCATCGACATCGGCAAAACCACCGGCACCGTGACCACCACTGCGCCGAACGACGTGTTGACCGGCCACGCACCGTTGACCAATGCGATCACCAACGTCAGCGGCGGCAACTACGAAAACCTCGTAGCCGACAAAACCCCGGTCAGCACCACCGTGACCGACACCGTCGACACCACCAGCCTGTCGCTGAGCGCGACCCCGGCGGTGAACGAGGGCGGCCAGATCACCTACACCGCAACCCTGAGCAACGCTGCCGGTTCCCCGGTAACCGTGACCCTGAGCAACGGCTCGGTGATCACCATCGACGCCGGCAAAACCACTGGCACCGTGACCGTTCCGGCTCCGGCTGACGACGTCTACAAAGACGCCGGCAGCGTGCAGGCGACCATCACCAACGCCAGCGGTGGCAACTTCGAGAACCTGGTACCGAGCACGACACCGGCCGTGACCAACGTCGCCGATACCATCGACACCACCACCGTCAGCATCACCGGCAGCACCTCGGTGACCGAAGGCCAGACCGCCAGCTACACCGTCAGCCTGACGCACCCGGCGCAAACCGACGTGACCCTGAAGATCGTCTACAGCGGCACCGCTGCCGACGGTTCGGACTTCACTGGCGTGTACACCGTGAAGATTCCGGCGGGCGCCAGCAGCGCGCAGTTCAACGTCGCGACCATCGATGACAAGATCACCGAAGGCACCGAGAACTTCGTGGTCAAGATCGACTCGGCCACTGGCGGCAACTTCGAGAACCTCGCCGTCAGTAGCACCAACGGCAGCGTCAGCACCTCGATCATCGATAACGATGCGCCACCGGTCATCGACCTGGATGCCAACAACTCCAGCGGCGCCACCGGTGCCGACTACAAGGTGACGTTCACCGAAAACACCCCGGGCGCCGGCGTGTCGATTGCCGATACCGACCTGACGATCACCGACCCGGACAGCACGATGCTGACCGGCGCGACCATCGTCCTGACCAACCGTCAGGACGGCGATGCGCTGAACCTGGGCAACAGCGTCAACGGCATCACCATCAATGCCAACAGCACCAACGGCACCGTGACCCTGACCCTGTCGGGCAACGCGACGCTGGCCGACTACATGCAGGCGATCAAAAACATCACCTTCACCAACAGCAGTGAAGACCCGAGCACCGTGCCGCGGATCATCACCGTGACCGTGACCGATGGCGGCAACTACTCCAACACCGCGACCACCACGGTCAACGTGGTGGCGGTCAACGATGCGCCAGTTGCGGCTCCGGTCAACGTCACCGGCACCGAAGACACCCCGCTGATCCTCGGCTGGTCGACCTTCGGTGTGACTGACGTCGACAGCCCGGCCAGCAGCCTGGGCATCAAAATCACCCAGCTGCCGGGCGAAGGCAAACTGCAGTACCTGGACGGTTCGACCTGGAAAGACGTCGCCAACAACCAGACCTTCAGCAAGGCCGACATTGACGCCGGCAAGCTGCGCTTCATGCCGGATGCCAACGAGTCGGGCGTCAACGGTTACGGCGGCACCGGTATGGGCAACAACCAGGCCGACTACGCACAGATCAAGTTCCAGCCAACCGACGGGCAACTGCTGGGCAACACCGGCACCGTGAAGATCGACATCACGCCGGTGGCGGATGCGCCGACCGTGAGCGTGGCCGACAACAGCGTGAAGTCCACCGGGCTGGTCAAGGAAGTCTGGACCGGCCTGTCGGGCCTGGGCACCAGCGGCAACGGCGCTGACTCGACCACGTTGAAAAACGTGATCGACGGCGCCGGCACCCCGAACTCCAGCACCAACGTGAATAACGTGCAGTCCGACGGCAGCGTGACCGCCGGTACCGCGTCGAAGACCTCGGGCCTGATCTATCTGGAAGCCGGCAAGACCTACAGTTTCAGCGGTGTGGCTGACGACAGCCTGCTGATCACCATTGGCGGCAAGAGCGTGGCGTCGGGTACCTGGGGCGCGGGCGGTGCGATCAGCGGTTCGTTCACCCCGACCACCAGCGGCTACTACACCCTGGACATCTACCACCACAACCAGAGCGGCCCGGGCAGCTATGACGTGAACCTGTCGGTCAACGGCAGCACGCCAATCGACCTGAGCAGCGCCGGCGTGCCGATCTACACCGGGGTGCAGGATCTGGTGAATTCCGGTGTGACCGTCTCCGACCTGCACGGCACCAACGGCGAAGGCTATTACGACGGCTACAAGCTCAACACTGGCGCCGAAGGCACCACGGTGAAACTGTCGGCGATCAACACCGCGCTGACCGACACCGACGGCTCGGAAACCCTGAGCGTGAAGATCAGTGGCGCGCCGGTCGGCTCGGTTCTCTCCGACGGCAACGGTCACACCTTCACAGTCACCGCGAGCAACGGCGAAGCCAACGTCACCGGCTGGAACCTGGGCAGCCTGACCGTAACCCCGCCGACCTACTACAACGGCCAGTTCAACCTGACCGTGACCTCGACCTCCACTGAAATGGTCGGCGGTTCGGCCAGCAGCACCGCGACGATTCCGGTCACCGTGGTGCCGGCGGTTTACAACGCGGTGGTTGGTACCTCTGGCGACGACACCTTCAACGGTACCGATGGCAACGACATCATGGTCGCCGACATCGGTGGTCTGACCGTGGTGCCGGGCACCAACTACAACATCGCGTTCATGGTCGACAGCTCGGGCAGCATGAGCACCTCGTCGATCAACGCGGCCAAGGACTCGCTGACCTCGGTGTTCAACACCCTCAAGCAGAGCCTGGGCGGCAGCAACTCGGGCACGGTGAACATCTTCCTGGCGGACTTCGATACCCAGGTCAACAAGTCGGTGTCGGTGAACCTCAACGACCCGAACGCGCTGACCAAGCTCAAAGCCGTGCTCGACTCGATGGCGTCCGGCGGCGGCACCAACTACGAGGACGTGTTCAAGACCACGGCCAACTTCTTCCAGAGCGCGGAAGCTGTGGCCAACACCGGGGCGAAGAACCTCACGTACTTCATCACCGACGGCCAGCCGACCTACTACCAGAGCGGCGAGCAGACCAACCCGACGCTGTACGGCAGCGTGAAGTTCGACAGTGTTGTGACGACCAGCAACTACAAGCTGGGCGATACCTTCAGCACTTACATCGACAGCACGCATTACCTGAGCATCAGTGCCGCCGGTGCTGCTGTTCTGCAAACGTATAAAAACGGCAGCTGGAACTGGAGCAGCCTGGGTACCGTTCACGCTCAGGGTGATGGCACCTATGAGTTGTCGAACCTGGCGGGCAGCGGCAGCAGCACCAGCTCGGCCACCACCGATAACGCCAACAGCAGCTTCGCCTTGCTCAGCGGCCTGTCGAACGTCGAAGCCATCGGTATCAACAGCGGTGTCAGCCTCAACGATCTGAAACCGTACGACTCGGATCACTCGCCGCAGACCAACATCGATCCGAAGGATCTGGCCAACTCGATCATCGGCCACACCGAAGCGACGATGCCGGGCAACGACACCGTCAGCGGTGGCGACGGCAACGACATCCTGTTCGGCGACCTGGTGAGCTTCAACGGCATTGCCGGCGAGGGTTATCAGGCGATGCAGGCGTACGTCGCACAGCAAACCGGTGTGGATGTCAGCAAAGTCACCACCAGCAACGTGCACCAGTACATCACCGAGCACTATCAGGCGTTCGATGTGTCCGGTGCGCATGACGGCAACGACACGCTGCTGGGTGGCGCAGGCAATGACATCCTGTTCGGCTCGGGCGGCAACGACCTGCTCGACGGCGGCAAGGGCAATGACATCCTGCTCGGCGGCACCGGCAATGACACGCTGATCGGCGGCCAGGGCAACGACATCCTGATCGGTGGTTCCGGTGCCGACACCTTCGTCTGGAAAGCAGGCGACACCGGCAATGACGTGATCAAGGACTTCAACGCCAACGAAGGTGACCGCATCGACCTGCGCGATCTGTTGCAGGGTGAAACCGGCAGCACCATCGACAACTTTCTGAAGATCACCACGGTTGATGGCACGTCGTCGCTGCAAGTCAGCTCGGCGGGCAAGTTCAACTCCGGCGACGCGGCAGCCGCCACGCCGGACGTGACGATCAAACTGGAAGGCAACAACTGGTCGAGCGCCAACATTCACAACCTGATTGCCGGCAGCGATCCGACCATCAAGGTCGACCACAACAACAGCTGATGCGTGAACAAAACGGCCGCCCCTTGGGGCGGCCGTCACGTTTGCGGCTAACTCGGCGGTGACGATTTCGTCGCCACCCCGCATACTCGCGCGCAGTTGGCCTATGCTGCTGACAGCATGACGCTGGATCTTTCTGAGGGATGCTCAATGTTTTACGTGCAACGCGATGCGCAAGGTCTGTTGATTCGCGTGGAAGCCGCGGCCTACGCCGAGGCCACGGAAACGCTGCCGGCCGACAGCCATGAAATCCAGGCCTGGTTCGCCAATGAAGTGGTGGAAACCAGCCTGAAACAGCTCAAGCAGAGCGACCTGGAAATGATTCGGGTACTCGACGACCTGATTCAGGTGCTGACCCAGAAAGGCGTGATCCGCGTTACCGATCTGCCGCCGGCGGCGCAGGCCAAGCTGATGGACCGCACCCAGGCGCGGGAAGCGCTGGGCGGGTTGAGCCACTTGATCGACGACGAAGAGACCGGGCTGATCTGATCCGCGATCTTCAGTGACCGGACTGACCCCTTCGCGAGCAAGCCCGCTCCCACATTTGAAATGCATTCCAATGTGGGAGCGGGCTTGCTCGCGCAGGCTGATTTACCGACAACGAATAACGAACAGGTTACTTCCAGGGCGTGGGCTCACCAAACAACTGCCCCTGCACCCCATACAAGCCCATCTCGCGAATCACCGACAACTCGCCCTCGGTCTCCACCCGCTCGGCAATCAACGGTAGATCGATGCTGTGCGCCGCACGCTGGATCGCTTCGATGAACAGGCGCTTGTCGCTCTCCTGATCGATGGCGCGGATGTAACTGCCATCGATCTTCAGGTACGCCAGCCCCAGCCGCGCCAGGTTGCCGATCATGCTGAAGCGTCCACCAAAGCGCTGCAGGCTCAGGGAGAAACCGAGTTCACGCAGGCGCCGGGTCAACTGCTCCAGCACCGCTTGCTCCGGCAATTGCTCCTCGCCGATCTCCAGCGTCAGGCGCTCGCCGAGGTCGGAGTGTGCGCGCAGAATCTCGAACACTTTGTTCAGCGCTTGTGGATCGGCCAGGGTTGCCGAAGAGAGGTTCAGCGCCAACGAATCCTCATGCCCTTTCATCTGCTCCAGCACGCGCTCGAGCATCAGACGGTCCAGTCGCGCGGTCCAGCCAAAACGCTCGAGCCACGGCAGGAAACGCCCGGCCGGGATGGTCTGGCCCTGTTCATCCAGCAAGCGCGAAAGCACTTTGTAATGCAGCACCAATTGCGTGTCCTGAGCGGCCACCACCGGTTGGAAATACAGTTCGAAACGCTGCTGATTCAGCGCCTGATCGAGCAAGCGATGCCAGGCGTGGTGATCGTCACCGACGTCCGCCACCAGGCTCTGATCGATGCACGCCCAGTTCTGCTCGCCCTGCCCCTCGGCCTGCGCCAGCGCCTGATCGCCCAGGGTCAGTACTGCTTGCGGTGAATCGCCGTGGGCAAACGGGGCGAGGCCAATGGAAGCCACGGCCGGCACATCGGTTGCGCCAGTGGCGTGCAGGCTGCTCAGCGCGCTGTCGAGGTTCTGCGCCAGTTGCAGCGCTTCTTCGCGCACCAGTCCCGGCGCCAGCACGGCGAATTCACCACCGCGAATACGGGTGACGAGGTTCTGGGTTTCCGGATATTTGGCGCACTCGCGGGACAGTTGCTCGCCGACAGCTTTCAACAATTCATCGGTGCGCTGACCGCCCAGACGCTGATTGAGCCCGGCCAGATCCTTGACCCGCAACAGCAGCAGATAACCGGAACTGGCCTGCTCCGGGTTGCTCACGCGGTTATGCAGCTGCATCTCGAAATAGCGCCGGTTGGCCAGCCCCGTGAGGTTGTCCTGATAAGACTCGGCACGCAGTTTTTCGCTGCGCTCGGCCTGCTCCTGGAACAACGCCTTGAGCTTCTCGACCATCTGGTTCATCGCCTGCACCACGCGCCGCAGTTCCGGGGTACGCGGCAACTCCGGCAGGCTGAGGAATTCGCGGCGGGCGATGGCGTGGGACTGCTTGACCATGTAATCCAGCGGGCGCAATTGCCGGCGCAGCAGCAACGCGCCGAGCACTGCACTGACCGCGCCGCACAGCAGCAGCCAGCCGAGGCTGCCCAACGCGCTCTGCCACAGCTTGGCCACGGCAAACATCGGGTGACTGACCACCTCGACCCGCGCCGCCTGCTCCCAGCCACGGCTGACCAGCGCGTCGCCACCGGCCGGTTCCAGGCCGATCAGTTTGACGAACCAGTCAGGCACATTGCTCACCGCCGGAATCCCGCTGCGCTCGACAATGGTCTGGTCGGTCTTGAGATCGACCACGCGGATGCTCGCGTAATAGCCGCTGTCGAAAATCGAGCTGACCAGCAGCTCGACCATCGCCGGGTCGTCGATATTCGGCGTCAGCGACAACGCCAGCGCCGTGGCGGCGTCCTGGGCATGTGAGCGCAGCTGGTTGACGTACTGGGTGCGCGAGCTCTCCAGACTGACCATGAAGCTGCCGGTGAAGGCGACCACCAGGAACAGACAGATAGCGATCAACAGCTGTTTGAACAAAGACATCTGAGCGCGTGCTCCTAGTTAGTCGTTTCGACCGGGAAACCTTCGGCCTGCATTTTCTTCAGCACATCCTGCCAGCGCGACAGGCGTTTGGTGTCACCGACCTTTTTGTTGCCCTTGGCTCCCGGCAGGTACAGACCTTCAGCATTGAAAGAGTAGACCGGCAGCAAGTCGGTTCGCTGGGACGCAGGCTGAATCGGATCGATCAGGCTGTCGAGCACCAGCGGCATGGCATCGGGGGTGGCGTAGTAAGTCAGCACCATGTGTGCGCGATTCTGGCGCAGTGCCTTGACGTAGGTGATGCGCAGCTTGTCACTGGAGACCCCGAGATGGCGCAGGCTGAAATACTTGGCGATCGCGTAGTCTTCGCAGTCGCCGGCGCCTTTCCACAACGCTTCGATGGGCGTCTCCCAATAATCGACCTGCCCCCACAGATCGATATCTTCTACATAACGCACCTGTTTGTTGAAAAACAGGTTCACCACTTTCAGCTTTTCCATCTCGCTGACCTGTTTCTGCGTGGCCAGCAGGTTTTGCCAGGCATCGATCCGCTGCTGCCCGGCACCCAACGGGCCGTAGAGCGCCGTAGCCTTGCGGCTGATCGCGGAAAAATCCCAATCGGCATGCAGGCCGCCCAGCATGACGCCGGCCAGCAACAGTGCGCAGCCTAGCCAGCGCAGAGTCCGGGGGATCGCGAAACGTACCGCCACAGCAGGTTTCCAGGGGGCAGGAAGGAAAGCGTTTGATGGTGAAGCTTAGCCCGGCAAAAAACAATGGCACCATGAGATCATCGCCATCGCGCTAAACTTCATTCAGGACAGCAATCCTTTACATGGTTTGACAACCTGTAGAGCAATCACTAGTGTCTTTGGATCCAAATTCCGTCGTCATTCAGGGTGAGTAGTTGTGACACAGAAGCCCAAACCGCTGCACAGCATCAAAGTCGATGGGCCGATTCCCGCACACCTTGCCCGCTCGATCATCGAAGAAACCCTGCGCTCGGCGATCCTTGACGGTCGCTTGCCGTGCGGCACCGCCCTGCGCCAGCAGGATCTGGCCGACCTGTTCGGGGTCAGCCGCATGCCGGTGCGCGAGGCTCTGCGCCAGCTCGAAGCGCAGGAACTGCTGAGCGTCACCACCCACAAGGGCGCCGTTGTAGCGCCGCTGATCCAGGGCGACGCCACCGAAACCTACGAGTTGCGGATCCTCCTCGAATCCGAGGCCATGCGCCAGTCGATCCCGTTGCTGACCAGCGCCGATCATGCGCACGCCGCCGGCTATATCGAAGAACTCGAAACCCAGCACGACTACAGCGAAATCGGTCGGCTCAACCGTCTGTTCCACATGGCCCTGTACAGCAAGGCACCGAATAAGCGTCTGCTGCGGCTGGTCGAAGACGGCCTCAACGAGGAGGAGCGCTTCCTGCGTTTCAACCTCGAAGCCATGGGCCTGGGCAAACTCTCCCAGGAAGATCACCGCGCCATGCTCCAGGCCGTGATCGAGCGCGATGTCGAGCTGTCGGTGAAGTTGCTCACACATCACCTCAACCGTGGCGTCGAGGTCATCACCCGCTTCCTCGCCAGTCCCGCCGGACAAAACCGCAAGGCCGTGCGCTGACACCCTTCACGCCGGTCTCAGGCCTTCCCGCCTGACCGGCGAATAACCCGCTTACAAATCCTCTCCCCGATCCTCCGCAAACCTGGTGGCGGATCCGCGTGTTCGCTCTAACCTCCCAGCGCTCGCAAGCCCGCCATTGCGGCTCGGCGCGGACGAATCGGTCATAGCCGTCCAGCCAATTTACCCGCACTCTTTAACGGCCACCCCATGAAGAACGGGCGACGCGCCGCACCGCCGGCGCAGTCCCCGCACCAGGAACCTACGGAAGGAGCCTTGCCACGGGATAAAAGGAAGTTACGGCGCCGTTTCCGGCCCACTTTCATTCCTATACATCACATTCAATTTCCGCTTCTTAAAGTTGCTTTGAGTGAGGCATTCACTCTTGTCTTCAATTTTGGCTATTATTTTCCGAAAGGAGCAACTACGCCCAAGTAAAACTTAAACAAAAAGTTTTACCGGGCCGACTCATACTTGAAAAACACACAACTAAAAATAATTAAAAATAAACTTGTTAAGTTATTTGACGATGTATTAGCTTTTCCTCGCCGAGCAGGGTTAACCCCGCAAACACGGCGCAGCTCTGCAGTCAGCCAATAGCCTTGGCAAATAGTCACCAACGCATGGCCGAGAGCCTTTCATGCACTTTGCAAACTTTCATTAATCCGAATGAGGCCCGCGCTCGCCAATAGAAAACATTTCAAACTTATCAAGTCCGTGTTGATGCACTGAACGAGCAACTCCCTCTATTCCAATAACACCGAGGTTCGCCATGATGCCAACTAAAGAACAACTCGCCCTGAAAAAAGCGCAATTGAGCGTTCACCCGATCTTTACCGAGATCGATTCGTTATCGGTACTGCGCCGGTTCATGGAATCCCACGTCTTCGCCGTGTGGGATTTCATGTCGTTGACCAAGCGCCTGCAGCAGGAACTGACCTGTACGCGGCTGCCATGGTTACCGCCACGCGATCCGCATGCTGCGCGGCTGATCAACGAGATCGTGCTCGGCGAAGAGTCGGATGATCGTCCCGCCCACGGCCATTACAGCCATTTCGAGCTGTACCTGGACGCGATGCGCGAAGTCGGTGCGAGCACCACGGCGGTCGAACGGTTTGTCGCGCTGCAACAGGAAGGCGTGAGTTACGACGTCGCCCTGCAAAGCGTTGAGGTTGATCCGGCAGCGGCGAAATTTGTGCGCGAGACGCTGCACACCGCGCTGCACGCACCGGGCCACAGTGTCGCCGCCGCGTTCCTGCATGGCCGCGAAAGCGTAATCCCGACGATGTTCCAGCGCATCCTCGATGACTGGGGGATCGGCATCGAACAGGCACCCACCTTTCGCTATTACCTGGAGCGCCACATCGAGGTCGACTCCGAAGATCACGGCCCGGCGGCAGAGCAACTGCTCGAGCGCCTGGTCGATGGCGATCCGCAGCGTGAAGCCGAGGTCTACGCCAGCGCCATCGCGGCCGTGGAAAGCCGCATCGCCCTGTGGGACGGCCTGCGTCTGAGCATGCGTGAACCTTTGGCGGAGGTGGCCCAATGAACGCCGCCGACTATCAATCCTTCGCCGACGCCTGGGAAACCCGCGCCACCATCCGCACCCGGCCACGGCGTGTTCTGGAAGACGATGAACGCCTGATCTATCCGCTGAGCCGCCAGCCCCTGGTGCTCAGCGAAACCTTCCTGCGCGAGTGCCCGCAGCAGCGTGATTTTGCGTTGGTGCAGACGCTGTACAAGTTCATCAACGACGTGGTGATTTTCGAAACCGAAATCGTCGACCAGACCGCCCGCGCCATCGCCAAGAATCGCTTCGCCGTGCCGTTCCCGTTCGCCTGTCGCTACGACGCCATGACCGTGGTGGTGGACGAGGATTACCACGCGCTGGTGGCGATGGACTTCATGCAGCAGACCGTAGCCATGACCGGCATCGAGCCGATCGAACTGCCCACTGAAATCGAATTGAGCCGGGCAATTCCTGCCGCTGTGGCACTGGCGCCCGAACACCTGCGCAGCGCGGTGGAACTGATCTGCGTGGCCATCGCCGAGAACACCGTGACTGGTGACGTCGCCGCATTCGCCCGGGACGACACGGTCAAGCCGTCGATCAAAGGGCTGATGGCCGATCACCTGCTCGACGAGGGCCGGCACTCCAGTTTCTGGGCGCGCATGGTGCGCATCTATTGGCACACCGCCAATGACGCGGACCGGGAAACCATCGCGCAGATCCTGCCGGTGTTCATCGGCCATTACCTGACCAACGACATCCAGAAGTCCTTCGATCTGCGCCTGATCGACGCCTTGCCGGTCAGCGAGGCAGTGCGCCGCTCGCTCAAGGACGAAATGGCCGGGCTGGCCTTCCCGATCAATCGCCACCATCCGCTGGTGGGCAACATCGTGCGCTTTTTCCACAACAGCTCGCTGCTCGACACGCCGTGCGTGCAGCACGCCCTGCGTGACTATCTGGTTTGATGAGGAGGCCGACATGAGACGTCTCGACATTTTATTGATTGGCGCCAGCCAGGCCATGACCGACCTGGCGCAGGAACTCGAACAACACGGTCACTCCTTACGGCGCAGCGGCGCGGCGCAATCGCCAGTAGATCTGATCATCGACGATGGCTTCATCGGCGCCGGCGATTTCTGCGCCATCCCGCACCTGCATCTGCGCCTGGGTATCGCTGCGCAGCGCCTTGGCGGTTTACCGACGCTCGACCTGCTGTGCTTCCTCGGCTCGTCACTGATCAGCCGTGTGCCGATTGGCGATGAGCCGTCCGGCAATGGTCAGGCACTGCGCCAGCGATTGCTGACGCAGGTGGTAGACGAAGTCGCGCTGCTGGTCAGCCGTTTCTCCCGCGATGCCGAGTATTTTCAGCAGGCATTGCCGGCCACGGCGCCGGACTTTGAACAGGTGGAGGACCTGTCGTTTCTCGACAGTCTGGCTTACGTCCATCGCCTCAACGCCACGACGCATCCGGCATTGTTGCAACAGGCGCAGACGCCGTTGATCGAACGCCTGCAACGCAGCCTGATCGAACACGCCGAGCGACCGGCGCTGCACCTGGCCGAGCACTCGCTCAGCTACCGCCAGTTGCACGCGCACAGCCGTGCGATCCAGCAACGTCTGCAGCCACTGCTAGAGCAGCATCCGCAGCCGTGGATCGTGGGTATCTGCCAGCCGAAAAGCCCGGCGCTGTTCGCCTCGATTCTGGCGGTGCTGGGCAGTGGCGCAGTGTATCTGCCGCTCGAGCCGAGCCATCCGTTGCAGCGCCAGCAATACATCCTGCAAAACGCCGGCGCGGTGTTGTTGCTGCACGACGGCGAGCATCCGCTCGGTGAGTCGATGCCCGGGTTGGATGTCAGTCATATCGACAGTGCCGACGCCGATCTCAGCCAACCGTTGATGCGTCAACGGCCGACGCTTGAAGCACCGTGCATGGCGCTCTACACCTCCGGCACCACCGGGCATCCGAAGGGTGTACTGCTGAGCCAGGCGAACCTCGCGCACTTTACCGCGTGGTACGCCGATTACGTGCAATTGCGCGCCGAAAGCCGGGTGTTGCAGTTCTCTTCACTGAGCTTCGACTCATCGCTGATCGATATCTTTCCGACGCTGCTCGAAGGCGCCGAACTGGTGGTGCCCGATGACACTCAACGCCGCGATCCGCTGCAGTTGGTGGCGTTGATCCGCCGCCGGCAACTGACCCACGCGTTCCTGCCGCCGGCGCTGTTGAGCATCCTGCCGCTGGAGCATTTGCATGGCGTCGAAGTGATGACCGGCGGCGACGTCTGCGAGCCCTTCGTCATCGAGCAACTGACCCGTCAGGGCAAGCTGCACAACCTCTACGGCCCCACCGAAGCGACGGTACTGATTACCGCTCGCCAGCTCAAACCGGGTGACAGCAACCGCACTCTTGGCGCACCGATTGCCAACAGTCAGGTGCTGATTCTCGATGACGATCTGCAACCGGTGCCGGATAACACCGTCGGCGAATTGTTCATCGTCGGCCCCGGCGTTTGCCTCGGCTATCTGAACAATGCGCAGCAGACCGCCGAGCGCTATCTGACCCTGCAACTGCCGCACGGTGAGACCTTGCGCGCCTACCGCAGCGGCGACATGGCCAAGTGGGGCGAACATGGCATCGAGCTGTGCGGACGACGCGACAATCAGGTGAAGATTCGCGGTTTCCGGGTCGAGCCGGAAGAGATCGAGCGCTGCCTGCGCGAGAGCCAGTTGTACCGCCAGGTGGCGGTGGTGATCGACCATCAGCGGCGGATTCTGGCGTTCCTTGCGCAGCCGCAGTCGGACGCTGCCCGCGATCTGTTGAAGGCGCATGCCCAGCAGTTTCTGCCGGACTACATGCAACCGGTGGCGTGGACTGAACTGGCGCAGATGCCGTTCGCCAGCAACGGCAAGGTCGACCGCAAGGCGTTGCTGGAGCTGCCGGTGAGCGTGCAGGACAGCGGCCCGAAATGCCTGCCGGCAAACGCTGACGAAGCGTTGCTGCTGGAGATCTGGGCGGAACTGCTGGAGTTGCCGAGCAGCGATATTTCCACCGACGAAAGTTTCTTCAATCTCGGTGGGCATTCGATTCTGCTGTCGCGGATGTTGCTGCGCTTGCGTGAGGAGTTCGGGCGCAGCATCTCGATCAACCGCTTCATCGAATTACCGACCATCATCAAACTCGCGACGCTGGTGCGCGGTACCGATGACAGCGCGGTGCTCAGCGCCCAGGCCATGGCCGACGCCGAACGCCCGCTGAACATCGAGCCGCTGCCGATCAGTCGCCTGGGCGATGTGCACAAGGTGATTGTCACCGGCGCCAACAGCTTTGTCGGCGTGCACATCGTCGAAGCGCTGCTCGGTTGGGGCGCCAGCGAGGTGGCGTGTCTGGTGCGTGACGGCGGCGGGCAAACCGCGGCGCAGCGGTTTGCTCAGGCGCTGCGTGAGAACCGCCTCGAGCACCTGGATCTGAGTCGGGTGCGGATCTATTCGGCAGACCTCACCCGCCCGCAACTGGGCCTGACCGACGACGATTATCAGCGCCTCGATCGCGAGTTCGGCGCACTGGTGCACAACGCCGCCAACGTCAACCACGTGCTCGATTACGAGTCGCTGGCAGCGGATAACGTCGAGCCGATTTTCGAGCTGCTGCGCCTGTGTGAAGGACGCAGCAAAAAGGTCTTCAACTTTGTCTCGACGCTGTCCGCTTCAAGCACCGTCGATGGCGAAGGCCGAGTACTCGAATTGCCTGCCGCGCCGACCCCGCCGATCTACATCCGCAACGGCTACAACCTGTCGAAGTGGGTCGGCGAACGCATCCTTGAACGGGCGCGCGAGCGGGGGGTGTGGGTCAACCTGTATCGCCCCGGCAACATCAGTTTCAACAGCCTGAGCGGCGTCTGCCAGCCGCACAAAAACCGTTTGATGCTGATGCTCAAGGGCTCGATCCAGCTCGGTCAGGTGCCGGCCTTTGCGCTGAATTTCGACCTGATGCCGGTGGACTTTCTAGCGCGTTTCATCGCCTTCCACGCCAGCCGTTATTCGACCGAAAGAGCGGTGTTCAACCTGCACAACCCCGAACCGCTGAGTTGGGATGCCTACGTCGCTTCGTTCCGCGAAACCGGCAGCGAGTTTTCGCTGGTCAGCGTCGCCGACTGGCAGCAGCAACTGGGCCGGGTCGATGCCGACAACGCGCTGTTCGGCGTGCTCGGTTTCTACCTCAACGGCTTCGAGGAAGACATCGGCGACATCTCCCTGATCGGCCACGCCAACGCTGAAGCCGGCGTGCAACAGATGGGCGCGCACTACCCGGAAAAATCCCCGGCGCTGCTGCGTCGCGGCTGCGATTACCTGAAACAGATCAACTTCATCTGATTCATCCAAAAAAGGAGCAACACCATGAGCAATCTGCAACCCGACACCCTGATCAAAAACCCGCACGGCTGCCACGTTGTGTCGTCGGTGGAAGTGCCGGCGGACGCGGCGCAGGTCTGGGCGGTGGTCGGCAATTTCGCAGGCTTCGACCGATTCATTCCGGCGCTGTCGCACATCGACATGACCGGCGACGGCGTGTCTTCGCTGCGCAAGAAATTCTTCAAGGACGGCAACGTGGTGGTCGAACAACTCAACTCACGCGATGAGCAGGCGCGCGCCATGACCTGGACCACGATCTACAACACGCTGGGCGTGGCGAATTTGTGGGCGGCGATGAACGTGGAATCTTTGGGGGCGGGCAAGTCGCGGGCGACCTGGACGATCATTGCCGAGCCGGCTTCAGGTGGGGAGGAGGTGCTGCCGGGGTTCAAGGATTTCGTGCAGGGGTTCGCCGATGATGCGATGGGGAATGTGCTGAAGCTGTTTGTCTAAGGCTTCGGTTTGGCAGTGACTGATCTGCCGCAATCGCGAGCAGGCTCACTCCTACAGTTGGAATGCGTTCCCCTGTAGGAGTGAGCCTGCTCGCGATCAACGATAACGCGGTCTCGAATCTGAAAATCAGATCTTGAAGCTATCGACCAACTGCTTCAACCGATTCGCCTGCTGCGACAACGCATCACAATCCTTCAACGTTTCATTGAGGTTGGCGACGCTCTGCTGGTTCAGCAGGTTGATCTGGTTGACGTCGACGTTGAGGGTTTCCACCACCGCCGTCTGCTCTTCGGTTGCAGCGGCCACCGACTGGTTCATGCCGTCGATTTCACCGATGCGCTGGGTCACGCTGACCAGGCGCAGACCGGCCTGATTGGCCACTTCCACGCTCTCTTCGCTGGACGCCTGACTGGCGTTCATGGTGGTCACCGCTTCACGCGAACCGACCTGCAAGGAGGTGATCATCTTGTGGATCTCTTCCGCCGATTCCTGGGTGCGATGGGCGAGGTTACGCACTTCGTCCGCCACCACCGCAAAACCGCGCCCGGCTTCACCGGCACGGGCCGCTTCAATCGCCGCGTTGAGTGCCAGCAGGTTGGTCTGCTGCGAGATGCCTTTGATCACATCGAGGATGTGGCCGATGTTGTCGGTGCTGGCATTCAGGGTTTCGATCTGGGTGCATGACAGGCTGATCTTCTGCGACAGCTCGGTCATCGCCTGAATGGTCTGCTCGACCACCTGACGACCGTCATCGGCCTGCTCGCTCGCGCCGCTGGCGTGCTGCGAAGCGTCGGCGGCGTTGCGGGCGATTTCCTGAGTGGCGGCGCCCAACTGGTTGATCGCGGCGGCCACACTGTTGGTGCGCGCGCTTTGTTCGTCGGAACCGATGATCGAGGCGTTGGACGAGGCCATTACCCGTTGCGACAGGTCGTGCACATGACGGGTAGCCGAGGACACTTCGGAAATCGACGCGTGAATGCGCTCGACGAACTGGTTGAACGCGCTGCCCAGTTCGGCGAACTCATCCTTGCCTGCCACGACCAGACGCCGGGTCAGGTCGCCTTCGCCTTGAGCGATGTCCTGCATCGCGCGGCCCATGGTGGTCAGCGGACGCATCAGGACGTTGATCAGCAGGCTCAGCAGCAGCGCAATCGCCGCGACCGCGACGAACATCGCGATCAGCGCCGAAGTACGGAACTGGCTGAGGGCGGCGTAGGCCTTGTCACGATCGATCGACAGCCCGATGTACCAGTCGGCATTCGGCAAACCGCTGACCGGGGTGAACGACAGGATGCGTTCCTGGCCGCTGAGCACCACGTTCTGGTTGCCCTTCTCGATGCGCACGCCGGCGTTCGGGTAGATGTCCTTGAGGTTCTTCATCACCTGGTCTTTGTCCGGGCTGACGATCACTTGGCCGTCACCGCTGACCAGGAATGCGTGGCCGAGGCCACCGAAGTCCACCGAGTTGATGATCTTCACCAGGGTTTCCAGGCTCAGGTCACCGCCGACCACACCCAGCAGTTCGCCATTCTTTTTCACCGGCATGGCGATGGTCACGACCAGACCACCGACCGCCGCCATGTATGGCGGGGTCAACATGGTTTTGTCGGCGACCACGGCCTGCTTGTACCAAGGGCGCTGACGCGGGTCGTAGCCGTCGGGCATCTTCGCGTCAGGGCGCTGGGTGAACACTCCGTTGGCCTGACCGACGTAGGTGAACTGGAAGTTCGAGGTGAAGGCCGGTTGATCGACCAGCCCCGGGAAGTCGGCGTCCTTGCCCTGATGGGCAACGTTCTGCGCGAGGTTTTCCAGCACCAGAATTCGCCCGCTCATCCAGTTCTGCACGCTGCTGGCGGTCAGATCGCCGGCCTGCTGCACAGACGACTGGAGGTTCTGGCGAATGGTGTTGCGCTGCAGATAGTCGTTGTAGAGGGTGAACAAAGCGAAAGCCAGGACCACGACGCCCGAGGCGGCCAACAGGATTTTATGGCTGAACTTGAGATTCATTTCATGGGACTTCTTATGCAAAAGTGGGGATGCGTTCCGGGATGCAACATTCCATGTACAGCGCAGGCGGCGTTCTGACGGCCGCTCTACTTTGGTGCACGCATGTCTCACCAGTCTGTCGGCACCATTCACGGAAATCTTAGGGCTGCGTGGGAAATGGCCTGCATTTCTGTCAGATTCCCGCCGAACGGCGTGCCAGAGCGTTCGCCACGAAGTTTTTTTGCTGGATCTCCGAGCAGAGGTTGCAAAATTCGCAGCCCCCGATAAAAATGCGACTAATTATCATTTGTGACGTTCGGGCTGTCGCGTTCATGTCCTCACCTGAGTTTGCAGTGCAGGCGCTTTACAGGAGTCATCACGGCTGGCTCAACGCCTGGCTGCGGGCGCGGCTGGGCAATGCCGCGGATGCCGCAGATCTGGCCCAGGACACCTTCGTCCGCCTGTTGCAGCGCAGCGAACGCCTGGAACTCAAGGCGCCTCGCGCATTTTTACGCACCATCGCCCGTGGCCTGGTGATCGATCATTGGCGTCGTGAAGAAATCGAACGCGCCTATCTCGAAACCATCGCCCATTTGCCCGAAGCCGAAACCCCAAGCGCCGAAACCCGCGCGCTGGTAATCGAGTTGCTAGAGAGCATCGCGCGCATGCTTGAAGGCTTGCGACCGAAAGTGCGTCAGGCGTTTCTGCTGGCGCAGTGCGAAGGTTTGACCCACAAGCAGATCGCCGCGCAGATGGGCTTGTCACTGCGTTCAGTCGAACGTTACGTCGCCGATGCGCTGTATCACTGCTACGTGTTGCGGTACGCAAGTTGATGCCTGTGGATAACAACTCAGTCGCGCGCCGCGCCGAGCCGCAGCAACAGGTGGTCAAGCAAGCCATCCACTGGTTGCTGCGGCTGCGTAACAACCATGGCAATGCGCGCCTGAGTCATCAGTGCGACGCGTGGCGCGCCGAACATCATGAACATGAACTGGCCTGGCAGCGCGTGCAGTCGCTGCAGGCGGAATTGAGCCATAACCTGCGCGCAGTGCCCGGCGCGCACGTGGCGCTGAACACACTGGAAAACAGTGCGCAAGGACTCGGACGGCGACAGACCTTGAAGCTGCTGTCTGGCGCGGTGCTGATGGGCTCCGCGGCGTGGCTGGCCAAGGACACCTCCGTCTGGCAGCAGTGGCGCGCTGATTACGCTACGGCGACCGGCGAGCGTCGCGGGTTCCAGTTGCCCGACGGCACGCGGATCGAGCTGAACACTGCCAGCTCAGTGGATCTGGACTACACCGCGCAGCAGCGGCTGATCAAACTCACTCGCGGCGAAATCATCGTCACATGCGGCGGTAACGATGAAGGCGCGACGTTCAACCGGCCACTTCGCGTGCAAAGTCGTCATGGTATTTATGAGCCGATAAAAGCCCGCTTCATCCTGCGTCAGGACAGCGATTGCACACGGCTCACCGTCAGCTCCGGGAGCGTCGTCATCCGCAGCGGCGCAACCTCCGTCGAGGCACTCGCGGGGCAGACCTATCTGATCGATCATCATCAGGTGCGCCCGGCAGCGCCACTGGATATGGACGTGGGCGCGTGGGCCGATGGTTTGATTGTGACCCGCAATATGCGCCTGGGCGATTTCCTCAATGAAGTCGGGCGTTATCGTCAGGGCTTTGTGACGTGCGCGCCACAGGTGGCGGACTTGCGCCTCTCCGGAGTGTTCCGCCTGGAGGACACCGACAAGCTGCTGGCCATCCTGCCGCAGACCCTGCCGGTGCAACTGCGTTATCGCACCCGATGGTGGGTCACACTCGAGGCGGTGGCCTGAAATTATTTTGGCGGGTTTTCGCGACAAGTCCGGCTTGGTCAGTAAGCACTTCAACTCAGCCTTTGCGACTTGCCACGGAAACCGACAATGACTGTCCGCCTCACCTGTAAGAAACCGCTGAATTTCACTGCCGAATCGGGCCTGCTGCGCCACGCCGTTCGCGCCGCCCTGCTGTCCACCGTTCTGGGTGCCGGTGCGCTGCCCGGCCTGAGCGTCGCCGCCCCTGCCAGTGAAGCGAGCAGTCATCGCTACAGCATCGGCGCCGGCCCGCTGGGCGAAGCGCTGAACCAGTTTGCCCGTCAGGCCGGCATTACCCTGGCGATGACTCCGCAGCAAACGCAGGGACAACAGTCTCCGGGCGTACAGGGCGAATATTCAACTGATCAGGCGTTGAGCCATTTGCTTAGCGGTTCGGGCCTGGAAGCAGTCAGCCAGGACGGCAGCAGCTACGTCCTGCGTCCTGTCAGTGAAACCGATGCGCTGGCACTGCCAACCACCGATATCAAAGGTTTCGCCCTCGGCAACGCACTCGGCAGCATGGAAGGCTATAACGCCACCCACAGCCAGATCGCCACCAAGACCAGTACCGCGTTGCTGGAAACTTCGCAAAGCGTTTCCGTGGTCACCCGCGAGCAAATGGACGATCAAGGCTCGCAGACCGTCTCCCAGGCGATGCGTTATACCCCCGGCGTGCTGACCAACCCTTACGGGGCGACCCATCGCTACGACTATGTGGCGATGCGCGGCTTCAACGATGGCTCGGTGGATAATATCTACCTCGACGGCCTCAAGTCGATGGGCGACAGCGGGACCTACAGCACCATGCAGGTCGATCCGTATTTCCTCGAGCGCGTGGATATTCTCAAAGGGCCGTCGTCGGTCTTGTATGGCCGCAGTTCGCCCGGTGGCCTGGTGGCGCTGACCAGCAAAAAGCCGTTGTACGAGGCCTATCATCAGGTTCAGGCCACGGTCGGTACCCAAGGTCAGCGCGGGGTCGGTTTTGACTTCAGCGGTCCGGTCGATGACGACAAGCGCATTGCCTATCGTCTGACCGGTTTGACGGATCGGTCCGACACACAATTCGACCACAACAAGGAAAAACGCTTCGCCCTCGCCCCGACCCTGAGTATCGATTTCACTGAAGACACCTCGCTGACACTGCAGGCGTATCTGCAGCACGATCCGGATGGCGGCTACCACGGCGGCGTGCCGGCGGACGGGACGATTCATCAGCGCAACGGCAATCGCATCTCGCCGCACTTCTTCGAGGGTGAGCCGAGGATTGATGGCTACTCGCGGGATCAGCAATCGTTCGGCTATCAGTTCGAACATCGCTTCAACGATGTCTTCACGGCGCGGCAGAATTTCCGTTACCTCGACTCCAAGGTCAACATGGATCAGGTCTACGCCTACGGCTGGACGACGCCAACCAGCAACGAACTGAACCGCTACTACACCGGCGGCGATGAACGTCTGCATGCGTTCATCGTCGACAACATGCTGCAGGCCGAATTCTTCACCGGTGCCACCAAGCACACCGTGTTGATGGGCGCCGACTATCAACGGCGCAAAACCGTGGTCGACTGGACCAGTGGCGGCCTGGCCCCGATCAACGCGTTCAACCCGGTCTATGGCAACTCGGCGATCGATATGTACGGCGACACCAGTTACCTGCGGCGCCTGGAGCAGACCGGGGTCTACCTGCAAGACCTGATCGAGATGAACCAGTGGCGGTTCTCGGTGGGCCTGCGTCAGGACTGGGTCGAGACGTCGGATGAGAACCGTATCGCCGAAGCGGGCCGTCCGGTCGGTACTGAAATCAATGACCGTCGCACCAAACTGACCGGCCGTGCTGGCGCGTTGTATCTGTTCGATAACGGCCTGGCGCCGTACATCAGCTACTCCGAGTCGTTTAACCCGAACTCGTATGCCGACAGCGCTGGCAATCCTCTGCCTCCGACCGATGGCACACAGTGGGAAGTCGGCCTGAAGTACCAGCCGCCGGGCACCGACAACCTGTTCACCGCCTCGCTGTTCCGCATTGATCAAGAAAACCTGGCGACCAAACTGCCGCAGGAAAACTTCTACCGCGCGGTAGGCGCTGTCCGTTCGCAAGGGCTGGAACTGGAAGCGCACATGCAGTTGACCGACAACCTGAAAGTACTCGGCAGCTACACCTTCACCGATATCGAGTACTCGAAGTCGATGGTCAGCACCTTGAGCACGCCGACCGATGTGATCGAGAACAAAGGCAACTCGCCGACTCAGGCACCGCGGCACATGGCGTCGTTGTGGGCTGACTACAAATTCGACAGTGCCGCACTCGACGGCCTGCGCCTGGGCGGTGGTGTGCGTTATGTCGGTTACAGCTGGGCGGATGCGGAAAACACGCTGAAGGTACCTGCCTACACCTTGTTCGACGCATCTATCGGTTATGACCTGGGCAAGGTCGGCTTGAAGGGCGTCGACGTGCGCCTGAACGCGAACAACCTGACCAATGAATCCTACGTAGCCTCCTGCGCGAGTCTGAACTTCTGCTACATGGGCGAAGAGCGCAACGTCGCCGCCACGGTCAGCTACCAGTTCTAAACCTTTGCCTTGTGCATAAAAAGGCCAGCCCCTGTTTTCAGGGGCTGGCTTTGTCGCTTCTGTGGGGAAATTCTCATGCGCGCATTGTTGGTGTTGTTGCATCGCTATATCGGGCTGGCAACAGCGGTATTTTTACTGCTGGCCGGGATCACCGGGAGCATTCTGGCGTTTAATCATGAGCTGGATGAGTGGCTGAATCCGAAGTTCTACGCGGCCTCATCTGAGGGGCAAAGATTGCCTCCCGGGGCGTTGGTCGACGCTGTGCAGACCACGCATCCGAAGCTGCAGGTCTGGTACATGGAGTATCCGGACGAGTTGGGGCATACCGCGCTATTGGCAGCTGTTCCACGTAAGGATCCGGCGACGGGCAAACCGTTTGATGAGCGCAATCAGGTGTTCTACCTGGACCCGGTGAGTGCCGAGCAGAAAGGGCAACGTTACTGGGGCGAGTGCTGCTTTTCCCGGGAGAACTTCATTCCGTTCATTCTTGAGTTTCATTACAACTTGACGCTGCCCGGAAACTGGGGCTTGTGGTTGATGGGGCTGGTTGCCAGCGCCTGGGTGATCGATTGTTTCATCGCGCTGTGGCTGACGTTTCCTCGTGGCAAGCCGTTCTGGAAAAAGTGGTCGGCGGCCTGGAAGATCAAGGGCGGCCACGTTTATCGACTCAACTTCGATCTGCATCGGGCCGGTGGATTGTGGCTGTGGTTGTTGTTGCTACCGATTGCGGTCAGCAGTGTCGCGATGAACTTGCCCAGTCAGGTCTTCAAACCGGCGGTGTCGCTGCTTTCACCGATCGAGCCGAGCGTTTATGAGGCTCGAGGGCGAATGCCTCCATCTGAGTTGGGGGTGACACAGTTGAGTTATCAACAGGCGTACGAAAGGGCATTGGTCGAGGGGAAGAGGCTAGGACTGACAGCGGCGATCGGGGAGTTGTATTACAGCTTTGAGTACAACTTCTACGGCGCAGGACTCGGGCATCACGACACTGAAGCGCATGGCAAGTCCTGGTTGTTTTTTCACGGTACTGACGGGCGATTATTAGGTCAGGAAATTGCCGGACAAGGGACACTGGGGGAACGGTTTTACCGCTTGCAACTACCGATACATGGCGGACGGATCATCGGCTTCACCGGGCAAGTGATCATCGCGGTATTGGGGGTTGTGATTGCGGGGCTGTCAGGGACTGGCGTCTACATCTGGTGGCGCAAGTGGCAGGCCCGGCGCATCAGCAAGGCTCGCAAAGCGGCCTGAGTTTTGGGAGCCCTGAAACGACAAAACCCCTGTCTGCGTTAGCAGACAGGGGTTCT
>NZ_JAFGZB010000020.1:0-11023 GCF_017947305.1 Pseudomonas sp. MWU347
AATCAAGGAGCGTGCCAGGTTTGTCGAAGGTCCCGGCAACCGGGGGTGGAGTGGCTCTGGCGTGCGGTTTGGCCGATGTTTTTTGCTGAATCGAGAGGGAAAGTGCGCAACTTCTTGCGCAGTACTGCGCAAGAAGTTGCGCACTTGGCTCTAAGCCACGCCAGTCAAGGCCTGCAGCGCGATGAATCGCCTTTTTTACCGAACAAGTGCGCAAGAAGTTGCGCAGTAAGGCCAAGGGCCAGCGTCGAGCGTTTCGCCTTGTTGTCGCGACTGCGCTAGAGGCAACATTTGATTCTGTGGCGAGGGAGCTTGCTCCCGCTGGAGTGCGCAGCGCTCCCAAAACGAGGGCCGCTTCGCAGCCCAGCGGGAGCAAGCTCCCTCGCCACAGTCAGAACAGTTTCACGCCCAAAACCTGAGCACACTCCTCAATCGAACGCCGCTGCGTCTCGGCATACAACCCCAACTCATCAATGGTCGCACGCCCCAGCGCCTGTTCGAACGCCTGGCGGTTGGAGTGTTCGCCATAGTGCGTCTGCGCCGCGTCCCCAAGGTTCGACTGAAAAATCCCCGCCGCACTCACCGGCAGGAAATCTTCGTACACCAACGGTTCAGCTTTCATGTGGCCCTCGCGGAGCAAATCCTCCAGCGATGCCGACGTGAGGCTACCCGCTGCCAGGCCTTTTTCCGTAGGGAAGTAGCGAAAATACGCCAGCTCCTGTTCGCGCATGCCGTCGACGCTGTCAGGAAATTCGCCAAAGTGCTGAGTCATCAGCTCGTTATAGCGTGCGGCGTTGCCTTCGTTGGGGAAGTCACCGAGTTCATCGCGGGCGGCATTCAGCAAACGGTCATACAGCGCTCGCCCCTTGGGAGTCAGCGCCGCACCGCGTTGTTCGATCTCGCCGAAGCGCGCGCTGTGGCTGCCGTGGGTGTTGTGCTGGTCGGTGAAAGTGATCGGCTCGTCGAGCGCCTTGAAACTGGTTTGGCGCAGGAGGATCGGGCAGTGCCGACGCGGTGGCCCTTCGATCACCGCTTTCGGGGTGATGCCATGCACCGGCATTTGCGCCTGAACCTTGTCGATGTCCAGCGTGCGCGGGGTCAGGTGGTTGATGTGCGGGCCTTTGAACGCCACCACATCGGCGATCAGACGGTGCTGAGCGCTGAGGGTCTGGTACTGCGCGGCGGTGACGGTTGCGCTGTGATGCCAGCGAAAGGTCTCCAGGGCCTGCAGAACAAATTCCTCCGCTTCAGGCTCATTCAGACCACCCGCTGACTCAGCCTGCTCGATCAGGTGCAAGACAGTAGGGGTAAAGATCGAACGCTGATTCAGTACCGATTCGGCAAACGCGCGCAGCTCGGGATCCTCGATCAGTTCCAAACGCAGCAACGAAGTGAACACCCGAAACGGACTGACCTGCAGCGCCGCTTCATGCACCGCGCGAAACGCCGTGGAGTGCACCGGCACACCCGCCGGGGTCAAGTCGTAATAACCCACCGGTTGCATGCCCATCACCGCGAACAGCCGGGCGAGGGTCGCCAGCTCTGTAGCCGTGCCGACGCGGATGGCGCCGTGGCGCTCCATGTCCAGCCGTTGGATTTCACCGGTGCTGTCGAGCTGCCGTGCGATGTCCGGCTGAGCCGCCAGCACTTCGCGATTGGACTGTTCCACCAGTTCCATCAGCGCTCCGTACAACGGCACTTCTTCGCGGTACATGTCGGACATCGCTTTGGAGAAGCGTTGGCGGATCAGGTCGGGGCTGACGAAAGGCTGCACGGTCATGAAAAAAATTCCTGCCACGGTCACGGTTTGGATGGAGGAAAAGATCGCAGTCTTCGCCGACGGCGGCAAACGAAGAATCCTACGAACTTCATTCTGCCAACGACTGATCCACCAGTTCGATCCAGTGCAAAACCTGGGTGCGCCCGGCGCCGGCCAGATGATTCTGGCAACCGATGTTGGAGGTGACGATCAGGTCCGGGCGATCGCTCTCCAAGGCATTGAGGCGGTTGTCGCGCAGTTGCCGGGCGAGGGTCGGTTGCGTCAGCGAATAGGTGCCGGCCGAACCACAGCACAAATGCCCGTCCGGCACCGCCGTGAGGTTGAAGCCCAGCCGGGTCAACAGTGTCTCCACCGCGCCGCCGAGTTTCAGCGCATGTTGCAAGGTGCAGGGGCAATGCACGGCGATCCGGCGTTGGCTGGCGGCGCACAGTTTCTCCAGGGGTTCCCGGGCCAGGATCTGTACCAGATCCAGCGTCCGTTCGCTGATCTGCCGCGCCTTGTCGGCGTAGCGCGGATCCTGTGCCAGCAAATGCCCGTAATCCTTGATGAACGCGCCGCAACCGCTGGCCGTCTGCACGATGGCTTCCGCGCCGTTTTCCAGGTGCGGCCACCACGCGTCGATGTTCTGCCGCGCGCGGTCGAGGCCCTTGGCCTGGGCGTCGAGGTGATAGTCCAGCGCGCCGCAGCAACCGGCCTCGGCCACCGGCGTCACGCTGATCCCCAACCGATCGAGCACCCGCGCCGTCGCATCATTGGTGTTCGGCGACAGGCCCGGTTGCACACAACCCTCGAGCAGCAGCACCCGCCGTGCATGGCGCGGCGCTGGGCGTGTGCCAGACGCTGACGAGCGCTGCGGCAATTTGCTTTCGAACATTCGTGGCAGCAGGGGCCTGAAGGTTGTACCAACGCGCAGCAAACCCTTGAACATCCCGGGATTCGGCGCCAGTGCACGCAAGCCCTCGCGTAACAAGCGCTGGGCAGCGGGGCGCGGCACCGCCTGATCGACCACCGCCCGCCCGATATCCAGCAGGTTGTGATAGTCGACACCGGAAGGGCAGGTGGTTTCGCAGTTGCGGCAGGACAGGCAGCGATCCAGATGCAACTGCGTCTGCTCGGTGGCCGGCGCGCCTTCGAGCACTTGTTTGATCAGATAGATGCGTCCGCGCGGCCCGTCGAGTTCATCGCCGAGCAACTGATAGGTCGGACAGGTGGCGTTGCAAAACCCGCAATGCACGCAGGTACGGAGGATTTTTTCCGCCTCGGCCGCGCGCGGCAGTTGTCGGGACTCTTCGCTGAGGGTGGTTTGCATGGCTAGAACTCCGCGTACATCCGGCCGGGGTTGAACAGCCCTTGCGGGTCGAGTTGCGCCTTGAGTTGCCGGTGATAACGCATGAGCGCCGGGGCTAGCGGCTGGAACGGTGTGTCGCTGGCGCCATGGGTAAAGCAGGTGGCGTGGCCGCCGAGTTCCTGGGCGAGGATCTGAATGTGCTCGTGATCGGATTTCAGCCAGCGTTGCGCGCCGGCCCAGTCGAGCAACTGCTGGCCGGGCAAGTCCTGCGGCCCGAGATTGTTCGGCAGCGACAGGCGCCACAGCGGCAGTCCTTCGTCGAAAAAGCTCAGGCGTTGCTCGTTCAAGTCGCGCCAGAACGTCGAATCCAGTGGTTCGCCGCCGAGCCGTTGATGCGCGGCGGTGACCGAGCCTTCGCCGCCCTCAAGGCGCAGATATAGGCTTTGCCCGTCATGACAGGCGCCGCTGATCGGCAACGGTTGCTGGCCCCATTCGGCCAGTCTGGTCAGCGCCCGCGCGCAATCGATATCGAGGCGGATGCTCAGGCATTGACGCGGTTTCGGCAGGACTTTCAGCGACACTTCGGTCAGCACGCCGAGGCAGCCGTAACTGCCGGTCAACAGACGCGACAGGTCGTAGCCGGCAACGTTTTTCATCACCTCGCCACCGAACCGCAAGTGCTCGCCGAGGCCGGTGATGACCCGGGTGCCGAGGACAAAATCGCGCACCGAACCTGACCATGGCCGCCGTGGCCCGGACAGTCCGCTGGCGATCATCCCGCCCACCGTGGCGCTGTCGCCGAAGGCCGGCGGCTCGCAGGGCAACATCTGCCCGGCCGCGTCGAGCGCCGCGAGCAACTCGCGCAGCGGCGTGCCGGCGCGCACGCTGACCACCAGTTCCGTCGGTTCATAGCGCACGATCCCGCGATGCGCGCGGACGTCGAGCACTTCACCGGCCACTTCGCGGCCGAGAAACGCCTTGCTGTTGCCGCCCTGAATCTTCAGCGGCGTGGCGTTGGCCCGGGCCTCGTTGACCTGATCGAGCAGCGCGCTGCTGGCGTCGAAATCAGCCATCAGAAACGCTCCAGTTCGGGGAATGGCAGTTGTCCGGCATGAATGTGCATCGCGCCGAATTCGGCGCAGCGATGCAGAGTCGGGATGTTCTTGCCGGGGTTGAGCAGGCCTTGCGGGTCGAACGCGGCTTTGACCGCGTGGAACAGGCTCAGCTCAGCGCTGTTGAACTGCGCGCACATCTGATTGATTTTCTCGCGGCCGACCCCGTGTTCACCGGTGATGCTGCCGCCAACCTGCACGCACAATTCCAGAATCTTCCCGCCTAACGCTTCGGCGCGATGCAGTTCGCCGGGCTGGTTGGCGTCGAACAGAATCAGCGGGTGCATGTTGCCGTCGCCGGCATGAAACACGTTGGCCACGCGCAAGCCGTATTCGGCGCCGAGGCGGGCGATGCCTTGCAACACGCCGGGCAACTCGCGGCGCGGGATGGTGCCGTCCATGCAGTAGTAGTCCGGCGACAAGCGGCCAATCGCCGGAAAGGCGTTTTTGCGCCCGGCCCAGAAGCGCACGCGCTCGGCTTCATCGCGGGCCTGCCGCACTTCGCTGGCGCCGGCCTCGAGCATGACCTCGCGCACCCGCAGGCAATCGTCGTGGACATCGGCTTCGACGCCATCGAGTTCGCACAACAGGATTGCCTCGGCATCGACCGGGTAACCGGCGTGAATGAAGTCTTCGGCGGCGCGGATCGCCAGGTTGTCCATCATCTCCAGGCCGCCGGGAATGATCCCCGCGGCAATGATGTCGGCCACGGCGCGGCCAGCCTTTTCCACCGAGTCGAAACTGGCCAGCAAGACTTTGGCGACCTGCGGTTTGGGCAGCAATTTGACCGTGACTTCGGTGATGATCCCGAGCAAACCTTCGGAGCCGGTGAACAACGCCAGCAAATCGAAACCCGGCGCATCGAGGGCGTCGCTGCCCAGCGTCAGACGTTCGCCCTCGATGGTCAGCACTTCGATTTTCAGCAGGTTGTGCACGGTCAGGCCGTACTTGAGGCAATGCACGCCACCGGCGTTTTCCGCGACGTTACCGCCGATCGAGCAGGCGATCTGCGACGACGGATCCGGCGCGTAATACAGGCCGAACGGCGCGGCCGCCTGGGAAATCGCCAGATTGCGCACCCCAGGTTGCACCCGCGCGGTACGGGCCGCCGGGTCGATGTGCAGAATATTGTTGAAACGCGCCATCACCAGCAGCAGGCCTTTTTCCAGCGGCAGCGCACCGCCCGACAACCCGGTGCCAGCACCCCGGGCAACCACCGGCACGTTGTGTTGATGGCAGAGCTTGAGCAGGGTCTGCACCTGATCGAGTCGCCGGGGCAGGGCGACCAGCATCGGCGTGGTGCGATAGGCCGAGAGGCCGTCGCATTCGTAAGGCTTGAGTTCGTCTTCACGCCAGAGCAGGTCGAGATCCGGGAGGGCGCGCTGCAGGGTTTTCAGCAACTCGGCCTTGTTCACCTCCGGTAGCGGGC
Organism: Pseudomonas sp. MWU347; assembly: GCF_017947305.1. Lineage (NCBI taxonomy): Bacteria > Pseudomonadati > Pseudomonadota > Gammaproteobacteria > Pseudomonadales > Pseudomonadaceae > Pseudomonas > Pseudomonas sp. MWU347. The sequence goes on from NZ_JAFGZB010000020.1 coordinate 5,607, forward strand.
CATCGAGGCGTTCGTCGTAGAGAATGTTCATTTCGACCCCATCGGCGGACGTGATTACCTGTGGTGAGGGGATTTATCCCCGATGGCTGCGCAGCAGCCCCAACCCAGAGAATGCGGTGTGTCTGATTCAGCTTAGTGCTGGAACTGGGGCTGCTGCGCAACCCATCGGGGCGGTGCGACGTTTCGCTGAATCCCCTCACCACAATAAATTCCCTCATCACAAGGATAGTGTTGGGACTCATCGCTGATTGCCCAGAAACTCCCGATACAACCGTGCGGTATTCCCCGGTTGTTCGACCATCGGCATGTGTCCGACGCCATCCCACACTTCGACCCGCAGATTGGCGATGCCCTTGCTCCACACCGGCACGCTGCTGACGTCGATCAAGCGGTCCTTGCGGCCCCACAGCAGCAGCGCCGGGCATTTGATCTCGGCCAGTTTCGGCTCCATCGGCGGGCTGGCGCGGAAGTCGCGGAAGATCTCTTCCAGTTCATCACGCTGGCGTTCGTATCGCTGGGCGATGGCGTCCAGCACCAGCCCGGGCACCCACGGCGGCGAGGCCATGGTCATCGCATAAAACTGGCGGAACTCTTCCCGGGAGTTGATCAGGAACGGGTTATGCCCACGGGCGAGGTGGCGCTCCATGTCGCTGGCCTGCGGTGCAGTGACGCCGGCCGGGTCGATCAGCGCCACCGAGGCGATCCGCTCCGGGTAAGTTGCTGCCAGCCATGCCGCGATGTAGCCACCCATGGAGTTGCCGATCACGTGGACTTTCTCCACGCCGCACACGTCCAGCAGCTGGATCATGCGCTTGGCCTGCAGCGCAATGTCGTAGCCGCCACCGGCCTTGAACCCGGTTTCCCCATGACCGGCGATGTCCGGAATGATCACCCGGTACTGGCGGACAAAATGCCTGGCAAAGCGCAGCCACAGATTCTTCTCGGCGCTGTAGCCGTGCAGCATCAGGATCGCGCTGGCCGCTTCATAGGGACCACCCTGCCAGGTCGAGACGGTCATTTCGGCAATCGGCACCTCGATTTTGTGCAACTTGTACAACTTGGCCTCGAGCGCCGTGCTCAGGTCGTACAACCAATGGCCGATCGCTGGATAACTCAACCAGCTCCAGGCCACGAAAACCGCGAGAGCGACAAACAGCACAAGCATCGACGTCTTCCTTTTACGTGTTCAGGACAGAATGTGGTCAGCCGGTTTCAGCGTCCGGGTCAACCGGTAGTAGCTGAAACTGAAGCCCGGAAATATCGCGATCACATGACCGCTCTTGCTCTGATACCAACTGTGACAGCCGCCGGACTTCCACACCGTGCGTTCCATCTCACGGTGGATCATTGCAGTGTAGGTACGTTCCGCTGCGGGGCGCACTTCGATGCTGCGCAGGCCTTTTGACTGCAGGGTGTGGATGCAGTCGAGGATGTAATTCATCTGCGCTTCGATGATGAACAGCGCCGAGGTATGCCCGATGCCGGTGTTGGGCCCGGTGACGATAAACAGGTTGGGAAAGTCCGGCAGGCTGGTGCCCAGGTAGGCGCGCGGGTACTGCGCCCAGACATCCTTGAGTTGCACGCCGTGCCTGCCGGTCACCGGGTAGGAGACCACGCCGTCGGTGGCGTCGTAGCCTGTCGACCAGACGATCAGATCGACGTCGATGTGCTGGCCGTCGGTGGTGGTGATCCCGGTTTCATCGAGCGCGGCGATGCCTTGTTCGCGGCTGTGCAACGTGACATTGGGCCGGGTCAGCGCCGGGTAATAGGTGCTGGACAGCAGAATGCGCTTGCAGCCGATGGTGAAGTCCGGGGTGAGTTTTGCGCGCAATACCGGGTCCGGCACCTGTTGCTTGAGAAAACGCAGCGCCTGACGCTGAACCAGGTGAATCGCCGGTTTCGAGTATTTGAAGGCGATCACCCGGGTTTCGAATTGCCAGTAGAGCAGCCAGCGCAGCAGCTTGTACGCCGGTTTGACACCCAGCAGCCAGCGCTGGAAAGGCCCGAACGTGCGATCGGCGCGCGGCAGCACCCAATGTGGCGTGCGCTGGAACACGTGCAATTGCTCGACTTCGGCAGCAATCGCCGGAATCACCTGGGCGGCACTGGCGCCGCTGCCGACGATGGCCACGCGTTTACCGCGGTAGTCGTAGCTGTGATCCCAATTGTTGGTATGAAAAGTCTTGCCCTGAAAGCGATCCAGGCCGGGAAAGGGTGGGATTACCGGTTGGCTCAACGGCCCGGAGGCGTTGATCACGAACTGCGCGTAAAAAATCCCCTTGCTGGTATGCACCGCCCAGCGCTTTTCGGCGTCGTCCCATTCGATGCGTTCGACGTTGGTTTGCAGCGCCACGCGCTCGCGCAGGCCGAAGCGCTCGATGACGTGTTCGGTGTAGCGATGCAATTCGGCCTGGGCGGCGAACATCTGCGTCCAGGGAAATGGCGCAAACGACAACGAGTACAGCGGCGACGGCACATCCACCGCCGCGCCGGGGTAGGTGTTCTGGCACCAGGTGCCGCCGAAAAAGTCCCTTCTTTCCAGCAAGCGAAAATCGTCGATTCCGGCCTTGAGCAAGTTGACCGCCGCGCATTGGCCGCCAAATCCGCTGCCGATGATCAACACTCGGTAGGTCTGCATGGGCCTCCTTCTTATAGTCGTTTTTCCGTTTTCGTCCTTTCAGGTATAGCTAAAAATTTGCCCTGTGCGCGACGGCGATGGCGCGGTATTCAGCGGCTGGCCGGTGATAGCTATTTAACGGCTGCCTGTTAGACTTCCAGCACATCCGTCTGACGGTGTTCGCAGGTTCCGTTGAGTGGTCGAGGCCCTTATGCGAAACAAGGGGGGAAAGGGACTTTCATTGGCCAGGAGGCTTTATACATCGCGAACCCTCGGGCTGGTGCTGGGGCTGTTGTGCGTGAGCGCGGCGATGTACCCGCTAGACCCGCCGCTGTGGGTCTGGGCGTTGATGCTGTTCAATGGCCTGCTCTGGCCGCACCTGGCGTTTCAATGGGCCCGTCGTGCCAGCGTTCCTTACCATGCGGAACACCGCAATCTGTTGGTTGATGCCTTTATGGGCGGCTTCTGGGTCGCCGCCATGCAGTTCAATCCGCTGCCCAGTGCCACCACCATTTCGATGATGGCGATGAATAACGTCGCCATCGGCGGATTACGTTTTCTCGCGGCGGGTCTTGCCGCGCAGGTTCTTGGTATCGGCGTCGGCCTGGTGGTTTTCGCCCCGGCGTTCATCCCGCAAACCTCGCCTCTGCAGCTTTATGCCTGCCTGCCGTTGCTGATGCTGTACCCGCTGGCGCTGGGCTGGATCTGCTTTCGCCAGGCCTACACGCTGGGCCTGCACAAGCGTGAGCTACTGGCCCTGAGTCGCACCGACAGCCTCACCGGACTGCTCAATCACGGCGCGTGGAAGGATCAACTGGAAATCGCCTTTCAACGTTGCCGCCGGCAGCAGCAGGGCGCAGCGATCGCGTTGATCGACATCGATCACTTCAAGGCGATCAACGACACCTACGGGCATGTGGCGGGTGACATCGTGCTGCGCCAGTTGAGCAAAATGCTCAAGCAGAACCTGCGCGCTGCGGACGTCGCCGGGCGGTATGGCGGCGATGAGTTTTGCGTGATCCTGCCTGACCTGCCGCTGTTCAATGCCGCGCAGGCCATGGAAGCCTTGCGCGAGCGTTTCGCCACTCTGGGTTACGAGCAGAACCCGGCGCTCAAGGTCAGTCTGAGCATTGGTCTGGCGGCTTACGAACCGGCACACGGCGACGCGACCCGTTGGCTCAATGATGCGGATCAGGCGCTGTACGAGGCCAAGGCGACCGGGCGCAATCGGGTGATCTGCAACAGTGATGATCTGCCGAAGCAGGAACTGCTCGATTCGGTCTGATCTATCACCGCCGTCCCCTGTGGGAGCGGGCTTGCTCGCGAAGGCGTTCTGTCAGCGGCATTGATGTCGGCTGACACTCCGCTGTCGCGAGCAGGCGAAGGCCTACAAGTGTTCGGTGTCGGCCGCAGAGATGTCGCATCCGGTATAGAGCCTTGCGTCGATGTCAGGTACGGTTTGAGTCCCCCCGACGCGAAACAAGGATCGATTCATGACGTTCGCATTCCCCCGCTCGCTGCTGGCCGCCAGTCTCGGCCTGTCCCTCGTCCTCAGCTCCGCCAGCGCCTTCGCCGAACCGCACAAGCAAGTACTGGCCGATGCCGAGCAGTATCAGCCCGAAGCCCTGAAACTGCTGGAACGGCTGGTCAACATCGATTCCGGTTCCGGTTATGAACCGGGCCTGAAACAAGTCAGCGAGATCGCCATCGATGAGCTGAAGAAGCTCGGCGCCACCATCGAACTGGTGCCCAATACCCCGGAAAAATCCAATCATGTGCTGGCCACCTTCAAAGGCACCGGCAAGGCAAAAATCCTTTTGATGGCGCACATGGACACGGTGTTCAAGGAAGGCTCCGCGGCCGAGCGCCCGTTCCACATCAAGGACGGCCGCGCCTACGGGCCCGGGGTGATGGACGACAAGGGCGGCATCGTCGCCGGGATCTACGCGCTGAAAATTCTGAAGAACCTCGACTTCAAGGATTACGCGCAAATCACCTTCCTGCTTGACGCCAGCGAGGAAACCGGCTCCGACGTCGCCACCGACCTGATCAAGAAAACCGCCAAGGCGCATGACGTGACCCTCAACCTCGAACCGGGGCGTCCGGCCGATGGTCTAGTGGTGTGGCGCAAAGGCAGTGCGACGGCGCTGGTCGAGGTCAAAGGCAAGGCGGCGCATGCCGGGGTCGCGCCGGAACTGGGGCGGAACGCGGCGATGGAAGCGGCGCACCAGATTCTGCAACTGGGCAAACTCGGCGACGAAGCGAAGAAAACCACGATCAACTTCACCGTGCTTCAGGCCGGTGATCGCACCAACGTGATCCCGGATCACGCCACCGCCAAGGCTGACGTGCGTGCGGCGGTGCCGGAAGAGTTCGACCGGATCGAGAAAGACCTGGCGCGAGTGTCGCAGGACAAGCTGATCGCTGAAACCGAAGTCACCACCAGCCTCAAACGCGGCCTGCCACCGATGCCGCAAACGGCGGAGTCGGATCGCTTGATGGCCATGGCGCAAGGGATTTACGGCGAGATCGGCCGCAAGCTGACCGAAGAGGGCAGTGGTGGCGCGGCGGATGCCAGCTTGTCCGCCGGGGTGGGTACGCCGACGCTGGACGGTTTCGGGATTGTCGGCGGCAATATCCATACGCCTGAGGAATACGCCGAAGTGGCGAGCGTGGCGCCGCGGATTTATCTGTTGTCGCGGATGATCATGGAGTTGGCCAAGCGCTGACTCCCTCGGATTGGCGGTGCTGCAACTGACGCCTTCGCGAGCAAGCTCGCTCCCACAATGGATCTGTGCCG
>NZ_JAFGZB010000021.1:0-9044 GCF_017947305.1 Pseudomonas sp. MWU347
TATCAAGGAGCGTGCCAGGTTTGCCAAGGACTCCGTGATCCGGGGGTTAAACTGCTCTAAAGGTCATGTTTCAAGATGTTTCATGCCAAAAAAAGGCGAAAAGTGCGCAACTTCTTGCGCAGTGGTGTGCAAGAAGTTGCGCACTCGGCTACAGGCTCCGGCACACGGGCTCTGTAGCAATTCGAGTAGCGAAAAAACGCGATCAAGTGCGCAAGAAGTTGCGCATAAAGGCGCATTGCCATTATTTGGCGAGATGTCGAGGGCGCAAATGACCGATCCAGCGCCCCTTTTTGCCATTCCATCACTGGCACGCCAGCCCCGGATTGTCGGACAGTCCCACCCCAGAGCCTTCCCGCGAACCAAGTCGGGCCGGCCCGAGGGTTAAAAAGCGTCTTATAAATGAAACACCGCCCTCGGCTATACTCCCCGCATTTCGACTTAGGCACGAGGAATCACTGTGAAGAACTGGACGTTGCGCCAACGCATTTTGGCGAGCTTTGCGGTGATTATCGCCATCATGTTGCTGATGGTCGTCGTTTCGTATTCCCGCCTGCTGAAAATCGAAGCCAGTGAAAGCAGCGTGCGTGATGACGCCGTTCCCGGCGTCTATTACAGCTCGATGATCCGCGGCGCGTGGGTCGACAGTTATCTGCAGACCCAGGAACTGCTCGGCCTCAAGGAAGGGCAGGGCATCAGCAGCGAAGACGCGGCGGACTACAAGGCCTTCGAGACGCGCCTGCAGGAGCAGATGGCCAACTACCGCAACACCGTCACCACCGACGAGGACCGGGTCGAGTTCGCTGCGTTCGAGAAAGATCACGACACCTACATGCAGATCCAGGATCAGGTGCTCGACTTGCACAAGCGCAACCTGGAAGCCGACGCGGTCAAGCTGTTCACCGAGAAGCTGACCCCGGCCTGGTACACCGGCCGCATGAAACTCAACGACATCATCGGCGAAAACAAACGGGTCGCTGACCAGGCCATGGCCAACATCGACGAAGCCGTGGCGGCGGCCAAGGTCAGCATGTTCGTCTCGCTGCTGGTGGCCGTGCTCGCAGCCGGGGCCTGCGGTCTGCTGCTGATGCGCGCGATCATGGCGCCGATGAACCGCATCGTGAAAATCCTCGAAATCATGCGTACCGGCGACCTGAGCAGCCGGCTGAATCTGGATCGCAAGGACGAGTTCGGCGCGGTGGAAACCGGCTTCAACGACATGATGACCGAGCTGACTTCGCTGGTGTCCCAGGCCCAACGCTCCTCGGTGCAGGTGACCACTTCGGTGACCGAAATTGCCGCCACCTCCAAGCAGCAACAGGCCACCGCCACCGAAACCGCGGCCACCACCACCGAAATCGGCGCGACCTCACGTGAAATCGCCGCCACCTCGCGGGATCTGGTGCGCACCATGACCGAAGTGTCCACCGCCGCCGATCAGGCCTCGGTACTCGCCGGTTCCGGCCAGCAAGGCCTGGCGCGCATGGAAGACACCATGCACTCGGTGATGGGCGCGGCCGATCTGGTCAACGCCAAACTGGCGATCCTCAACGAGAAGGCCGGCAACATCAATCAGGTGGTGGTGACCATCGTAAAAGTCGCCGACCAGACCAACCTGCTGTCGCTCAACGCCGCCATCGAGGCCGAGAAGGCCGGCGAATACGGGCGTGGTTTTGCCGTGGTCGCCACCGAAGTGCGGCGTCTGGCGGATCAGACCGCCGTCGCCACTTACGACATCGAACAAATGGTCCGCGAGATCCAGTCGGCGGTGTCTGCTGGCGTGATGGGCATGGACAAGTTCTCCGAAGAAGTGCGCCGGGGCATGGCCGAGGTGCAGCAGGTCGGCGAGCAACTGTCGCAGATCATCCATCAGGTGCAGGCGCTGGCGCCGCGGGTGTTGATGGTCAACGAAGGCATGCAGGCCCAGGCCACCGGTGCCGAACAGATCAACCATGCGCTGGTGCAGTTGGGCGACGCCAGCAGCCAGACCGTCGAGTCGTTGCGTCAGGCCAGTTTCGCCATCGACGAACTGAGCCAGGTGGCCGTCGGGCTGCGCAGCGGCGTTTCGCGATTCAAAGTCTGATGAGTGAAATCACCGCCAAACGCAGCGCTGCGCCGGTGGCGAAGCAGGCGTTGTTCCTGCTGTTTCGCATCGGCAGCGAGCGTTACGCCTTGCGCGCCACCGAGGTGGCGGAAGTGTTGCCGCGCCTGCCGTTGAAGCCGATTGCCCAAGCGCCGAACTGGGTCGCCGGGGTGTTCGCCTATCGCGGTGTGGTGGTACCGGCCATCGACCTCAGCGCGCTGACTTTCGGCCATCCCGCCGAGGCGCGCACCAGTACGCGGCTGGTGCTGGTGCATTACCGTCCGGATGAACGGCAGCCGTCGCGCTGGCTCGGGCTGATCCTTGAGCAGGCGACCGACACCCTGCGCTGTAACCCCGAGGATTTCCAGCCGTATGGCCTGGACAATCGTCAGGCGCCGTACCTCGGCCCGGTGCGCGAAGATGCCCAGGGGCTGGTGCAGTGGGTGCGGGTCAACGACTTGCTGGATGACGCGGTGCGCAGCCTGCTGTTTCCGGCGCCGCTTGGGGCGCAGTCATGAGCAGCGACCAGCGTTTTTTCGATTTCCTCAAGGAACGCATCGGCCTGGATGTCACCTCGGTGGGGCCGGCGATCATCGAGCGCGCGGTGCGCCAACGCATCACGCTCTCGCAAGCGGCGCACAGCGATGAATACTGGCAACTGCTGCAAGGTTCGCGGGACGAACAGCAGGCGTTGATCGAAGCGGTGATCGTCCCTGAGACCTGGTTTTTCCGTTATCCGGAATCCTTCGCCACCCTAGGCAAGCTGGCGCGCAAGCGGCTGGACGAATTGAACAACATGCGCGCGCTGCGCATTCTCAGCCTGCCGTGCTCGACCGGCGAAGAACCCTATTCGATTGCCATGGCCTTGCTCGATGCCGGCCTCAAGCCTCATCAGTTCAAGGTCGACGGCATGGACGTCAGCCCGCTGTCGGTGGACAAGGCGCGACGGGCGTTGTACGGCAAGAACTCGTTTCGGGGGCAGGATCTGGATTTTCGCGAGCGTCATTTCACCGCCGAGCAGGACGGCCATCGGGTCAGCGAAGCGGTGCGTGAGCAGGTGCGCCTGCAGGCCGGCAATGTGCTAGATCCGACGCTGCTGGCCAGTGAGCCACCGTTCGATTTCGTGTTCTGCCGCAACCTGCTGATCTATTTCGACCAGCCGACGCAGAAGCAAGTCTTCGAAGTGCTCAAGCGCCTGACTCACGTCGATGGGGTGTTGTTCATCGGCCCGGCCGAAGGCAGTCTGCTCGGGCGCCTGGGCATGCGTTCGATCGGTATTCCGCAGTCGTTCGCCTTCAGTCGGCACAATGATCCGCTGCCGGAGCCGGTGTCATTGCCGACCCCCACGCCATTGCCCGTGCGCCAACCGTTGCGCAGTCCGCCGCCGCTGCCACCGCCGGTGCGCCCGCGGCCGTTTGCCAGCGTTGCACCGTTGCCCGTCAACAGCAAAAGCGCCAACCCGGACGCGGCGACCTTGCTCGCCAACATCGCCGCGCTGGCCAACGAAGGCAAAAGCGCCGAGGCCCGCGCGGCATGCGAGCAGTATCTGCGCAGTCACGAACCGGTGGCGCAGGTGTTTTACTGGCTCGGTCTGCTCAGCGATGTTGCCGGTGCCGCGCTCGAAGCCCAGAGTCATTACCGCAAGGCTTTGTACCTTGAACCGCAACACCCCGAAGCGTTGATGCACCTGGCCGCCTTGCTGCAGGCCCAGGGCGACAGCGCCGGTGCCAGACGATTGCAGGAACGCGCCGCCCGCAGCGGTCGCACCGCCGACAGTGAGCGTAAACGATGATCCCGTCCGACACCTTGAACGTCACCCACGAAGACGCCCGGGCCATCGATGATTGCTGGAACCGTATCGGTATTCATGGCGACAAGTCGTGCCCGTTGCTGGCCGAGCATATTCACTGCCGCAACTGCGCGGTGTATTCCGCCGCCGCCACGCGCCTGCTGGACCGTTATGCATTGCAGCAGGACGAACGCGATCCGGTCGCCGTGGCGGTCGAAACCGATGTGAAAACCCGTTCGCTACTGATGTTCCGCCTCGGCGAGGAATGGCTGGGACTGGCCACCCGCAGCCTGGTGGAGGTAGCGCCGCTGCAGGCGATTCACTCGTTGCCGCACCAGCGTTCGCGGGCCTTGCTCGGCGTGGCGAACGTGCGCGGGGCGTTGGTCGCGTGCCTGTCGCTGGTCGAGTTGCTCGACCTTGATGGCAACGCCGCACCGGCCACTGGCGCGCGGATCATGCCGCGCATGCTGATCATCGCCGCCCACGGCGGACCGGTGGTGGTGCCGGTGGACGAGGTCGACGGCATCCACGCCATCGATGAAAAAATTCTCGACGCCGCGTCATGTGCCGGCGGTGAACACAACAGCACGGCCAGCGCCAAATACACCCGTGGTGTCCTGCAATTCCGGGGGCGCAGCCTGCGTTGGCTGGATGAAGAACAGCTGCTGTCCGCCGTGACCCGGAGCCTCACATGACCCCCGAGCAAATGCGCGACGCCTCGCTGCTGGAGCTGTTCAGCCTCGAAGCAGAGGCCCAGACCCAGGTGCTCAGCAGCGGGCTGCTGGCGCTGGAGCGTAACCCGACTCAGGCCGACTATCTGGAATCGTGCATGCGTGCGGCGCACTCGCTCAAGGGCGCGGCGCGGATCGTCGGCATCGACAGCGGTGTCAGCGTCGCCCACGTGATGGAAGATTGCCTGGTCAGCGCCCAGGAGGGGCGGCTGTTGCTGCGTCCCGAGCACATCGATGCGTTGTTGCAGGGCACCGATCTGTTGATGCGCATCGCCACGCCGGCCAATGCTCCGCAAGCTCCGGACATCGAAGCGTATGTGGCGTTGATGGGACTCCTGCTCGACCCTTCGGCAGCGCCCGCAGTGGCGCCGCTGCCCATGGCCGAATTGCAGATGCAGGCGCCGCCGCCTGCGCCTGCACCGATTGAAACCCCGGCGCAAGTGATCGAGACACCGCTGGAAACCTCCGACCCGGCACCGCGCAAGAACAAGCGCACCACCGAGGGCGGCGAGCGCGTGCTGCGGGTCACCGCCGAACGCCTGAACAGCCTGCTCGACCTGTCGAGTAAATCGCTGGTCGAAACCCAGCGCCTCAAGCCGCATCTGGCGACCATGCAGCGTCTCAAACGCATGCAGAATAATGGCCTGCGGGCACTGGAAAGCCTCAACGTGCATCTTAAGGAACATGCGCTGAGCCTTGAGGCCCAGGAAGCCCTTGAAGATGCGCGGCGTTTGCTGGCCGAGTCTCAGCAATTACTCGCGGAAAAGAACGCCGAGCTCGACGAGTTCGCCTGGCAAGCCAGCCAGCGCGCCCAGGTGCTCTACGACACTGCGCTGGCCTGCCGCATGCGCCCGTTCGCCGACGTGCTCACCGGTCAGGTGCGCATGGTTCGAGACCTGGGGCGCAGCCTCGGCAAACAGGTAAGGCTGGAGATCGAGGGCGAGAAGACTCAGGTCGATCGCGACGTGCTGGAAAAGCTCGAAGCGCCGCTGACTCATTTGCTGCGCAACGCGGTCGATCACGGCATCGAAACCCCGGAACAACGCTTGCTCAAGGGTAAGTCCGAAGAAGGCCTGATCCGCCTGCGTGCCTCGCATCAGGCCGGTTTGCTGGTGCTGGAATTGAGCGATGATGGCAATGGCGTCGATCTGGAAAAGGTCCGCCGCAGCATCGTTGAACGCCAATTGTCACCGGCAGAAACTGCCGCGCAGTTGAGCGAAGAAGAACTGCTGACCTTCCTGTTCTTGCCGGGTTTCAGCCTGCGCGACACTGTGACCGAAGTGTCCGGGCGTGGCGTCGGCCTCGACGCGGTGCAGCACATGGTCCGGCAACTGCGCGGCGCGGTGGTGCTGGAGCAGGCGGCGGGCGAGGGCAGCCGCTTTCATCTGGAAGTGCCGCTGACCCTGTCGGTGGTGCGCAGTCTGGTGGTCGAAGTCGGCGAGGAGGCTTATGCGTTTCCGCTGGCGCATATCGAACGCATGTGCGATCTGGAGCCACAGGACATCGTGCAGATCGAGGGCCGTCAGCATTTCTGGCACGAAGGTCGGCATGTCGGGCTGGTCGCGGCCAGTCAGTTGCTGAATCGTCCGGCCAGTCAGAGCAGCGGCGAAACCCTCAAGGTCGTGGTGATTCGCGAGCGTGACGCGATCTACGGGGTGGCGGTCGAGCGTTTTGTCGGCGAGCGCACGCTGGTGGTGCTGCCGCTGGATGAGCGACTGGGCAAGGTTCAGGATATTTCCGCCGGGGCGCTGCTCGACGACGGTTCGGTGGTGCTGATCGTCGATGTCGAAGACATGCTGCGCTCGGTGGACAAACTGCTCAACACCGGGCGTCTGGAGCGCATTGCCCGCCATGGCAATCAGGCCGCCGAAGTGGCGCGCAAACGGATTCTGGTGGTCGACGACTCGCTGACCGTGCGCGAGTTGCAACGCAAGTTGCTGCTCAATCGCGGCTACGACGTGGCGGTCGCGGTAGACGGCATGGACGGCTGGAACGCGCTGCGTTCGGAGGACTTCGATTTGCTGATCACCGACATCGACATGCCGCGCATGGATGGCATCGAACTGGTCACCCTGTTGCGCCGCGACAACCGCCTGCAATCGCTGCCGGTGATGGTGGTCTCGTACAAGGATCGTGAAGAGGACCGGCGTCGTGGACTGGACGCTGGCGCCGACTATTATTTAGCCAAGGCCAGTTTTCATGACGACGCCCTGCTTGATGCAGTGGTTGAGCTCATTGGAGGAGCGCGGGCATGAAAATCGCAATCGTCAACGACATGCCCCTGGCGGTGGAGGCTTTGCGCCGCGCGCTGGCCTTCGAGCCGGCGCATCAGGTGGTCTGGGTCGCCAACAACGGCGCCGAGGCGGTGCGGTTGTGCGCCGAAAACACCCCGGATCTGATCCTGATGGACCTGATCATGCCGGTCATGGATGGCGTCGAAGCCACGCGACGGATCATGGCCGAAACCCCGTGCGCGATCGTTATCGTCACGGTCGACCGTCAGCAAAACGTGCACCGGGTTTTTGAAGCCATGGGCCACGGCGCGCTGGATGTGGTCGATACCCCGGCCATTGGTGCGGGGAACGCGCAGGAAGCGGCGGCGCCGTTGCTGCGCAAGATCCTCAACATCGGCTGGCTGATCGGCGAGAAAACCCCGCGCTCGCGTCCGGTGCCGACGCCTCACCGCAGTTCGGCGTCGTGCAAGCGGCTGGTGGCGATCGGCTCGTCTGCCGGCGGACCGGCCGCGCTGGAAGTCCTGCTCAAGGGCCTGCCACGCCATTTCTCGGCCGCCATCGTGCTGGTGCAGCACGTGGATCAGGTGTTTGCCGCGGGCATGGCCGAATGGCTGGCCAGCGCCAGTGGCCTCGATGTACGCCTGGCCCGCGAAGGCGAGCCACCGCAGGCCGGCGCGGTGCTGCTGGCCGGCACCAACCACCATATTCGTTTATTGAAAAACGGCACGCTGGCCTACACCGCCGAGCCGGTCAACGAGATCTACCGGCCTTCGATCGACGTGTTTTTCGAAAGTGTCGCCAGCTATTGGAACGGCGATGCCGTCGGGGTTTTATTGACCGGGATGGGACGCGACGGGGCGCAAGGGCTTAAGCTCATGCGCCAGCAGGGTTATCTGACCATCGCGCAGGACCAGCAAAGCAGTGCGGTGTACGGCATGCCCAAGGCAGCAGCGGCGATCGATGCGGCCGTCGAAATCCGTCCACTGGAAAAGATAGCGCCACGATTGCTGGAGGTTTTCCCCAAATGAACAGGCTATTCCGCAATCCTGGCCCCCGCAGTACTCAGGTGACCGCCCATGAATGATTTACAGATCGACGACATTAAAACCGACGAAAACGCCGCCATGGTGTTGTTGGTGGACGATCAGGCGATGATCGGCGAAGCCGTGCGCCGTGGGCTGTCGAATGAAGAGAACATCGACTTCCACTTCTGCTCCGATCCGCACCAGGCCATCGCCCAGGCGGTACGGATTAAGCCGACGGTGATTCTGCAGGACCTGGTGATGCCCGGCCTCGACGGCCTGAGCCTGGTGCGCGAATACCGCAATCATCCGGCGACCAAGGACATCCCGATCATCGTGCTGTCGACCAAGGAAGACCCGCTGATCAAGAGCGCGGCGTTCTCGGCCGGGGCCAACGACTATCTGGTGAAACTGCCGGACACCATCGAGCTGGTGGCGCGCATCCGCTATCACTCGCGCTCCTACATGACCCTGCTGCAGCGGGATGCGGCGTACCGTGCGTTGCGCGTCAGCCAGCAGCAATTGCTCGACACCAACCTGGTGCTGCAACGGCTGATGAATTCCGATGGGCTGACCGGGCTGTCGAACCGCCGGCACTTCGACGAGTACCTGGAGCTGGAATGGCGCCGCTCGCTGCGCGACCAGAGCCAGTTGTCGTTGCTGATGATCGACGTCGATTACTTCAAGTCCTACAACGACAGCTTCGGCCACGTTGAAGGCGATGAGGCGCTGCGCAAGGTCGCCACAGCGATCCGCGACGCCAGCGCCCGACCGTCGGACCTGCCGGCGCGCTACGGCGGTGAAGAGTTCGCCCTGGTGCTGCCGAACACCTCGCCGGGCGGCGCACGACTGGTGGCAGAGAAACTGCGCCAGACCGTGGCGGCGCTGAAGATTCCGCACAACACCCCGGGCGACGGGGCGAGCCTGACCATCAGCATCGGTCTGGCGACCATGGTGCCGCAGGCGGGCAGCGATTGCCGGCTGCTGATTTCGGCGGCGGATCGTGGGTTGTACCTGGCCAAGAACAATGGCCGTAATCAGGTCGGAATCGAATAAACGCTTACCCTCACCCCAGCCCTCTCCCAAAGGGAGAGGGGGCCGACCGAGGTGTCTAGCACTGTACATCGACCTGATCGACCGAGTCGATTATGGATCTTCAAGCTTGGCACTTCCGGATTCAGCAAAGCT
>NZ_JAFGZB010000022.1:0-7684 GCF_017947305.1 Pseudomonas sp. MWU347
TTGGCCGAAAGCGGTCTCTCATGAGCGGCTGGGTTCGGCCAAAAGCGGACGGTCAAGAGAGTGTCAGATTTTTTGTGTGCGAGCGGTGATGGCCTACCGTGACTCAGGCTTTCATTCGGCAGTCGCCACCTCCCCTTTTCCGGGACTGATGAGCAAACCTCATCAAGCTTTGCCGATTTACCCGTCTAGTCCTCAGTCGTTAGCGCGCTTACTGTTCTTCCCATGCCCAATGGGAGATCAACATGCACAAACGCACACTCGGCAACAGTTCACTCGAAGTATCCGCCCTCGGCCTCGGCTGCATGGGTCTGAGCCATGGTTATGGCCCGGCCACGGATACCGAACAAGCCATCGCACTGATCCGCTCAGCCGTTGAGCGAGGCGTCACCTTCTTCGATACCGCCGAATTCTACGGCCCCTATATCAATGAGCAAGTAGTCGGCGAGGCGCTGGCGCCAGTTCGCGACCAGGTCGTGATCGCCACGAAATTCGGCTTCGCCGTCGGCGCCGACAATACAAAGCAGACTCTGGACAGCCGCCCCGAACGTATTCGAATAGCCGTCGAGGGCTCGTTGCGTCGTTTGAAGACCGACTACATCGACTTGCTCTACCAGCACCGCGTCGATCCGAACGTACCGATCGAAGACGTAGCCGGCGTAGTGAAGGACTTGATTGGCGAAGGCAAGGTCAAGCACTTCGGCCTGTCGGAGGCCGGTGCGCAGACCATTCGCCGTGCGCATGCGGTGCAGCCGATCACAGCGCTGCAAAGCGAGTACTCACTGTGGTGGCGCGAGCCCGAGCAGGAAATCCTGCCGACGCTTTGGGATCTGGGCATTGGCTTCGTGCCGTTCAGTCCGCTGGGGAAGGGGTTTCTCACTGGCACGGTGACGGCTGAGACCACTTACGGCAGCGACGATTTCCGCAGCATCGTCCCGCGTTTCAGCCAATCGGCGCTCCAGGCCAATCAGGCGCTGGTGGTGTTGGTCCGTCAGATAGCCGCGCAGAAACAAGCGACACCGGCGCAGATCGCGCTGGCCTGGCTGCTCGCGCAGGCACCGTGGATTGTGCCGATTCCGGGCACGACCAAACTGCATCGCTTGGAAGAAAACCTCGGCGGCGCGGAGATCACGCTCGATGCGGCCGAACTCAAAGCGATTGATACTGCGCTGGGGCAAGTCCGCATCGAAGGCGAGCGCTACCCCGAATCCCTCAAGGCGCGTGTCGGCCGATGAGTAACGATTACGATCCGCTGCGGCGCACGGTGATCGCCGCATTGGCCAGCGCGCCACTGCTGTCGCTTGCCGACACGCAGAGTGCCGGTGAAACACCGCGTTCTGGCTCGCGCATTCTGGTCGCGTATTTTTCGCGCTCGGGCAATACCCGTGTAGTTGCCGGGCTGATCCAGCGTGGACTGGGTGCCGATCTGTTCGAGATTTGTCCGGCCCACGCTTACCCCGAGGACTATCTGCAAACCGTGGAGCAGGCCCGCCAGGAGCGTGACAGTGGCTTCGAGCCCGAGCTGCAGAACAAGGTTCATGCCCTCAGCGACTACGACACGATCTATCTCGGTTTTCCGATCTGGGGCGAAACCGCGCCGCCGGTCGTGCGCGCATTCCTCAGCGCCCACGACCTGACCGGCAAGACCCTCATCCCCTTCAACACCCACGGCGGTTACGGCTTGGGCAACAGCCGCAGTGTGCTGGTCAAGCACGCGCCGAAGGCCAAAGTGCTGGAAGGATTTGTGATGGAGGGTGAGCAGGAGCGCAAGACCATGGAACGCGTGAACGGCTGGCTGAACGATCACCCTCTCACGCATTAATCGAATTCTGTACGGAGTGACATCATGAAAAACCGCACGTTGGGCAATGGCCTGGAAGTGTCTGCATTGGGCCTTGGCTGCATGAGCATGACGTCGGCCTACGGGCCGGCAGCCGACCAAGCCAGCATGATCAAGCTGATTCGTTCGGCCCACGAGCAAGGCGTCACCTTGTTCGACACCGCCGAAGCGTATGGCCCGTTCGCCAATGAAGAGCTGCTGGGCGAGGCCTTGAAGCCGATCCGCGAGCAGGTCGTCATCGCCACCAAGTTCGGCTTCGATATCGACCCGATCACCGGCGCACGAGGCGGCGGCACCAATAGCCGGCCGGAGCGTATCCGCGCCGTCGCCGAGGCGTCATTGAAGCGCTTGCGTACCGATCACATCGACCTGTTTTATCAGCACCGCGTTGATCCGCAGGTGCCCATTGAAGACGTCGCCGGCACCATCAAGGAATTGATCACCGAGGGTAAGGTCAAGCATTTCGGCCTGTCTGAGGCAGGTGTGGAAACCATCCGCCGGGCCCACGCGGTACAACCGGTCACGGCGGTACAGAGCGAATACTCGCTGTTCTGGCGCGGCCCGGAACTGGAGCTGCTGGCGGTGCTGGAAGAACTGGGGATCGGCTTCGTACCGTTCAGCCCGCTGGGCGCCGGTTTTCTCACCGGTCAAATCGATGAGCACACGCAGTTCGACGCCAGCGACTTCCGCAACTTCGTCCCGCGTTTTTCCCCCGAAGCGCGCAAGGCCAACCTGGCGCTGGTCGATGTGGTGAAAGTCGTCGCTGAGCGTAAGCACGCGACACCTGCGCAAGTCGCGCTAGCCTGGTTGCTCGCACAAAAACCGTGGATTGTGCCGATCCCTGGCACGACCAAACCCCATCGACTGCAAGAGAATCTGGGCGCGGTCGAACTGCAATTGACCGGCGACGATCTGCGCGTGATCAACGAGCAGATCGCGCAGATTCAGGTGCACGGTGAACGCCTGCCGGAATCGGCACTGAAAATGACCGGACTCTGAGTCTGCCCAACGCGGTGCCACGGGCGGCGCCGCTTTTCTTGTCTGACCGGAGAACCAATCCGATGAACCGATTGATTGCGCCACTCGTTGCTTTGTCACTGATGGCGGCAGAGTCCCAGGCCGCCGGCGAAATCCGCATCACGCCAAACGGCGCGCAGCCCTCGGTCAAGGGCGCGGCGCAAAACTTTACCGGCACGGTGCGCGTTGATGGCCTGTTCAAAGGTGAACCGCCGGCGCGCATCGGCGGCGGCACAGTGACCTTCGAGCCGGGCGCACGCACGGCGTGGCACACCCATCCGCTGGGGCAAACGCTGATCGTCACTGCCGGCGTCGGCTATGTGCAGCAAGAGGGGGGCGCGCGTCAGGAGATCCGTCCGGGCGACAGTGTCTGGATTCCACCGAACACCCGTCACTGGCATGGCGCCACGGCCAGCAACGGCATGACCCACATCGCCATCGCTGAAGCCGAGGACGGCCAGACCGTCACTTGGGCAGAACAGGTCTCGGATGCGCAATACGCCGGTAAATGAAGTTACGGAATGTGTCGAAGGTGCGCTGCCGGCACGTTGGGGGCAATCGGCTAGTCGACGTCTAAGCCCCGAATCTGCGGGGTTGCGTCGGGATTTCTGCGATGACTGCTCCGTCGATTCATGAGTTCGGCTCAAGAACCCATGCGCAATATCAGGGTTAATCGCCATAACCAACCTCCGTACGATTCAGCGACACCGCAGCGCCCCGCAATGGATGGAGCCCTTCACGATGATCACTGACACCCGCAACAGCACTGCACTCCCTACACTCATGGCGCTCTGCCTTGGCGTCGGGGCGATGTTCAGCGTCACCACTCAAGCAGCCGAGGCTTCGCCCACCATGACCAGCACACCCGCCAGCGCAGCCAGCTTGTCGAGCCAGCAACAAGCCATTCCACTGATCGCGGCGTTCATGGCGACCAGCGACATGCCCAACCTCAACACGGCGCTCAACCAAGGGCTTGATGCCGGCCTGACCATTAGCGAAACCCGCGAAGTTCTCGTGCAGCTCTACGCCTACGTCGGCTTCCCGCGCAGCCTCAACGCCTTGAATGAATTGATGACCGTGGTGCAGGCGCGCAAACAACGCGGCCTTGACGATGCGCCGGGACGTGAGCCGAACCGGGCGATTCCGGTCGGGGATGAGCTATTGGCAGCGGGTATGGCGAATCAAACGAAAATCTCCGGCGCCCCGGTCAAAGGCCCGGTGTTCGAGTTCGCTCCGGTGATCAACCGGTTCCTGCAAACCCATCTGTTCGGCGACATTTTCGAGCGCGACAACCTCGACTGGCAAAGCCGCGAACTGGCGACAGTCGGGGCGCTGGCAGCGACCCCGGGCGTGGAATCGCAACTGCGTTCGCACATGGCGGCGAGCCTGCGCGTCGGGCTGAGTGCGGCACAGTTGCGCCAGGTCACCGAGCTGCTTGAAAAGCATGGCGATACACAGACTGCCAAGCGGGCAAGCGCAGCGCTGACCCTAGCGCTCGCACCAGCGGGGAAATGACATGAAATCTGCAAAGCATTTACTGAGCGTCACGCTGCTGAGCCTGTTGGCGGCCTGCGCGAACCACTCCGAAGGCCCGCTGCTGATCCAGAAACAAGGCAGCTTCGCCGCCGGCGGAACGATGATCACGGCACCGGGCACCTTCAACCCGCGCCAACCGATGACACCCAACGGCCAGACCTACCACGGGGACCACGCCTACGCCTTCTATCAAATCCCGGCGGACGCGCGAAAGCTGCCCATCGTCATGTGGCACGGCGCGGGTCAGTTTTCCAAGACCTGGGAAACCACCGCCGATGGTCGCGAGGGTTTTCAGAACATCTTTCTGCGCCGCCACTACGGCGTCTATCTGATCGATCAGCCCCGGCGTGGTGATGCCGGGCGCAGCATGGTCGAGACCACCATCAAGCCTGTGCCGGACGAACAACTGTGGTTCAACCAGTTCCGCATCGGGCTTTGGCCCCGCTACTTCAACGGCGTGCAAGTGGCACAGGACGCCCAGACCCGCGAGCAGTTTTTCAGGGCAATGACGCCGAACACCGGGCCGTTTGACATGGGCGTGGTCTCCGATGGTGTGTCGGCGCTGTTCGACAAAATCGGCCCCGGCATCCTGTTTACGCATTCTCAGGGTGGCGGGCCGGGCTGGTTGACGGCGATCAAGAACGACAAGGTCAAAGCCATCGTGGCGTTCGAACCGGGCAGCAGTTTCGTATTTGCTGACGGTGAAGTGCCGGCGCCGATTCCCAGCGCATTCGACACGGTGCAAGGCGCAGCGGTGCCGATGGAGCAATTCATGGCACTGACGCGCATTCCGATCCTGATCCTGTACGGCGACAACATCCCGGAACAGGCAGTCGATCTGCCCGCTCAGGACAGTTGGCGCGCACGCCTGAAAATGGCCCGGTTCTGGCGTGACGCGGTCAATCGCCATGGCGGTGATGTGCGATTGATACACCTGCCGGAGATTGGCATTCACGGCAATACCCATTTCCCCATGTCGGATCTGAACAACGTGCAGATCGCTGACCTGGTCGCGCAGTTCCTCAAAGAAAAACAGCTGGACTGACCCAAATACTTTTGCAACTGCCGCCTTTTTTTGCTCAGGAGCTTCACGTGAAGAACACTCTCAAAGCCACGTTCATGTCGGCATTGGTCGGCCTCTCGGCAGGCGAAGCCTTGGCCGCCGACTACAAGAAGAACCCGTTCACCCTCGCCTACGACGGCGCGATCACCCGCAACGAACCGGGCAAGGTCAACATTCACCCGGTCAGCTATAAGCTCAACGGTCTGGACATCGCCGCCAACGTCTACACTCCTGCCAACTACGACGCGAAGAAGAACTACCCGACCGTGGTGGTTGCGCATCCGAATGGCGGCGTAAAAGAGCAAGTCGCCGGTCTGTATGCCCAGCGCCTCGCCGAACAGGGCTACATCACCATCACGGCCGATGCGGCCTATCAGGGCGCCAGCGGTGGTCAGCCGCGCAGCATCGATAAACCGGCGTATCGCATCGAAGACATTCACGGCATGGCCGATTTCATCAGCCAGTTCGCTGGTGTGGATGACAATCGCCTGGGCCTGCTCGGCATTTGTGGCGGCGGTGGTTATTCGTTGGCGGCGGCGCAAACCGACAAACGCTTCAAATCCCTGGCGACGGTGAGCATGTTCAACTCGGGTCGAGTACGCCGCAACGGCTACAACGACTCGCAAATGGACAGCATTCAGCAACGTTTGCAACAGGCATCAGTAGCGCGCGCGCAAGAGGCAGCGGGGGGCGCAGTGTTGTATTCGGGGGATGCCAACCTCACCGACGAGCAGATTGCCGAACTGCCTTTCGAACTGTATCGCCAAGGTTATGAGTACTACTGGAAAACCCACGCGCACCCGAACTCGACCTTCAAATACACCACCAGCAGCCTTATTGACCTTATGCGTTTCGACGCCACCGACCATATCGAGTTGATCAATCAACCCTTGCTGATGATCGCCGGCAGCAAGGCCGACAGCCTGTACATGACCCAGGATGCGTTCCCGAAAGCCATCGGCACCACTGACAAGGAAGTGTTCATCCTCGATGGCGCCACACACATCGAAACCTACTGGGTGCCGCGTTATGTCGATGCGGCGATCGGCAAACTGACGGATTTTTACGCACGCACCTTGTGATCAGCGCGCCAAGGGTCGCGCATCCGTGCGCGACCTGCTTTCATGGAATAATCACGCGCTCCTCATGAGAGGTACTCATCAATGTCCCGCCCCAATCTCAACGACCTGCAAGCCTTCGTGGTCATCACCCGCGAAGGCAGTTTTACCCGTGCTGCCGCGCAACTGGGCGTTTCGCAGTCGGCGCTGAGTCACACCATGCGCGCCCTAGAAACTCGGCTGGGCGTGCGCCTGTTGACGCGAACCACACGCAGCGTTTCGCCGACCGAGGCCGGCCAGCGCTTGTATCAGTCGATGGCGCCGCGCTTCGATGAGATCGAACTGGAACTGGCTGCTGTCAGTGAGTTTCGCGACACGCCGGCCGGCAACGTGCGGATCTCGGCGTCCGAACATGCAGCCAACAATATCCTCTGGCCGAAGCTGCTGAAGGTGTTGCCCGACTACCCGGACATCAAGGTCGAAATCACCGTCGACTACGCCCTCTCCGACATCGTCGCGCAGCGTTATGACGCAGGTGTGCGCCTGGGTGAACAGGTGGCCAAGGACATGATCGCCGTGCCGATCGGTCCATCCTTGCGTATTGCAGTTGTCGGCTCGCCTCAGTATTTCCGGCATCGGCCTTACCCGATGGAACCGGGAGATCTGGCGGCACACAACTGCATCAACCTGCGCCTGCCGACTCACGGCAGCCTGATGCAATGGGATTTCGAAAAGGATGGCCACGAACTCAAAGCTCGCGTCGAAGGCCAATGGACATTCAACAGCAGCGTGCCAATTCTGCGTGCGGCCGTGGCGGGATGTGGCTTGGCTTTCCTGCCAGAGGACATGGTGGCGAAGGAGCTTGGCGACGGTAGCCTTGTGCGGGTGTTGGAAGATTGGTGCCAACCCTTTGCCGGCTACCATCTCTACTACCCCAATCGTCGCGAACACTCATCAGCGTTTGGCGTTGTAGTTGAAGCGTTACTCTACAGGGGCTGAGACATCGACCTTCAAGGCGTCTGAATTTTTTCCGCCCCCTCATAACCGTGAATGAGCAGATGATTTTGATCGACTGCTTCGGGCGCGACCGACTGCAATGGGTGGTTTACTGCTCATTATGAATGGCAGCTATTGGCCGAAAGTCGCCGTTCGTGAGCGGCAGCTATCGGCCAG
>NZ_JAFGZB010000023.1:0-6929 GCF_017947305.1 Pseudomonas sp. MWU347
GGGGTGGGAGCGCAGCGACCGTTTGGCGCAGCCAAACACAGCGAGAGGAGGTGCAGCGAAGCAAACCGTAGGCGCTGCCCCCCGGATGAATCCCGCAGCGAAGGAACCCGAGCCTAAGCGAGGGCCGAACGTCAGGGTAAAGCCTTTTTGGTTACTTTTTCGGCGTCTGGAAAAAGTGACCCGCCGTAAGGGCGGAACCCTAAGTGGCCGTTACCGCAGCAACGGATATACACCCAAAACAAACCAACACCAAAACCCTAGGCCATATCCGGATCCCGAGCAGCCCGCAAAGAATTGCTCTCCAACTCATACCGCAACTCATCCACCAGCGCCGCCACCGACTCAGGCGTACGCAACGCATTGAGCTTCAACCCACTGATCACCAGATCCACCTGCCCCGAATCCGGGTGATACAACTTCACCGTCAGCGAATGATCCCCATCCACTGAACACTCGCACGCCAATGGCGAAAAACTCTGTTCGAGGCTGGCGCGCAACTGCGCAAGATTCATCATGGAGCCTGTTCCTTTAGCTGTTTCGAAGGGAGACGATCCCAAGCCAACAGGCTCGTATCGCACCCCAACAGACTAAGAACTGCCCTATCTCACCAGAACCTGCATTTGCACCGCATCAGCTAGTGCATTTGCACCTACCGCTGACCCTTCGCGCCGCGCTCGCCAGAAAACAGACCACGCTCCCGCGCCCAGACAATCGCCTCGCTGCGACTGTGTACATCAAGCTTGGAATACACGGTCGCCACATGATTGCGCACGGTATTCGGCGCGAGTTTCAGGCGGGCGGCGATCTCCTTGTCGGCCAGGCCTTCGCAGATCAGCCCCAGCACGTCGCGCTCACGCGCCGTCAGGTCAGTGAACGACACGCTCGGCAGTTGCGGCGAGTTGACTTTCTTCACATTGGCCAGTTTTTCGATCAGCGTCCGGCTGAACCACGAAGCATCCTTCATCACCTCTTCAATCGCCGCCACCAGCTCCAGCTCGGTGCGCTTGCGCTCGGTGATGTCCATCAGCACCAGCAGATAGCACGGCGTGTCCTGAATATTCACGGTGTCCGCAGACACCGCGCACTCCAGCAGATCCGCGTCCTTCTTGCGCACCCGCACATCGACCCGATCCACTCGTCCGCTTTTCGCCAAGGCGGTCAGCAGTCGGGCCCGCGCACCATCGTCGTCAATGAAATTCAGCTGCGTCACGGTTTTGCCGACGACGTCGTCACTCTCGTACGCCAGGGTGTCGAGGAACGCCTGATTGACATCGATCACCTGCTGTTCGTCGGCGGTACAGATCAGAATCGGCACCGGAGTCAGGCGGAACGCCTTGGCAAAGCGCTCTTCACTCTGACGCAGCGCAACTTCGGCCTTGTGGCGCAGCTCCATGTCGACGAAGGAAAACAGCATGCAATCCTCATCATTGAGCACCAGAGGCTGCCCGGCGACGATCACTTGCTTGCTGCCGCCATCGGGCAGGCGCAGTTGAGCCTGCATCTGCGGAATGGTCGCCACATCGCGCAGGCGCTGGATCGCCAGATCCTTTTGCTCGGCCTGCTCGAAGATGTCGATTTCATAGGCCGAGGTGCCGATCACCTGCTCACGGGTGTAACCGGTCATCTCCAGAAACCCCGGATTGACCTTGATGTAGCGCAAATCGCTGAGGCGGCAGATCACCGCCGGCGCCGGGTTGGCATTGAAGGTCTTTTCGAAGCGCTGCTCGGCGTTCGCCCAATCGGTGACATCGCTCATGATCAGCACCAGTGACTCCGGCTGCCCTTCGCGATCAGTCAGGATCATGCTGCGCACGCTGTGCACCCAGACGTGCTCGGGATCATTCACGGCAGACACTTCGATCAGCACGTCGTTGAAGGCTTCGCAGCGTGCCGCGCGGCTGATCGGATAGTGTTCCGGGGGCACCGTATGATTGTTGCGATAGCGCAGGCTGAAGCGCTTGGCATACTCATCGGCATTAGTGCCCAGCTCACCGATCCGGCTGACACCGTGCATCGCCAGCGCCGCCTCATTGGCCCAGAGGATGCTCTGATCGAGCTCCAGCAGAATCACCCCGTCGGACAGCCCGGCGATGATCTGCTGCAGCTGGCGACGGTTGGTTTCAGTGGTCAGGACTTCCTGGCTCATTGGATCTCCACAGGGAATTCGCGTGTGAAGATTACGACCGCAGGCGTTCGTGATCGTGCCGAACTCTTCAACAACACCACAAATCCCTGTAGGAGTGAGCCTGCTCGCGATAGCGGTCTGTCAGCCACATCAACTCTGACTGACACACTGCTATCGCGAGCAGGCTCACTCCTACAGGGGATCAATGGTGATCTGAAGTTTCCACCAACTCCCGCAACGTATCGAGAAACAACCTGAGCACCGGCGAAGCATCGTCAGCGCGGTAAGTCGCATACAACGGCACCTCCGGCAGCGCCGGTGTCAGCTTGCGAAACACCAACCCAGCCGGGGCCAACTGCTCGATAGAAGCAGGCAGCAGCGCCACCCCGAAACCGGCGCGCACCAGACTGAGCAAGGTCTGCACCTCGATCACCTGCTGACGGATCTGCGGGGTGAATCCGGCCTGGATGCAGCACTGATAAAGGAAGTTGGCGAACCGCGACTGCTTCAGTTCCAGCGCGACAAACGGTTCCTGTGCCAGATCCGCCGGGGCCAGAAGCTCGCGGCTGGCCAGCGGATGATCGGCCGGCATCACCACATGAATCGGCTCGTAGATCAACAACTCGTTGCGCAGCAACGGATCGTCATAACCCACGCGAAACACGCAGGCGTCGATACGTTTTTCCTTCAACGCCTTGACCTGCGCCGCCGGGGTCATTTCATGCAGGCGCCAGTTCACCTGCGGATAGCGCTCACGAAACAGGTGCAGGGCTCTGGGCAGCACGCCGACCATCACCGAGCTGATCATGCCGATTTCCAGCTCGCCAAGCTGCCCGCGCCCGGTCTGGCGCGTCAGGTCCAGCGCCCGTTCCAGTTGTTCGAACACCAGCGGCGCCTGCTCCTTGAGCATCTGCCCCGCCGCTGTCAGTTCGACCCGGTGGTGACTGCGCTCGAACAACGGCGTGCCCAGCTCCTCCTCCAGCAGGCGAATCTGCTGGCTCAGCGGCGGCTGGCAGATGTGCAAACGTTCGGCGGCCCGGCCGAAATGCAGCTCATCGGCCAGGGCCATGAAGTACCGCAGCAGACGCAGGTCCATGGCGCTTACCCCAGACTCAGCGGCGTTGAGCGCTGGCGCACGCCGGTCAGCGCAAACAAGGCGTTGGCAATCGCCGGCGCCACCGACGGACTGCCCAACTCGCCTACGCCACCGGGCTTGCCCGGCTCGCCATCCAGCACCACGATGTCGGTGGCCGGCATGTCCGACATGCGGGTCACGCGGTAGTCGTGGAAATTGCTCTGCACCACCCTGCCCTGTTGAATGTCGAGGCGATCAAACAACGCATGGCCCAAGCCCCACATCAGTCCGCCGTAGATCTGCTCCTCGACCCCGCCCGGCGACACCGCCAGACCGCAATCGACCACGCAGGTCAGCTTCTCCACTTTCGGCTTGCCATCGACCATCGCGACCCGCGCCACCACCGCAATAAAACTGCTGTAACCCTGATTGGTCGCAATGCCCAACGCAGTGCCGGGCGGTAACGGCTGGCCCCATCCGGCGCGTTCGGCAGCCTGTTTCAGCACCGCCACATGCCGTGGCCGCTCCTGCATGTTGGCCAGACGGAACGCCAGCGGATCCGCGCCTGCCGCATGGGCCAGTTCGTCCATGAAACTCTCGACGGCGAACACGTTGGGGATGAAGCTCACCGAGCGATACCAGCCGCTGGGCACATGGCTTTCGTGCTTGACCCAGTTCAGCTCCAGATGCGGCGGACGGTAGGCGAAGTCCCACGCGGTGATCGCTTCGGTGGTGCTGTAATCCATGTGATCCGGGCGTTCGAAATAGCCCGGCTCCCACTGCTCCGGCGAGGCGGGTGATACCGCGTGCAGTTGCAGTGCGTTGAGTTTGCCTTGGGCATCCAGCGCGCCTCTGACCCGGTGCAGCGTCGCCGGGTGATTGAACAGTGCGTGCATTTCATCTTCGCGACTGTTCAGTAATTTCACCGGCACACCCATCTGCTGCGCCAGATACGCCACCTCGAACAACCAGTATTTGGCCTCCCGCGCGCCGAAGCTGCCGCCGGACACCAGCTCATTGATGGTGACCTTGTCCTTGGCGATGCCGCATACGGTTTGCGCCGCTTCCAGCGCCGACGACGGCACCTGCACGCCGCCCCAATAGGTGATCGCGCTGTCCTGCACGTGCGCGGTGATGCAGATTGGCTCGAGCGGGTTCTGCACCTTGTACGGCATGCGGTAATCGGCTTCGATCAGTTGCGCCGCTTGCGGCCATTGCGCGCCGACATCGCCATGCGTCATGGCTTTGATGGTTTGGCTGTTCGGGTCGGAAATAGCGGCCGCCTGGGCCTTGGCCAGTTCCGCGCTGTCGAACCCGGCCAGCGGCGAATCGCTCCATTTGATCTCCAGCACTTTACGCCCCTGCTGCGCCGCCCAGAACGTCTCGGCCAGCACCGCGACGCCTTCCAGATTGCCGCCGAGCACGTCCGGGCGCCCGGGGATTGCAAGCACCTGGCGCACGCCCGGCACCTGCAGTGCCGCCGCCGAATTCACGCTGACGACTTTCGCCCCGACCACCGGCGCGCGCTGAATCACTGCCACCAGCATCCCCGGCAACTGCACGTCGATGCTGTACTTGAAGCGCCCGCAGACCTTGGCCGTGGCATCGCGCTTGTGCCGAAGTTTGCCGATGTATTTGAACTGCGTCGGATCCTTCAGCGTGACACTGGCCGGCGCCGGCAAATGCGCCGCCACGCCGACCAGTTCGCCGTAGCCGAGGCTGCGTTTGCTGGGCAGATGAACCACCCGACCTTCTTCGGTGCTGCAGCTGTCGGGGCTGACTTTCCATTGCTGCGCTGCCGCCGCGATCAGCAGCGCCCGCGCCGTGGCCCCGGCCATACGCAGGCGCTCGTATTCCAGCGACACGCTGGTGCTGCCGCCGGTGGAGAAGACTTTCCAGACCGGGTGAATGTAGGTGTCGAAGAACGGATCTTCCGGGGTGATCACCTGCACGGTCATCGGGTTCACATCCAGCTCTTCGGCCACACACGCGGCCAACGCCGTTTGCGTGCCGGTGCCGGAATCGTGTTTGTGCACCACCAGTTTCACTGTGCCGTCGGGGAAGATCCGCACCCAGGCGTTGGGCTCGAATTCGGTGGCCGGCGCCGGAGCTTTCGGGTCGCTGGCGGCGCTGCCGGACGGCAGATACAAGGCAATCGCCAGGCCCGAAGCCACCGTCGCCGCTTGCTTGAGAAACACCCGCCGTGACGGTTCGAGCAAGGTGTCGTCGCGCAGGCTCATCACGCCTCCTTCGGCGCGTTCGCCGCGCGCTTGATCGCTTTGTTGATCCGCGCGTAAGTGCCGCAACGGCAGATATTGCCGGTCATCGCATTGCGGATCGAATCGTCGGTTACCGCCGCGCCGGTGTTGAGCAGCGCGGCGGCGGACATGATCTGCCCGGATTGACAGTAGCCGCATTGCGGCACATCTTCGGCGACCCAGGCCAGTTGCAGCGGATGGCTTTCGTTCGGCGACAAGCCTTCGATGGTGGTGATGCTGTGGCCCGCGACGGCGGCCAGCGGCAACTGGCAGGAACGCACCGCGACACCGTCCAGATGCACGGTGCAGGCACCGCACAGGCCCATGCCGCAGCCGAATTTGGTGCCGGTGAGTTTCAGTTGATCACGCAGTACCCATAACAAGGGCATGGAGGGGGACGCCTCATCCAGCTCGCGTCGTTCGCCGTTAACCGTGAATGCGATCATTGTCAGGCTCCAAAAGAGCGGCCCGTCTTTGTGCGGGCCTGGTGACCGATTATTGGAAGCCCGGGCAACACGCGGCCAGCGACGATTTCTGCCAACCGGTGTAAGCAGGACTAACAACATGTACAAGCGATACCCGTCGGTGCAGTCCATGAGCGCGTTCATCCAAGCGGCGCGCAGCGGCAGTTTCTCCAGTGCCGCGCGCAAGCTCGACCTGACGCACAGTGCGATCAGCCAGCAGATTCGCGCACTGGAAGATTTCATCGGTCAGCCGTTGTTCGTACGTGAGGGCGGCGGCAGCAACCTCACCGATGCCGGGCAGTTGTTTGCCAGCGTGCTAGCGGACGGGCTGGCGCAGATCGACCGGGCCCTGTCCTCGGTGAAAAACCGCAGCGTGGCGCAGCGCCTGACCCTGGACGTCGACAGTGAACTGGCGCAGAGCTGGCTCAATCCGCGTCTGCCGGAGTTGCTCGACGGACTTCCGGATTACGAGGTGACGCTGCTGTCGATGCCGCGCAGTGATCGCAGCAGCTTCGAGCGGGTGGATCTGGCGTTGCGTTACGGTTATGGCGATTGGGATGACTGCGAGATGACGCAGATCTGCGGCGACCGGGTGCTGGCGGTGGCTTCACCGGCGCTGCTTGAGCGCTATGGTTTGCAGTTGCCGCTGAGCCCGGCGCAGATCCTTGAATTGCCGCTGTTGGGCTATACGCGGCGCTCGTGGATACCGTGGCTGGATGCGGCCGGAATGCCCCCGGTAGAGCCAGCGGCGCGGGTGATTTTCGATAATGCGGCGAACCTGATTGCGGCTGCCGAAGCCGGGGTTGGTGCCGGGCTGGTGCGCGGTTTACTCGCCGCCGATGCGTTGCGCAGTGGGCGGCTGGTGGCGTTGAACGAGGCGCAGATTGCTGCGCATTACAACCTGTATGCGGTTTGGCCGCATGGGCAGGCCGAGCGTGTGGCGCCGGTGGTTGAGGTCATCAAACAGTTGGCTCTGTGTACGCTTGAGAACGCTGCCCTCACCCTAG
>NZ_JAFGZB010000024.1:0-3110 GCF_017947305.1 Pseudomonas sp. MWU347
GGGTACTGACTCGTGACCGGTTGGCCTCGCTTCAGCAAATCGGGTATGTGATACAGGTGTTTGTGAGCATCGCGAACTTTCGGTTCATTGCGTCTTCACACACCGCAATCTGGTCTCTTTCGAGCATTCAGATTGCTTGGGTGTTATATGGTCAAGCCTCACGGGCAATTAGTATTGGTTAGCTCAACGCCTCACAGCGCTTACACACCCAACCTATCAACGTCGTAGTCTTCGACGGCCCTTCAGGGAACTCAAGGTTCCAGTGAGATCTCATCTTGAGGCAAGTTTCCCGCTTAGATGCTTTCAGCGGTTATCTTTCCCGAACATAGCTACCCGGCAATGCCACTGGCGTGACAACCGGAACACCAGAGGTTCGTCCACTCCGGTCCTCTCGTACTAGGAGCAGCCCCTCTCAAATCTCAAACGTCCACGGCAGATAGGGACCGAACTGTCTCACGACGTTCTAAACCCAGCTCGCGTACCACTTTAAATGGCGAACAGCCATACCCTTGGGACCGGCTTCAGCCCCAGGATGTGATGAGCCGACATCGAGGTGCCAAACACCGCCGTCGATATGAACTCTTGGGCGGTATCAGCCTGTTATCCCCGGAGTACCTTTTATCCGTTGAGCGATGGCCCTTCCATACAGAACCACCGGATCACTAAGACCTACTTTCGTACCTGCTCGACGTGTCTGTCTCGCAGTCAAGCGCGCTTTTGCCTTTATACTCTACGACCGATTTCCGACCGGTCTGAGCGCACCTTCGTACTCCTCCGTTACTCTTTAGGAGGAGACCGCCCCAGTCAAACTACCCACCATACACTGTCCTCGATCCGGATAACGGACCTGAGTTAGAACCTCAAAGTTGCCAGGGTGGTATTTCAAGGATGGCTCCACGCGAACTGGCGTCCACGCTTCAAAGCCTCCCACCTATCCTACACAAGCAAATTCAAAGTCCAGTGCAAAGCTATAGTAAAGGTTCACGGGGTCTTTCCGTCTAGCCGCGGATACACTGCATCTTCACAGCGATTTCAATTTCACTGAGTCTCGGGTGGAGACAGCGCCGCCATCGTTACGCCATTCGTGCAGGTCGGAACTTACCCGACAAGGAATTTCGCTACCTTAGGACCGTTATAGTTACGGCCGCCGTTTACCGGGGCTTCGATCAAGAGCTTCGCGTTAGCTAACCCCATCAATTAACCTTCCGGCACCGGGCAGGCGTCACACCCTATACGTCCACTTTCGTGTTTGCAGAGTGCTGTGTTTTTAATAAACAGTCGCAGCGGCCTGGTATCTTCGACCGGCATGAGCTTACGGAGCAAGTCCTTCACCCTCACCGGCGCACCTTCTCCCGAAGTTACGGTGCCATTTTGCCTAGTTCCTTCACCCGAGTTCTCTCAAGCGCCTTGGTATTCTCTACCCAACCACCTGTGTCGGTTTGGGGTACGGTTCCTGGTTATCTGAAGCTTAGAAGCTTTTCTTGGAAGCATGGCATCAACCACTTCGTCACCTAAAAGGTAACTCGTCATCAGCTCTCGGCCTTAAGATCCCGGATTTACCTAAGATCTCAGCCTACCACCTTAAACTTGGACAACCAACGCCAAGCTGGCCTAGCCTTCTCCGTCCCTCCATCGCAATAACCAGAAGTACAGGAATATTAACCTGTTTTCCATCGACTACGCTTTTCAGCCTCGCCTTAGGGACCGACTAACCCTGCGTCGATTAACGTTGCGCAGGAAACCTTGGTCTTTCGGCGTGGGTGTTTTTCACACCCATTGTCGTTACTCATGTCAGCATTCGCACTTCTGATACCTCCAGCAAGCTTCTCAACTCACCTTCACAGGCTTACAGAACGCTCCTCTACCGCATCACTTGCGTGATACCCGTAGCTTCGGTGTATGGTTTGAGCCCCGTTACATCTTCCGCGCAGGCCGACTCGACTAGTGAGCTATTACGCTTTCTTTAAAGGGTGGCTGCTTCTAAGCCAACCTCCTAGCTGTCTAAGCCTTCCCACATCGTTTCCCACTTAACCATAACTTTGGGACCTTAGCTGACGGTCTGGGTTGTTTCCCTTTTCACGACGGACGTTAGCACCCGCCGTGTGTCTCCCATGCTCGGCACTTGTAGGTATTCGGAGTTTGCATCGGTTTGGTAAGTCGGGATGACCCCCTAGCCGAAACAGTGCTCTACCCCCTACAGTGATACATGAGGCGCTACCTAAATAGCTTTCGAGGAGAACCAGCTATCTCCGAGCTTGATTAGCCTTTCACTCCGATCCACAGGTCATCCGCTAACTTTTCAACGGTAGTCGGTTCGGTCCTCCAGTCAGTGTTACCTAACCTTCAACCTGCCCATGGATAGATCGCCCGGTTTCGGGTCTATTCCCAGCGACTAGACGCCCTATTAAGACTCGCTTTCGCTACGCCTCCCCTATTCGGTTAAGCTCGCCACTGAAAATAAGTCGCTGACCCATTATACAAAAGGTACGCAGTCACCCAACAAAGTGGGCTCCCACTGCTTGTACGCATACGGTTTCAGGATCTATTTCACTCCCCTCTCCGGGGTTCTTTTCGCCTTTCCCTCACGGTACTAGTTCACTATCGGTCAGTCAGTAGTATTTAGCCTTGGAGGATGGTCCCCCCATATTCAGACAAAGTTTCTCGTGCTCCGTCCTACTCGATTTCATGACTAAGAGACTTTCGCGTACAGGGCTATCACCCACTATGGCCGCACTTTCCAGAGCGTTCCGCTAATCTCAAAGCCACTTAAGGGCTAGTCCCCGTTCGCTCGCCACTACTAAGGGAATCTCGGTTGATTTCTTTTCCTCAGGGTACTTAGATGTTTCAGTTCCCCTGGTTCGCCTCTTGCACCTATGTATTCAGTACAAGATAACCATCTTATGATGGCTGGGTTCCCCCATTCAGACATCTCCGGATCAAAGTCTGTTTGCCGACTCCCCGAAGCTTTTCGCAGGCTACCACGTCTTTCATCGCCTCTGACTGCCAAGGCATCCACCGTATGCGCTTCTTCACTTGACCATATAACCCCAAGCAATCTGGTTATACTGTGAAGACGACATTCGCCGAAAATTCGCAAAACTCTTAAGAGT
>NZ_JAFGZB010000025.1:0-2147 GCF_017947305.1 Pseudomonas sp. MWU347
TTCGCTGGGGACGGGCCGGTTGCAGGTGATGGGCGCGCGCTCGCGGGGTAATTACCAGATGTATGGCGGCGGGACTGCGTGGTTGACCGCGCTGGATGCAACCACCCGGCAGCCGGTCAAGGCCTGGTGGCGGTATAACGGCGAGGAGGGCGAGGTCAGTGGTGCGACGTTCCGTGACACTCGGCCGGACCGGCTGCTGCATGTGCGGATCAGCGATGATCAGGTGACAATCAATCCGCAGAACCTGTGCGGGAACGGGAATTTTATGTCCGATGTAGCTTTACATAACGCAGCCTTTGCGGCGCGGACAGAGCGTGGAGCGCTGGTGGCATGGGGCAAGCCTGCCCGTGGAGGGGATCTGGGGGATTCGTTACCGGACCTTTCTGATGCCATATCGCTGAGTGCTTGCGGTTATGCCTTTGCGGCACGACAGGCCACTGGTGCGGTAGTGGCTTGGGGGCTGAGTGGATACGGAGGAGACGTGTCGGAACCCATCAGTCTTCTGCGGAATATCGTAGCGGTGAGCGGCAACGGTTACGCGTTTGTTGCGCTACGTCGCGACGGGAGCCTGGTGGCGTGGGGACGCCCTAGTAATGGGGCAACGCTCCCACAGCCAATACCTGCGCTGAGGGATGTCGTCAGAGTGATTGGCAACCTCTACGCCTTTGCTGCGCTACGTGCCAATGGTTCGGTAGTGGCTTGGGGGCACCAAACCTATGGAGGTAATTTGCCTGCGGCCATTGCGGCATTGACTGACATAGTTGATTTAGTCGCTACCGGCTATTCTTTTGCAGCGCTATGTACCAACGGCGCGGTAGTGGCGTGGGGATACAGCTCCACCGGAGGAAATGTGCCTGCCACGATTGGAGAGATCACAGACATTATCGAACTGAGCGCTACTCACAGGGCCTTTACAGCCCGACGAAGCGATGGCAGCGTTGTTGCTTGGGGGGACGGCGCATATGGTGCAAACGTTCCTACGCCCATCGCAATACTGAAGGAAATCCTGACGGTAACGGCTAACAGAGGATCATTCGTCGCACTGCTCAGCAGCGGGCGTGTCGTGGGATGGGGAAATCAGGCAATTCCGCAGCGGGTTGCAGTACTGACTGACATCGTCCAGGTGGTATGCGCAGGAGTTGCTTTTGCCGCGCTGCGGGCCAACGGCACCGTTGTAGCCTGGGGGACTGCTGATCGAGGTGGTGAGATCCCGGATAACATTGCCGCAAGACTGGTCAACGTCCGCGCCATTTATGGCAACACCCATGCCTTCGCCGCGCTGACCTCCAGCGGCGAAGTCGTGACCTGGGGCCGTGGCCCGGCCGGCGGTAACAGCGATGCCGTCGCCGACCAGCTCAATGGCAAAATCTTCTACGAAGCCACAGCGCTGTCCCGTGGTTTGGGAATGCGTGAGACGCGACTGCTTGAAGCGGCAGCAAGTGAACAAACCTCATAACACCGCCAACGCCTGAAAGATCGCAGCCTGCGGCAGCGCCTACACGGACTAAATGTAGGGGCTGCCGCAGGCTGCGATCTTTTGCGGTTTACTTCGGATAAAGCGGCGGCAACCCGCTGTCACCCACCGGATCCTGCACCCGTTCCGCCGCCGGAATGGTACGGATCGCCCGCCACAAATCCTCGCCCTGCCAATGCTGCCCGGTCTCGCTGTACAGCGCACCATTGAGCCCGTCCAGCGCGTCCGACAACGGCACAAACCGCGCCGCCATATCGGCTAGCGTTTCCGGCTGCTGCCGTGCCCACGCATCCAGCGCCTGCCGGGTCGCTTGCGGATCATTCGCCTGGCATGCCCGTTTGATGTCGTCCATCAAGGTGCGCGGGCTCGGCCCGGTTTGGGCGGCGCGATGCACCGCCGGTTGGACTCCGCTACATAAACAGGTGATGGCCGCGGGGAAATGAAGGGCGGCTAAAGAGGGGGGAGTTTACTGGCAAACGGGCGGACTTGCCCAAAGGCTTGAAAAATCAGCAGGTCGTGGCGAATGCCGTCTGTCGCTACTGTCAGATCTGACAGTAGCTGGCCGGCAGCTTCGGGTGATGGGATACCGCAGTCGCCAAGGCGTCAGGCCGGGGCTTTCTGTCACTTGAGGAGTTGCTTGTATGAAAACGCAATCACCATCAGCCTCTACGTC
>NZ_JAFGZB010000027.1:0-1374 GCF_017947305.1 Pseudomonas sp. MWU347
GGGAGTGTCATAAATTTTGTGTTCGGGCATAACATGTCGCAGAGGTGCATGTATGCCGACCAAAAAGAAACCGGCCCGAGAGGCCCAGCGTGACCTTCCTTCCATTCCCCAAGAGCTGATCGACCAGTTCGTCAGCGGCCCGATGAGTGCCGACGCTATTCAGGATGCCGCGATGGCGTTTAAGAAAGCGCTGATCGAGCGAGCCCTTGGCGCCGAGATGGGGCACCACCTTGGTTATCCTCAGGGCGCGGAGCGCCCTGAGGATTCGAGTAATCAGCGTAATGGCAGAAGCAGCAAGACCGTGCTGACCGAAGACGGCCCGTTGCGTCTGGATATTCCCAGAGACCGCGACGGCAGTTTCGCCCCGATCCTGATCCCCAAGCACGAGCGCCGTTTCACGGGTTTCGACGACAAAATCATCGCCATGTATGCCCGTGGCATGAGCGTTCGCGAGATTCGTGCTTTCCTCTCGGAACAGTACGGCACAGATGTCTCTCATGACTTCATCAGCTCCGTCACCGATGCGGTTCTGGAGGAAGTCAGTACCTGGCAGCAACGCCCGCTTGAGCCCATGTATCCGGTCATTTTCTTCGATGCTCTGCGGGTCAAGATCCGTGACGAAGGCGTGGTTCGCAATAAGGCCATCTACTTGGCTCTGGGCGTGCTGCCGGATGGGACCCGAGATATTTTGGGGATCTGGATCGAGAACACTGAAGGTGCCAAGTTCTGGATGAAGGTCTTCAATGACCTCAAAACCCGGGGCGTCGAAGACGTGCTGATCGCGGTAACTGACGGGCTCAAAGGTATGCCGGAGGCTTTGAGTGCGGTGTTTCCAGAGACAACGCTGCAGACATGCATCGTCCATTTGATCCGCAACAGCCTTGATTACGCGGCGTGGGACAAGCGCCGTGAACTGGCCAAGGCCCTTAAGCCGATTTATCAAGCTCTCAATGCCGATGTCGCCGAACAGGCTCTGGACGCCTTCGAAGCGGGGCCGTGGGGCAAGCAGTATCCGACGATAGCGGCGGCTTGGAGACGCGCCTGGGAGCGGGTTATCCCATTTTTCGTGTTCCCACCCGCGATACGCAAAGTGATCTACACCACCAACGCGATCGAAAGCATCAATTCGCAGTTACGCAAGATCATCAAGACAAGAGGCCACTTTCCAACCGATGAGGCGGCGACAAAACTGATCTGGCTGGCGCTGAAAAACATCACCGCCAACTGGGGCAGCGCCGCCCATGACTGGAAAAGCGCCATGAATCAGTTTGCGGTTTTATATGGAGACCGATTCATCAGGCCGAACTGGTGAAATGAAGGCCTGCCTGACGGCAGGCCATTACCGGCCCGCACACAAAAAATCTGACACTCTCG
>NZ_JAFGZB010000028.1:0-1254 GCF_017947305.1 Pseudomonas sp. MWU347
CGGCAGGCTCAGGCGCCAGCCGGCGTCGACGCTGTCGATTTTCAACGCCTCGCCATTCAGCCGGTAAACAGTGGTCAGACAAGGCACGGGGAGGCGCGGGTCCCATTGTTCGATCAGGCGGCCGTTGGAGTCGTGGCGTTGACGGTTGATCTGGCATTCGACTTCGGCGCCCACCACCGCCCGCAAATAAGCCACGTTTCTGACCGGCAGCCCTCTGGGATCGTGAGCCGACAGAGCAGGAGTACGCCAATGCACTGAAGGATTCATGCCCGCACTTCCGTGAAGCGGATCATTCAGGCTGCCTTTTTCCGGGTTCGGCGCTGCGCCAGCAAGAACTGATTGTCGGTAGTCCCCATCTCTTTGTACGACGTCATCATGTCTTGAGAGCGCTTGATGTTGGAAAGAGTAAAATTGGTCAACCGGCGCAAGTCTGAGCGAGAGATGGGGGCCAGGGTCTCTGCCGATGTCATATGGTTGATATTTGGCAGCGAGTCGGCCGGGTACACAATGTCCGTGCCCAGTGCATCGAATGCATTTTCAGCCCAGCCGGCACGTTGTTCTACCGCCGATTTCCAGTCCTCGAGCATTTTGTCTATTTTCTGGATCTTTACCGGATCAAGGCGGTTTTTGATGTCTTCTGCCTCTATTGCGCGGGCAAACATATTCAGTGCTGCGGGAATGATCGATATCCACGAAGCCATGAGCCGGCCCATCATGAAGGAGGGGTTGAGTACCGCATCAAGGCCTGGATGAATCAGCTCATCCTTCACGTCTCGCCAGGAGCTGATTTCCTTGACGGCATCTCTGATGCCCAGCCCATGATCAATCGCGTTGACCGAGATCCGCGAGGTCTGCGGAATCAGTGGACCCATTCCGATCCCGGCGCTGTTGGCTATCGGATCAATCATGGCCGTGGCGGAGTCGCCGCCAATATTGCCGCCGATCACCCCTCCGGTCGTGGTGTAGGGTGTGGTGTCAGGCATATTGGGAATGACTAGGTCAAGCAGATCGCCGCCTGCGGCACCGCCCTCATAGCCGACGACCCCTCTCACGACTTCGCCTACCATGTTCAGTGCCAGATTCATTGCCACACCTTCCTCATGGAGAATGTTGTGAATTTGCCCCACAACCTGCGTGGAGTGGCCCTGGACGCTCGAAAGAAATGCTGAATACAGCATGATCACACTTTCCGCTCTGTTGTTTCCGTCAGGATCCACATAGCGCAGCGGATTGTTGCCGACGTACGCATACCGG
>NZ_JAFGZB010000029.1:0-1215 GCF_017947305.1 Pseudomonas sp. MWU347
AAGCTGCCACTCAACGCGACTCGATAATTCCAACCCGAACATGCATCATCGGGCTCGCCACGATCACGTCGCGGCGTCGAAGCCATAAGTGCAGAACCTGCCGCCTGCACGAATTAGCATTTTGAAATGGAAGTCATCTCATGTTCGAGCGTAACAAACTGGTTCCGGAGTTAATGGTCACCAACCTGGATAGTAGCCTAGCTTTTTGGGTTTCTTGCTTAGGGTTTAAAATAGCTTATCAACGCCCGGAAGACGGATTTGCATACCTTGATTTGAATGGTGCTCAAGTGATGCTTGAGCAGATTGATTCGGACGCGGGACAATGGCTTGCTGCGCCGTTGATTAAGCCGTTTGGAAGGGGCATTAACCTACAGATTGATGTTGAGGCTGTCGCACCCATCATCCAAAAACTTGATCTGGCTGGATTTCCACTCTATCGAGAATGCAAAGACACCTGGTATCGGGCTGATAATGTAGAAGTAGGCCAGCGCGAATTCATCGTCCAGGATCCCGACGGTTATCTCGTAAGGTTGGTAGAGCGGTTGGGGGAGAGACCGGCTTGCTCAATCTGAAACTGAGCAAAGCCTACCGTCAGCTTTGTGCCGGTGCAGCCCTTCACGACAGACAGCAATCGGCCAAGATCCGCCAGTCGACGTCCCTTAAATAAGCGCTAAGCAAGGTAAATTTCGCGATGAAAAGCTGGATAGCTAATACGAAAATTAATGCACTGTTAGGGGCTAGCTCTCAAAAATTTGATGGCGTGAAGGTTAGGCGGATCCTTATAGAATACTGCGACAGGTATCAAAAGATTTATCCTTTTGAAATTCTGGAAGAGCCACTTGAATTTCTGAAAAACAATGTAGATTCAGGTAGTAGATATAGGGAGATGCGAGCGCTGCTTAGGGTTGCCGCTGAAGAATACTGCATTAGTTTAAACGAGATAGCCGATGCTCTTCTTGACCTGATAGACATTCGTGTCCTTACTACGGACCAAGCAAAAAAAATTATTAACCACGTTTTCGAAGCTTTTTCCTGCAATGAAAGCCCCGAAGATTTCATCCCAAGAGAGGATGCCTATTTGTGCAAAAATCTATTTGCGATTACCTCCGGCTAGCAAATGGTTGAAACCTCTAGCCTTGCTCACAATGACGGGCCCGATTGGCGTGACTAGATATTCGCCTTGGGACATTTTTGGGGCTTTGATGACTGGCCGCT